>NZ_CP025430.1:2400000-3020000 GCF_002847445.1 Paracoccus zhejiangensis | reverse complement strand
ATTGGGCAGCGGATCGGAATAGAGGCCGGTCGCCAGAATCGCCAAAGGATGCATGGCCTCGTCGATCCGCAGACCCTCGCGATAGGGCCAGTCGAGGATCGCCCGCTTCTGCCCCGGCATCTCTTCGGGGCGCACCAGCGTCTCGAAGGCCACGAATTTCGCCCCCGGCTGCACGCCCACCTTCTGCAGCACCGAGGCCAGCGGCACCCCGATCCAGGGAATGACCATCGACCAGGCCTCGACGCAGCGCAGGCGATAGATGCGTTCCTCCAGCGCGTTTTCGGGCGCGAGGTCGGCGACGGAATAGCTGCCCGGCCGGTCAACCAACCCGCCGATCTCGACCGACCAGGGATCGGTGGTCAGCGAACCGGCATTTCGGGCCGGATCTTCCTTGCCGGTGCCGAACTCGTAGAAATTGTTGTAATTGGTGATTTCCTCGAGGCTGTTCGGCTTCTCGTCGGTGGACAGCGCGGAGGCCTTGCCGCTCAGCGCCAGGGAGGGCCCGCCAATCAGCGAAGCGCCTAGGGCAGCGCCCGCCGTCATGAAGCTGCGCCGGTTCAGGAAATCGGCCTTGGGTGTCACATCGGACCAGTTCAGTTTCATCGCTTGGGTCTCCTTCGCAGTCTGCCTGCTGGCTGGGGCGCGCCCCATCATGCCACAGACACGGCAAAGCGCCCAAAAATGCGCATCACATTCCTTTGACCCGGAAGATTTTTTTGCCGGCAGCCTGCAGTGCAGGCCGAAACGCAAAACGGCCCGGATGATCCGGGCCGCGCATCCTTAGTCTCCGCCGTTCAGGTGAGCTGCGTTTCCGCCGGCCCGAAGAACTCGTAATGGATCCGGTCATCTGGCACATTGGCGGCCCTCAGCCCGGCGACCATCTCGGCCATGAAGCCCGTCGGACCACAGATGTAATAGTCGGCCAGATCGGTGCGCGTCTTTTGCGCCAGCCAGGCGGTATCGACCCGGCCCGGGCGGGTGAAGTCACGCCCCTGCACGTCATTGGCCGCCGGGCTCTCGTAGAAGACATAGCTTTCATCCGCGAGGGATTCGTGGCGCGCGCGCATGGCGTGCTGGCTGCCATCGCGGGCAGCATGGACATAGATCATCGGCGCATCGCCCCGTTCGCGCGCCTCCAGCATCGAGATCATCGGCGTCAGCCCGACCCCGCCCGACAGCAGCACCACTTGCCGCTTGCCCCGCGGGTCGAGGAAGAAGTCGCCGGCCGGCGGTGAGACCAGAACCTTGGTCCCGATCGCCGCCTGCTCGTGCAGCCAACCGGACACCTTGCCGCCCGGCTCGCGCTTGACGGTGATGCGATAGTCGCGACCATTCGGCGCCGAGGAGATGGAATAGTTGCGCCGGGCTTCCTCCCCCTCGCCCAGATCAAAACGGAAGCTGAGATACTGGCCCGGGCGATGCGCCATCACCGGGCCGCCATCAGCCGGGCGCAGGGTGAACGAGGCGATCTCGCCGGTCTCGTCCTCTTTCGCCGCGATCTCGAATGCCCGCCAGCCGCGCCAGCCGCCATCCAGTGAGGCCGCGCCGGCATAGATCTGCTCCTCGCGCGCAATCAGCAGATCGGCAAGGAACCAGTAGGCCTTGGTCCAGGCCGAAACGATCTCGGGCGTGACCGAATCGCCCAGCACTTCGGCGACGGCGCCGATCAGCGCCACACCGACATGGGGGTAGTGTTCGGGCAGGATCTGCAAGCCGGCGTGCTTCTGGGCGATCCGCTCGATCCCGCCGCCCAGCACCGCCGGGTTGCGAATATGCGTGGCATAGGCGACCAGCGCCGTCGCCAGCGCCTTGTGCTGGGGCGAGCTGCCGCCCTGGTGGGTCATATTGAACAGGCTCTGGATCTCGGGATCGGCCAGCAGGCGGCGATAGAGTCCGGCAACGATATCATCGATATGGCCGGCGACGGCGGGCGCGGTGGCCTCGATCAGATCCAGCACTTCGGGGGAGAGGGGTTCAGGCATGGGCAATGCTCGCGCTATGATTGATTCGTATAAGATTCCTTTTATGTATTTCTATTGCGCATCGGCGGGAAGCCCTGTCCGGGACTTTTTTGCAGCATGTGCAAGATACCTGCGGACATGACCAAGCGGATAGCTGTCAAACCGGGGCGGTTTCGGTTAGGGCTGAACTGTGATGACTGCCCATGACGGAAGACCAAGATGCGCCTGACAGACAGCTGCGACGTCGCCCTGCGGGTGCTGATCTTTGCCGCGTCGCATGGCGATCGGCTGATCACCATCGACGAGATCGTCACCGTCTACAAGCAGCCGCGCGGCACGGTGATGAAGGTGGTGAACACGCTGACCCGCGGCCAGTTCCTGACCGCGCAACGCGGGCGTTCGGGCGGGCTCAGGCTGGGTCGCCCGGCCGACGAGATCCGCATCTCGGATGTCATCCTGCATGTCGAGCCGGATCTGCAACTGGTCGAGTGCATGCGCAGCGGCAATCAATGCGTCATCACCAAGGATTGTCGGCTGATCAGCCCGCTGCAGAAGGCGCTGCGCGCCTTTCTGGATACGCTGCGCGATTACACCATCGCCGACATGATCCTGCCTGAAGCTTCCTTCAGCCGCGAAAGCGTCTAACCCGCCGCGATCGCGTCCAGAAATGCCGCGCCAAAGCGTTCGGCCTTCTGTTCGCCCATGCCTGAGACCCGGGCCAACTCGTCCAATGTCCGCGGTCGCTGCTCCGCCACCAGCTTCAGCGTCCGGCTGGTGCAGGACAAGGGCTTGCCGGTGCCGTCCTCACCGCGCGACAGCAGCGCCTGCGCCTCGACCAGCCGGTCGAACAGCGCGCCCTCGGGCCGCCCGGCCAGCTTCATCCGCGCGGGATGCATCTCGGGCGCCGCGCCGGCGATGACGCTCAGGAACTCGCGGCCATAGCTGTCCAGTTTCTTCGCCCCCACGCCGCTCACCTGCGCCATCTCGTCCAGCGTTTGCGGTCGCCGCTCGGCCATCTCGATCAGCGTGCGGTCGGGGAAGATGACATAGGCCGGCACCCGCGCCGCCTCGGCCAGCGCCCGCCGCTTGGCCTTCAGCGCCGACAGCAGCGGCTCGTCCTCTTCGGCGACCTGCGTGCGCAGCACCGTCGCCGGCTTGGCGCGCAGGGTCATGTCATGGCGCAAGGTCACCTGCACCTCGCCCTTCAGCACCGGATGGGCGGCCTCGGTCAGGTGCAGCGCGCCGTGACGCTCGGGATCAGGGCGGCAAAGGTCGCGGCCCATCATCTGCCGGAAGATCGCCTGCCATTGCCCCCGGTTGAACTCGCCGCCCACGCCGAAGGTTGGCAGCCGGTCATGGCCGCGCGCCTGCACCTTCTCGGTGGCAGTGCCGGTCAGGATGTCGATCAGATGCCCCGCCCCGAACCACTCGCCGGTGCGCAGCATTGCCGACAGCGCCTTCTGCACCGCCTTGGTCGCGTCGAACAGTTTCGGCGGCGCGGCGCAGATATCGCAATTGCCGCAATCCCCGGCCAGATCCTCGCCGAAATATCCGAGCAATTGCCGCCGCCGGCATCCCGTCGCCTCGGCCAGACCCAGCAGCGCATTCAGCCGCCCGTGATCGGCCTCTTTCCGGGGATTCTCGGCCTGCCCCTCGTCGATCTGCATCCGGCGCAAGCGGATGTCGTCGGGACCGTATAGCGTCAGCGTCTCGGCCGGATCGCCATCCCGCCCCGCCCGGCCGATCTCCTGATAGTAGGACTCGATCGATTTCGACAGGTCGGCATGGGCGACCCAGCGGATATCGGGCTTGTCGATGCCCATACCGAAGGCGATGGTGGCGCAGACGATCAGCCCGTCCTCCTGCTGGAACCGCCCCTCGACGCTGCGGCGCAGATCCGCCTCCATCCCGCCGTGATAGGCGACCGCCGCCATGCCCTCGCGCTCCAGCGCCTCGGCCAGCGTCTCGGTCTTGGCCCGGCTGGCACAGTAGATGATCCCCGACTGCCCGCGCCGCGCCCGCGCGAAATCGAGGATCTGCCGCCGCGGGCTGTCCTTGGGCTGGAAGGCCAGCCGGATATTCGGCCGGTCAAAGCCCCTCAGGAAGGTCTCGGGCGCGCGGCCATCGAACAGCCGCGTGACGATCTCGGCCCGGGTCTCGGCATCGGCGGTGGCGGTAAAGGCCGCCAGCGGCACGCCAAGCTCGCGCTTCAGATCGCCGATGCGCAGGTAATCGGGGCGGAAGTCATGGCCCCACTGGCTGACGCAATGCGCTTCGTCCACGGCAATCGCGGTGACGCCGGCGCGCTTCAGGAGATTAAGCGTCCCGCCGCCCGCCAGCCGCTCCGGCGCCATGTAGAGCAGTTTCAGCTCGCCAGCCCGCAGGGCGGCAAACACCTCCTCGGTCTCGACCTCGGTATTGCCGCTGGTCAGCGCCCCGGCCGGCACCCCGGCTTCGCGCAGCGCCCGCACCTGATCGCGCATCAGGGCGATCAGCGGCGAGATGACCACCGTCACCCCCTCGCGCATCAGCGCCGGAAGCTGGAAGCACAGCGACTTGCCGCCGCCCGTCGGCATGATCGCCAGCACGTCATGGCCGTCGGCCACGGCTTCGACGATTTCCCTCTGTCCGGGGCGGAAATCGTCGAAGCCCCAGACCTGTCTCAGCAGATCAGCGGGCATCAGTAGCCGAGGAACAGGCCCGCATTATTGGCCAGGGCCTGACGCAGGATGATGATGATGATGAAGACCACCAGCGGCGCCAGGTCCAGCGCGCCGGTATTCGGCAGGATGCGGCGAACCGGGCCATAGATCGGCTCGAGCAGGCGGTTCAGCCCGTCCCAAAGCTGCGCGACCAGCGGCTGGCGCAGGTTCAGCACCTGGAAGTTGATCAGCCAGGACATGATGATATGGACGATCATGATGAACCAGATCACATCGAGGATCAGCATCAGCGCCTGATACAGCGTCGTCATCCCGTGTCGTTCCTTCCTGCTCGGTCATTCGCGAATTTGGCCCTGTATGGCCGCGCCGCGCCCGCCGTGCAAGCCGGGCATGGCACAAGGGGGCCGATTGCCGCAGGGTCGCGATTGACCTTCGCGTCAGGCAGCGTCAGGTCAGGGGGCAGAGAGACAGGAAAGGGCCGGTCGATGTATCCCCTCATTCGCTTCGTCAAGGAAATGGTCAAGTTCCGCTCGGCCCCGCCGCTCGACTTCACCGGCACCCATGTCTCAACCCATATGTGCTGGCCCTGGGATCTCGATCCCTGGATCGAGCTGAACAATGGCCGCACCCTGACGCTTTACGATCTGGGCCGCATCCCGCTCGCCTCGCGCACCGGGCTGATTGGCACGTTGAAGACGCGCGGCTGGGGCATCACCGTCGCCGGCAATTCGGTCCGCTACCGCCGCCGCATCAAGGCGTTCCAACGGTTCACCATGCTCAGCCGCGCCATCGGGTGGGACGACCGCTTCATCTATATGGAGCAGTCGATGTGGCGGAAGGGCGAATGCTGCAACCACATCCTGATCCGTTCGGCCATCACCGGCGCCAAGGGCATCGTCCCGCCCGTTGAACTGCTCGCCGCGACCGGAGCCAATCCTGAAAGCCCGCCCCTGCCGGACTGGGTGCAGGCCTGGATCGCAGCCGACGCGTTGCGCCCCTGGCCCCCGGTCCTGCCCCCCGACGTCAGGGATGACGTAAAGGATGTCACGAAAGGCATCTTGCCAGCCTGACCGGCATTTGGCCTTATGGCGACGCCGAAGCGAAGGAGAGGCCGGGGGGCTGACCCCGGACCCCCGAAAGATTTCGGTGAAGAAGAACGGAACCAAGAAGGGCCATCATGAACCGCAAGCGCATCTGGGGTTGGTGGTTCTTTGACTGGGCCAGTCAGCCCTTTTCGACGCTGCTTCTGACCTTCATCTTCTCGATCTACTTCGGCGAGATCGCCAAGACCCATTACATCGCCATGGGCGAAAGCGCGACCATCGCCGGGGCCGAGGCACAGGCGCTCTGGGGCATGGGTCTCTCGATCTCGGGGGTCATCATCGCCGTTCTGGCCCCGATCCTCGGCGCCATTGCCGACACCACCGGGCGGCGGATGCTGTGGATCTGGATCTTCTCCGCCTTCTATATCATCGGCTCGCTTGGCCTATGGTACCTGGCCCCGGTCCAGCCGGACCTGGTGATGGCGCTGATCTGGTTCGGCATCGGCATGATCGGCATGGAATTCGCCACCATCTTCACCAATGCGCTTCTGCCCGCCCTGGCCCCCGAGGACGAGATCGGCCGCATCTCGGGCAGCGGCTATGCGTTTGGCTATGCCGGCGGGCTGGTGGCGCTGGTCATCATGCTGCTGTTCTTCGCCGAGAACCCGCGCACCGGCCACACCCTGATCGGCATCAGACCACTTTTCGGCCTCGATCCAGAGCTGCGCGAGGGCACCCGCTTTGCCGGGCCCTTCACCGCGATCTGGTATGTGGTCTTCATGATCCCCTTCTTCCTCTGGGTGAAAGAGCCGCGACTGCCCCGCCAGTCCTTCAGCATGGGCCAGACGCTCTCGGACCTGTGGCGGCTTCTGGTCAGCCTCGGCCAGCGGCAATCGCTGACCGCATGGCTCATCTCGTCGATGTTCTCGCGCGATGCGCTGAATGCCATTTATGCCTTTGGCGGCATCTATGCCGGAACGGTGCTGGGCTGGCCGGTCTTCCTGTCGGGCGTCTTCGGCGTGGTGTCGGCGCTGGCGGCGGCGGTAATCTCGCATCTGGGCGGCCGGGCCGACAAGGCCTTTGGCCCGAAACCCGTCATCATCGCCTGCACGTTCGCGCTGATGGCGGTCTGCGTGGTGATCGTCGGCATGGACCGGACCACGCTCTTCGGCATTCCGCTGGCCGAGGGCTCGCGTCTGCCCGATGCCATCTTCTTTGCCTGCGGCGTGGTGATCGGCGGCGCCGGTGGGGTTCTGCAATCGGCTAGCCGGACGATGATGGTGCGCCACACCACGCCGGAAAAGGCCACCGAGGCTTTCGGCCTATTTGCCCTTTCCGGCAAGGCGACGGCCTTCCTCGCCCCCTTCCTGGTCGCCGTGGTCACCGAGATCACCGGCAACCAGCGCATCGGCATCTCTCCGCTGATCGTGATGTTCCTTCTGTCACTGGTCCTGCTACATTGGGTCAAAGCAGAGGGAGAGGCACAGCAGTGATCCGCAAAATTCTGACAACGGCCGCCGTTCTGATCGGCATGGCCCTGCCTGCTGCGGCGCAATCGCCGCTGGCAAAGGATGTCTTTGGCCGCGTCGGTGGCCCGACCGGCGGCCAGCCCGTCTCGATCGGCAGCTACAGCAAGGGTTGCTTCAACGGCGGCATGGCCCTGCCCGAAAGCGGGCCGACCTGGCAGGCGATGCGCCTGTCGCGCAACCGCAACTGGGGCCATCCCGAGTTGGTCAATTACCTCGTCGGCCTGTCGCAAGCGGCCACAAAGATGGGCTGGCGCGGCCTCTATATCGGCGACATGAGCCAGCCGCGCGGTGGCCCGATGATCAGCGGCCATGCCAGCCATCAGCTGGGCCTCGATGCCGATATCTGGATGCTGATGCCGCAAAGTCTACGCCTCTCGCCCTCGCAGCGGGAGAGCATTTCCTCGGTCTCGGTCGTCGCACCGAACGGCCTCGGCCTGTCGCGTTACTGGACGCCGGCGCATGGTGCGCTGATCCAGTCGGCGGCGATGGACCCGCGCGTCGACCGTATCTTCCTTGACGCGGCCATCAAGGTGGCGATGTGCAAGGCGAATGGCAATCGTGGCGCCTGGCTGCAGAAGCTGCGCCCGACACCGAACCACGACTATCACTTCCATGTCCGGCTGCACTGCCCGCGCGGCAATTCCGGCTGCAGCAACCCGGCGACGCCGGTGGCGCAGCTGTCGGGCAATGACAATGGCTGCGGCGATGCGATGCAGGAGCTCGCCTATCGCGCCAACCCCTCGACCCGGCCGAAGGGCCAGGCCGACCCGAACTATCGCCATCCCCGCAGCTTCCGACTGAGCGAAATGCCGAGGCAATGCCAGGTTATCGGCACAGCGCGCTAGGTCTTCTCGGCACGTTCCTGACTGTCCTGATGGCCGCGGCATCGCCCGCGGTCGCAGCCAGTCTCGACTATGTCGCGACCTATGTCTGGTCCTCGCCGCAGGAGGATCCGGATTTCGGAGGCTTTTCCGGCCTCGAGATCAGCGATGACGGCTTGGGTTTCCATGCCCTGTCCGACCGTGCGTTCCTTTATTGGGGCAGCATCGACCGCGATGCCTCGGGACGGATTCGCGGGATGAACATCGCCGGGCGCAGCCACCTGGCCGACAGCAAGGGCAATCCCCTGCCGCCCGGTCGCACGGGCGACAGCGAAGGCCTGGCACTGGCGCAGGACGGCACCATCTGGGTCAGCTTCGAGGGGCTGGACCGCCTCGCCCGCTATGACACGCCCGATCAGCCGGCCAAGCGCATCCGCAAGCCCCCGCCCGAGGCGCGTTTGCGGGTGAATTCGGGGATGGAGGCACTCGCCATCCAGCCCGACGGCACGCTGCTGACCATGCCGGAACGCTCGGGCGCCGAGGGGCGGCCCTTTCCGGTGCTGCGCTATCGTGACGGTCAGTGGGACCAGCCGTTCGAGATCTCGCGCGATGGCGACTGGCTGCCGGTGGGTGCCGATATCGGCCCCGACGGGCGGCTTTACCTGCTCGAGCGCAGTTTTCACGGCATCCTCGGCTTTGCCTCGCGCGTCCGCCGCTTTGACCTTGGCCCCGACAGCATCAGCGCGGGCGAGGTGCTGCTGACCACTCGGCCCCTGCAATATGACAATCTCGAGGGGCTCTCGGTTTGGTCCGACGGGCAGGGCATCCGGCTGACCATGATCTCGGACGACAACTTCCTGTTCGTCCAGCGCACCGAACTGGTGGAATACCGCCTGCGCGAGTGACCCGCGGACATTGGCGCAGTTCATTGACAAGGGCCGGGTCCAGGGCGTATGCGCCCCCTGCCCGATGATGGGCCGAGTTCTTCCGCCACCTTGTAAAACGGAAACCCTATGACCCGTTACTTCCCCGGCATCCTTGCCATGGCCGCGATCGTCGTGGCCTCGAATATCCTTGTCCAGCACCAGCTGGGCAACTGGCTGACCTGGGGCGCGATCAGCTACCCCATCGCCTTCCTCGTCACCGATGTCATGAACCGCGTCTATGGCGCCGCTGCCGCCCGCCGGGTGGTGCTGTCGGGCTTCGTCATCGGCGTCGCCTGCTCGCTGGTCGCCGCCGGCGCCGGCGCGACGACGCTAAGGATCGCACTGGCCTCGGGCCTCGCCTTCCTGACCGCGCAGCTTCTGGACGTGACCATCTTCAACCGGCTGCGCGACGGCAGTTGGTGGCGCGCGCCCCTGGCCTCGACGCTGGTCGGATCGGCCACCGACACGCTGATCTTCTTCTCGATCGCCTTTGCCGGCGGGCTCAGCTTCATCAGCCCCAGCGATGATGTCAGCTGGGCCAACGAGTCCCTGCCGCTTCTGGGCATTGGCCCGCAGGCACCGCTCTGGGTGTCGCTGGCGGCGGCCGACTGGCTGGTCAAGCTGGCGCAGGCCATACTTGCCCTTGTGCCCTATCGCGTCATCGTCAACAATTTGTTGAGCAAGACTCAAGAAATCTGATTGACAGATTTCGAAACTGTGGCACCCTTTCAGGTATAACGGCAACCAATTGAAAGGAGGTGGTCCAGTGTCGAGAGTGATATTGGAGAGAGGTGTCGGAACAGTCAGGGGGGCCGTGGCCTGAGGGCAGCCCTAAAGGTCGTAAACCCTGATTGGGACCGGACGGATCTTATCCATCCCTAACCGGACCATCTCCGTGGAACTCGCGGGCCGCTTGCTTCGGGCGGCCCGTTTCATTTTTTGGGGGGGCATTTGGTCCTTCTCGACTTTCGCCCCAGTTTCGAAAGAGCCCGCAGCTCCTGACCTGCCAGATTCCATACCACCGCCGGGCAAGTGATCGGCGCGCGAAAAATGACCCAGGTGGACTCGCAACCTTGCAACGAAACAAAAGCCGATGGCGCCACTCTTGCACATTGCCGCATCATAAGTATGATATTGTATGCTGCCACTGAAGAGGTGCCGCTATGGGTGCTGTCGAAAGACTGACGATCACGATGCCCTCCGAGATGGCCGAGACCCTTCGCCAGACCGTTGCCGGCGGAGAATATGCTTCGGCCAGCGAGATTGTCCGCGAAGCACTGCGCGACTGGACTCGCAACAGGGATACGGAGCGGCGCGAGTTGGAAGCCCTGCGGGCCGCGATCAAGGCAGGGTTGGACAGTGGACCGGGCATCCCGGCGGATCAGGTGTTTGCCGAACTCCGCGCGCGCTATGGGGCGAAGTCCTGATCCGTGCCGCGCCTGGTGATATTGCCCGCCGCGCGCGCTGACATGATCGAGATCGGTGATTTCATTGCCCAGGACAATCCTGGGCGCGCCCTGTCGTTCCTGGCCGAGATCGAGGCCAAGATGCGTCAAGCGGCCGAGCACCCCGCAAGCTTCCCCGCGCGCGACGATGTGCGCAAAGGGCTGCGGTCAGCTCGACACGGCCGCTACCTGATCTTCTTCCTTGATGCCAGGGAGGACGTGCAGATTGTCAGGGTGCTGCACGGATCACGGGATTTGCAGAGGATATTTAGGTGATCGCGCAATCGTAGGCTGCGTGCTCGCACGCACCTTCCCTCAACCACCCCCTACCCCTCCCACAAATCATCCCCGCACACCTCCCGCACCGCTAGCTGCTGCTGCAACACCGCCACCTCGCGCTCCAATTCCGCAATCCGCGCCTCGCGCGCGGCCAGTGCCCGCGCCACATCCTCCGCCTCAAACCGTTGCGGGATATGTTGCGAACAGTTCACGTCCCAGGCCTCGACCGCAATCACCAGCGCCCGATCCGCCCGCCCCCCCTCGGGCAGAAGGCGCGCGACCAGCGCCGGGTCATCCTCGACCATCCGGCCCCGGCCCCAGATCTTCACCCGCTGCCGGCGCATGTAGTCGATCAGGAAAAGTTCGACCCGGTCGTTCTCCGGCAGGTTCCCCAGCGAGATATATTGCCGGTTGCCGCGCAGGTCGGCCATGGCGAGGGTGCGGCTGTCCAGCAGCCTGATGAAACCCGGCGGGCCGCCGCGATGCTGGACATAGGGCCGCCCTTCGGCGCTGGCCGTGGCCAGAAACACGCTGCGCTGCGCGGCGATGAAGCTTTCCAGTTCGGGCGAAATGTCGATCGGCCATTGCGCCGCCTCGAACAGGCGGCGCGATCCCAGCCGCGTTTGCGCCGCCTGCACGGCGGGCGAGAAGGCTAGGCAATCGGGCGAGCGGTCGAAATCGGACATGGGACCTCCGGGCTGCGGCATGTCGCGCAGGGGCGTGTTTCGGTGATGCGATTCATCTGCGCCCTCCGTATCCATTTCGCAAGAACGCAGCTTTCTGGTACATACTATCCCGATGGATACCACACCCACCCGCGCCCGGCGCTTCGAACGCTATGACCAGTCCCGCGGCTGCGCCGTCGAGGGTGCGCTGGAAATCATCGGTGGTAAGTGGAAGGGCGTGATCCTGTTCCACCTCTTGGGTGGCAAGCTGCGCTTTGGCGAGATCCGCCGCGCGGTCGGATCGATCACCCAGCGGACGCTGACCAACCAGCTGCGCGAGCTCGAGGCTGACGGCATCCTGACCCGCACCGTCCATGCCGTCGTGCCGCCGAAGGTCGAATACGAGCTGACCGCCAAGGGGCAGGCGCTGGCCCCGATCCTGCTGGCGCTCAGGGAATGGGGGCAGGAACATGTCCTGTCCGCGCGCGAGGATCCCTGAAACGGAAGCGCCGCGCAGGGTATTCCCCCACGCGGCGCTCGCTTGTTCCGCAAATTGCGCGGTGCCGAACGATCAGACCCGCTCGATCGCCACGGCGATGCCCTGACCACCGCCGATGCACATGGTGATCAGGCCGATCTTGCCGCCGGTCCGCTCCAGCTCATACAGCGCCTTGACCGTCAGGATCGCCCCGGTCGCGCCGACCGGATGGCCCAGCGCGATGGCGCCGCCATTGGGGTTCACCTTGGCCGCGTCAAAGCCCAGCTCCTTGCTGACCGCCAGCGCCTGCGAGGCAAAAGCTTCATTCGATTCAATGACATCGAAATCCTCGACCTTCAGGCCGGTCTTCTCCATCAGCTTCTGCACCGCCGGGATCGGCCCGATGCCCATGATCCGCGCCGGCACCCCGGCCACGGCATAACCCAGCACCTTCGCGCGCGGCTTCAGCCCGGCAGCCTCGGCGGCTTCCGCCCGCGCCAGCACGATGGCGGCAGCGCCGTCATTGATGCCGCTTGCATTGCCCGCGGTCACCGTGCCGTCCTTCTGGAACACGGTCTTCAGCCCGGCCAGTTTCTCGAGGCTGGTTTCCTTGGGATGCTCGTCCGTATCAAACACCTGCGGCCCCTTGCGGCCCTTGATCTCGACCGCAACGATCTGCTCCTTGAAATAGCCCCCGGCAATCGCCGCCGCCGCCCGCTTTTGCGATTCCAGCGCGAATTCGTCCTGCATCTCGCGGGTGATCTGGTTCTCGGCGGCAACGTTTTCCGCCGTCACGCCCATATGGCCGGTGCCCATCGGGCAGGTCAGCGCGCCGGTCATCATGTCCAGCATCTTCTGGTCGCCCATCTTGGCGCCAAAGCGCGCCGACGGCACCGCATAGGGCGCGCGACTCATGCTTTCGGCGCCACCCGCCACGGCGAAATCGGCATCGCCCAGTTCCAGCGACTGCACCGCCGAGACGATGGCTTGCGCGCCCGAACCGCAGAGCCGGTTCACGTTCATCGCCGGGGTGGTGTCGGGAACGCCGGCATCCAGCATGGCCACGCGGCTCAGATACATGTCGCGGGGTTCGGTGTTGATGACATGGCCAAAGACCACGTTGCCGATCTGGTCGGGGGTCAGGCCGGCACGCTCGATCGCGGCCTTGGTGACGGTGGCGGCCAGATCGATCGGCGGCGTGGCGGCAAGGCTGCCCCCGAAGGTGCCAATGGCGGTGCGCGCACCGGACAGGATGACGATATCGCTCATGTGAATTTCCCCCAACAACATATGATGGCGGCAACCTAACCACGACTTTGCCCTGCGGAAACCCCTTGCTTTCGGTTGTGACGCTTGGTGAAGATGCGCCCCATGCCGACCGACAGCCGCTTTCCCCGGATCAGACTGCGCCTCGATTTCGGCGGCGGGCTGGTGCTTGGGCCGGGCAAGGCCGATCTTCTGGAGGGGATCGCCGAGCTGGGTTCGATCTCGGCGGCCGGGCGGCGGATGAAGATGAGCTACAAGCGCGCCTGGTCGCTGGTGGAAGAGATGAACGCCGCCTTCGCCGATCCGCTGGTCGACAGCAGCCGTGGCGGCTCGGGCGGTGGCGGCGCGACGCTGACCCCCGCCGGGCAGGCGGTGCTGGCGCGTTTTCGCGGGCTCGAGGCGATGCTGGCCGAGGATGGCCGGGGCGACATCGCCGGAATCAGCGCGCTGCTGGCCGATATGTCCGATGGAAAATAACCCTTGCTCCGCCGCGCGGCAGCCGGTTATGTCCGTTGAGATATATCGGAGTTTGCCATGCGCCTGACATCCCTCGCCCTTGCTCTCCTTTTCGCCCTTCCGGCACAGGCTGAGCAGATCAATGTCTTCGCCGCCGCCAGCCTCAAGACCGCGCTGGACCAGATCACCGCCGACTGGCAGGCCGAGACCGGCGACGAGGTGCTGGTCTCCTATGGCGGCTCCTCGGCCTTGGCCCGGCAGATTGTCGAGGGCGCACCGTCGGACCTGTTCATCTCGGCCTCGATCCCGTGGATGGACGAGGTCGAAAAGGCCGGGCTCGTGCAGGCGGAGAGCCGCAAGGATCTGTTGGGCAATACCCTGATCCTCATCGCCCATGGCGCGGCCGAGCCGATGACGGAGCTGCCCGCCGATCCGGTTGCCATGCTGGACGGTGGCAAGCTGGCGATGGCGCTGGTCGATTCGGTGCCCGCCGGCCAATATGGCAAGCAGGCGCTGGACTCGCTGGGTCTCTGGACCGCGTTGGAACCGCATGTTGCGCAATCCGACAATGTGCGCGCCGCACTGGCGCTGGTCGCCACCGGCGCGGCGCCCTATGGCGTCACCTATGCCAGCGACGCCATTGCCGAGCCCAAGGTCACGGCGGTCTATACCTTCCCGGCGGACAGCCATGACCCGATCACCTACCCGGCGGCGCTGACCTCGGAAAAGCCGGCGGCCAAGGCCTTCCTCGACGGCCTGTTCTCGCCCGAGGCCACCGCGATCTTCACCGCCAACGGCTTTGACCCGCTGACATGAGTTGGCTTGGCCCGCAAGAATGGCAGGCGGTTGCGCTGTCCTTGCGGGTCGCGACCACGGCGACGTTGGCCTCGCTGCCCATTGCCATCGCCATGGCCTGGCTTCTGGCGCGGCGACGCTTTCCCGGTCACGCGCTCCTCAGCGCAGTGATCCACCTGCCGCTGGTCATGCCGCCTGTCGTCACCGGCTACCTGCTGTTAATGAGTTTCAGCCGCAACTCAGCCCTTGGTGGCTTTCTGGACCGCATCGGCTTGTCTCCGGCCTTTCACTGGACAGGTGCGGCGCTGGCCGCCGGGATCATGGGCTTTCCGCTGATGGTCCGCGCCATCCGGCTGGGGTTCGAGGCCGTCGATCCCAGGCTGGAACAGGCGGCGGGGACGCTTGGCGCGGGCCGCGCCGCCGTATTCCTGACCGTCACCCTGCCGCTGATCCTGCCCGCTGTTCTTGCCGGGCTGGTCCTGGGTTTTGCCAAGGCGATGGGTGAATTCGGCGCCACCATCACCTTTGTCGCCAATATCCCCGGCCAGACCCAGACCGTGCCCTCGGCCATCTATGCCTTCCTGCAGGTGCCCGGAGGCGAGGGCGCGGCGCTGCGGCTGGTGGCGATCTCGATTACCATTGCGGTGTTGGCGGTGGTCCTGTCCGAAGTCATGGCCCGCCGCGCCGGGCAGCGCAGGGCCGCATGAGCCTGCAGGTCGCCTTTCGCCGCCGCTTTGCCGGCCTGTCGCTGGATGTGGATTTCGACGCGCCGGGCGGCGTGACGGCGATCTATGGCCCCTCGGGCTGCGGCAAGACCTCCAGCGTCAATGCCGTGGCTGGCCTGCTGACGCCCGATGCGGGCCGGATCGAGCTGAACGGGCAGACCCTCTTCGACGCTGGGGTGAACCTGCCGCCGAACCGGCGGCGCATCGGCTATGTCTTTCAGGACGCGCGGCTGTTTCCGCATATGAACGTGGCGAAGAACCTCGACTACGGTGCCCGCTTCGCGCCTGATCCCCCCGATCCGGCCACAAGGGCGCGGGTGATCGACATGCTGGGCCTTGGCGAGTTGCTGACCCGCCGCCCTGCCGGACTTTCGGGGGGTGAGCGTCAGCGGGTCGCCATCGGCCGGGCGCTCTTGTCCTCGCCGCAGCTGCTGATCATGGACGAGCCGCTGGCCTCGCTGGACCCGGCGCGCAAGGCCGAGATTCTGCCCTATCTGACCCGACTTCGCGCGGCAGGCGGGCCGCCGATCCTCTATGTCAGCCATGCGATGTCCGAGATCGCGGCGCTGGCAGATCATCTGATCCTCATGGCCGAGGGCCGCGTCACCCATGCCGGGCCGCTTGCCGGGGCCTTGGCCGATCCCGTGGCCGCGCGGCTGATCGGTGGGTCCGAGGGCGGCGCACTACTGCCTGCCACCATCGCCGAACACAGCGCCGATGACCTGACCCGGCTGGACACGCCGGCGGGCGCGCTGTGGCTGCCGCGCGCGCCGCTGGCCTTGGGCGAACAGGTGCGGCTGCGAATCCTTGCGCATGAGGTGATGCTGTCCGGCGACCATCCGCAGGGCCTGTCGGCCCTGAACGTGCTGCCGGCTCAGGTGGTGCAGGTCTCATCAGGGGCCGACAAGGTGCTGGTGCAACTGCAAGTCGGTCAGGCGCGGCTGCTGTCGGCGATCACCGCACGTTCGGCGCAGGCTTTGGCGCTGGCACCCGGAGCGCCGTGCTTTGCGATTCTGAAAACCGTGGCGCTGATCCAGACCGGCTGACGCGCCTCAGGCGATCACCACCCGTGTCTCCCACTCCTTGCAGCGCCGCATCAACTCGGCGGGCAGGGGGCGATCGACGAACACCGCGTCCAGATCGCGAATCGAGATGATCCGAACCGGGGCCGAACGATCGAGCTTCGAGAGGTCGGTCACCAGGAACGCCTTCCGCGCCTGCGCCACGATGGCGCGGCTGACCCGCACCTCGGCCATGTCGAAATCCAGAAGATCGCCATCCGCATCCAGCGCCGAGGTGCCGATGACGGCGAAATCGGGCTTGAACTGGGCCATGAACTCGGTCGTCAGATCGCCCACCAACCCGCCATCCGAACGCCGCAGCGCGCCGCCGGCCACGACCACCTCGCAGGTCTCGTTGGCGACCAGGATATTGGCGACGTTCATGTTGTTGGTGATGACCGTCAGGTTGCGATGGTTCAGCAATTCGCGCGCCACCGCCTCGGTCGTGGTGCCGATATTGATGATCAGCGAGGAATTGTCGGGGATCTCGGCGGCGCAGGCGCGGGCGACGGCGGCCTTGGCCTCCTCGTTCATCCGCCGGCGCTCCTCATAGCCGATATTGCTGACGCCGACCGGCATGACCGCACCGCCATGCACGCGGTCCAGCATCCCCTGATCGGCCAATTCGCTGAGATCGCGCCGAATCGTCTGCGCCGCGACCTCGAATCGGGTCGCCAGATCGTCGACGGAAACCCGGCCACTGGCCTTGGCCAGCTCCAGAATCTCTACCTGCCGGATGTTCAAAGCCATATTCACTCTCCCATGCCGCTAGGTAAGATCGATGTTCGTTTTCTGTCAATACGAACATAAACGAACCAAAACGAATAATTCTGATTGACAGAACGCACGCCACCGTGATCGGATGCAGCGCAATGGGAGAGGGGAACCATGTCGGAAACGACCGATCTGTTCATCATTGGCGGTGGGATCAACGGCTGCGGCATTGCCCGCGATGCCGTGGGCCGCGGGCTGTCGGTGCGTCTGGCCGAGATGGGCGATCTGGCGCAGGCCACCAGCTCGAAGTCGACCAAGCTGTTCCATGGCGGGTTGCGCTACCTGGAATATCTCGAGATCCGGCTGGTGCGCGAGGCGCTGCGCGAACGCGAGGTTCTGCTGCGGGCCATGCCCCATATCAGCTGGCCGCTGCGCTTCGTGCTGCCGCTTGACCCGAAGATGACTTTCGAATCGGACACGCCGGTCTCGCGGATGCTGTCCAAGTTGATGCCCTGGCAGAAAGGCCGCCGCCCTGGTTTCCTGATCCGCGCCGGGTTGGCGATGTATGACAGCCTTGGCGGGCGCAAGATTCTGCCGGCAACGACCTCGGTCGATCTGACCACCGGACCCGAGGGTCGCCCGCTGCAGGACCGGCTGGCGAAAGCCTATGAATACAGCGATTGCTGGGTCGATGACGCGCGCCTTGTCGCGCTGAATGCCCGCGACGCGGCCGAGCGCGGGGCGGATATCCTTGTCGGCGCCGAGGTCAGCGATGCCCGGCGCGAGGGCAAGCTGTGGAAGATCACCCTGTCGGACGGGCGCATCTTCCATGCCCGCGCACTGGTCAATGCCGGCGGGCCCTGGGTCGGACACGTGATCCATGACGTGATCCACCTGCCCAGCACGGAATCGGTGCGGCTGGTGCGCGGCAGCCATATCGTCGTGCCCAAGCTCTATGACCACGGCAAAGCCTATTTCTTCCAGGGTTCGGATGGGCGGATCATCTTCGCCATCCCCTACGAGCGCGACTTCACCTTGATCGGCACTACCGATCAGGACCATCAGGGCAGCCCGCTGGATGCCGAATGCACGCCGGCGGAACAGCAATACCTGTGCGATTTCGCCTCACAGTATTTCAAGCAGCCGGTGACCCGCGACCAGATCGTCTGGACCTATTCCGGGGTGCGGCCGCTGTATGACGATGGCGCGAAATCGGCCACGGCGGCGACGCGCGAATATGTTCTGTCGCTGGATGCCAATGGCGCGGCCTGCCTGAACGTCTTCGGCGGCAAGATCACCACCTATCGCAAGCTGGCCGAGCACGCGCTGCAGAAACTGGCGCCGCATTTCCCGCAGGCCAGCGGCGACTGGACGGCCGGCGTGCCCCTGCCCGGCGGGAATTTCCCGGTGGACGGCGTCGACAGCCTGATCGCCACGCTGCAGCGCGATTATCCCTTCCTGTCGCCCGATTGGGCGCATCGCCTGATCCGCGCCTATGGCATCGATGCCCGCACCCTGCTGGGCGATGCGCGCACGGCGGCCGATCTCGGCCGCGACTTCGGCGGCACGTTGACCGAGGCCGAGGTCCACTGGCTGATGGACCATGAATTCGCCCGCCATGCCGATGATGTCGTCTGGCGGCGCAGCAAGCTGGGCCTGCGGATGCAGCCCGATCAGATTGCCGCGCTTGAGGCGTGGATGACCGAGAAAAGGGCGGCCGCATGAGCCTTGAGCTGAAAGACATCTCGAAATCGGTGGGCGGGCGGATGCAGATCTACCCGACCGACCTGACGCTGCAGCCGGGCAGCATGAACGTGCTTCTCGGCCCGACGCTTGCGGGCAAGACCACGCTGATGCGGCTGATGGCGGGCCTCGACAAGCCCTCGACCGGGCGCGTCATCTGGAACGGTCAGGACGTGACCGACCAGCGCGTGCAGGACCGCAAGGTCGCCATGGTCTACCAGCAGTTCAT
Organism: Paracoccus zhejiangensis; assembly: GCF_002847445.1. Classification (NCBI taxonomy): domain Bacteria; kingdom Pseudomonadati; phylum Pseudomonadota; class Alphaproteobacteria; order Rhodobacterales; family Paracoccaceae; genus Paracoccus; species Paracoccus zhejiangensis. Next base: position 3,001,201 of record NZ_CP025430.1, on the reverse strand, counting down.
CAACTACCCGTCGATGAGCGTCTATGACAACGTCGCCTCGCCGCTGCGCCTGATGGGCGTCAGCCGGGACGAGATCGACCGCCGGGTGAAGGCCACGGCCGAGATGATGCGCCTGACCCCGATGCTGGGCCGCAAGCCGCTGGAACTGTCAGGCGGCCAGCAGCAGCGCTGCGCATTGGCCCGCGCGCTGGTCAAGGGTGCCGGCCTGGTGTTGCTCGACGAGCCGCTGGCCAACCTCGACTACAAGCTGCGCGAGGAATTGCGCGCCGAGATCCCGCGCATCTTCGAGGAATCGGGCGCGATCTTCGTCTATGCCACCACCGAGCCCGAAGAGGCGCTGCTGCTGGGTGGCAATACCGCGACGCTGTGGGAAGGCCGGGTCACGCAATTCGGCCCGACGCCCAGCGTCTACCGCGCCCCCCGCGACGCCACCACCGCGCGGGTGTTCAGCGATCCGCCGATGAATTTCACCACCGTCACCGTCTCGAACGGCCGCGCCGGCATCCGCGATGCGGTCTGGTCGGCGGGTGATCTGCCGAATGGCAGCTATCTGGCCGGCTTCCGCCCCTCGCACCTGTCGCTGCACCAGACGCCCAACGCGCTGCCGCTTTCGGCGGTGCTCGACACGACCGAGATCACCGGCGCGCAGACCTTCCTGCATCTGCATCACGAGGGCGACCGCTGGGTCGGCCTGGTGAACGGCGTCCATGACCGCGATCACGGCCAGCAGCTGACCGTCTGGCTCGATCCCGCGCATATCTATCTGTTCAGACCCGACGGCGCACTTGCCCGGTCCGCGCCCTATGCGGCGGCGGCCTGACAGCGCGACGAGGGAGGAGAAACATGACCAAGATCACACTGGAAAACCTGGCCCACAGCTATCTGCCCAATCCGACCAAGGATTCGGACTATGCGCTGAAGCCGATGACCATGACCTGGCAGGATGGCGGCGCCTATGCGCTGTTGGGTTCGTCCGGTTGCGGAAAATCGACGCTGCTCAACATCATCTCGGGCCTGCTGGTGCCGTCGCAGGGCCGTATCCTGTTCGGAGACCGTGACGTGACCAGCCTGCCGACGGCGGACCGCAACATCGCCCAGGTGTTCCAGTTCCCCGTCGTCTACGATACCATGTCAGTGCGCGACAACCTGGCCTTCCCGCTGCGCAATCGCGGCATGACCGAAACCGAGGTGGCGCAGCGCGTGGCGCAGGTGGCCGAGATGATCGGCATGGCCGATACGCTGGACCGCCGCGCCCGTGGCCTGACCGCCGACGCCAAGCAGAAGATCAGCCTCGGCCGCGGCATGGTCCGTCAGGACGTGAACGCGATCCTCTTCGACGAGCCGCTGACGGTCATCGATCCGCATATGAAATGGGAGCTGCGCACCCAGCTGAAGGATCTGCACCGTCAGTTCGGCCATACGATGATTTATGTCACCCATGACCAGACCGAGGCGCTGACCTTCGCCGACCAGGTCGTGGTCATGTATGACGGCCGCGTGGTCCAGGCCGGCACGCCGCAGGCACTGTTCGATGCGCCCGAACATACCTTCGTAGGCTATTTCATCGGCTCGCCCGGCATGAACGTGATCGATGCCCGGATCGAGGGCGCCACCGCCCATGTCGTGGGCGGGCAGGTGCGGCTGGCCCATGGCTATGACGCCCATCCGGGCAAGGTGCAGCTGGGCATCCGCCCCGAGTTCCTGCGCATCGCCGCCGGCGACGAGGGCCTGCCCTTCACCATCCGCCGCATCGAGGATGTCGGCCATCACCGCATCCTGCGCGGCAGGGTCGGCGACACCGAGGTGAACGTGATCGTTCCCGAGGGCCAGCCGATCCCCGAGGGCGCCAACCGGGTGATCCCCGATCCCGCCCATACCCATGTCTATGTCGATGACTGGCGCGTCGCGCCCCGCGCCTCGGAAAGGGCTGCCTGATGGATAAACCCGTCAACAACCGCGCCTGGTTCCTGGTCCTGCCGGTGCTGCTGCTGGTCGCCTTCTCGGCCGTGCTGCCGCTGATGACCGTGGTGAACTATGCCGTTCAGGACACCTTCGGGAACAACCAGTTCTTCTGGGCCGGGCTCGAATGGTTTCAGGATGTGATCGATTCCGACCGCATCCGCGCCGCCCTTGGCCGGCAGATCCTGTTCTCGGCCATCATCCTTGCGATCGAGATCCCGCTTGGCATCTTCATCGCGCTGAACATGCCAAAGAAAGGGGCCTGGGCGTCCTTCTGCCTCGTCCTCATGGCCCTGCCGCTGCTGATCCCGTGGAACGTCGTCGGCACCATCTGGCAGGTCTTCGGTCGCGTCGATATCGGCCTTCTGGGTCACACGCTGGCCAAGCTCGGCATCGACTACAACTACGTCAATGACGCGCTGGATGCTTGGGTCACGATCATCGTCATGGATGTCTGGCACTGGACCAGCCTCGTCGCGCTGCTCTGCTATGCCGGGCTGCAGTCGATCCCCGATGCCTATTATCAGGCCGCCAAGATCGATCAGGCCAGCCGCTGGAAGGTCTTCCGCTATATCGAGCTGCCGAAGATGCAGGGCGTGCTGCTGATTGCCGTGCTGCTGCGCTTCATGGACAGCTTCATGATCTATACCGAGCCTTTCGTCGTCACCGGCGGCGGTCCGGGCAACGCCACCACCTTCCTGTCGATCGACCTGGTGAAGATGGCGGTGGGTCAGTTCGACCTTGGCCCGGCAGCTGCCTTCAGCCTGATCTACTTCCTCGTGATCCTGCTGATCTCTTTCGTCTTCTACACCGTCATGACCAAAGAACAGGAGACCCTGTAAATGGCTGCTGTCGCCGAATCCAAGGGCCGGGGCGCCGCCATCGTCATGGCGCTCTACCTGCTGTTCCTGCTCCTGCCGATCTACTGGCTCCTGAACATGAGCCTGAAGACCAACCAGGAGATCTTGGGCACCTTCAGCCTCTGGCCGCAAAGCCCGACGCTGGCCAATTACCGCACGATCCTGACCGATCCGTCCTGGTACATGGGCTATGTGAACAGCCTGACCTATGTGGTGATGAACACGGTCATCTCGATCACCGTGGCGCTGCCGGCCGCCTATGCCTTCTCGCGCTATCGGTTTCTGGGCGACAAGCACCTGTTCTTCTGGCTTCTGACCAACCGCATGGCGCCGGCCGCTGTTTTCGCCCTGCCCTTCTTCCAGCTCTATTCCTCGATCGGCCTTTTCGACACCCATATCGCCGTCGCTCTGGCCCACTGCCTCTTCAACGTGCCCCTCGCGGTCTGGATCCTCGAAGGTTTCATGTCCGGTGTCCCGCGCGAGATCGACGAGACCGCCTATATCGACGGCTATTCCTTTCCGCGCTTCTTCGTGAAGATCTTCATGCCGATGATCGCGAGCGGCATTGGTGTCGCCGCCTTCTTCTGCTTCATGTTCTCTTGGGTTGAACTGCTGCTCTCGCGCACGCTGACCTCGGTCAACGCCAAGCCCATCGCGGCCACCATGACCCGCACGGTCTCGGCCTCCGGTATGGACTGGGGTGTGCTGGCAGCGGCAGGGATCCTGACCATCATTCCGGGTGCCTTGGTCATCTGGTTCGTCCGCAACTACATCGCCAAGGGCTTTGCCCTGGGGAGGGTCTGATGCCGCTTCTCGATCCCAATCAGGAGAACGCCGTTTTCGCCATCTTCGTCTATGGTGAGGGACGCAAGCTGATCAGCGCCACCGGCGCGACCGAATATGCCGATGCGGAGGCCGAGATCGACCGCATCGCGCCGCAGGGGGATTACGCGCTGATCGAGCTCTACAAGCGCAATCCCCATGCCCCGGAAGATCAGTGGGGCGAGTTGATCGAAACCTATGAACCCGGGGATTTCTGAGATGACGCCCTGCACCTTCTTCGCCCTGATCATGTCCCGAGGTCGTCATGCGTAAATCCGTCTCCACCGGCTTCGCCCTCGCGGGCCTCGTCTGGCTCGGCTTCCTCTTCTGGCTGACCACGCTCGTCCCGATGGAGGACGATGTGAAAGACTGGTTCGGCAGCCTCGACCCCGGCGGCTGGATGGCATGGACCTTTCCGACCGCCCTCTTCTTCACCATCATCGCGGGCCTGTTGATCCTCTTCACCTGGCTCGCCATCCGCTTCCCCGAAACGCCGCGCAAGGGCGTCCTCGGGATCATGACTACGCGCGGCGACCGGCTGTTCATCAGCCTGCTCGGTTCGGCCTTCATCTGCCTCATCTGGCTTGGGGTGATGGGGGTTCCGGTCTGGGGCGGGCTGGCCGTCGCGCTGATTTACGCCGCAGCGGTATTCCGCTGGGTGTGACAACCGCCGGCAAGGGCCGGCACAACGGGAGGGATTAACCCAAATGAAACTGCACCTGACGACCGCCATGGCGCTTGCGCTGATGGCAACGGCCGCCCAGGCCGGCATGGACGAGGCGAAAGCCTTCCTCGATGCCGAAATCGGCGAGCTGTCGACGCTGGACCGCGCCGCCCAAGAGGCCGAAATGCAATGGTTCATCGACGCCGCCGCGCCGATGGCCGGCATGGAGATCAACGTGGTGTCGGAAACCATCACCACGCATGAATACGAATCCAAGGTGCTGGCCCCGGCCTTCACCGCCATCACCGGCATCAAGATCACCCATGACCTGATCGGCGAAGGCGATGTGGTCGAGAAGCTGCAGACGCAGATGCAGTCGGGCGAGAACGTCTATGACGCCTATGTCAACGACTCGGACCTGATCGGCACCCATTGGCGCTACCAGCAGGCGCGCAACCTGACCGACTGGATGGCCAATGCCGGCAAGGATGTGACCAACCCGAACCTCGACATTGCCGACTTCATTGGCGCGTCCTTCACCACCGCGCCGGACGGCAACCTCTACCAGCTGCCCGACCAGCAATTCGCGAACCTCTACTGGTTCCGCTATGACTGGTTCAACGACGAAGCGATCAAGGCCGAGTTCAAGGAGAAATACGGCTACGACCTGGGCGTGCCGGTCAACTGGTCGGCCTATGAGGACATCGCCGAGTTCTTCACCGGCCGCGAGATCGACGGCAAGAAGGTCTTCGGCCATATGGACTATGGCAAGAAGGACCCCTCGCTCGGCTGGCGCTTCACCGATGCCTGGCTGTCGATGGCCGGAAACGGCGACAAGGGCATTCCGAACGGCAAGCCGGTCGATGAGTGGGGCATCCGCGTCGACGAGAACAGCCGCCCGGTGGGCAGCTGCGTGGCCCGTGGTGGCGACACCAACGGCCCGGCCTCGGTCTATGCGATCCAGAAATACCTCGACTGGCTGGGCAAGTTCGCCCCTCCGGCGGCGCAGGGCATGACCTTCTCGGAATCGGGTCCGGTCCCGGCGCAGGGTGAAGTGGCCCAGCAGATGTTCTGGTACACCGCCTTCACCGCCGACATGGTCAAGGAAGGCACCCCCGTGGTGAACGAGGATGGCACGCCGAAATGGCGCATGGCCCCCTCGCCCCACGGTGCCTATTGGCAGGACGGCATGAAGCTTGGCTATCAGGACGCCGGCTCGTGGACGCTGTTGAAATCGACCCCGGATGACCGCGCCAAGGCCGCCTGGCTCTACGCGCAATTCGTGACCTCGAAGACCGTCGACGTGAAGAAATCGCATATCGGCCTGACCTTCATCCGCGAATCCACCATCCAGGACGACAGCTTCACCGAGCGCGCGCCCAAGCTGGGCGGTCTGGTCGAGTTCTATCGCTCGCCCGCCCGCCTGAACTGGTCGCCCACCGGCACCAACGTTCCTGACTATCCGAAGCTGGCGCAGCTGTGGTGGCAGGCCATCGGCGATGCCTCCTCGGGTGCGAAATCCGCGCAGGAAGCCATGGACAGCCTCTGCGCCGAGCAGGAGCAGGTGATGGAGCGTCTGGAGCGCGCTGGCGTTCAGGGCGATATCGGTCCGAAAATGGCCGAGGAGCATGACCTTGAGTGGTGGAACAACTTCGCCAAGGAAAACGGCGGCATCGCGCCCCAGCTGAAGCTGGAGAACGAGAAGCCGCAGCCGGAAACCGTCAGCTATGACGAGCTGGTGAAAAGCTGGCAGTAAGCCGCTGGCAAGGATCGGGGGCGGGCGCAGCCTGCCCCCTTTCTTCTTCCTCCGAATATCCGCTCCGGATGCCTCCGGCGGGGATATTTCGATGAAGAAGAAGCAGGCGCCTTGGGAGGGAAACCATGACCATTCTGGCAATCGACCAGGGGACGACCTCGTCCCGGGCACTGATCTTCAGCGATGATCTGCAGGTCAAGGGCAAGGGCCAGCAGGAGTTCAAGCAGCATTTCCCGCAATCGGGCTGGGTCGAACATGACCCGGGTGATATCTGGTCCACCACCGCCGCCTCGGCCCGCGCCGCCATCGAGACCGCCGGCAATCCGCGCATCGACGCCATCGGCATCACCAACCAGCGCGAGACGACGGTGATCTGGGACCGCAAGACCGGCGAGCCGATCCACCGCGCCATCGTCTGGCAGGACCGCCGCACCGCCGATCTCTGCGCCCGGCTGAAGGAGGACGGACAGGAGGCCGCAGTCACTGCCGCCACCGGCCTGCTGCTCGATCCCTATTTCAGCGCCACCAAGATCGCCTGGATCCTCGATCAGGTCGAGGGCGCGCGGGGGCGGGCCGAAAAGGGCGAACTGGCCTTCGGCACGGTGGACAGTTTCCTGATCTGGAAGCTGACCGATGGCCACAGTCATGTGACCGATGCCACCAATGCCGCGCGCACCATGCTTTACGACATCCGCAAGGGCGCATGGTCCGAGGACATGTGCCGACTGTTCAACGTGCCGATGGCGATCCTGCCCGAGGTGCGCGACAGCGCCGCCGAGTTCGGCACCACCCGCGCCGACCTGTTCGGGCGCGAGGTGCCGATCCTTGGCGTGGCCGGCGACCAGCAGGCGGCGACCGTGGGTCAGGCCTGTTTCCAGCCCGGGATGATGAAATCGACCTATGGCACCGGCTGCTTTGCGCTGTTGAACACCGGCGCCGATGCCGTCACCTCGGAAAACCGGCTTCTGACCACCATCGCCTATCAGCTGAACGGCAAGCCCACCTATGCGCTGGAGGGCTCGATCTTCATCGCTGGCGCCGTGGTGCAATGGCTGCGCGACGGGCTGCAGATCATCCGCGACGCGGCCGAGACCGCGCCGCTGTCGGCCAAGGCAGATGACAGCCAGCAGATCATCATGGTCCCGGCCTTCACCGGCCTTGGCGCACCGCATTGGAATCCCAACGCGCGCGGCGCCGTCTTTGGCCTGACGCGGAACACTGGCCCGGCCGAGTTCGCCCGCGCGGCGCTGGAAAGTGTGGGCTTTCAGACCCGCGACCTGTGGCAGGCCATGCGCGCCGACTGGCCCGAGGCCGGCGATGCCGTGCTGCGCGTCGATGGCGGCATGACCGCCAGCGAGCCGGCGATGCAGTTCCTGGCCGATATCCTCGGCGCGCCGGTCGACCGTCCGGTGAATACCGAGACCACGGCCCAGGGCGCCGCATGGCTGGCCGGCTACCGCGCCGGGCTTTGCCCCGAGCCCGAGGAATATGCCAAGGCCTGGCGGCTTGACCGCCGTTTCGAGCCGCAGATGGATGATGCCACCCGCGATGCGCGCTATTCCGCTTGGAACCGCGCCGTTCAGGCCGTCATCGCCGTCTGAGCCATTCGTGATTTCACCCCGGCGTGATTTCCCTTATGATCGCCAGAAAACAAAGAAACCGGGGCGAGTGACATGAACAGGCTTCTGAAACTGGCGATCGTCGGGCTGGTCGCGTCATGCGGCGGCGGCAATTACAAGGCGCCGCGCAATCTCGACAATGCCTGCGCCATCGTGGCCGAGCGGCCGGCCTATTACCGGGCGATGAAATCGACCGAGCGGAAATGGGGCGTGCCGGTGGCCGTGCAGATGGCCGCGATCCATCAGGAATCGAAATTCATCGGCGATGCACGGACGCCGCATCAATATGCGCTTGGGGTCATCCCGATCGGGCGGCAAAGCAGCGCCTATGGCTATTCGCAGGCGCTGGACGGCACCTGGGAGGAATATCTGCGCGAGACCGGCAAGCGCCGGGCGCAGCGCGACGATATCCGCGATGCCACCGATTTCATGGGCTGGTACATGCACAACTCGACCCGGATCCTCGGCATCTCGAAACAGGACGCTACCTCGCAATACCTCGCCTATCACGAGGGCCGGTCGGGCTTCGCCCGCCAATCCTACCTGAACAAAAGCTGGCTGGTGCGCGTCGCCGGGCAGGTCGGCCAGCGCGCCAACATGTACCGTGCGCAACTGGCCTCCTGCCGCAAGTAAGGGTCCGCGCGCGCAGCACCTTTTCGCCGGTTGACGATCCGTGCCGGCTGCGGCCTGATGGGCCTCAGCCCCAGCACGAGGATCAGCATGTATACCGTCATCGGCACCGTCGGCAGCCGCACCCTGCGGGTGTTGTGGATGCTGGAAGAACTTGGCCTGCCCTATCAGCATGTCCCGGCCAATCCGCGCAGCGATGACGTGGTCGAGTTCAACCCGGCGGGCAAGGTGCCGATCCTGGTGGCCGACGGCACGCCGATCACCGATTCGACCGCGATCCTGACCTTTCTGGCCGACCATCACGGCGCCCTGACCTATGATGCCGGCTCGATCGAGCGGGCGCGGCAGGACAGCCTGACCCAGTTCATTCTCGATGAATTCGACGCGGCGCTGTGGACTGCAGCCCGGCACAGCTTCATCCTGCCCGAGGAACTGCGCATGTCGGGGATCAAGAACACCCTGCGTTGGGAATTCGAGCGCAGCCAGAAGACCCTGAATCACCGCATGGCCGAGGGCGAGTTCCTGCTGGGCGAGCGGATGACCGTGCCCGACATCATCCTGAGCCATTGCCTCACCTGGGCGCTGGCGGCCAAGTTCCCCATCGTCGAGGCGCGGCTGTCGGACTATCTCGACCGGATGCGCGCCCGCCCGGCCTTCCAACGGGCGGCGGCGAGATAGGGTCTACGGCCCCTCCTGAAACCGCTCATCCACCGGCACGCCAAGCGCGGTGGCCAGCGCATTGGTCTGGCTGGCCATGGCGATGACCGCCAGCAATTCGCCATGCTGCTCGGGCGTCATCCCCTTGGCGCGGGCGGCGGCGGTATGGGAGTGGACGCAATAGGCACAGCCATTGGCAGTCGAAACCGCCAGGTAGACCAGTTCCTTCACCAGCGGGTCCAGCGCGCCGGGCGCCATGACCTCTGACGCCCGCTCCCATGTCACCCTGAGCAGCGCCGGATCATGGGCCAGCGCGCGCCAGAAGTTGTTGACATAGTCGGTCTGCCGCGCCGTGCGGATCGCCTCGAAGACCGCCCGGCTTTCCGCCGGTGCGGCCTCGTCCGACAGCAGCGCAACCGTCGCCATCAGATCACCGCCAGAATGCGGGCCGGGCCGCCGGTGCCGCGCGCGTGCTTGGGCGCGCCCACGAACAGCGTCGCCCCGGTGGCCGGCATCTGGTCCAGGTTGGCGAGGTTCTCGATGCCATAGCGCCCGCCCGGCAGCCACGAGTTATGCACCGCGAAATCGGCCGAATTGCCGGGATCGAGCGACAGGGAATCGACCCCGATTGCCGCGACATTCATCCCGGCCAGCAGATCGGTCGCGGATTTCCCGAATCCCGGAAAGGCAAAGCTGCCGTCGGGCGTGTTGCGGAACTCCGGCGTGCCGACCTTGGCCGCCCAGCCCGAATGCATCGCCACGCAGGCCCCCTCCGGGATCTCGCCATGGGCGGCGATCCAGGCCTCGACATCCGCCGCCTCGACCATGGCATTGGCGTCCTCGGCGGCCTTGGCGCTGATGTCGATGACGCAAAGCGGGCAGATCAGCGTCTCTGGTGCCAGTTCGGCGACCGAGGTGCCATCCTTCGAGAAATGCAGCGGCGCGTCGATATGGGTGCCGGAATGCTCGAAGATGGTCAGTTTCCACAGCTGATAGCCGGAGCTGTCGAAATTCACCGCCTCCTCATAGGCGATGCCCGGCACCCCGTCGAAGGTGGGGAAATTCTCATCGAGCACATGGGTCAGATCGACCACCTTGCCGCTCGCTTGCGCCAATGCGGGCCGGGCAGCAAGGGCACCGGCAGCGATGGCCGCCGCCCCGGTTGCCGCCGCGCCGCTGAACAGCTGGCGGCGGCTCATCATGGATTGCTTCACATTTTCGATCACGCAGGCATTGCACATGGGGACCTCCTCTGGCTGGGTCGAGGTAAAGCCTGACATGACCTCCTCGCGCCGCCAAAGGGATTCTTGCGCCGCTCAACGATCCAGCAACCGCGCCGCCGCCTGACCGGCCCGGCGCCCGGTGGCAAGGCAGGTGGTCAGCAGGTAGCCCCCTGTCGGCGCCTCCCAGTCCAGCATCTCGCCCGCCGCGAAGACGCCGGGCAGCGCCTTGAGCTGCAGCTCCCCGTCCAGCGCATCGCCCCGAATGCCGCCCGCCGAGGAGATCGCCCGCTCAAGCCCCATCGGGCCGGCATGGCGCAGCGGCAGGGCTTTCGCGAGCCGCGCCAGCGCCAGTGGATCATCCGGCAAGGGTCGCCCCCATTCCATCAGCAGAGCGACCTTGACCGGATCACCCAGGGCGCGCCGCAGCCAGTTCCCCAGCGACAGCTTGCCGCGCGGTTTCGCGAGCCGCCCCGCCAAGGCATCTTCCGACAGGTCCGGCGCCAGATCGACCTCGCCCGGTGCGCCGTCACGCAGCGCCGCCGCGATCTCGTAGACCCCGCCGCCCTCGATCCCCTGCCGCCCGATCACCCATTCGCCGCGACTGACCGCATCGCCGGCCCGGATCGCCACGCCCTTCACCGCCGCGCCCAGATGGCGCTGCATCGGTGCGGACCAGTCGACCCGAAAGCCCATATTCGCTGGCTGGAACTCCGAAACCTCGACGCCCGCAGCCCGCAGCCACGGCACCCATGCCGCATCCGACCCAAGCCTCGGCCAGCTGGCCCCGCCAAGCGCCAGCACTGTGACCTTGGGCCGGATCACTCGCGGCCCGTCAGGCGTCGCGAACCGGAAACCATCCTCGAAGCCGGTCCAGCGCCAGCGCGTCCTGACCTCGACTCCGCCAGCCACCAGCCGCGCCAGCCAGGCGCGCAGCAGCGGCGAGGCCTTCATACCCTTGGGAAAGACGCGCCCGGTCGAACCGGTGAACAGCTCGATTCCCAAACCACGCGCCCATTTAATCACCTCTTCAGGCCCGAACTGGCTTTCATCTTGGCTCAAATATCCCCGGGGGTCCGGGGGCAGGCAGCCCCCGGTGATCCGTGCCGCAAAATCCGCGACAGGCTCGTCCTTGGTCAGGTTCAGCCCCGACTTTCCCGCCATCAGGAATTTGCGCGCCGCAGTCGGCATCGCCTCGGCAACCACGACCCGCCGTCCCGGCGCGGCCAGTTCTTCCGCCGCCATCAGCCCTGCCGGTCCCGCGCCGATCACCAGCGCGTCGACCGCCTCGCTCACCGCCGGCCCCGCGGCATCATGGCGAGCCGGATCAGCGCCCGCTCGATCAGCGGCATCTGCGGCGCCCTGCTTGACGAGCGCAGCGTCAGGTCGGTCTCCAGCAGGTGATGCACCGCCTCTTCCAGCGGCCGCATCCCCCAGGTCTGCGCCTGCCGCGCCATGCGGTCGCGGCGCGGGCCGAAGACCGGCGGCCGCTGGCGCATCAACCCGGCAACCGGCCCGCCGGGATCGGCGGCGGCGGCGTGCAGGGCACGGAAATGGCGCAGGGCGGAAATGCACAGCGTCACCGGCGAGGTGCCCTGCCCCTCGATCCGCCGCATCAGCGCACCGAACTCGGCGGGTTTGCCCTCGGCCACGGCATGGATCAGATCATCCAGATCGGCCTCGATGCTGGCCGGCGCCATCAGCGCGATCTCGGCGGGCGTCAGCGGCGCGGGGTCGCCATGCTTGTAGAGCCCGATCTTCTCGATGGTCTGGCGCAGATCGCCCGGATCGAGCGCGCGGGCCAGCACCAGCAGGTCGGCCATCGCATCGCGCGGCACCTCGCGCAGCCCGGCATCGGCCAGCCAGCGGGCGATTTCCTCCTCGCCCGGCGGGTCGTCATAGATCGGCGCAGTCACGGCGGCCTTGTGGCCCTCGAACAGTTTTCGCAAAGCCGAGGATTTCGCCAGCGCCCCGGCCGTCACCACGATGGCGGCATCGCCCGCCTGCCAGTCGCCAATGGCCGTGCCGATGGCCGGCGCCGCGCTGTCGGGCGTGTCCTCGACCAGCACCACGCGCTGACCGGGGAAGAAGCCGACCTCCTTGATCGCATCCAGAAGCTGCGCCGGATCCTTGCGCAGATCGCCGCCGGCCATCCGGGTCAGGCGCATGTCCGTCTCGGCATCCGGTCCAGCCAGCGCGGCCACCGCCTCGACCCGCTTCATCGAGACCCGCATCGGATCCTGACCATAGATCAGCAGCGCCGGGCGCGACGGATCGGGCCGCGCCAGATAGCGGGCGATCTCGCCGCCCTTCAGGATCATGGGGCCGCAGCCAACAGCCGCGTGACGACCTGATCGGCCAGCATCCGCGCCAGCCGCTGGCGCGCGTCATATTCGGCGGTCAGGGTCGCGACGGTGGTGCCGGTGGTCGAGTAGGAGGTGAAGGTGCTCACCTGCCCCTCGGTCACGACCGCACCGCTCGCGCTGTCGGTCAGCCGGAAATCGGCGCTGCCGTTCAGCGAATAGCGCGTGGTGATCTCGTCGGGCGTGATCCCCTGTGCCACGACGCCGATGCGCAGCGTATAGTCCAGCGCATAGGCCCCGCCCGCCGGACCCAGCCGCTCGGCGATACGGCGGTTGAACAGGAACTCGTCGGGCGTGTCGGGATCAGCCGGCGAGACCTGACCGAACAATTTCGTCGCCGCACCGCCAGGCCCATAGACCGGCTGCAATCCGCAGGCCGACAGCGCCAGCAAACCCGCCAGCAGCGCCCGGCGCGGCATGGTCGACACAGAAAGAACGCTAGGCAACCACATTGACGATCCGACCCGGCACCACGATCAGCTTCTTCGGCGCCGCCCCTTCGAGGAAACGTTGCACGGTTTCATCGGCCATGACCAGCGCTTCGATCTCGTCCTTCGCCATATCCTTCGGCACCGAGATCTCGGCCCGGCGCTTGCCGTTGATCTGGATCGGCAGCGTAACGGTGTCATCGACCAGCATCGCCGGATCGGCAACGGGCCAGGGCGCATCGACCGCCATGCCCTGACCGCCGGCCATCGCCCAGACATCCTCGGCCAGATGCGGCACCATCGGAGCCATCAGCTGCGCCATGGTGCGCAGGACGGCACGGCGGCTGTCCCCCCCGGCCTTCGACTTGCCAATGGCATTGGCCAGCTCATAAAGCTTCGCCACCGCCTTGTTGAAGGCAAAGCCCTCGATCGCCCTGGTGACATCGGCAATGGCGCGATGCGCGGCGCGGGTCAGATCGGGATCGTCGCCACCCTCCACCGGCGCCTCGTCGGCCAGACGCCAGACCCGGGCGAGGAACTTGTTCGCGGCCTCGGCCCCGGCGGCGGTCCATTCCACGTCCCGCTCGGGCGGGCTGTCCGACAGCATGAACCAGCGCGCCGTGTCGGCGCCAAAGCTGGCGACGATGTTCACCGGATCGACCACGTTCTTCTTGGACTTCGACATCTTGGCCGAGGGGATGATCTCGACCGGCGTGCCGTCGGCCAGCTTGCCGTCCACCACATCCTCGGGCAGGTGATAGACCGGCCGGCCCCGCTCGTCGCGGGTCATGTAGATCTCATGCGTCACCATGCCCTGCGTGAACAGCGCATCGAAGGGCTCGCTGGCGGTTTCCGGTAGATGCCCGGTCTTCACCATCGCGCGGGCGAAGAAGCGGGAATAGAGGAGATGCAGGATCGCGTGCTCGATGCCGCCGATATACTGGTCGACATTCATCCAGTAATCGGCATCGGCGCGCACTGTCGGCGTGTCGGCATGGGGCGCGGTGAAGCGGGCGTAATACCAGGACGAATCGACAAAGGTGTCCATCGTATCGGTTTCGCGCAGGGCCGCGCCACCGCAGACCGGGCAGTTGGTCTGGCGCCAGCTTGGATGGCGGTCCAGCGGGTTGCCCGGCACGTCGAAGCTGACATCCTGCGGCAGCAGCACCGGCAGGTTCTTCTTGGCCTCGGGCACGGTGCCGCATTGACTGCAATGCACGACAGGGATCGGACAACCCCAATAACGCTGGCGCGAGATGCCCCAGTCGCGCAGGCGGAACTTGGTCACGCCCTCGCCATAGCCCTGCGCCTCGGCATGGGCGATGGCCGCATCCACCGCCGCCTCGCCGGTCTGGTCGCTCTCGCCGGCAAAGCCGCGGACAAAGGTGACGGTCTCAGATTTCAGCGGCACATAGGCCACCTTGGCCACCAGCGCATCGGCCTCAGCCAGATCCATGCCGCGCTCGCCAAAGGTGGCGCGGATCGGCAGGCCGTATTTCGTGGCGAATTCATGGTCGCGCTCGTCATGTGCCGGCGAGCCGAAGATGGCGCCGGTGCCGTAATCCATCAGCACGAAATTGGCGACCCAGATCGGCAGATGCCAGTTCGGGTCCAGCGGGTGCCGCACGGTCAGCCCGGTGTCAAAGCCCAACTTCGGCGCGGTCTCGATCGCCTCTTCGGTGGTGCCGATGCGGCGGCATTCCTCGACGAAGGCCGCAACTTCGGGCCGGGTCTCGGCCAGCAGTTTCACCAGCGGATGATCCGGCGACAGCGCGAGGAACGAGGCCCCCATCAGCGTGTCTGGACGGGTGGTATAGACCTCGATCCGCTCGAAGCCCGAGGGCGCATCGACGGTGGCAAAGCCGAATTGCAGCCCGCGCGACTTGCCGATCCAGTTGGCCTGCATCAGCCGCACCTTGTCGGGCCAGCCGGTCAAGCCATCCAGCGCCGACAACAGTTCGTCGGAATAATCCGAGATGCGGAAGAACCACTGGGTCAGTTCCTTGCGCTCGACCGCGGCGCCCGAGCGCCAGCCCTTGCCGTCGATCACCTGCTCGTTCGCCAGGACGGTCATGTCGACCGGGTCCCAGTTCACCTGCGCCGATTTGCGGGTGATCAACCCGGCCTCGAGGAAATCCAGGAACAATGCCTGCTGCTGGGCGACGTAATCGTCGTCGCAGGTGGCAAATTCGCGGCTCCAGTCGATCGACAGGCCAAGCGGGCGCAATTGGTCGCGCATGGTGGCGATATTGGCATAGGTCCAGTCGCGCGGATGGCCGCCCTGCTCCATCGCCGCATTCTCGGCCGGCATGCCGAAGGCATCCCAGCCCATCGGGTGCAGCACGCTGAATCCTTGCGCGCGTTTGAACCGCGCCACCACGTCGCCCATCGTGTAATTGCGCACATGCCCCATATGGATGCGCCCCGACGGATAGGGGAACATCTCGAGCACGTAGTATTTCGGCCGCTCGTCGCGGGTGGCGGTGAAGGTGCCGGCCTCGGCCCAGGCTTGCTGCCAGCGCGCTTCGCTTTGGGCGGGATCATAGGGCATGGGACACCTCGGGCCGTTCAGGATTGCCCGCCGGGTTTATACGCCGCCGCAGATCAGGTCCAGTGGCCCGGCCGTTCACCGGGCCGTGACTTCTCGTGTGGATTACAACTTGCCGTCCTGGATGCGCAGTTGCCGCGCACGGGTCAGGATCGCGTCCTCGACCGCCCGGACCGTGCCCGGCTCGACCGCGGACCCACCGGCACCCTGCAGCGCCACCTTCAGCGAGCGTGCATCCAGCGCCGGATCGCTGATCTTGATCGCCGCGCGGTAGGAGCGGCCACCGCCGGGCGGGGTGCCATAGCCGGTGACGATCACCCCGGTATAGGGATCGACCGACTGGATCGGCAGGAAGTTGAGCACATCGAGGCTGGCATTCCACAGGTACTTGTTCACCGCGACGGTGTTGTTCGGGTTCTCGTTATTGCTGAACAGGTCCCAGATGGTCGATTCCGTCCGCCCGCCCGGCTGCCGGTCATCCCCCTCCAGCGCGATCTGGTCATCGGTGCCGCGCCCCGTGGCTCCACCGCCACCGCCGCCCCCGAAACTGAACGAATCTCCTCCGCAGGCGGCGAGGGCCGCGCAAAGCGTCGTGGCGAATGTCAGGCGCGCGGCGCGTGCGATCATAATCCGGTCCCCCGTCAACTGGGCATTCTTGGTTGTCGCAGCTTTAGCGCGGAACTGCCGGTGGCGACAAGCGTCTTGGGCAAAGGCCGCGCCGCGGCGGTCCCTCAACCCGACTGTGGCGCATGTGCATCACAGAAAAGAGCAAAGAATTGAGCGGGTGGGCGATTCCGTTGCATCGCGGGACCGAAAGAAGGATGACAGATGCATCCCCAAGGCGGGCGATCCGGTTTGGGCATGAGAGAGACAAGAGGGATCACAACCATGAAAAAGGTTCTTTTCGCAACCACCGCGCTGGTCATGACCGCCGGTGTTGCATCGGCCGAGATCGCGCTGAGCGGCGACGCTCGCATGGGTCTGGTTTATGATGGCAACGACGCCCAGTTCGCAAGCCGTGCCCGCGTCCGCTTCACCGCGACCGGCGAAACCGACAGCGGCCTGTCGTATGGCGCTTCGTTCCGCGTCGACCACGAGCGTGCCGCACAGCGCGCCGGCAACGGTACCCGTGGTGCCGTCTACGTTTCGGGCACCTACGGCAAACTGTCGATGGGTGACGTTGCTTCGGCTTCGGAAATGGCCGTTGGCGACCTGTATGGCGTCGGCTACACCGGTGGCGACTTCTACGGCAACCTGAACGAGCCGTCCTACCTGACCGCCGATGGCAACAACCTCGACCAGGGTCCGAACATCCTGTACGAATACAGCATCTCGGGCGTGAACGTGTTCGCGTCGGCCACCGACGGCAGCGACGACCCCTGGGGTCCGGCCTACGGCGAAGGTGACAACTCGACCGACTCCGACCTGGCTTGGTCGCTGGGTGCCAGCTACGAAGGCACCTTCTCGAACGGCACCTACAATGTCGGCCTCGGCTACGGCAAGCACGGCGATCAGAAAGAGATCGTTGTCGGCGGTGAAGTCACCTCGGGTGCGTTCATGGCCAAAGCCTTCTACGCTGACTACAAGAACCGTCCGGACATCAACTTCGCCATCAGCGACGATGAGTCGATCACCATCGACAACACCGGCATCGAGTACGACCGCGCCTATGGCCTGTCGCTCGGCTACGAGTACAACAACATGCTGTTCAAAGGCTTCTGGCGCCGCGACGAAGGCGAAGCCGTTGTCGCCGGTCTGTCGGACGTGGAATACGACAGCTGGGGTATCGGCGTTGACTACGATCTGGGCGGCGGCGCGACCGTTGCGGCCGGTATCGCAGACAGCGACTGGTTCTCGGACACCGTTGCCGACGTGGGTATCCGCTTCGCGTTCTGATCTGATCGGAAACACACTTCGGAAAGAGCGGGCCTTGCGCCCGCTCTTTTCTTTTTGGATGGTCGCTTCCATGGGACTGAACGATATCAAGACGCGCATCGCCGCCGCCGCCGAAAAGGCCGGGCGCAATGCAGACAGCATCACCCTGATCGCTGTCAGCAAGGTGCAGCCCGAGGACCGGGTGCTTCACGTGCTGGACGCCGGCCAGCGGATCTTTGGCGAGAATTACGTGCAGGAGGCGCAGGGCAAATGGCCTGGCTGGCGCGACCGCTTTCCGGGGGTCGAGCTGCACATGATCGGGCCGGTGCAGTCGAACAAGGCCAAGGCCGCCGTCGGGCTGTTCGACGCGATCCATACGCTGGACCGCATGTCGCTGGCGAAGAAGCTGGCCCAGCAGATCGCCGACCAAGGCCGCGCGCCGCAGCTGTTCATCCAGGTGAATACCGGCGACGAGCCGCAGAAGGCGGGCATCCTTGCCGATGAGCTGCCGGGCTTCCTCGCCGCCTGCCGTGACCTAGGCCTCGCGCCGCAGGGCCTGATGTGCATCCCGCCCGAGGATCAGGACCCGGTGTCGCATTTCCGCCTGCTGCGGAAGCTGGCTGGCGAGAACGACCTGCCCTTCCTGTCGATGGGCATGAGCGCCGATTTCGAAGCGGCGATCGCCGAGGGCGCGACGCATGTACGCGTCGGTTCCGCCATTTTCGGCGCGCGGGATTACGGCTGAGGCCGCAAGTCGATCAGCCGAGCAGCGGCACGATCAGGCGCGTGCCGGGCGCGGCGCGGCTGACAATCCAGATCAGGTCAGGTCGCGCGAAGGCGATGCAGCCCTCGCTGCCGAAATGCGGTCGCCGCCACTGGTGCAGGAAGATCGCGCTGCCACGGCCGGGAACGGCCTCCGGCCAGTTCCAGTCTGTCGTCAGGACCAGATCATACAGCGGATCGGCGCGGCGCAGACGCTCGTGACTGGCCTTCAGCGGTGCGCGGGCGTGGTGATTGTAATCCCGATGATCCGGCGCATCGCACCAGAGATCGCCGGGCAGGATCGGCCGCGCCCATGGGGCAGGGCATGCCAGCCGGTCGGGACGATACCAGAGACCGGTGATGCGGTGATGCCCGGCCGGTGTGGCGCCGTCGCCCTCGCGCTTGGCGTCAGTAACGCCGCGCTTGCCGATGCTGCAGGGGAACAGCCGGCCCTGGAAGCGGATGCCAAGCGGGGTCAGGACCAGATCGAAGGGGCTCACAGCAGATGCCCCGATTTCTCGGCCTTCACGTCCAGGTAATCGGTGTTGTGGCGGTTCCGCGCCACGATCAGCGGCACCCGCTCTTTCACCTCGATGCCATGCCCCTGCAACATCGCCACCTTGCGCGGGTTGTTGGTCAAGAGCCGCACCCGGTCAAAGCCGAGGCGGCGCAGCAATTCCGCACCAATGCGGAAATCGCGCTCGTCATCCTCGAACCCCAGCCGGTGATTGGCCTCGACCGTATCGAAGCCCTGGTTCTGCAGGGCATAGGCGCGCATCTTGTTCGCCAGCCCGATCCCCCGGCCCTCCTGATTGAGATAGAGCAGCACCCCCTGCCCCTGACTGCCCATCAGATTCAGCGCCGAATGCAGCTGCGGGCCGCAATCGCATTTCAGGCTGCCCAGCACATCGCCGGTGAAGCAGGCCGAATGCAGCCGCGCCAGCACCGGCTGGTCGCGGGGCGGATCGCCGATCTCGACGGCGTAATGCTCCTCGCCGCCATCATCGGGGCGGAAGATATGCAGCCGCGACCGCTCGGCGGCGCCAAGCGGCAGGCGCGCACAAGCAACGGGGTTCAGGGCGGCTTCGCTGGCCAGCTGCGCCATCAGCGGGCCGGGCTCCACGCTGGTCAGGCCGGGTTGCAGCGGGGCCGGCACCACCAGCACCGCCGGCAGAAGCTGCGCCGCCTTGGCCAGCGCCAGCGCCGCCAGATGCGGCGCGGTCTCGCCGCCGCGATCGGTGAACAGCGGCCCCTTCATCGGGGTCATCAGATCCCCCGAGGGATCGGCAATGGCGCGCAGCCAGCGCAGGTCGGCATCACCCGGCACCTTGACCCGCGCCAACCCCGCATCATAGGCCCGCGCCTTCAGCGTCTCGGCCCGCCGCTCGGTGATCGCCAGAACCGGCCGCCCCAGCGCCTGCATCGCCGCCATCCGGGCGGGCGACAGCGTCTCGACCGCCGCCGCCAGATGGCCACCGATCATCACCGGCAGGCCCATCCGAAGGTCGGTGCGGGCGCGCGAGACGGTCTCGGCGAGGGTGGGGATCAGGCTCATCGGCTCCGCGGATTCTGAAACAATCTGAAACATAACGCCCCGTGCCGACAACTCCATGTGAGATTTCCGACATGAAGCTGGACGCAAGGCGCGCGCGACCCCATCCATCCCTCAATGAGGCAAAGGAGGCAAGCATGCCTGGACTTAAAAAGATCCTGCTGGTCGATGACGAAGAGGACCTGCGCGAAGCCCTGGCCGAGCAGCTGGTGGCCACCGATGATTTCGACGTGCTCGAGGCCGGCAGCGGCGCCGAGGCGATGGAGGCCAGCAAGGGCAACATCTTCGATCTGGTGATCCTCGATGTCGGCCTGCCCGATACCGACGGGCGCGAGCTGTGCAAGAAGCTGCGCAAGCACAATGTCAAATGCCCGATCGTGATGCTGACCGGCCATGACACCGATGCCGATACCATCCTCGGCCTCGACAGCGGCGCCAATGATTACATCACCAAGCCGTTCAAGTTCCCGGTGCTGCTGGCGCGCCTGCGGGCGCAGCTGCGCACGCATGAACAATCGGAAGACGCGATCTTCCAGCTTGGGCCGTACACGTTCAAGCCGGCGATGAAGATGCTGATCGACCAGAAGGACCGCAAGATCCGTCTGACCGAGAAGGAAACCAATATCCTCAAGTTCCTCTACCGCGCACAGGATGGCGTGGTGCCGCGGGATATCCTGCTGCACGAGGTCTGGGGCTATAACGCGGGCGTCACCACGCACACGCTGGAAACCCATATCTATCGCCTGCGCCAGAAGATCGAACCCGACCCCTCGAACGCGCGGCTTCTGGTCACGGAATCGGGCGGCTATCGGCTGGTCGCCTGAGCCGATCACGGCTTGAATAAACGTTTGTGAACTGCCGGAACCCGTCCCTCCGGCAGGCGTTCACCCCCCGAAGCCCAGTGGTCGGTGGATGCGGCCACACCAAAGTTCGAAGACCCCGGCGCGATCCCCGCCGGGGTCTTTCGGTTTTTTGGGCAGCCCTACCGCCCGGTGATCCCTTCCAGCGGGCGCAGCGGCACCGGGTTGGTCACCAGGTGGCTCTTGCGCTTCTCGTAAAAGGCATTGCCGCCGGCGGTCACGACGTAATGCATGTTGTCATAGGAGAACCGGTGCGTCGCGGCGTGGAAGAACTGGGCATTGCCGACCAGCGGGTGACGCTCGCCGCGCAGCACGGCGCGGGCGGCGGCGCGCACGTCGGGCATGGCCTTCGAGTTCATCTTGCGAGTCATGACACCGGGGGCGAACTGGTTCTTTTGGCCGACAACGCCGCAAACGGTATTGGGGAATTGCGGCGAGGCGACGCGGTTCATCACCACGCTGCCGACCGCGATCATGCCGTCGCGGCTCGAGCGGTTGGATTCGAAGAACATCGCCCGTTCCATGCATTCGAGGTCCGAATGCCGACGCCCCATGCCGCAGCCGCTGAGGATCAGCAGTGCGGCCAGCAGCGACAGGGTGATCTGCCAGGTCGAGAAGGGGGAGGTCATTCACTGTCCTTTCCGGCCTGTTCCCGGCCGTGCCTGTTTTGATGCGATCCATAGCAAAGGCAGGCGCAGGACGACAACTGCCGCGTTGGGGCCGCCCCGCCTACTCGCCGGAAAAGCGCGCGGCCAGCCCCATGCCGCGCCAGTCGGCCAGCGCCTGATCGGCGGCGGCGGCGCGCAATTCCTCCCAAGCCGGGTCGCCGGCAAAGCGCCCCTCGAGCCGCGCCAGCAGCGACTGCGACGGGCCGTCGCCGGCAGCGGCGGCGGAACCGGCCAAGCGCAGCGCCAGGGCATAGCTGCGGGGTGTGCCATCGCCCTGCTCCTGCGCCAACGCCGCATCGCGCAGCGAGACCACCGAGCCGAAAGCCGCGTCGGGCAGGGCCGTGGTAACACCGGGCTGGGCGGCGATCAGTTGATCGGTCTTCAGCCGCGCCTCGATCCGGTCCAGTTCGGCCATGGCACCTTCCACACCCTGCCCGGCGGCAGTCATGGCATGGGCATAGGCGGCGCGCGGGTCGCTGGCCGCCTTCAGCCCGGCCAGCGCCAACGCAACCTCGCCCTCTTTCTGCAAGGGGGTCAGCAGCTCGATGGCACGGCGCGGGTTCCGGGGTAGGCCCTTGCCCTCGGCCAGCGCCAGCCCGAGCGCGCGGGGATCGCTGGCATCGTCAGGATTGGCGACCAGCGCCAGCGGGGGCGTCGGCAAGGCATTGGTGAAGACCGGAGCGAAGAGGGTCAGCGCCTCTTCGGGGCCGGTCCAGTCGCTGGACTCGAAGGCGACCGGGGTGGCGGGCCTGATCTCTGCAGTCAGGCGACCGGGCTCGGCCACGAAGGCTTTCAATGCGTCGGCGACAGCCTGCTGGAAGGCCTGCTGCGGCGTGCCGGGTTCGGCCGTCACCAAGGCCTGCAAGCCTTCGGGGCTGGTCGCTTCGGGCGGCAGGATCGGGCGCAGCTTTTCCCAACCGCCGAGATCCTCAAGCGACAGATGCGCCGCGCGCAGCGTGCCCCGGACCCCCATCTCGGGCGGGCCGTCCGCCATCTCGGGCGCGGTTTCGTCGCTGAAATCTGCGGGGTCGGAATTGCCCTCAGTGATCCGCTCGAAGAATTCGGGGATGAACATCGTGACATAGTCGAAATCGGCGCTGCCCTCGATCCGGGCGAGGCCCGGCGCGATCGCCTCGACATCCATGGCCAGCGCACCGCTGCCGGCACTTTGGCGCGCGTCGAGGGCAACCGTATCCAGCCGGATCATGTCATCATCGATGACCGCCGCGATCATCGCGCCGTTCATGCCGAAGCATTGCGTGGCAATGTCGAGGCCCGAGAGGTCAAGCCGGGTCGCGGCCTCCTCCTGCGCCCAGAGGCTCAGCCCCGAAACCTGCAGACGGTCCAGCAAAACGCGGCAGGTCTCGTATTTGCCGATGCCCGCGATCTCGAGGTCGCGCATGACCAGCGTGCCGCGCGGCCCATCCACCGCCAGCGCGCCATAGCGCAGATCGGCGACCATCCGACCGTAAGAGACCATCAGCCGAGTGATGCCGCCGATCAATCCCTCGGCGGAGAAGGCACTGGCGCGCTGGGGGGCGGTCTGCGCCGTCGCCGGTGCGGCGAGGGCGAAGCTCAGGGCGACGGTGGTGGCAAGGTGGGCGGGGCGCAACTTCATCAAAGCAATCCTCGTGACGGCGAATACCGCCTGACCTGACCGCGCGCCGACGGGATTTGCAAGCTGCTCTGTGCGTTTGGGCAGGTCAGCCGGAAACGGGCGCAGGCACTCGCGCCGCCTCCTGCCCCTGCGCCGCGTCGCGCACCAGATGGGCGATCTGCTGCATCTGGCCGAATAGCGGCGAGGTCTTGCGCCAGACCATCCCGATCCGCCTTGAGGGGCGCGGCTCGGGCAGGTCGGCCACGCAGACCGGCGCCGTGCGGGTTTCCAGCGCTATCGCCATTTCCGGGATCAGGGTGACGCCGATTCCCGCGCCGACCATCTGCACCAGCGTGGACAGCGAACTGCCCTCCATCAGGTCGCGCGGCTGCGAGGGCGAGGGGCTGCAATAGGACAGCGCCTGATCGCGGAAGCAATGCCCCTCTTCCAGCAGCAAAAGCCGCATCTCGCGCAGGTTCTCGGGCCGGGGCACGGGTTTTTGCGCATCCTCCAGCGGCCGCACCAGCAGGAAATCCTCGTGGAACAGCGGCTCCTCGTGCAGCGCGTTCTCCGAGATCGGCAGGGCAACGATGGCCGTGTCGAGCCGCCCCTCGAGCAGATCATCGATCAGCTTCTGCGTCACCGCCTCGCGCGGGCGCACGTCCAGCGCCGGATGGCGCAGGGTCAGAAGCTTGATGGTCGCAGGCAGCAGGTAGGGCGCTATAGTCGGGATCACTCCCAGCCGCAGGGTGCCGGTCAGCGGACCGTCGGTGGCGCGGGCCAGCTCGCCCAGTTCCTCGACCGATTGCAGGATCTTGCGCGCGCGCAGGGCAAAATCCTCGCCCAGGCTGGTCAGCGTCACCTGCCGTGCGCCCCGTTCCAGCAGTGGCGCGCCCAGGATCTCCTCCAGCTCCTTCATCTGCACGGACAAGGCCGGCTGCGACAAGGCAAGGCTTTCGGCGGCGCGTCCGAAATGGTTCCAGCGGGCCAGCGCCTCGAAATAGCGCAGATGTTTCAGGGTCAAGCGTTTCATAAGATAAATTTATCACGAGGATAAGAAGATACAAATTCAAATAATCAAACTTCTGGGGCAGAGTGTTCGGCAACAGGTTGTGGTCCGGTGTGGCCCGAAGGCGTTTGCGCCCTCGGGTCCGCGCCGGATTGTTGCCCTGATACGCATTCACATGTTGGAAACGGAGAGGTCAGATGGACGGAAATGATGTGAAAACTGCCGGCAAGTGCCCGGTCATGCATGGTAGCGTGACCTCGGCGGGTCAGTCGAATGTCGATTGGTGGCCGAACGCGCTGAACCTGGACATTCTCAGCCAGCATGACAGCAAGACCAACCCGCTGGGTCCCGATTTCGACTATCGCGAAGAGTTGAAGACGCTGGATGTCGAGGCGCTGAAGGCCGATCTGCGCGCGCTGATGACCGACAGCCAGGACTGGTGGCCCGCCGACTGGGGCAGCTATGTCGGCATGTTCGCCCGCGTGGCATGGCACACGGCGGGGTCCTATCGTCTGGCCGATGGCCGTGGCGGCGGTGGCACCGGCAACCAGCGTTTTGCGCCGCTGAACAGCTGGCCGGACAACGCCAATACCGACAAGGGCCGCCGTCTTCTGTGGCCGATCAAGAAGAAATACGGCAACAAGATCAGCTGGGCCGACCTGATCCAGCTGGCCGGGACCATGGCCTATGAAACCGCCGGGCTGAAGACCTTTGGCTTCGGCTTCGGGCGCGAGGATATCTGGCATCCCGAGAAGGACACCTATTGGGGCGCCGAGAAGGAATGGCTGGCCCCCTCGGACACGCGCTACGACAATGTCGATGCGCCCGAAACCATGGAAAACCCGCTGGCCGCGGTGCAGATGGGCCTGATCTACGTCAACCCGGAAGGCGTGAACGGCAAGCCCGACCCGCTGAAGACTGCCGCGCAGATGCGCGAGACCTTTGCCCGCATGGCGATGGATGACGAGGAAACCGTGGCACTGACCGCTGGTGGTCACACCATCGGCAAGGCCCACGGCAATGGCAGCGCCGCCAATCTGAGCCCGAACCCCGAAGCCTCGGGTGTCGAGGATCAGGGCCTTGGCTGGATGAACAAGACCGGCCGTGGCATCGGTCGCGATCAGGTCGTCAGCGGCATCGAGGGCGCCTGGACCACCCATCCGACGAAATGGGACAACGGCTTCTTCAAGATGCTGATGGAGCATGACTGGGAATTGCGCAAAAGCCCCGCCGGCGCGAACCAGTGGGAGCCGGTGTCGATCGCCGAGGAAGACCGGCCGGTCGATGTCGAGGACCCCTCGATCCGCTACAACCCGATCATGACCGATGCCGATATGGCGCTGAAGGTCGACCCGGCCTATCGCGCGATCTCCGAGCGGTTCCACCGTGATCCCGAGGCCTTCAACGAGGCTTTCGCCCGCGCCTGGTTCAAGCTGACCCACCGCGACATGGGCCCGATCGAACGCTATTTCGGCCCGGATGTGCCCTCGGAAGAGTTGATCTGGCAGGACCCGATCCCCGCCGGCCCGACCAACTATGATGTCGCGGCGGTCAAGGCCAAGATCGCGGCCTCGGGCCTGTCGCTGTCGGACATGGTGACGACGGCCTGGGACAGCGCCCGGACCTATCGCGGCTCGGACATGCGCGGCGGCGCCAATGGCGCGCGCATCCGCCTGGCGCCGCAAAAGGACTGGATCGGCAACGAGCCCGAGCGTCTGGCCCGCGTGCTGTCGGTGCTGGAGCCGATCGCGGCCTCGTCGGGCGCCTCGGTCGCCGATGTGATCGTGCTGGCCGGCAATGTCGGCATCGAACAGGCGGCGAAAGCCGCCGGGGTCGAGGTTTCGGTGCCCTTCGCGCCGGGCCGGGGCGATGCCAGCGACGCGCAGACCGATGCCGCCTCGTTCGACGTGATGGAGCCGCTGGCCGATGGCTATCGGAACTGGGTCAAGAAGGACTACGTGGTCAGCACCGAGGAAATGCTCTTGGACCGCACCCAGCTGATGGGCCTGACCGCCCCCGAGATGACCGTTCTGGTCGGCGGGATGCGGGTGATCGGTGCCAATTACGGCGGCTCGAAGGCTGGCGTCTTCACCGATCGCGAGGGCGCGCTGACCACTGACTTCTTCGTCAACCTGACCGACATGAACTACCAGTGGGTTCCGGTGGGCAAGGATCTCTACGAGATCCGCGACCGCAAGACCGGCGCGGTGAAATGGACGGCGACCCGGGTCGACCTGGTCTTCGGCTCGAACTCGATCCTGCGCGCCTATGCCGAGGTCTATGCCCAGAATGACGCGAATGCCAAGTTCGTGCGCGATTTCGTCGCCGCATGGACCAAGGTGATGGACGCCGACCGCTTCGACCTGCGCGCCTGATCCGTAACCTGATCCCGACCCCGCGCCGTCCTGACCGGATGGCGCGGGGTTTTTCATGGCTATGTCGCTAACCCGTGTTGTGCCGCCTAGGGTCCTTACCTTTCGGTCGGGAAGGCGTGGTATCCTTGTTCCCGCAACCCCTTCACCGCATCAGCGTTCATGGGAATGATGATTTTCGTTGCCGTCTCGATCCGGGCAATGATGGCCTCGCGCGGTCCGGACCTCCATGCTGTGCTGGCGTAAAATGCAGACTGCACAGCATCCAGTGTCGTCATGTCTGCAAAGCCACGGATCAAACCATAGGCATCGGGATCATGCAGGGATTGTCCGTGCCAGATCACATCGATTCCGTTCTGCACATGCAGCGGGACGCTGATATTCTGCATGATATCAAAGAACACTCCCCCGGTTCCCGGCTTGAGCCGATAGAGCAATATTTCGATGAGACGGGTCATGAAGTTCTCTTTTTGTTCCGATCAGATACTCGCAAGGCTTCCCGCTGTTCAACGCGTGGTTTTGACGCGCATTGCGGACCAGCACGGTTTCAAGACATGGGCTTTTCCTTTGGCGGATGATCAGCGGCCCCGGCCCTTTCGACGCACCCGGACAAAGCGCATAGGCGCGCAGACCAATCTCTGTTAATCCCGCATCAGACGTCACGAGGGGCCGCAGGGAATGAGTGTCGAGGACCGCAAGCAGGAACAGATGGCCCGCGCCGCCTGGCTGTCCTTTGTCGCCGGCCAGACCCAGGACGAGATCGCCGCGCAGATGGGCATTTCGCGCCAGAGCGTGCAGCGCATGGTGGCGCAGGCGCAGGCGGCCGGGCTGGTCAAGGTGCGCATCGACCACCCCTTTGCCGATTGCCTCGATCTGGCCGCGCGGTTGCGGCGGCAGGCGGGGCTGCAATTCTGCGAGGTGGTGCCGGCGGATGCGCGCGGCGCCGGCATGGCCATTGCCGTGGCCGATTGCATCGAGACCTGGCTGCGCCGGTCCGATCCGCTGATCGCCGCCTTCGGCACCGGTCGCACCCTGCGATCGGGGGTCGAGCAGATGTCGCGGGTCGATTGCGCCCAGCACCGGATCGTCTCGCTGACCGGCAATATCGCCACCGACGGCTCGACCGCCTATTACAACGTGCTTTTCTCGCTGTCCGAGCGGGTGACGGCGCGCAGCTATCCACTGGTGGTTCCGGTCATCGCCAGCAGCGCCGCCGAGCGCGAGGCGCTAAACGGGCAGGCAGGCATCGCCCGGGTGATCGAGATGACCCAGGCCGCGTCCGTGGCCTTTGTCGGCATCGGCACCATCGGTCCCGATGCCCCGCTGGTGCTGGACGGCTTCCTGACCAGTGCGGAAATCGAGACCCTGCGCAGCGCCGGTGCGGTGGGCGAGATCGTGGGCTGGGCTTATGATGCTGAGGGCCGGCTGATCGACAGCGAGCTGATGCAGCGCGTCGCCTCGCCGCCGATCCCGTCTCGGGAATCAACCCTGGTCATCGCCGCTGCAATGGGGGCTGCGAAGCATCAGGCGATCCGTGGTGCGCTGCGCGGCGGGCTGGTGAACGGCCTGATCACCGATACCGAGACCGCAGAATTTCTTTTGAAATCATAATCCCGCCTCGCTGATTGACGTTCGGTCAAGAATTTCAGTTGACAAAAACATGCCGATCGATGAGCATTTGCCCATGGGAATGGCAAATGCCAAGGGAGGAAGACTATGAGCTATCTGAAGCGCGCCCTTCTGGGGGCCAGCGCATTGACGGTTATGGGGATTGCGGCACAGGCCGAGACCCTGACCATCGCCACGGTGAACAATGGCGACATGATCCGCATGCAGAAGATGACCGCGCCCTTTACCGAGGCGAACCCGGACATCACGCTGGAATGGGTCACGCTGGAAGAGAACATCCTGCGCGAGCGCGTCACCACCGACATCGCCACCAAGGGCGGGCAGTATGACGTGCTGACCATCGGCACCTACGAGGTTCCGATCTGGGCCAAGCAGGACTGGCTGGTGCCGCTGAACGACCTGCCGGCCGAATATGACGCCGCCGACATCCTGCCCTCGATCAGCGCCGCGCTGTCGGTCGATGACACGCTGTACGCGGTGCCCTTCTATGGCGAATCTGCCATGGTGATGTATCGCACCGACCTGGCCGAGGCCGCCGGCGTGACCATTCCGGACAGCCCGACCTGGGCCGACATCAAGACCGCCGCCGAGAAGATGACCAACAAGGATGGCGAAGTCTATGGCATCTGCCTGCGCGGCAAGCCGGGCTGGGGCGAGAACATGGCCTTCCTGACGGCCATGGCCAACAGCTATGGCGGGCGCTGGTTCGACATGGACTGGAAACCCCAGTTCGAAAGCGCGGAATGGAGCGAGGCGCTGAACGACTACCTGGCGCTGATGACCAATTACGGCCCTCCGGGCGCCTCGTCGAACGGCTTCAACGAGAACCTGTCGCTGTTCCAGCAGGGCAAGTGCGGCATCTGGATCGACGCCACCGTCGCCGCCAGCTTCGTCACCGACCCGGCCAATTCGACCGTCGCCGACAAGGTGGGTTTCGCGCAGTTCCCGAACAAGGAAGGCGTCGACAACCACGGCAACTGGCTCTGGGCCTGGAGCCTGGCGATCCCGGCCTCCTCGGACGCGCCTGACGCGGCCAAGAAGTTCGTCGCCTGGGCAACCAGCAAGGACTACACCGCCCAGGTCGCCGCGACCGATGGCTGGCGCTCGGCCCCTCCGGGCACGCGCACCTCGCTTTACGAGAATGCCGAGTATCAGGCGGCTGCCCCCTTCGCGGCCATGACCCTGACCTCGATGAACGCCGCCAACACCACCAAATCCTCGGTGCAGGACATTCCCTATAGCGGCGGCCAGTTCGTCGCCATCCCGGAATTCCAGGGCATCGGCACGGCGGTGGGCCAGCAATTCTCGGCCGCCTTGGCCGGGCAGATGTCGGCCGCCGACGCGCTGGCCGGGGCGCAAGCCAATACCACGCGCGAAATGACCCGCGCCGGTTACATCAAGTAAACACCCAAGCATAAGGCGCCGTCCGGTTTCTCCGGTCGGCGCCAAGCCCGTGAGACTGCGCAAGGCCCCCGCCTCGCGCTTGCCGGAGGAGTCACGCCATGGCCACGCGCCAGACCCAGAGCCTCGCCCGCCTCATGCGCGCACCTGCGATTGTCCTGCTTCTGATCTGGATGATCGTGCCGCTGGCGATGACGCTTTACTATTCATTCCTGAACTACAACCTGCTGAACCCCGCGAATACCAGCTGGGCCGGCTTCTTCAATTACCAGTATTTCTACACCGATCCGGCCTTCTGGGAGTCGATCTGGAACACGCTGGTGCTGGTGGTGGGCGTTCTGGCCATCACCGTGGTCGGCGGCATCCTGATCGCCATGCTGATCGACAAGCCGATCTTCGGACAGGGGATCGTGCGGATCCTGGTGATCTCGCCCTTCTTCGTCATGCCGCCGGTGGCGGCGCTGATCTGGAAGAACATGATCATGCACCCAAGTTACGGGGTGTTTGCCGATATCGCCAAGTTCTTCGGCGCCCAGCCCGTCGACTGGTTCGCGCAATATCCGCTGTTCTCGATCATCCTGATCGTGGCCTGGCAATGGCTGCCCTTCGCCACGCTGATCCTGCTTACTTCGCTGCAATCGCTGGATGGCGAGCAGATGGAGGCCGCGGAAATGGACGGCGCCCCGGCGCTGCAGCGCTTCATCTATCTGACCCTGCCGCACATGGCCCGTGCGATCACCGTGGTGATCCTGATCCAGACGATCTTCCTTCTGGGCGTCTATGCCGAGATCCTGGTGACCACCAATGGCGGGCCGGGCAATGCCTCGACCAACCTGACCTACCTGATCTATCGCGCCGCACGTCTGAACTTCGACATCGGCGGGGCTGCGGCCGGGGGCATCATCGCGGTCGTGCTGGCCAATGTCTGCGCCATCTTCCTGATGCGCGCCGTCGGCAAGAACCTGGACTGAGGAGAGAGACATGGCACGCGCAGTTTCCCGCAACACCCGGATCGGCTGGACCATCGCCGCATGGTTCGTGGCCCTGCTGATCTTCTTCCCGATCCTCTATGCCATCATCACCAGCTTCAAGTCCGAGCAGGAGGCGATTGCCGGCTTCGACCTGATCCCCAGCTTCACGCTGGAGAGCTATCGCGAGGTGCAGTCGCAGTATAACTACTTCCGGCCGTTCATGAACTCGGTGATCATCGCCGTGGGCTCGACCGTGCTGGCGCTGCTGGTCGCCATCCCGGCGGCCTGGGCCATGGCCTTCTCGCCCACCAAGCGGACGAAAGACATCCTGATGTGGATGCTGTCGACCAAGATGATGCCCGCCGTGGCCGTGCTGGTGCCGATCTACCTGATCTTCCTTCGGACCGGCCTGCTCGACACCCGCACCGGGCTGGTCATCGTGCTGATGCTGATGAACCTGCCGATCGTGGTCTGGATGCTCTACACCTATTTCCGCGAGATCCCGGGCGAGATCCTCGAGGCCGCGCGGATGGATGGGGCGACGCTGGGGCAGGAGATCATGCATGTGCTGGCGCCGATGGCGGTGCCGGGCATTGCCTCGACGCTGCTTCTGAACATCATCCTGGCCTGGAACGAGGCTTTCTGGACCATCCAGCTGACCACGACGAATGCCGCGCCGCTCTCGGCCTTCATCGCCTCCTTCTCCAGCCCGCAGGGCCTGTTCTGGGCCAAGCTCTCGGCGGCCTCGACGCTGGCCATCGCGCCGATCCTGATCATGGGCTGGTTCAGCCAGAAACAACTTGTCCGCGGCCTGACCTTCGGCGCGGTGAAATAAGGAGACCTTACGATGGGCAGCATTACGCTCAAGAACGTCCGCAAGGCCTTTGGCGATGTCGAAGTCATTCCCGGTGTGGATCTGGAAATCAACAATGGCGAATTCGTCGTCTTCGTCGGCCCCTCGGGCTGCGGCAAGTCGACCCTCTTGCGGCTGATCGCCGGGCTGGAAGATGTGACTTCGGGCCAGATCCAGATCGACGGCCAGGATGTCACCGATGCCGGTCCCGCCAAGCGCGGTCTGGCCATGGTGTTCCAGTCCTATGCGCTTTACCCGCATATGTCGGTCCGCAAGAACATCGCCTTCCCGCTGAAGATGGCCAAGATGCCCGAGGCCGAGCAGGAAAAGCGCGTCAGCCATGCGGCGAAGATCCTGAACCTCGACAGCTATCTGGACCGCAAGCCGGGGCAGCTCTCGGGCGGCCAGCGCCAGCGCGTCGCCATTGGCCGCGCCATCGTCCGCGAGCCATCGGCCTTCCTCTTCGACGAACCGCTGTCGAACCTCGATGCGGCGCTGCGCGTCAACATGCGGGTCGAGATCAGCGAGCTGCATAACAGCCTCAAGACCACGATGATCTACGTGACCCATGACCAGGTCGAGGCGATGACCATGGCCGACAAGATCGTCGTGCTTCGCGCCGGCAATGTCGAGCAGGTGGGAAGCCCGATGGAGCTTTATGCCCGCCCGGCCAACCGCTTCGTCGGGGGCTTCATCGGTTCGCCCAACATGAACTTCCTCGAAGGCGCGGCGGCGGCGGCCCATGGCGCCCATGCCATCGGCATCCGCCCCGAGCACTGGAAGCTGTCGACCAGCGAAGGCGACTATCCCGGCACCGTCGGCGTGGCCGAGCATCTGGGGTCCGACACCTTCCTGCATATCGATCTGGACAGCGGCGAGCATGTGATCGCCCGTGCCGAGGGTGAATTCCCGGTCCATCACGGCGACCGCATCTTCCTCAGCGCACAGGAAGGCCGGGTCTACAAGTTCGGCAAGGACGGGCTGGCACTGTGAAACGCTTGGATGGAAAATCCGCGCTGATCACCGGCGCGGCCCGCGGCATCGGCCTTGGCTTTGCCGCAGCCTACCTGCGTGAGGGGGCGCAGGTCGCCATCGCCGATATCAACCTCGAAGCCGCGGAAGCGGCGGCGGCTGAGATCGGCGATGGTGCCTATGCCGTCCGGCTGGACGTGAGCCAGCAGGACAGCATCGACGCGGCCATTGCGGCAGTGGTCGAGAAGACCGGCAAGCTCGATATCCTCATCAACAATGCCGCGCTGTTCGATGCGGCCGAGACGGTGGACATCACCCGGGCGAGCTATGACAAGCTCTATGCCGTCAACGTCGCGGGAACCTTGTTCACCATGCAGGCGGCGGCACGGCAGATGATCGCGCAGGGCCATGGCGGCAAGATCATCAACATGGCGAGCCAGGCCGGGCGGCGGGGTGAGCCGCTGGTGCTGGTCTATTGCTCGACCAAGGCGGCGGTCATCAGCATGACCCAGTCGGCGGGGCTGAACCTCATCAAGCATGGCATCAACGTCAATGCCATCGCCCCGGGCGTCGTCGATGGCGATCACTGGGTCCATGTGGACTCGATGTTCGCCAAGCTGGAAGGGAAGAAGCCCGGCCAGAAGAAGGCCGAAGTTGCCGCCGGCGTACCCGCAGGCCGCTTTGCCACCCCCGACGATTTGACCGGCATGGCCGTTTTCCTCGCCTCGGACGAGGCCAATTACATCGTCTCGCAATGCTACAACGTCGATGGCGGGCAGTGGATGAGCTGAGGCCCTGACGGGCATCGGCATCCTGCTTCCCCTCCATCCCAGACCACAGGTGACCTGATGGCGCAAAACCTTTCTGACGCGACCCTTTCCCAACTCGACTGCGCGGTTCCGGCCTATGACCGCCAGAGCCTGAGCGGCGGGATGCTGCATTTCGGCGTCGGCAATTTCCACCGCGCCCATCAGGCCGTCTATCTGGACCG
The DNA here is from genome assembly GCF_002847445.1 of Paracoccus zhejiangensis. Lineage (NCBI taxonomy): Bacteria > Pseudomonadati > Pseudomonadota > Alphaproteobacteria > Rhodobacterales > Paracoccaceae > Paracoccus > Paracoccus zhejiangensis. Next base: position 2,968,163 of record NZ_CP025430.1, on the reverse strand, counting down.
GCTGATGAATGCCGGGCTGGGTCTTGATTTCGCCATCATCGGCGCCGGCGTCATGCCCGGCGACCAGCGGATGCGCGACACGCTGGCCGGGCAGGACAACCTCTATACCGTGGTCGAGCAATCGGCCGAGACCTCGCAGCCGCGCGTCATCGGCCCGATGATCGACTATATCGCGCCGGGCAATTCGGCGCAGGTGATCGCGCAGCTGGCCGATCCGGCCATCCGCATCGCCAGCCTGACCATCACCGAAGGCGGCTATTTCATCGACGCCAATACCGGCCATTTCGACCCGACCCACCCGGCCATTGCCGCCGATGGCGCCAATCCCGATGCACCGAAAACCGTGTTCGGCCTGCTGGTTGCCGGGCTGAAGGCCCGCCGCGCCGCCGGTCATCAGCCTTTCACCGTCATGTGCTGCGACAACATCCCGCATAACGGCTCGGTTACCCGCGAGGCGGTGGTCGAGACCGCGCGGCTCTCGGACCCTGAACTGGCGCTTTGGATCAAGGGCGATGTCGCCTTCCCCAATGGCATGGTTGATCGCATCACCCCGGCCACCAGCGACCGCGAGCGAGCGATGGTGCGCGACGAGTTCGGCATCGCCGACGACGCCCCGGTCTTCTGCGAGGACTTCATGCAATGGGTGCTGGAAGACAATTTCCCCGCCGGCCGCCCGCCGCTGGAAGAGGCCGGGGTCGAGTTCGTCGCCGATGTGACCCCTTGGGAATTGATGAAGATCCGCATCCTGAACGGAGGTCATGCGGTCATCGCCTATCCCGCCGGCCTGATGGATGTTCATTTCGTCCACGAGGCGATGCAAAACGATTTGGTGGCAGCCTTCCTCGAGAAGGTCGAAACCGACGAGATCATCCCCGCCGTGCCGCCGGTGCCGGGCACCGACCTCAATGCCTATTTCGCCAAGGTCAAGGAGCGCTGCGCCAACCCGAAGATCGGCGATACCGTGCGGCGGCTCTGCCTCGATGGCTCGAACCGGCAGCCGAAGTTCATCATCCCGACCATTGCCGACCGGCTGGCTCGCGATCTGCCGGTCGAGGGGCTGGCGCTGGAATCGGCCTTGTGGTGCCGCTACTGCGCCGGGACGACCGACAGCGGCGCGGTGATCGAGCCCAATGATCCCAGCTGGGACCGGCTGACCGAGACCGCGAAGGCGGCGAAGGATGACCCGTCCGTCTGGCTCGGCATGGCCGACATCTATGGCGCTACGGGCCGCGATCCGCGCTTTGCCGAGGCTTTCGGCAACTGGTTGAACGCATTGTGGCGCGACGGCACCGCGGCGACGCTGCGCCGCTATCTCGGCGGGTAAGCGGCGGATGGGCCGGGCGCTGATCTTCGATTGCGACGGCGTGCTGGTGGACAGCGAGGTGCTGTCGATGGGCGAGCTGATGCGGCTGATCCGCAACCGCGACCTGCCCATCTCGGAACGCGAGGCCTATGACCTGTTCCTCGGCACCTCGACCAGCCACGAGATCAGCTATCTGCGCGAGCGTTTCGGCATCGACATCACCGAGGACCTGTCGGCGCTGCGCGACCGGCTGGCCGACCGCTTCCGGGTGGACCTGCTGGCCATCCCCGGCATCGAACAGGCGCTCAGCCGGCTTGGCGGGCCGCGTGCCGTCGCCTCATCCAGCAACCCGGACCGGCTGCGCCTGTCGCTGGGGCTGACCGGGCTCTGGGATCATTTTGCCCCGCATGTCTATTCCGCGACCATGGTCAAGCACGGCAAGCCGGCGCCCGACCTGTTCCTGATGGCCGCCGAGCGGCTTGGCGCCGCGCCCGAGGATTGCGTGGTGATCGAGGACAGTCCGGCCGGCATCCGCGCCGCCCGTGCCGCCGGAATGCGCGTCGTGGGCTTTCTGGGCGGCGCCCATGCCCGTCCGGCGCGGCTGGCCGAGAAGCTGGCGGCGCTGGAGCCCAACGCGCTGGTTGAACATGCAGCCGATCTGCCCGAAACTCTCAGCCGGATGGGCTAGGGGGACGGAATTGCTGTTCAGCGCCGTTGACGTAGGCAGCGCCCGCGCGCGGGCGGCGATCTTTGGGCCGGATGGCCGGCTGCTGGCCCGGGCAAGCCACGGATTTTCCACCAGAACCGACCCGGACGGGCGCGCCGGATACGAGTTTGCCGAGATTTGGCAGGCCGTCGCGGATGCGCTGCGCGAGGCGCAGAACATGGCCGGGGTGTCGGCAGAGGACATCTCGGCGCTGGCCTTCGACGCGACCTGTTCGCTCTATGTCGATGCGCCGGGCTTTGCCCCCGACGTGATCGCCTGGCATGACCACCGCGCCACCGTCGAGGCCGAGGAGTTGAGCGCCACCGGCCATCCGCTGGCCGCTCGGGCCGGGGGGCAGGTCTCGCCCGAGATGCAGACGCCCAAGCTGATGTGGCTGGCGCGCCACCGCCCCGAGGCCTGGGCCGGGCTGACCGCCGTGCGCGATCTTGGGGACCAGCTGGCCTATGCCGCGACCGGGCAGGACAACAGGTCGCTCTGCACCATGGTGGCGAAATGGCCCTATATCGCCGAGGCCGGTGGCTGGCAGCAGGGGCTGATGGCGGGGCTGGGGCTGGTGGACCTGCCACGGGGCGGGGCGGTTCTGGCGCCGGGCGCGCCGATCGGGGCGCTGCAGGCCGATGCGGCGGACCGGCTGGGGCTGACCACCGGATGCCGGGTCGCCGCCGGGCTGATCGATGCCTTCGCCGGGGCGCTGGGGGCAGCCTCGGATATGCCGGTGCTGATCGCCGGCACCTCGAATTGCGTGATGGCGGCGGATGTGCCGCAGAAACCGGCGATCTGGGGTCCCTATCCCGATGCGATCCTGCCCGGCGAGGCGGTCAGCGAGGGCGGGCAATCCGCCACCGGCGCGCTTCTGGACCGCGTCCGCCAGTGTTACCCCGAACCGCAAAGCCACGGCCAGATTCTCGCCCGCCTGCATCCCGAGCGGCAGGAGCCGGGCGCGGGCCTGCATGTCCTGCCCGATATCAAGGGCAGCCGCACGCCCTTTGCCGATCCGCTGGTGCGGGGCGTGATCCACGGCGCCACGCTGGATCGCAGCGAGGCGGCGCTGGACGCGCTTTACTGGCGGGCGGCGGTGGGGATCGCGCTGGGGACGCGGCAGGTGATCGAGCATATGGGGCTGGGGCAGCCCTCCCGTCTGGCCATGGCCGGCGGTCAGGCCCGCTCGCCGCTGATGCGCCAGCTTTATGCCGATGTGACCGGGGCCGAGATCCACTGGCAGCCCGAGGATGCGGTGCTGCGGGGCGCCGCCATCGCCGCCGCCGCCCCGCATCTGGGCGGCATCCGCGCCGCGCGCGAGGTGTTCGCCCTGCCCGCGCAGATCACCCGCCCCGATCCGGCGGCACAGGCCCGGCGCGAACGGGACTGGCAGATTTTCCGGCGACTGCAGCAGCACCGCGCCGAAATCGACGCGATCGAGGCCGGATCTCCGCAATAGGCGCTGGCCTCACCTGTAAATTTGGTATACCAGAATTGCAGACTGGCTGGGAGGGCGGATGATGCGGCTGCAGGGCAAGACGATTCTGATCACGGCGGCGGGGCAGGGCATGGGGCGCGCCTCGGCCATCGCCTGCGCGGCCGAGGGGGCGACGGTCTGGGCGACCGACCGCGATCCGGGGCTGCTTGAGGGGCTCGAGGAGCACGGCATCCGCATCGCCGCTCTGGACGTGACCGACCGCAGCGCCATTGCCGCGCTGGCCGCGGAACTGCCGCCGCTGGACGGGATCTTCAACTGCGCCGGCATCGTGGTGAACGGCACCATCGAGACAACCACGGTCGAGGACTGGGATCTCAGCTTCATCCTGAACGTCGACGGCATGTTCCACCTGACGCGCGCCGTGCTGCCGGGGATGCTGCAGCGCGCCGGGGAAACCGGCAGCGTGTCGATCGTGAACATGGCCTCGATGTGTTCCTCGATCAAAGGCTTCGTGAACCGCTGCGCCTATGGCACCTCGAAGGCGGCGGTGATCGGGCTGACCAAGTCCATCGCCGCCGATTACGTCACCCGAGGCGTCCGCGCCAATGCGATCTGCCCCGGCACGGTCGACACGCCCAGCCTGCGCGGCCGCATCGCATCGGCGGCTGACCCGGTGCAGGCGGAGAAAGACTTTATCGCCCGCCAGCCCATGGGGCGCCTTGCCACGGTCGAGGATATGACGCCCATTGTCGTCTATCTGCTGTCCGATGAAAGCCGGTTCGTGACCGGTCAGGCCATTCTGGTCGATGGCGGCGTGACGATCTGAGCGAGATTCGAGGAGGAAGCGATGAAACTGCTGCGCTATGGCCCCGCCGGGGCGGAAAAGCCGGGACTGCTGGACGATCAGGGACAGGTGCGCGACCTGTCGGGCCATGTGGCTGATCTGGCGAGCGAGGTGCTGACCCCCGCCGGGCTGGCGAAACTGGCCGCCATCGATCCGGCCTCGCTGCCGGTGGTGCCGGGCAAGCCGCAACAGGACCTGCGCCTTGGTGCCTGCGTCGGCGGGGTGGGGAAATTCATCGCCATCGGGCTGAACTATGCCGACCATGCCGCCGAAAGCGGCCTCGCCGTGCCTGACGAGCCGGTGGTCTTCAACAAGTGGATCACCTGCATCTGCGGCCCGGATGATGATGTCGTCATCCCCAAAGGCTCGACCAAGACCGACTGGGAGGTCGAGCTGGGCGTGGTCATCGGTCAGGGCGGCACCGATATTGCCGAGGCCGATGCGCTGAACCATGTCGCCGGCTATTGCGTCATCAACGACGTGAGCGAGCGCGAATGGCAGATCGAGCGCGGCGCCACCTGGGACAAGGGTAAGGGCTTCGACACCTTCGGCCCGATCGGCCCCTGGCTCGTCACCCGCGACGAGATCGCCGATCCGCAGAAACTGGGCCTCTGGCTCGAGGTCGATGGACACCGCTATCAGAACGGCAATACCGCGACGATGGTGTTCGGCGTGGCCGCGCTGGTCGCCTATTGCTCGCGCTTCATGCGGCTGATGCCGGGCGATGTCATCACCACCGGCACCCCGCCGGGCGTCGGGCTGGGGCAGAAACCGCCGGTCTACCTGCGTCCCGGCCAAACCATCCGTCTTGGGATTGATGGTCTGGGCGAACAGACCCAGCGCACCACCGGCGGCTGAGCCGGCGCGACATGCTGCGCTCCGGCCGCACTCGACCTGCGGCCGGAGCGTTACCCCTCCAGCAGTTCCAGAAGCTCGATCCGGTTGCCAAAGGGATCATCGACATAGATCCGGCTGATGCCCGGAAGGTCGATTTCGCTGCGAAACTCCAGCCCCTGCGCCCGCAAGGCAGTTTTTGCCTCTTCCAGCGAGCTAACCCGCAAGGCCGGATGCGCCTTCCGGGCCGGGGCAAAGGGGTGTTCCACGCCAAGATGCAGGCGCACGGCTCCGGTCTCGAACCAGACCCCACCGCGTCCCTGCAGGGCCTCGGGCTTTGGAACCTCGGTCAGGCCCAGCACGCCGCCATAGAAACCGCGTGCCAGATCCTCGCCACCTGCGGGCATTGCCAGCTGGACGTGGTGCAGGTCGCGGATGAAACTAATATTGTATGCCATCGCATGCGAATATGCCCGGCCGTTGCCAGCCGGGCAAATGATTTCGGCGATTGTCGCGGCTGACTACTCCGCCGCCTCGGCATAGCTCTCCAGCGGCGGGCAGGTGCAGATCAGGTTCCGGTCGCCATAGGCATTGTCGACGCGGCCGACCGGCGGCCAGTATTTGTCGACGCGGAAGGCGCCTGCGGGGAAGCAGCCCTGCTCGCGGCTATAGGCGCGGTCCCAGTCGGCGACCAGATCCTCGACCGTGTGCGGGGCGTGGCGCAGCGGGCTGTCTTCCGCCTTCATCCGGCCCTCGGCGACCTCGGTGATCTCGTCCCGGATCGCCATCAGCGCGGTGATGAAGCGGTCGATCTCGGCCTTGGTCTCGGACTCGGTCGGTTCCACCATCAGCGTGCCGGCGACCGGCCAACTCATCGTGGGCGCGTGGAAGCCGTTATCGATCAGCCGCTTGGCTATGTCATCCACGGTCACCCCATGCTCGGCAAAGGGGCGGGTGTCGAGGATGCATTCATGCGCCACCCGTCCGCGATTGCCCATGAACAGGATCGGATAGGCCCCGGCCAGCCGGCTGGCGATGTAATTGGCGTTCAGGATCGCCACCCGCGTCGCCTGCGTCAGCCCCTCGCCGCCCATCATCAGGATATACGCCCAGGAAATGAGCAGGATCGAGGCCGAGCCATAGGGGGCGGCCGAGACCGCGCCGGACTCTTCCTTGCGCGGGTCGCCGGGCAGGTAGGGGGCCAGATGGCCCTTGACCCCGATGGGGCCCATGCCCGGGCCGCCGCCGCCATGGGGGATGGCAAAGGTCTTGTGCAGGTTCAGGTGGCTGACATCGCCGCCGATCTCGCCCGGCTTCACCAGCCCGACCAGCGCGTTCATGTTGGCGCCGTCGATATAGACCTGCCCGCCATGATCATGGGTGATCTCGCAGACCTGCCGCACGGTATCCTCGAAGACGCCATGGGTGCTGGGATAGGTGATCATCACCGCCGCCAGCTTGTCGCCGGCCTGTTTCGCCTTGTCGGCGAAATCTTCCAGATCGATATCGCCATTGGGGGCGGATTTCACCACCACGACCTTCATCCCGCACATCTGCGCCGAGGCCGGGTTGGTGCCATGGGCCGAAACCGGGATCAGGCAGATATCGCGCTGGTCATCGCCGTTGGCGCGGTGGAAGGCCTGAATGGTCAGAAGGCCGGCATATTCGCCCTGCGCGCCGCTGTTCGGCTGCATCGAGAAGGCGTCATAGCCGGTGATCTCGCAGAGCTTTTCCTCGAGGTCGGCGATCGCCTCGACATAGCCAAGCGTCTGATGGCGCGGCGCAAAGGGGTGCAGCGCGCCAAATTCGGGCCAGGTGATCGGCATCATCTCGGCGGCTGCGTTCAGCTTCATGGTGCAGGAGCCAAGCGGGATCATCGCCCGGTCCAGCGCCAGATCGCGGTCCGAGAGCCGGCGCATATAGCGCATCATCTCGGATTCGGCCCGGTTCATGTGGAAGACCGGGTGGGTCAGGTAATCGGTCTCGCGCAAGAGCGCATCGGGCAGGATCGGGGTTGTGGCCGGCTCGGCTGCCTCGTCGATGCCGAAGGCGTCCAGCAGACGCGCGATGACGCCGGCATCGGTGGTCTCGTCAACCGAAATGCCAACGCGGTCGCGGCCGACCTGGCGCAGGTTGATGCCGCGCTGTTCGGCGGCGGCTAGGATGCCGGCCTGACCGACGCCGACCTTGACGGTGATGGTGTCAAAAAACACCTCGGGCGCCACATCGGCCCCGGCGGCGCGCAGCGCATTGGCGATGGTCACGGCGGTCAGGTGCACCCGCTGCGCAATGGCGCGCAGGCCCACCGGGCCGTGGAAGACGGCATAGAAGCTGGCCATGACCGCCAGCAGCGCCTGCGCGGTGCAGACATTGCTGGTCGCCTTCTCGCGGCGGATATGCTGTTCGCGGGTCTGCAGAGACAGGCGATAGGCCTTGTTGCCCGAGGCGTCGATGCTGACGCCCACGATCCGGCCCGGCATGGTACGCTTCAGCGCGTCGCGGCAGGACATGAAGGCGGCATGCGGGCCGCCATAGCCCATCGGCACGCCGAACCGCTGCGCCGAGCCGACGGCGATATCCGCCCCCATCTCGCCCGGCGATTTCAGCAGGCACAGCGCCAGGAGGTCGGTGGCGAGGATCGCCAGCGCGCCTGCGGCATGCAGCGCCTCGATCTCGGGGGTCACGTCGCGGACATGGCCGTAGGTGCCGGGATACTGGAAGATCGCGCCGAAGACCTCGGCGGGCTTCAGATCGTCGATCGAGCCCTTGACGATGCGGATGCCCAGGGGCGCGGCGCGGGTCTCGATCACCGAGATGGTCTGCGGATGCAGGTCATGGGCGACGAAGAAGGCATCGGTTTTCGCCTTGGACTGGCGCTGCGCCATGGCCATAGCCTCCGCCGCCGCCGTCGCTTCGTCCAGAAGGCTGGCATTCGCCACCGGCAGCCCGGTCAGGTCGGCGACCATGGTCTGGTAGTTCAGCAGCGCCTCGAGCCGGCCCTGCGCGATCTCGGGCTGATAGGGCGTGTAGGCCGTGTACCAGGCCGGGTTCTCGAAGATGTTGCGCTGGATCGCGGGCGGCGTGACGGTGCCGTAATAGCCCTGACCGATCAGGCTGTTCATCACCTTGTTCTTCTTGGCGACCTCTTCCATCCGCGCCAGCAGCGCAGCTTCAGAGAGCGCCGGCCAGGTCAGCGGCGTGGCCTGCCGGATCGCCTGTGGCACAGTCTGGTCGATCAGCGCGTTCAGACTGTCGGCGCCGACGGCCTTCAGCATCTCGGCCATCTCGGCGGGCGAGGGGCCGATATGGCGGCGGTTGGCGAAATCATCGGGGTTGTAGTCGGTGGGATTCCAGCGGGTCATCGGCAGCATCCAATCCATCAGCAAGGCCGCGAAACGGGCCCCATCATCCGTGCAAAAATTATCCGTGGTGGTCCGGGGGCAGACAGCCCCCGGGGCCTTTGGCTAAGCCGATCAGCCGATCAGCGCCTGGTAGGCGGCTTCGTCCATGAACCCGTCCATGGCGCCGGCATCCGTCGGCGCGATCTTGAAGAACCAGGCGCCCATCGGATCGCCGTTCACATCGCCTGGCGCGTCGGCAAGGGCGCTGTTCACGGCGGTGATCTTGCCCGCGACCGGGGCGGTGATGTCCGAGGCGGCCTTGACCGATTCGATCACCACGACCTCTTCGCCCGCCGCCACCTCGCGGCCTTCCTCGGGCAGTTCGATGAACACCACGTCGCCCAGTTGCTCGCTGGCATGGGCGGTGATGCCCACGACGATCTCGCCGCCCTCGGCGCGCAGCCATTCGTGGTCTTCGGTAAATTTCAGCATGGGAAGCGTCCTCAGCGTTTGTAGGAAGGAGTGATGAAGGGCAGGGCGGTCACGCGCACCGGCATCCGCTTGCCCCGGACCTCGGCCCAGACAAGGCTGCCAGTGGAGAGCGCGGCAGGCAGGTAGGCCATGGCGACCGGACCGCCGACCGAGGGGCCGAAGCCGCCCGAGCAGACCTCGCCGATCTCGACGCCACCGATCTCGGCGTCGAAGATGGTCACGCCCTCGCGGATCGGCGCCCGGCCTTCGGGCGTCAAGCCCACGCGGCGGCTGGCCGCGCCGTCCTGCACCTGGCCCAGCACCTTGTCCGCGCCCGGAAAGCCGCCGGCGCGCGCACCGCCCGAACGGCGGGCCTTGCCGATGGACCAGGCCAGCCCGGCCTCGACCGGCGTCGTCTCTTCGGTCAGGTCATGGCCGTAAAGCGGCATCCCGGCCTCGAGCCGCAGGCTGTCGCGGGCGGCAAGGCCGATGGGCAGCACTTCGGGATAATCCATCAGCGTCTCGACGAAAGCGGTCAGGCTGGCCTCGGGGATCGAGATCTCGAACCCGTCCTCACCGGTATAGCCCGAACGCGAGACCCAGAGCTCGGCCCCCTGCCAGTCGAAACTCGCCACGTCCATGAAGGCCATGGCCGAGACGCCGGGCAATTGCCGTTCCAGCACCTCGACCGCCTTCGGTCCCTGCAGGGCGATGAGGCCGCGATCGGTGATCGGCTGCACCTCGACGCCCGCCAGCGTCTGCAGATGCGGAATGTCGTGATCGGCGCGGGCGGCGTTCACCACCAGAATATAGTGATCGCCGCGATTGGCGAACATCAGGTCATCCAGGATACCGCCTTCCGCGTTGGTGAAGAGGCCGTAACGCTGCCGCCCCTCGGGTAGGCCCAGCACATCGGCCGGGATCAACGTTTCCAGCGCCAGCGCCGCAGAGGCCAGATCGCCATCCTTCGGCAGGATCTTCACCTGGCCCATATGCGACACGTCGAAGAGGCCGGCATGGGCGCGCGTATGCAGATGCTCGGTCAGCACCCCGGTCGGGAATTGCACGGGCATTTCCCAACCGGCAAAGGGCACCATCTTGGCACCTTCGGCGACATGCAGGTCATAAAGACCGGTTCGATTCAGTTCCTCGGCCATCGGCCCTCCCTTACATGGCGCCGGTGGTCCGGCATCTGTCAACCGGCACGCTGCCAGCCCTAGATGCCCCCTCTGTCCTTGCCCGCGATGCAGGCGCCTGAGATCGTTATCCCTTCGGCGGGCCTTGCGGCCACTCTCCAGAGTTCAGTCAGGAAGACGGTCCTTTTGCCTGAGAGTTCGCCGGGGCGGCTGCTCCTTCGGCACCGGCACGAGGCCGGATTCTCCCGAGTTCCTGCTGCTGAGAGGTAGCCGCTGCCTTGCCGCAAGGCAAGACCTTTGTCGCAGACGGCACGGGATGCGACGCTTTTGACCACCTTGCCGAAACCCCGGAAGATTGACAGCTGCCACCCCGCCGCGCGACATAGGCGGCAACGCGACGAGGCCGGCTTGACCCGAAAATTCTTCCAGATCGGCTTCAACAAATGCGGCACCACCTTCATCGAGCGGTTGTTCCGCTTGAACGGCATCCCGGTCCGCCATTGGGAAAAGGGCGCGCTGGCCGAGGATATCGCCTATTCGAAACTGACCGGGCGCGCGCCGCTGCGGCGATGGGCCGACACGGTTGCCTTCACCGACATGGAATCGGTGCGCTTCGTCCACGCTCCGGTGATCGAGGCGTTCCGCGATTTCGCCTATCTTGACCGCTGCTTTCCGGGCGCGGTCTTCCTGTTGAACACCCGGCGGGTCGAGGACTGGATCGCCAGCCGCTATCGCCATCAGGGCGGCAGCTATGCCCGCGCCCATGCGATGAACCGGGGGGTCGCACTGGCGGATCTGGGCGATCTGTGGCGGGCGGACTGGGACGCGCATCTGGCCGCCTGTCGCGCCCATTTCGGGGACCGGCCCGAATTCATCGAGATCGACATCGACGCCGCCGAACCCGAGGATTACCGCCGCGCGCTGTCGCGCTGGTTCGACCTGCCAAAGATTCCCGACCTGCCCGGCGTGGGCCGGGTGGAAAGCCGCAAGGCCTATGCCGCCGAGGTCACGGCCATGCTGGCCGCGCGGCAGCCGGGTTCGGGGATCGACGAAGAGGCGCGCGAGCGCATGGCCACCTCGCTGGCCCGCTTTGCCGTCCCCGCCCGGATCGAAACCGGACCGCGCGATCTGCCCGGCATCACCCGCTTTGACGCCGCCCTTGGCGAGCTGCGCAATGCGGCCGGCGATCTGCTGCCGATCCGGCGCATGGAGACGGGGCGCTACCTCGCCGACCCGCTGCAACCCGGCCATCTGCTGATCGCGGCGGCGGCGAATGACATCGCGGAACTGGTGGATCGAGGGGTCTATCACCTCGACATGCGCGATGACTGCCTGATCGGCACCTCGCCCCGCACCGCCAGCGGCGGCCCGGTCCTCACCCCCAGCCGGCGCGAAGGGGCGGCGAATGTGTTTCTCTGGCCGATGCCACGCTTTCACCGGCTGGGGAACAACGCCTTCCTTGGCCCGGACCCCAATGCGGTGACGCAGCTGGACCAGCGGCTTGACCGGGCGATCTGGCAGGGCGGACTATCGGGCTATGCGCCTGGTGCGAACGGTCCGGGGCTGATGCGCCCGGCCCACCGCGCCGTTGACCTGATCCTGAGAAGCGAGGAGGGCAGTCCGCGCCATCAGGCGGCGCTGGCCGATCTGCAGGAAAACAGCCGCATCGCCTTCGTGCGGCGCTGGCAGGGGTCGGGGGATGTCGATGTGCGACTTATCCCCGAGGCGCGCGCGGCGCAGGCGCTGCGCAAGGCCGGGCTGGGGTCGCTGATCTTTACCGACGCGGCGGGGGATGCATTGCACAGCCACCGCTTCACCATCTGCCTCGGCGGCGCGCCGCTGGCCGAGGAATTCCTGCCCGCGCTGAACGCGGGGGGAGTGGTGCTGAAGGAAGAGGATGGCTGGCAGCTTTACCATTCCGGGGTGATCCGTCCGTGGGAGCATTACATTCCGCTGGACTACGGCGCCGGCGATCTGGCCGACAAGCTGGACTGGGCGCGCGAGAACCCGCGCGCCTGCGCCCGCATGGTCGCCGCTGCGCACCGGGTCTGCGCGGCGCTGGCCGATCCTGCGGGACGTCGGCGGCATCTGGCGCTGGTTCTTGAAGGTTACCGCGCGGCCACCGGGCAGGACTGAGCCGGATCAGAGCTTGGGAAAGACAAACACCCGGTCGCGGCGCAGCATCAGCCACATCGGCGTGCCGGGCGGCGGCAGGAAGACGCCGGGCACGGTGGCGGTCAGCGCGATGGCATCCTCGTCGGTGACGAACTCGACCAGCGATTCCCGGCCAAGGTAACGGGCGCGGGTGACGCGGGCATGGGCGGCGGTGCCGTTTTCCGGCGTCGGCGCCGGCCCCTGCCCGTTGCGGTCGAAATCGATCTTCAGATGCTGCGGCCGGATGACGATTTCGACCTCGGAGCCGTCGGGCACGCCCGGCGTCAGGAATTCACCGAAGGGCGTGTGGGTCAGCGCACCCTTGACCCGGCCCGAGAGGACGTTGAGGTCGCTGAAAAACCCCGCCACCTTGCGATCCGCCGGCGCGTTATAGAGGTTATAGGGCGCGCCCTGCTGGACGATGCGGCCATCGCGCATCAAGAGGATCTGGTCGGCCATGCGCATCGCCTCATGCGGCTCATGCGTGACCAGAAGGACGGCGGTGCCTTCGTCTTTGAGCAGCGCCAGCGTCTCGTCGCGGATGCCGTCGCGCAACCGCTCGTCGAGGCCCGAGAAGGGTTCGTCCATCATGAGCACGCGCGGACGCGGCGCCAAGGCCCTGACCAGCGCCACCCGCTGGCTTTCGCCGCCCGACAGCTCGTGCGGGTAGCTGTCGATATGGCTGCCCATCTGCACCCGGTCCAAGAGTTCCGCCACACGCCGCCGGTTCGCCCCCGCCCCGCCCTTCAGGCCAAAGGCGACATTCTCGGCCACCGAGAGATGCGGGAAAAGCGCGAAATCCTGAAACATCAGACCGATGGCGCGTTGCTCGGGCGGGATGCGCAAGCCGTCATCGCTGACGGTGCGGCCATCGACGGTGATGCGGCCCTCATCCTGCGTATCGACGCCGGCGACGATCCTGAGCGTGGTCGACTTGCCGCAGCCCGAGGGACCCAGCAGGCAGGCGACCTGCCCGGCCGGCACCGCGAAGCTGACGTCATCCACCACCGCGCGGCCAGCAAAGCGGCGGGTCAGGTTCTGAACTTCAAGGCGCGGAGGGGTCGACACGGGACTGCCAGATTCTTTCGGTCGGGTTCAGGGGGGCGTATCAGTGGCCTGCGACCCTCGCAACCTGTTCCATCGGCAACCAGCCGTGGAGGGGCGTCAGGTCGGGCAGGCGCACGGCCCAGACCGCACCGCCACCGGGCGGCTGATCGGGGCGCGAGCGCGCATCGATCCCCGCCAGTGCGCACCAGCAGAGCGTGCCGATGCCGCCATGGCCGACGATCATCATGTCGCCCTCGCCCTGACGCGAGGCCAGGTCACGGATCGCCTCCATCCCGCGCCGTTCGACATCCACGGCGCGTTCCCAGCCCGCGATGCTCACCTCGGGGTCGGCGAAGAAGGCATCAGCCAGCGCCTCGTGCCGGTCATGGGGAACATAGCCGGTGCTGGACCGGTCGATCTCGTTCAGCATCGGATCGGTCAGCAGGTTCAGGCCCAGCATCCCGGCGATCAGGGTGGCGGTCTCGTGGGCCTTCACTTCCGAACTGCAGAAGATCCGGGTGGTAGCAGGCAGCCAGCCGGTTTCGGCCAGCGCCAGAACCCGCGCCCGACCCTCCTCGGAGAGCCGCCAGTCGGGCACCGGCACCGCCGGGTCGATGACCACCTGCGGATGGCTGAGATAGCGCAGGACGCGCATCAAATCGTGACGTTCAGCGCGCCCCCGTCCAGAAGGATGTTCTGGCCGATGATGAAGCGCGCCTGCTGGCTGCAGAGGAACGCGCAGGTCGCGCCGAAATCCTCGGCCGTGCCGTAGGTGCCGGCGGGGATGCTGGCCTCGCGCCGCTTGCGGGCCTCCTCGACGCTGATGCCGGCGGCCTTGGCGGCGCCGCCATCGAGGCCAGTTGCGCGGTCGGTGGCGTGGATGCCGGGTAGGAGGTTGTTCACCACCACGCCGCTGCCCGCCACCTGCCGCGACATGCCGGCGACAAAGCCGGTCAGCCCGGCGCGGGCGGTGTTCGACAGGCCCAGCACGGCAATGGGCGAGCGCACCGATTGCGAGGTGATGTTGACCACCCGGCCCCAGCCGCGATCCATCATCCCCGGAACGAGGGCCTGCATCAGCGCGATGGCGCTGAGCATGTTGCCGTCGATGGCCTTGATGAAATCGTCGCGGTTCCAGTCGGTCCAGTTGCCCGGCGGCGGGCCGCCCGCATTGTTCACAAGGATATCCGCCTGCCCGACCGCCTCGAGCACCTTGGCCCGGCCTTCATCGGTGGTGATGTCGGCGGCGACCGGCGTGACCGAAACGCCGTACTTCTCGGCGATCTCGCCCGCGGTCCGGGTGATGTCGGCCTCGGTGCGGCTGTTGATGACAAGATCCACCCCGGCCTCCGCCAGCGCCTCGGCGCAGCCCCGGCCCAAACCCTTCGATGCGGCGCAGACGAGACCGCGCTTGCCCTTGATCCCCAGATCCATGAATTCCCTCCGTCGGTTCTGCCGGCAGGGAACCCCGAGCGGGCGGGGATGTCAAATGGCCGCGTCAGTCGCCGCCGCCCCCTCCGCCTCCGCTATCACCGCCGCCGCTGCTGCTGCCGCCGGAATCGGTGGACGAGTCGCCGTCCGACCTGTCGGCTCCCCAAGTGAGCAGGCGATTACCTGCGGCATCGTCGGTATCTCCGGCGGGTCCCGCGCCGTCGCCAGAGGACCCGCCCGGCGATCGGCGGACGGACCACAGATAGATCAACGCTATCCCGCCCCCCAGAAGGGCAAAGTTCAGGAAGACCATCACCGCGCCGCTTCGGCGGCCTCGCGGATGGCGCGGATGTTGGTGCCGTAGACCTGCGGCTCGTGGACCGAACCGCCCTTGAACACCGCGTTCCCGGCGACCAGCACATCGGCGCCGGCCTTGGCGACCAGTGCGGCGGTCTTGGTATCCACCCCGCCATCGACCTGGATATGGATCGGCCGGTCGCCAATCATGCCGCGCAGGCGGGCGATCTTGTCGACCTGGCTGTGAATGAATTTCTGCCCGCCAAAGCCGGGGTTCACCGACATGACCAGCACCATGTCGGCGAGGTCGAGGATATATTCCACCGCCTCGACCGGGGTGCCGGGGTTCAGCGCCACGCCGGCCTTCTTGCCGGTCGCGCGGATCGCCTGCAGGGTGCGGTGGATATGCGGACCCGCCTCGACATGTGCGGTGATCATGTCGGCGCCGGCCTCGGCATAGGCCTCGATATAGGGATCGACCGGCGCAATCATCAGATGCACGTCCATGAAGGTCTTCACATGCGGACGGAAGGCCTTCACCGCGGGCGGGCCGAAGGTCAGGTTGGGGACGAAATGGCCGTCCATCACGTCGACATGGACCCAATCGGCGCCCTGATCCTCGATGGCGCGGATCTCGGCACCGAAATTGGCGAAATCGGCAGAGAGGATCGAGGGGGCGATCTTGATCTTGCGGTCGAACGTCATGGCTCACCTTCCGGGCTGGATGCGCATCTGCCTTAAGCGCGCCGGGGTCCTGCCGTCAACTGCGGCAGGCCGGCGCGCAGCCCGATTCAGCGTCGGGACGGAAGGTCAGGCCGGGGCGGGAAGGTCGCGCCCGGCATTGTCCTCGGCAGCGGGTTCGCCGCTTTCGGCCTGCGCCGCAGCGTCAGCCGTTTCCTCGGAGGCTGCGACGATCGGCGCCTCGACGATCTCCTCGATCTCGGCGCCATCGGCCTTGGCCAGCCGCCGCATCGCCTCGCGGAAACTGTCGGCACGGGTCATGGCCAGCGAAACGGCGTCCTGATCCGGGTTCTGTGCCAGATGCTCGGCCAGCAGCCGGTGACCGAGGCCATAGCCGGTCCACTTGCGGATCTTGCCCTTGCCGAAGAACCACTCGGCGTGATCGTACTGCAGCCGCGACCATTCGGTCAGCGCCCGCTTGGCCAGACCGGCAGAGGGCGTGGTCGCGTCCCAGGGATCGGGTCGCCCGCCCAGAACCTGCAGCACGAAATGCCCCGCCAGCCCCTCGCTGACCAGCGCCTCGCCCAGGGATTTGCCATAGCCCGGCCCATCCCAACGGACCAGGTGGTGCAATTCGTGAACCAGCGTGCGCATCAGCAGCGCCGGATCGAAGCGGGCGGGATTCAGCGTCACCTCGATGAGACCGGGGGCCGGGGCATGGCCGCCGACGCCCCAGTCGGGGATGCCGCCGCCCGCCTGCCCGCGAATGACCAGGTCAAAGCGCGGCAGGTCGGCATGGGCCTCGGTCAGCGCGATGGCCTCGCGGGCCGCCGCCCGGATCTCCGGCATGATCGGGGTCAGCGCGTGGCGCGTGTTCAGGAAATGGATGGTCCAGATCGTCATGGGGCGCATCTTCGCAGGTTCGGGGACGGGCTGCCAGAGGCTTGGCCGATGGTTCGGCGGGAGGGCGCTTGCGGCTGTCACGGGCCGTCCCCGCTGGCGCCGCCGATTGACGCGCCGCCTGCGCAGGGCTATGCCCCCGGCCTTCAACGCGAGAGAGGCAAGCATGGCACGCAAGAAGGGCCGCGAGATTTCCGGCTGGCTGGTGGTGGACAAGCCGGCGGGCGTGACCTCGACCGCCGTGGTGGGCAAGGTCCGTTGGGCGCTGGACGCGAAGAAGGCCGGTCATGCCGGAACGCTTGACCCCGATGCGACCGGCGTTCTGGCCGTGGCCCTGGGCGAGGCGACGAAGACCGTGCCCTATATCACCGACGCGCTGAAAGCCTATGACTTCACCGTCAACTGGGGTGCCGAGACCACGACCGACGATGCCTCGGGCGAGGTGGTCCGCAGCAGCGATGCCCGCCCGGATGCCGAGGCGATCCGCGCCGCCCTGCCCGCCTTCACCGGCGATATCCTGCAGGTTCCCCCGGCCTTCTCGGCAGTGAAGGTCGAGGGCGAGCGTGCGTATGACCTCGCGCGCGAGGGCGAGGCGGTGGAGCTGGCGGCGCGACCACTTTGGGTCGAGGAATTGAGTCTGACCGAAACGACCGCCGACAGCGCCCGGCTGGTGATGGTCTGCGGCAAGGGTGGCTATGTCCGCTCGATCGCCCGCGATCTGGGCCGCGCCTTGGGTTGCCTCGGCCATGTCGCGCATCTGCGCCGCATCTGGTCGGGGCCGTTCGATGCCGAGCAGGGCGTTACGCTGGACCACATTGACCGCGAGGCGCAGGACTGGCTGGAAAGCCAGCTTCTGCCGCTGGAAGTGGCGCTGGAGGATATGCCGGCGCTGCGCGCCACGCCCGAAGGTGCCGTGCGCATCCGCAATGGCAATCCGGGACAGGTGACCGGCACGGCGGAATTCGGCGAAACCGTCTGGGTCAGCGATCCGGCGACCGGGCCGATCTGCATCGGCCGCTACATGGGCGGGCTGGTCCACCCGGACCGCGTGTTCAACCTCTGAGTCGGGCGTTCAGCCTGCCGTGAAACGGCGGGCCCCCAGGTAGGGGCCTTCCTTCGCCGCCTCGATCCGGGCCTGCGCCGTCGCGATCTCCTCGATCGAGACTGCCATGGCATGGGCATTGGCATGGACCATGCGCCCGCCGCCAATCACCATGGCCACATGGCGCGGCCAGAACATCAGATCGCCCGGTTGCGGCTCGCCCTCGACCGCCACGCCTGCCGCCTGCTGGAGGTCGGTATCGCCCGGACAGTCGATGCCGCAGGACCAGAGCGCGGCCTGCACCAGACCCGAGCAATCGATGCCCCAGTCGCTGTTCCCGCCCCAGAGGTAGGGCGTCCCGACCAGCCGCAGCGCCACGGCGACCGGGTCCGCCTCGTCATGGTCGATGATGTGCTGGACCGGCACATAACCCCCGGTGGCGAGGCGAGCGAATTTACCCTCGATGCCCTCGACCGAGAGCCTTGCACCGATCGACAGCACGAAGATCTGGTGCGTTTTCATGTCGGGTGCAGGGTAAAGATGCGTGGCCGGGGCGCTGACCCGATGGGTAAGGGGCGGGCGGCGATCGGTCAGCGCCGCCTCGGTGGTCCAGCCGCAATAGCCGTCCTGCAGCCGCTGGACGAAGACCCAGCCATGCTCGCCCCCCTCGTCGATCACCAGCACGTCGCTGCCGAAATTCAGCTGCCGGTCGCGCGCCCCGCCGGGCGTGCGGCAAAGTTCGGCCAAGGGCACGGCCACGCGCATCACCGTGCCGTCGGTGTATTCGGGACGATCCAGCACCCCCCGAAGGCTCGACAGCGCCACCCGCTCGGTCGCGGGCGTGGTCCGGGGATCCAGCCGGGGCGAGGTCATGACAACACCTGAGGCAGCGCCGCCAGCAGCGCCCGTGCTCCCTGCCCGGTGCCGCCCTTGGTGCGACCGGGCTGGGCCTTGGGCGACCAGCCATAGATATCCAGATGCAGATAGCGCCCGGCGCCTTCGGCAAAGCGGCGCAGGAACAGGGCGGCGGTGATCGAACCGGCCATGCCGCCCCCCGGCGCATTGTCGAGATCGGCGATCTCGGGCTCGATCAGCGGCTCGTAGGGATTCCAGAAGGGCATCCGCCACAAGGGATCGGCGACCGTCATGGCGGCGGATTGCAGCGCCGATGCGGTGGCGTCGTCGTCGCAGTAGAAGGGCGGAATATCCGGCCCCAGCGCCACCCGAGCGGCGCCGGTCAGCGTGGCAAAGCTGACCAGCAGGTCGGGCTGCGACTCGGCGGCCAGCGCCAGCGCATCGGCCAGGACCAGCCGGCCCTCGGCATCGGTATTGTTGTTCTCGACCGTCAGCCCCTTGCGGCTTTGCAGCACGTCGCCCGGACGGAAGGCATTGCCGGCGACCGAGTTTTCCACCGCCGGGATCAGCACGCGCAGACGCAGGTTCTTGGTCGCGCCGGTCAGGGCCAGCATCTTGGTCAGCCCCAGCACCGTCGCCGCGCCGCCCATGTCCTTCTTCATCAGCGCCATCGAGGCACCGGGCTTGAGGTTCAGCCCCCCGGTGTCGAAACAGACGCCCTTGCCGACCAGAACCAGTGTCGGGCCGGTGTCGCCAAGGGTCAAGTCGATCAGCCGGGGCGCGTCCGCCGCCGCACGACCGACGGTGTGGATCAGCGGGAAATTCTGCGCCAGCAGCGCCTCGCCGGTGGTGACGGTGATCGCGGCCCCGATCTCGCCGGCCAGATCCCGCGCTGCCTGTTCCAGCGCCGCCGGGCCCATGTCATTGGCCGGGGTGTTGATCAGGTCGCGGGTCAGGAACTCGCCCGCCGCGATGGCCTGCAACCGCGCCGCATCGACGCCCGCGGGCGCGACCAAACGGGCCTTGGCCCCGCTTCCGGCCTTGTAGCGGTCGAAGCGATAGGCGGCCAGAAGCCAGCCCAAGGCGGCCTCGTCGGCATTGATCCAATCGGGCAGGTCGCTCGCCAGATGCCAGTCGCCTGCCGGCAATCCGCCGGCCGCGCGCGCCAGCACAAAGCGGTCCCGCCGCGACCCGGCCTCGGTGCCCAGCCCGAACAGCGCGCCGCTGAGATTGCCCTCGCCATCGGGCAAAAGGCAGATCTCGCCCGCCTTGCCGGTAAAGCCGCTGGCCTTGGCCCAGTTGCCTGCCTCCTCGGGCAAGGGCTGGTCCTTGGCGATCAGCCACAGCGGCAGGCTCGTGTCGGTGGGCGGGGCGAATTCTGGCGACATGGTTTTTCCGGTCTCGGGCTTTGCCCGCCACACTACACCCCTTACCGCGCCTCGCAAGGCGAAGCGGCGGGGGATCGCTGTCAGGCCGCAGGACGCCGTGCCACCGCCAGAAGCGCGCCGAAAGCGATCATGGTGCTGCCGCTGATGCGGTTGATCCAGCGAAGGCCGCGGGCATTGCGCATCATCACTGACAGCCGGGTTCCCGCAAAGGCATAGAGCGCGATGGCCACCAGTTCGAGCGTCAGGAAGATCGCCCCGAGGATCAGGAAGCTGCCCCAGTAATGCTCGGGCACGACAAATTGCGGGAAGAAGGCGGTGAAGATCAGGATCGCCTTCGGATTGCCGATGGCGACCAGAAACTCCTGCCGGATGAAGCCGCGCAGGCCCTGCCCGCCGGGCTCGGGGGCGTCCAGCGGCAAGTCCACCTTGGCGCGCAGGATCCTGACGCCAAGCCAGACCAGATAGGCGGCGCCCAGCACCTTCACCACTGTGAAGGCGACTTCCGAGGCAATCAGAAGCGCCCCCATGCCGAAGGCGGCTATTGCGATCATCATCGCAAAGGCGACGAGACGGCCAGCCGCTGCAAGCAGAGCGGACCGCAGGCCATGCCGCGCACCGATGGTCATCGAGAGAAGGTTGTTCGGACCAAAGGCCAGGTTCAGCGCGAAACAGGCTGGCACGAAGAGGAGCAGGGTTTCCAGAGGCATCACATCACCATGATTGGTCGCGGGGACCATGCGCCGATCTGCGTTGCGCCGTCCATCGCCAAGGTGTCGCGCCTCGCGCGCCCGGACCCCTGCAGGCTGCGCTCGACTTCATTCCCTGCGACAGCGGCAGCCCTCACCCGCATACCCCCTCACCGCCCCCAGCCGCTGATCAGGAACAGCGTCGCGAACCAGTTGGGGCCGAGAAGCTGCAGTCCCACGCCCTCGAGGGTGAGGCCGATGCAGGCGAGTGCCAGGCAGAGGCGTGACCGGAAACCCGGCACCATCACCCTAGCCTCGGCTGCAATCCCAGATCTCGGTCAGCGAGCGGTTGCCGACCCGCGTCAACCGCGCCCGGACCGAGGCCAGCGACGCCATGTCGCGCCGTTCCGCGCAGGTGGCCACATCGATCGCCACCCCGGCCAGCGAGGGCAGGCCGATCTGCCAGGCCAGCCGCGACAGCCGTTCCGACATGGCGATGGCCTCGGCCAGATCGCCCACCGCCAGCGCCGCCTCGACCTGCATCAGCAGCACCGCCAGCTGCTCCAGCGCCATGACGATGACATTATGGGCCGCGCTTTCGCCCAACTCGTTGACGATATCGCCGACGCGCCTTGCATCGACCCGAATGGCCTCGTCCACGGCCAATGCAGTAACCTGCGCCATCACCACCTCCAACTCGATACGCCCCCGCGACTTGGGCCAGATTGCCAAGTTCCGTTGAAGAATGGGTTAGCGCGGCGCGAAGAAACCACTCGAATTTTCAGCGAATGCCGCCTATCTCTGCGCAGCACACAAAGTCAGACCGAGGCGCCCATGACAATCGCACGCCCCCTGCCGCAATATCTGGTCCAGCGGTATCACGGCTGGAAGGCCACATCCTATACCGAGAACAAGGCCTGGTATCGCCGTCTGGCCGAGGACGGCCAGCGTCCGCGCGCCATGGTCATCTCGTGCTGCGATTCGCGGGTGCATGTGACCAGCATCTTCGGCGCCGATTCGGGCGAGTTCTTCATCCACCGCAACATCGCCAACCTTGTTCCGGCCTATGCGCCTGACGGCGAGCAGCACGGCACCTCGGCGGCGGTTGAATACGCGGTGCAGGCGCTGAAGGTCGCGCATCTGATCGTCATGGGCCACACCAAATGTGGTGGCGTCGCTGGCTGCCATGCCATGTGCTCGGGCCATGCGCCGGAGCTGGAAGAGAAATCCAGCTTCGTCGGCCGCTGGATGGACATCCTGCGCCCCGGCTATGAGCGGGTGAAGGATCTGCCCGAGGATCAGCAGATCGGCGCGCTGGAACGCGAGGCGGTGCTGACTTCGCTCGACAACCTGATGACCTTCCCCTTCGTGCAGGCCGCCGTCGACAGTGGCGAGATGACGCTGCACGGTCTGGTCCACAACATCTCAGACGGATCCCTGGTCCAGGCCGAGGGTCCGCGCGGGCAATTCATCGAGATCTGACCCCGAGTAGCGCCGGCCTTGCACATCCGCAGGGCTTGGCGCAGCCTGCCCGGCAGCAAAGCGAGGGCCTATGCCGGTCATTTCGGCCTCCATCATCTCTCTGGTCCTGGGCTACATGCTCAGCCAGTTCTACCGCGCCTTCCTGGCGGTGCTGAGCCCGGTTCTCGGGCAGGAGCTGGGCGCAAGCCCCGGCGACCTGGCGCTGTCCTCGGGCCTGTGGTTCATCGGCTTTGCCGTCATGCAGATCCCGGTGGGCTGGGCGCTGGACCGCTTTGGCCCGCGCCGCACGGTGGCGCTTCTGCTGGGGCTTGGCGGGGCCGGGGGGGCGGCAGTCTTTGCGCTGGCCACCGCGCCCTGGCACCTGCATGTGGCAATGACGCTGCTGGGTATCGGCTGTTCGCCGGCGCTGATGGGGCCTTACTACATCTTCGCCCGCGAATATCCGCCCGCTGCCTTCGCCTCGGTCTCGGGGATGATGGTCGGCGCGGGGTCGCTGGGGAATATCCTCGGCGCCGCGCCGCTGGTTTCGCTGATCGCGGCCATCGGCTGGCGCCCGGCGCTGTGGTGGCTGGCGGCGGTGACGCTGCTGGTGGCCGCCGCCGTCTGGATATTCGTGCGCGACCCGGCAAGGCTGGGCGAGGATCAGCCGCGCGGCTCGCTGGCGGAACTTTTTCGGCTGCGCGCGCTCTGGCTGATGCTGCCGCTTCTTGCGATCAGCTATGCGGTTTCGGCCTGCATCCGGGGCCTCTGGGCCGCGCCCTACCTGGCCGAGGTCTATGGCGCCGATGCGCAGCTGATCGGCCGGGCGACGCTGGCGATGGGGCTGGCCATGGTCATCGGCAATTTCCTTCTCGGCCCGGCCATGCGGCTGATCGGCGGCGCGCGGCGGATGCTGCTCATCGCCACCGGTGGCACCATCGCCGTACTGGCGGTGCTGGCGATCCGGCCCGATGCCGGGCTGGGGCTTGCCACCCTGTTGCTGGCACTGATCGGTCTGGCCGGCACCAGCTATGCGGTGCAGATGGCCCATGCCCGGCCCTTCCTGCCCACCCATCTGATCGGGCGGGGCGTGACCTTCCTCAACATGGTCTCGATTGCCGGCGTCGGCGCGATGCAATTCGCCTCGCGCCCGGTCTATGAATGGGCGGCAGCCGGCGGCTCGCCCCAGCGGACCTTCTCGACCGTGTTCCTGTTCTTCCTGATCCCGCTGACCGTGGGGTTCCTGTTCTATTTCCTGACCCCCGAGGCCCCGGATGAATGAATCCCCCGTCGTCGTCGCCCCGAACCTCAAGCGCCGCCTGTCCGGCGTGACCGCGACGGTGGTGCGGCTGATCCCGGTTCAGGCGCGGATGATCGCCATTCGCGCCACCGGCCCCGGCCTGCCGCCCGAGGTGCCGCATCTCCCGCTGATCCGCGCCGCCACCCTGCCGCGTGACCGCTGGCGTGTCTGGCATGCGCGCCGGAATACCGAGATGGCGCTTGGCCTGATCCTGCGCCGGCTTCTCTTCCGCAAATACCGACTGATGTTCACCTCGGCGGCGCAGCGCCACCATACCGGATTCACCAAATGGCTGATCCGCCAGCAGGAGGCACTGGTGGCGACCTCGCCGCAGGCCGCCAGCTACCTGGACCGCCCGGCCACCGTGGTCATGCACGGCGTCGATACCGAGGTGTTTCACCCCGCGCCCGACCGTGCCGCCCTGCGCCGCGAGCTGGGGCTGGACCCGGATGCCGTCCTCATCGGCTGCTTTGGCCGGGTGCGCGAGCAGAAGGGGGTGGACCTCCTGGTCCGCGCCGGATTGCGGCTTCTGCCCGAGCGGCCGCGCGCGCAGATCATCTTCACCGGCCGGGTGACGGCGGAACATCGCGGCTTTGCCGATGGGCTGAAGGCCGAGATCGCTGCCGCCGGGTTGCAGGACCGCATCCGTTTCCTGGGGGAGCTGCCCTGGGATCAGGTGGTGCGCCATTACCAGGCGCTGGACCTCTTCGCCGCCCCGGCGCGGTGGGAGGGCTTTGGCCTGACCCCGCTCGAGGCCATGGCCTGCGGCGTACCGGCCATCGGCTCACATGCCGGCGCTTACGAGGCGCTGATCCGCGATGGCGAGACCGGCAGCCTGGTGACGACCGGCGATCAGGACGCGCTGACCGACGCGCTTCGGCACTGGCTCGATGATGACGCGGCGCGCGAGGCCGCCGGTAAGGCCGCCCGCCGCCATGTCGAGACGAATTTCAGCATCGAGACCGAGGCCCGCGCGCTGGTGGCGATCTATCGCGAGCTGCTGGACCGCGCGCCGTGACCCCGCTGCGGTTCCTGATCGCCCGCATCCTGCGGAACGAACCGATGCTGGCATCGCTCTCGTTGCCGCAGGACGAGCTGCTGGCGGCGCTCAGCGGCAAGCATGTCGCGCTGATCGGCAACGCGCGTGCGCTGGCCGAGACGGAACATGGCGCGGCGATCGATGCTGCCGATCTGGTCATCCGCATCAATCTTGCGCCCATGCCCTCGGCTAAAAGCCATGGGAGCCGCACGGATTGGCTGGCTCTGGCGACTCGTCTGGGGCAGGCGGATCGCAGCCGCATTGCCCCGCGCCGCATCCTCTGGATGTCGCACAAGCGCAAGCGGCTGGACTGGCAGAGTGCCAGCAGCCCCGGCTTTTACCTGCATCCGCTGACGGATTACCTGTCACTGAAAGACCGGCTTGGTGCGCCGCCGACCACCGGGGCGATGATGATCGAGCTATTGCTGCGATCGGAACTTGCCAGCCTGACGCTGTACGGCTTCGACTTCTTCGCCAGCCAGAGCCTGTCGGGCCGCCGCACCGCCGATCAGGTGCCGCATGACTTTACGTCCGAGGCGGATTGGGTGGCGGCACTGGCCGAGGCTGACCCAAGGCTGAAGCTGGTGCGGTAACTGGTGCGACCGCCAGCAGGACAGGCGCCTGTCCGTGGGCTGGCGCTGCTGCGGTTGACCGGGTCACTTTATGGTGCAAAGCCCCTCCTGACCCCGACCGTCGCGCCAGCCTCACCAAAGCGCCTGCCCGTCGGGACGGACAGGCGCTTGCCCTGCGGGTCTGCGACCCGCGCACCGGGCCGGGTCCTTGGTTCAGCCGTCGACGATCAGCTTGCCGGGGCCTCGGCGATGCACTCCACCTCGACCTTGCCACCCAAGGCCAGCCCTGCCGCGCCGAAGGCCGAGCGGGCGGGGAATTTCCCCTCTTCGAAATAGCTCTTGTAGACCTCGTTGAAGGCACCCCATTCGGCCATGTCGGCCAGCATGACGGTGCATTTCACCAGGTCGGTCATCGCCAGACCATGCGCTTCCAGCGTGCGCTTGATATTCTCCATCACCTGCGTCGATTCCGCCTCGATGCCGCCTTCGACCACCGCCGAGGCACCCGGCGCGATGCCCAGCTGACCCGAGAGATAGACGGTATTGCCCGAGCGTACCGCCTCCGAGAAGGGCATCCCGGCCGGATCGCCCGAGTTCAGGAATTCGGGTGCGGCCAGCGCTGCGGCGGGCAGGACAAGCGCGGCGAGCGCGCCGGAGAAGAGAAGGTTTCGCATGATCTGGTCTCCGTGTTCGATGGGCGCGGGACGGAATGACCCGTGCTCAACCAAAGATTGAGACGCGCGCCGACGGGGGTCAACCGCCATTCGCCCTCTCGGCCGGAAGCCGCTGCAGCCCTTCCATCCGGGCCCCGTTTGCGCTAAGGGCGCTGCACCGCAGTATAAGGAATCCCAAGGATGGGCTACAAAGTCGTCGTCGCGGGCGCCACGGGCAATGTGGGTCGCGAAATGCTGAACATCCTCGCCGAGCGCGAGTTCCCGGTGGACGAGATCGCCGCGCTGGCCAGCCGGCGCTCGATTGGCACCGAGGTCAGCTTTGGCGACAAGACCCTGAAATGTCAGGATATCGAGGGCTTCGACTTTACTGGCTGGGATATTGCTCTGTTCGCCATCGGCTCGGACGCGACCAAGAAATATGCCCCCATCGCCGCCTCGCAGGGCTGCGTGGTGATCGATAACAGCTCGCTCTATCGCTATGACCCGCAGATTCCGCTGGTCGTGCCGGAAGTGAACCCGGACGCGGTGCTGGACTACAAGAACAAGAACATCATCGCCAACCCCAACTGCTCGACCGCGCAGATGGTCGTGGCGCTGAAGCCGCTGCATGACCGCGCCCGGATCAAGCGCGTGGTTGTCTCGACCTATCAATCGGTTAGCGGCGCCGGCAAGGATGGCATGGACGAGCTGTGGAACCAGACCAAGGGCATGTATGTCCCCGGTCAGGAGGTCGCGCCCAGCAAGTTCAGCAAGCAGATCGCCTTCAACGTCATTCCCCATATCGACGTCTTCATGGAAGACGGCACGACCAAGGAAGAATGGAAGATGGTCGCCGAAACCAAGAAGATCGTCGATCCCAAGATCAAGGTCACCGCGACCTGCGTGCGCGTGCCGGTCTTTGTCGGCCATTCGGAAGCGATCAACATCGAGTTCGAGGATTTCCTCGACGAGGACGAGGCCCGCGACATCCTGCGCGAATCGCCCGGTATCCTTGTCGTCGACAAGCGCGAACCCGGCGGCTACATCACCCCGATTGAATCGGTGGGTGAATATGCCACCTATATCAGCCGTATCCGCCAGGACTCGACGGTCGAGAACGGGCTGAACCTGTGGTGTGTCAGCGACAACCTGCGCAAGGGCGCGGCCCTGAACGCGGTGCAGATTGCCGAGCTTCTGGGCAATCGCGTGCTGAAAAAAGGCTGATTGGTCGAGGTGTTCGCCTGGATCACCAGCATGATCGAGGGCGGCGGGCCATGGGCCATCGCCGCCCTCATGTTTCTGGAAAACGTGTTTCCGCCGATCCCGTCGGAACTGATCATGCCGCTGGCGGGCTTCAATGCCGCGCGGGGCGTGTCGTCGCTGTGGCTGACCATCCTGGCCGGTACGGCGGGCAGCCTGGCGGGGGCATGGTTCTGGTTCCTGATCGGGCGCTGGATCGGCCCGGCAAAGCTGCGCCTTTTCGTCCGCAAGCATGGCCGCTGGCTGACGCTCAGCCCGCAGGACCTGCGCCGGGCGCAGGGCTGGTTCGACCAGCACGGACGCCGGGCGGTGTTCTTTGGCCGTTTCATCCCCACGGTGCGCACGCTGATCTCGGTCCCCGCCGGGCTGTCGCGGATGCCGAGCCTGCCCTTCCTGATCTATTCCGGCATCGGCAGCCTGATCTGGACCGCCGCGCTGACGCTGGCCGGCTATCTGCTGGAAGGCGGATATGAGCAGGTCGAGCATCTGCTGAATCCGGTCTCCACCGCCATCGTGATCGGTCTCGTCGCCGTCTATGTCTGGCGGGTCGTCACCTTCGATCCCTCACGCTAGGACACGTTCGCGCGACGGACCATGCGCCGCATCGCGCGCCGCTTGCCTGATCAGGGCCGCTCGACGACACTCGGGCGCGTAACCGGTATCGGAGCCCCCATGCGACCCCTGTCCCTTGTTCTGACCCTGTCCTGCCTGCTGCCTGCCTCGATGGCCTGGGCCGAGCGGATCGACCTGCCCACCCCGGTCAGCCGGGTGGTGCTGTATCCACAGGGCGCCAGCGTCAGCCGCAGCGCCAGCTTTACCGCGGCACCGGGCCAGCATCAGCTGGTCATCCCCGACATGCCCCCCGGCACCGATCCCGCGAGCCTCAGGATCGAAGCCAAGGGCGTCACACTCGGCTCGGTCGAGCTGCAATCATCGCGAGCCTTGCCCGATCATGCGCCGGACGCGCCCGCGATCACCGAGGCCAAGACCGCCCTGCGCCGGGCCGAGGATGCGCTTCGCGCCTTCGACCGCAGCCAGACGGCGCTGGCGACCCGGGCCGAGGCGCTGCGCCAGCGCGCCCAGATCACCCGTGACCTGCTGCAGGGCGACAGCCGCCTGCCCACCGGCGAGATCGCCGGCACGGTCGAGCAGATGGGTGCGCTGATCGAGAACCTGCTGACCCAGGCCGACGAGCAGGAGTACCAGATCGCCATGAACGAACCCGACCGCCCGCCGCTGACCGAGGCCATCGACCGCGCCCGGGCGGAGTTGGACGCGCTGCGCGAGGAAGGCGCGGGGGCCGAGGCGCTGGTGCTGACGGTACAGACGGCCAGCGAAAGCCAGGCCGAGATCACCATCACCGGCTTTACCGACCAGGCCGGATGGCAGCCCGATTACGAT
The DNA here is from genome assembly GCF_002847445.1 of Paracoccus zhejiangensis. Taxonomy (NCBI): domain Bacteria; kingdom Pseudomonadati; phylum Pseudomonadota; class Alphaproteobacteria; order Rhodobacterales; family Paracoccaceae; genus Paracoccus; species Paracoccus zhejiangensis. The sequence continues at coordinate 2,939,923 of NZ_CP025430.1, read as the reverse complement.
CTGCGGCTGGACCGCGCCGCCGACACGCTGACCATGCAGCGCGGCGTCAGCGTCTGGCAATCCAGCGGTCAGGACTGGCGCGATGTAACCCTGACCCTCTCGACCGCTCGCCCGCAATCCCAATCCGCCCCGACCGAGGTGCAGCCGTGGATGCCGCGCGTCGGCCGGCCGGAAGAGGAATTGGCAAGGGCACGCGGCGCGCAGGCCGACATGGCGATGGAGAGCGCCTATGCCCCCGCCCCGGTGGTCGAGGCCATGCCGGTCTCGGCCGGGGAAATGTCGCGGCTGGGGGTCACGGTCATCTATGACTATGCCGCTCCGGTCACCATCCGCGACGGCGCCGATTCCCTGCGGCTGACGCTGGACGAAAAGCCGCTGACGCCCGAGATCTTCGCCGAGGCCGCCCCGCGTTTCGACACCAGCGCCTTCCTGATGGCCGAGACGGTGAACTCGACCGGCGAGCCGATCCTGCCCGGCCCGGTCACGCTTTACGCCGATGGCGCGCTGGTCGGTCGCTCGGGCATCGAGCTGGTGGCCGATGGCGACAAGCTGCGCTTTGGCTTCGGCCCGATCGACGGGCTGAGGGCCGAGATCCGCCTGCCCGAGGAGACCGAGGGCGACAGCGGCATCATTCGCCGCTCGTCCACCCTGACCGAAAGCGCCACGCTGATCGTCGAGAACCTGACCGGCGAGGACTGGCCGCTGCGTGTCGTCGACCGGGTGCCGGTCTCGCGGCAGGAGGAGTTGCAGATCGACTGGTCCGCTGATCCCGAACCCTCCGAGACCGATCCCGATGGCCGGCGCGGCGTGGTCTACTGGGAAAACCCGATCACGGCGGGCGAGCTGCGCGAGATCACCCTGACCACGGAACTCAGCTGGCCGGAAGGTAACGACCTGCTCCGATAGTTGTGATGAAACAGGCGCGCGAGCCGCGCGTTCTGCTGCAACCGTCCTGAGTGGCGGGACAAAATTCAACGGCAGACAGCCTTTAGGGTAAGAGTGCAGGCATGGCAGAATATCGTTTGGATCCGGGCTATTCGATCGTGCGAGCGATCGACTATGCCAGCGACCGGGACTCGTTCTCGACGGCGCTGATCAACGGGCTGACCTATTCGATGCGGGTCAGCGGTGCGTATTCCGGGGGCGGCAGCCTGGCCGACCCGAACCTGACGCTGACCGATTACACCGGCCGGGTGCTGGGCTTCAACGACGACATCTCGAATGGCGTGAACCGGGATTCCCTGATCACCTTCACCGCCAGGCAGACCGCGACCTATAACCTGATCGTGGGCGAGCAGGGCAACAACGCCACCGGCAGCTACAAGCTGATCCTGACGCCGGGCTTCGCGACCAATGCCAATGACAATGTCGGCGGCACCGGTTACGCGGACGCGGTCAACGGCATGGCCGGCAATGACGTGCTGCGCGGCAACGGCGGCAATGACATGCTGTTCGGCGGCACCGGCAACGACACGCTCATGGGTGGCATCGGCAACGACCGCTTGATCGGCGATGCCGGCAACGACCTGCTGCGCGGCGAATCCGGCAATGACCGGCTGATCGGCGGCGATGGCGGCGACCGGCTGATCGGTGCGGCGGGGGCCGATGTGTTCGACTTCGACCTCGCCACCGACTCGGATGCCGGCGGCGTGGACGTGATCGCCGCGGGCGACGGCGCCACCGCCTTCCAAGGGGTCGGCGTTGCCGGGGGTGACCTGCTGGATATCAGCGGCATCGACGCCAACGAATACCTGTCCGGCAACCAGGCCTTCACCTGGTCGCTGAGCAAGACGGCGGGCACCGCCTACCTGGTGAACAGCAACGGGAACACCGTGCTTTACGCCCATACCGACAATGACGGCAGCGCCGATTTCGCGGTGATCATCGCCGATGGCACCGGGATCGACGCCCGGGACTACATTTCGAGCGACTTCCTTCTCTGAGGCAGAGGCAGGCAGGAACGGAACGGGCCGCGGCATCAACCGCGGCCCGTTTCACATTCCGGCCAGAGAAGTCCGGCCCCGCGCGCGTCTCGGTCAGTTCCCCGCCGGTTCAGCCGCCGCCGCCGCCGCGGTATCGGCCGTAGCAGGCTCGGTCGCCCCGCCCATGCTGACCAGCCGGTCGATCAGCGATTCCGCCTTGGGGCCGATGCGGCCGCAAGAGGACGGGTCATCCAGAAGCGCGAAGGCCGGCCCGTAATAGGCACGGTCGTAGTCGCCCGGGTCCATGCCCAGCTTCGCGGCCAGAAGGTCGCTGGTCCCGGTCATCAGCGTCCAGGCGCCGTCGCTGACCTCGTAATCCGGGCAGTTCGAGGTGATGACATTCACCTCGGCCAGTTCGCGCGTCAGCGCCTCGGCCTCGGATTCGCTCAGCGCCGAAATATCGGGCAGCGGCACCGAAAGCCGGTCCTCGGCCCTTACCGCCTGCGCCCCGACCACTGACAAACCGGCCAGCACGACCAGCGCCATGATCGCGTCCGAATGTTTCATATCCGCCTCGATTTCCTCGTCTGTTCGCCGGGCATCCCGCCCGATCGGGCGGCAAACTGCAATGAAATTCGGCGTGAACTTGACCGCGAGGCAAGCCGGGCATAGGGGATCGACGACAGCGAAAATGCGAGGAGGCCGCGATGTCCGACAGCTATTCCCTTCTGATCCTGCCCGGCGACGGCATCGGCCCCGAGGTGATGGAGCAGGTGACACGGGTCATCGACTGGTTTCAGGCCAATCGCGGCATGAGCTTTGACATCAGCACCGATCTGGTCGGCGGCGCCGCCTATGACGCCCATGGCACGCCGCTGACGGATGCGACCATGGCAAAGGCACAAGAGGTCGATGCCGTGCTGCTGGGCGCGGTCGGCGGCCCGAAATACGACGTCCTGGATTTCAGCGTGAAGCCCGAGCGCGGCCTTCTGCGCCTGCGCAAGGAAATGGACCTTTTCGCCAACCTGCGCCCGGCGCAATGCTTTGATGCGCTGGCCGATTTCTCGTCCCTGAAGCGCGAGGTCGTGGCCGGGCTCGACATCCTGATCGTGCGCGAACTGACTTCGGGCGTCTATTTCGGCGAGCCGCGCGGCATCCATGCCGATGACAACAATCCCGAGAACGAGGGTGGCCGCGTCGGCATCAACACCCAACGCTATACCAGCGGCGAGATCCGGCGCGCGGCGCGCTCGGCCTTCGAACTGGCACGCAAGCGGAGCAACAAGGTCTGCTCGATGGAGAAGGCCAACGTGATGGAATCGGGCATCCTCTGGCGCGAGGAGGTTCAGTGGGTCCATGACAACGAATATCCCGATGTCGAGCTGACCCATATGTATGCCGACAATGGCGCGATGCAGCTGGTACGCAACCCCAAGCAATTCGACGTGATCGTGACCGACAACCTGTTCGGCGACCTGCTGTCGGACGCTGCCGCCATGCTGACCGGCAGCCTCGGCATGCTGCCCTCGGCCTCGCTTGGCGCGCCGATGGAGAATGGCCGGCCCAAGGCCATGTACGAGCCGGTCCACGGTTCGGCCCCCGACATTGCCGGGCAGGGCAAGGCCAATCCGATCGCCTGCATCCTCAGCTTCGCCATGGCGCTGCGCTATTCCTTCGACGAGGGCGAGGCGGCGGCCGAGCTGGAGCGGGCGGTGGAACAGGTGCTGGCCGATGGCGTGCGCACGGCCGACCTGATGGGCCCCGAGGGCGGCGTGCCGGTCTCGACCTCGGGCATGGGCGACGCGGTTCTGGCGGCACTGTCCGCCGGGCGCTGATCCCCACCACGGACAAAGCGGAGGCCGGGATGGCGGGGGGCAGCAACAATGCGCAGGCCGCACTGATCGCGCTTGGCGCGATGGCGGTCTATGCCACGCATGACGCGATCATCAAGGCACTGGGCGGGCAATACCCCTCGCACCAGATCCTGTTCTTCTCGCAATTGCTGGCCTTCCCGCTGGTCGCGGTCATCCTGCTCAGCGACCGCAGCGAAAAGCCGCTGCGGCCCGTCCAGCCCGGATGGGTCGCCGTGCGCTCGGTCTGCGTGGTCATCGCCGGCCTCTGCGGCTTCTTCGCCTTCTCGCAGCTGCCGATGGCGCAGGTCTATGCCATCCTCTTCGCCACGCCGCTGATGGTGACGGTGCTGTCGATCCCGATCCTCGGCGAAAAGGTCGGCATCCACCGATGGGCGGCGGTGATCGTCGGCCTGACCGGGGTGATGATCGTGCTGCGCCCCGGGCAGGCCGATCTTGCCGCCGGGCACCTGGCGGCACTGGCCGGCGCCTCGGCCAGCGCGCTGGCAGCGGTGATCGTGCGCAAGCTCGGCTCATCCGAGCGCGCGGTGGTGCTGATCCTCTGGCCGATGCTGGGGAACTTCGTGCTGACCGGGGCGATGCTGGCGCTGGCCTACGAGCCGATGCCATTGGGAGACCTGACGCTCGCCGGGATGATCTCGGTCCTCGGCCTGATCGGCGGCTTCCTGGTCATCGTCTCCTATCGCCGGGGCGAGGCCGCCGTGGTCGCGCCGATGCAATATTCCCAGATCATCTGGGCGACGATCTTCGGCTGGTTCATCTTCGACGAGGGGCTGGATGCCAGCACGCTGATCGGCACGGTCATCATCATCGCCTCGGGCGTCTATATCGTCCGGCGCGAGGGCAGCAGCGGCACCTCGAGCAACCAGCCGGTGATCGCCGCCCGGATGCGGCCCGAGACGGTCACCCAGCCGAAATCGATCCTGCTGCAACGCCTCTGGCCCGGCCGCGCCGCCGCGGGCGAGTCCGCGGACGAGAAGTAAGGCCCGCACCCCGCCTACCCCCGCGCCGCCAACGGCAAATTCTGCCAGTTTGCCCTTGCATTCCCGCCTGCCCCGCGCTACCTGCCCCTCCACGGTCGGAGCGTAGCGCAGCCTGGTAGCGCACCTGCTTCGGGAGCAGGGGGTCGGAGGTTCGAATCCTCTCGCTCCGACCAGATTCCCGATTGTGAATTGCCATGTAATTTGGCCTTTTGGGACGATATTTGTCCTTTGGGGCAACGGAGCTGACCTGTTTGGTGGCTTTGTATCGGGGTGCGGGCCATGGTCACTGTCGGCCCTTTTGTATGTGCCGGCTGCTGTTCGCAATTGAGAAATCGGCGCGTCTTCGGAAATCGCTCATATGTATCCGGCCTGTTTGTCGGCTCGCGGGCCGTGGCCTCGATGGGGTTACGCACGCACCTTGGTCTCATTAGCGGCAAGGTCGATAATGACCTAAAGGGCCGTCAGACTCTGGGGGCGTAGTTTCTCCGTTCCATGCTGTCCTCTTTCGCGAACTCCGTGGTGACCGGGAGGCTGTCAGATTGCTTCCATGGTCGGATCTCTGGGGGTGTCGAACCGCGTGCCGTGACGCAGGATGCTCCACGCCGTGCGGGCCAGCTTGTTGGCCAGGGCAACCGCAGCCTTGTTCCTGGGCATTCGGGATGCGGCGCGTTCGAGCCAGGCTCCGAAGCTGAACGCCTGCCAACGGTGGGGGCGCATCATGATCACCTTGGCGGCCTGCACGAAGAGCATGCGCAGGTATCGGCTTCCCCGCTTGGTGATCCGTCCGAGGATCGTACGCCCGCCCGTGCTGAACTGTCGGGGCACCAGCCCAACCCAGGCGGCAAAGTCGCGGCCCCGGTCGAAGACCTCGCCCCGACCGACCGCCGCGACCATGGCCGTCGAAATCATCGGTCCGATACCCGGGATCGACATGATGTTCGCGCAGTTCTCTTCCGTACGGCTGATCTCCTCGATCTCGGTTGATACGGCGGCAATCCGGTCATCGAGCCAGAGCCAGTCGCCGTAAAGCCCGATCAGGATATTCCGCATCCGGGCAGAGATCTCGTCGCGCCGCTGTTCGAGGATCGTCTCGAAGGAATTCCGCAAGGCGCGGAGCCCGCTGCGGACCGCGATCCCCTGTTCGATCAGGAAAGCCCGGATCTGGTTGATCGTTGCCGTACGTCGCGAGACGAGCCGAGACCGAACCCGGTGCAGGGCCTGAAGGTCGAGCTGGTCCTGGCTCTTCTCCGTCACCGTCCGAAGGTTCGGCCGCAGGGAGGCTTCGGCGATCGCCTCCGCATCGTTGTAGTCGTTCTTTTGGCCTTTGTTGAACGGCTTCACGTAGATCGCCGGAATGATCCGCGGATCGAACCCCAAGTCGCGCAGCCTTCGGCTGACGAAATGGGCGCTGAGGCAGGCCTCCATCCCGACCACGCATCGTGGCAACGTCTCGAACGTTGCGTCCAGTGCGAGCCGCTTGATCTGCTTGCGCAAAACCACCTGACCCGAGCGGTCGAAACCGACCAGGTGGAAGGTATCCTTGCCGATGTCGATGCCGACAACTGCCAGGTCTTCAATGCTTCCTGTCTTCTTCGCACACATGGCTGCTTCTCCTTTGGCGCGGATGATCCCGGTTCAGGATAACCCAACGGTGGGGGAAGCAGCCGGCACATCCCATTAGCGGCCATTGCCATTCTCGCCAACTACCGCAATGCAGCATCAAAAAGCCGCCGTTCTATCTTTTCTGGCGTGGTCGCAGTGATTATTACGAACAAGAGGATCAAAGCCACCTTGTAGTCGAGGGCTTGGCTGTAGAAGTAGGGAAAGTATGATCCATTCGGTAGCGCCTCTAGGCGGCAAAGTTATTGGAAAGGCATCCAGCCAAGAAGATGCTTGGTGGTTGTGCCGTCGCTACGGTCTCGTACCGCTACCGCTTGAGGATGCCGGAGTTGTCGATTTTGTGACTGCGGCGGATGGCACGAAGCTGTGGACAGTTCAGTGCGAGCACTCAGCGTTTCCGTATGATCGAGGTGCATTTGAAAATCGGAAAAGAGACAGTCTGGCCGAGTTGGACAATGGCCTACCTGCCTGGCCGGTCGCGGAAGAAAACGGGATAGCTTTTAGCACATTCAAAGCACGCCTCAAGCGCGGCTGGTCAGGGGAGCGGGCTGCGACTGAAGGCACGCGAAACATCTCCCCCAATCCGGATGACGAATGGGAGAAAATCGCGCTTGAGAATGGCATTTCGGTGCGCGCATTTCGAGGGCGCGTACAAGCTGGATGCCCCGAATCCGTTGCAGCGACTATGGGGCTGCGCTGGCGCAACTGGTAGAGGCACAAGTGTGGACGGCAGTGGCCGGCCCATACCTGCCTTCGATTCCTCTGAAGTTTGCTGCGCCCGCAAAATACGATAGCAGACATTGCCCGCCGTCAAGAAAAACCGCAATCTCACAAGGGTGAGTTTGTACACTCCCACATCAAATCCTAGAGGCAGTGGATGACGCTTGAAGAATACTATCGGCCTAGACTGTCTGAAGCAGGATATAATCTCCTGGCCGTATTTAGCCGTTTCGAGTATGCAATGAAGAAAGGCGGATTTCGGAGGGAGGATTACCCGGATGCCGCTTGGCACACTTTCGCTCAGCGCCTACCGCAAGAGTTCTTTCCCAAAATGGTAGGGTCCGATCAGGCCTCGATATACTTCAAGGCACCTCCAGATCACCTCGTCACAACCAACGATGGTGGCGTGGATTGGTCAGGAAACCCTATTGTACCAAACGACACAGAAAGCCTCTTCCAAAGTATCAAAACCGCTCGAAATAACTTGTTTCATGGTGACAAAAAGCACGACAACCACCGTGATACCCAGTTGATGGAAGCTGCGCTCTTCGTGCTGAATGAAGCCTACAAGGACGCGGAGCGTACTGAGGGGTTCGAAGCATTCCTCGGCGCGATGGAGTTTGGACTGTAGCCATCGGCCCTGAGCTGACCTCTGCCGAGATCTGCGTTGCTGCGCCGCAGCTTCCCCGAAACGGACGCCTGAATGCGCACCGGACTTATGTGCCATTCCCATTGCCGAATTTGCTTGGTTTTTTTGATGTTGCAAAAGCTATAGCTTACGCACCACATCGTCGATAGATTGTCATTTGACGCTAATGCTCGGCGCCGCATCAAGCAGCCATTTGGGCAGCTTTTTTATCTCACCTAAGGTGATGCATTCAGGCACATCGTTCCAGAATTGGACGATGGCATCAGATCCAGCCTCAAACTGTTCTGCGAAAATGTGAAGGTTGGAATGATCTTTCCAAGACAATGCAGCCCCACTATTTTCCGTTATCTCGCCTTCGGACGCGATCAGTTCAGGATACTGTCTCTTCAAGTCGTCCAGAGACTTGCCGTCGCCGTGCTTGTGGACATTGACCACAAGACGACACCCATCCAGCGCCTTGAAATATGGCTTTGATCGAACGTCCAGGCCGATGTCTTTCAACAAATTTAGAATCTCAACAAAGCTGGAAGACCAGACTCGGCGAAATGCTGTTTCGTCCCGAATCCAGTGGCGCATCTCTCGGACTAACCAGTCACGAAGCTCTTTTTCCCAACGATGAAAGATCGACACCAGCATTGCGAACAGAACCTGCTCTCGCATGTCGCAAAGGCTCAAGTACAGGCCTGCGCCAGCTTCGTGGGTGAGAACGGCGGTGAGAAAGTCGACCACGGTAGCGGCGGGATGAGCCCGCTGCGGGCGGCGTAAAAGTCGTCCACCTTTACCCTTTCTGGCGACAGGGAGGGCGGGAGGATTTTCACCGTGGATTTGTATCGGAAGGTTCGCCTGGCTTGTTCAGAAGGCATGAGCCAGCGCGAGGCTGCGCGTCAGTTTGGTGTTTCCCGCGACAGCGTTCGGAAGATGTTGGCGTTCTCGGTTCCGCCTGGATACCGGCGGACGGCGCCGGTGAAGCGGCCGAAGCTGGATGGGTTCACCGAGATCATCGATGGCTGGCTGGAGGGGGATCGCGAGGTCCATCGAAAGCAACGGCACACGGCGAAGCGGGTATTCGAGCGGCTTCGCGATGAGCATGGCTTCACCGGCGGCTATACGATCATCAAGGACTATATGCGGGAGCGCGAGCGGCGCGGCCGAGAGATTTTCGTGCCGCTAGCCCATCCGCCAGGACATGCCCAGGCCGACTTCGGCGAGGCTGTGGTCGTCATCGGCGGCGTCGAGCAGAAGGCGCACTTCTTCGTTATGGACTTGCCGCACAGTGATGCCTGCTTCGTGCGCGCCTATCCCGCGGCGACAGCGGAAGCCTGGGTAGACGGCCACGTCCACGCCTTCGCCTTCTTCGGCAGGGTGCCGGTATCGGTCCTCTACGACAACGATCGCTGTCTTGTTGCGAAGATCCTGGCGGACGGCACACGTCAGCGGGCCACGCTCTTCAGCGGGTTCCTGTCCCACTACCTGTTCCGAGACCGCTATGGCCGCCCCGGCAAGGGGAACGACAAGGGCAACGCGGAAGGATTGGTCGGCTATTCCCGCCGCAACTTCATGGTCCCGGTCCCGCGGTTTGTGAGTTGGGCTTCGTTCAACGCCTATCTGGAGGAGCAGTGTCGCAAACGTCAGGCGGATGTTCTGCGCGGCCAGTCCGAGACCATCGGGGAACGCCTCGTGCGAGATCTGGTCGTGATGTCTGATCTGCCACCCGCGCCGTTCGATGCCTGCGACCAAGCCACCGGGCGAGTCAGTTCCCAAGCGCTGGTGCGCTACAAGACCAACGATTACTCGGTGCCGGTCGCCTACGGCCACCGCGATGTCTGGATCAGGGGCTATGTCGACGAGGTTGTGATCGGCTGCGGTGGCGAGCTCATCGCACGCCACCCCCGCTGCTATGACCGCGAGGACATGGTGTTCGATCCGGTGCATTACCTCCCGCTCATCGAGAGGAAGATCAATGCTTTGGATCAGGCCGCGCCTCTTGCCGAATGGAACCTGCCGCCGGAGTTCGCAACCCTGCGCCGCCTGATGGAGGCGCGGATGATCAAGGCGGGACGCCGGGAATATGTGCAGGTTTTGCGCCTGCTGGAAACCTTCGACATCGATGATCTCCACGCGGCCGTGAAGAAGGCCCTGCAATTGGGCGCTGTCGGCTTCGATGCCGTGAAGCACCTCGCTCTCTGCCATGTTGAGAAACGGCCGCCGAAGCTGGACCTCGATGTCTATCCCTACCTGCCGCGGGCCAACGTGGGGACCACCTCGGCGGCAAGCTACATGTCTCTGCTGTCGGGAGACGCGGCATGACCGGTGCGCCGCAGATCCTGCTTGCTCATCACCTGAAGACGCTGAAGCTCCCGACCTTCTTGCGGGAGCACGAGAAGCTGGCGCGCCAATGTGCAGCCGAGGGCCTGGACCACGTCCAGTTCCTCGCCCGACTGGTCGAACTGGAACTGATCGACCGCGAGGGACGGATGATCGAACGCCGGATCAAGGTTGCAAAGTTCCCCGCCAAGAAGAGCCTGGACAGCTTCGACTTCAAGGCGATCCCGAAGCTCAACAAGATGCAGGTGCTGGACCTTGCCCGTTGCGAATGGATCGAGCGGCGCGAAAACGTCATTGCGCTCGGACCGAGTGGCACGGGCAAGACGCATGTTGCTCTGGGGCTGGGACTGGCCGCTTGTCAGAAAGGAATGTCGGTCAGCTTCACTACGGCCGCGGCACTGGTCAACGAGTTGATGGAAGCCCGCGACGAGCGCCGCCTCCTGCGGCTCCAGAAGCAGCTGGCTTCGGTCAAACTGCTCATCATCGATGAACTGGGCTTCGTGCCTCTGTCAAAGACCGGCGCCGAGCTACTCTTCGAGATGATCTCGCAACGCTACGAGCGCGGCGCCACGCTCATCACCAGCAACCTGCCGTTCGACGAATGGACCGAGACCTTCGGAACAGAGCGGCTGACCGGCGCTCTGCTCGACCGCCTGACCCACCACGTCAACATCCTCGAGATGAATGGCGAGAGCTACAGGCTCGCGCAAAGTCGGGCCCGAAACGCCGGCCAGACCCCATAGAAAACCGCAACGCGCGCTTGAGCCCGCCGCTCGGGCTACGCCCTCCCGGCGGGCTCAAGCGCGCAAGAAAGTGGCCTGCTTTTGCGCCGCCCCGTGGCCGGTTTTTGCTCCGCCGTTGACAATATTGCCGCGTTTGTTGACCAATTGAGCGGACGAGCAGACGGAGAACAAGCTACCGTCGACCAACGATCTCGCGACCTCATGCCCGGAGACGTTTGTTGTGCGAACGCAAGACATGCGATGACGGCACAAAGGACACTGAATCACACCATCTGATCATCCCGACAACCATGAACTGGACGACTGGCCGCTCTATGGGCCAAAGGACCCAGAGATTTATTGGCTCGTTGGTCAACTGGCACAAAAGCATGGTATGCGGCTTCACGAAATCGAAGCCATCATGCTGGCCGCATTGAGGAGAAAGATGGCCGAGCTTGACGACAGCTACCCGCCCGGATGAGCCCCGGATGGAAGTAGCTGCCGTCCGCAGCCTGAGGCAGGAAGATCACCTCATCAACGAAGTCCGGGCTTGGCGCGGTAGGGGCTACTTCGTCGGGCATCTGCCAGATGGAGACAAAATATTTCTTACGCCCCTTCAGCCAGGCGGCGGCGCTACGCGCAGTGATACTCTGGCCGATCTTCTCGAGCTCGCTGTCGGAGCTGGAAAGGATGTTGCGAATCCGACCTTCGCCAACACCACCGAAGCTGGCCAGAGAGGCAATGTCGACCTCACCCTCACCGCAGTCGATTGCCCGGCGGGAAAGGGCGAGGTTGATGATACGGAAGATCACCCGCTGCGGATCAGGCCGCACGAGTGCGCGGATCCTAGCATCCCATTTGGCAGACTATTGGTGCGTAACGACGATCAAACAGAAACATCGACCTCGTCGAACGTTCGAAAAGGACAGATTCGCTGGCAGTAGAGGTCATTTTCGCAAATAGGAAAGGCGCTAAGCTATTAAAATTATGCTGTGCGAATGGACAAATATCATTGCAATCCACACCGATTGTGAATTGCCACACAAGTCTTCCTCGATTGTCATTATGAGCCCTTTGCGGCAGCGAAGCTGACTTATTTTGCCGGAAGATTATCGCTTGCGCCTGAACTGTCGGTGACGAGCGCCTGACAGGTTATCATGACGGCGGAGTTTTGTTCGGTCCGGGCAATGTCGGCCCAAACCTGCCATCCATATAAGGACGCGGTGCTGCATTGCAGTTTCCCCAAAACAGTCATCCGGTCTAAGTTGCTTTCCAACTTCAAGTTCGATCAGAGCCCGTATGATCCAGTACAGAACCCTTGTTGGTGCGACCGCCACAAAAGAAGGGGGGCGACCTTGTGCGCGGCGCGTAGGGGAATGCGGTGACGCCCGATCGCAAAGAGAAGCAGGAAGGGCACGGCAACACCAAACCGCAGGGCGGTCAACACCATCGGCGGCATGGTTTCAAGGCCGAGATTCGTGATCGGGATGGATAGCCCCCAGATCACCGCCAAAAGCAGCATCCCGGCCACGCTGAGCAAAGTGATGCGGCTCACATTGAGTGGTGCTGGCGTGATCGCGGCGTCGGACATGGCTGCCCGAGCTATTGGTTGCGTTTCGATCACCTATGGCGCGACACATGCCCAACTGACAAACGATCATTTTTCCTGCTATGATTGCGTTTCGATCAATCATGAGGTTCGCCATGCCTGCGCTGCCCCCGCCGCTCCAGACGCTTCGGGCCTTCGAAGCAAGCGGACGGTTGCTCAGCATGGCGTTGGCGGCAGCAGAGTTAAACGTCACCCCCTGATCGGCCCCACTCGAGTGGTCCAGTTTGGTTGTTAGTGCATGACCGGCGCACGGTCCATCGCGACGATGGTTTCCGGGGCTGGTGGGCGATAGCCCAATGCGCCGTGCGGACGCTTCGTGTTATAGTGCTTCCTCCATTCCTCGATCAGGATCTGCGCCTCACGGAGGCTGTAGAAAACTTCGCCGTTCAGAAGTTCATCGCGGAACCGGGCGTTGAAGCTCTCGCAGTAGCCGTTCTCCCAAGGTGACCCCGGCTCGATATAGGCCGTCTTTGCCCCGACGGCGGCGATCCAGTCGCGGACGGCCTGGGCTACGAATTCGGGGCCGTTGTCAGACCTGATGAAAGCTGGAATCCCACGCATGATAAACAGATCTATCAGCGCATCGATGACGTCGGCCGAGTTCAGTTTGCGCTTCACCCTGATGGTCAGGCATTCACGGCTGGACTCGTCCAGGATGTTCAGCGCCCGGAACGCCTTGCCGTCATCGGTCCGGGAATGCACGAAGTCTTAGCTCCAAACATGGTTTGTGTATTCCGGACGCAGCCGGACACAGGATCCGTCGTTCAGCCAGAGCCGCCCCTTCTTCGGTTGCTTCATTGGCACTTTCAGCCCCTCGCGCCGCCACAAGCGTTCCACACGCTTGTCGTTCACCAGCCAGCCGGCATCACGCAGAAGCGCGGCAATCCGGCGATAACCATAACGGCCATATTGCCGCGCCAGTTCGATCATGTCGGCCACCAGCCGGTCCTCATCCGCCCGGCCTCTCGGCAGCTTGCGCTGCGTTGAGCGGTGCTGCTGCAGCACCCGGCAGGCACGGCGCTCGGACACGTCCAATTCACCTCGAACATGATCAATGCAGGCCCCGCGGCGCGAGGGGCTCAGAAGTTTCCCTTTGCAGCCTCGGTCAAAATCAGCTTGTCCAGCATTAGATCCGACACCGCGCGTCGGAGGCGATCATTCTCAAGCTGCAGACGCTTCAGTTCCTTCAACTGATCCACGCCCATTCCACCATACTGCTTGCGCCAGCGGTAATAGGTCTGTTCGACAATCCCGATCCGCCGGATCGCGTCCAGACGGGATAAACCTTGTCCCATCAGAACCTCAACTTGCCGTAATTTCGACACAATCTCTTCCGGCTTCGGTCGCTTGTTTGCCATCTCTGATCCTCCGTTTCCTCATAATAACGGCGGACCACTTCACAGGGGGAGGATCACGGCAACGGGCCTTACCCCGGCGCAGCTAGCGAACGCCTGCTGGACGAGACAATCGGGCCTGTCTGCGCGCCAGACTATCGGGCGCGCGTGGGAGGCATCGCCACCCCCGCCGACTTGCTGGCCTGCAACCTGATTTGGGAGGAGCGGGTGCTTCACGATGGCCGCCGCCTGCCAAACTGGGAGCGATGGTTCGCCACCGCAGACGTTGAAGGGCACCATCGCAAGGGGCCGACGCTCAGCCACGGCAGTCTTGTCATCGAAGCCGCTTTGCGTGGCGAAGGCGTAGCGCTGGGGCGCAGCGCCCTTTTGACAGATGAAATTTTTGCAGGGAGACTGGCGGCGCTTTTTCCCGAAATCACGCTGCCCGCCGGGCGCGGTTACGACCTGGTATCTGGTATATCGAGCTGGCGACGCAGACGACCCACGCATCAGTGCGTTGCGTGACTGGCTTCGAAACGAAATATTGAGCATCAGTTCCGACACCATTTCCGGCTGACCAATGCCGCTCCAAGCATGATGCGAATGTCTTGGATGGACTCTAAGCGGCCGAATTCCGCGCCCGTACAATGTTATGCTGGCTTGTCGGCACCTTGCCGAGGACGAGGTGGGCTTGGCGGATCGGAGGATTCGCCATGGCCATTGAAAACCTGCCTGCAATACGCGCCTGCCGCCCAACCTGGAACAAAGGCCGAATCGTCGGACAGAAACGGCCCCTGCTGCCAAAGCATGTCTGGGCGATCCGTGTTCGCCTCGAGATCGAAAACAATGTCCGCGACCTCGCGCTTTTCAATCTGGCCATCGACAGCAAGTTGGGGGGATGCGAGTTGATGGGCGTCGCACGGTCCAGCTTCTATGCCGATCCCGGTCCCAAGCCCGGCGACACAGCAATCATCGCGGAAATTCGGACGATCACCGACGAGTTCGACGGCTACGGCTACCGCCGTGTCGGCGCAGAGCTCCACCACCGGGGCATCGTCGTCAACTCAAAGAAGGTGCGGCGGCTGATGAAGGAGAACGAACTGAACCCGCGGCGGCGGCGGCGTTTCGTCCGCACGACCGACAGCGATCATGGCGGTCCGATCTTTCCGTTCACTGCCAAGAAGCTCGAGGTTCATGGCCCAGATCATCTCTGGGAGGCCGATCTGAACTACATCGCCATCCAAGGAGGCTTCGCCTATGCCGCGCTGATCCTCGACGCCTGGTCGCGGCGCGTCGTCGGCCATGCCGTCGGCCGCGGAATCGATGCCCGCCTGGCAGCGAAGGCGCTCGAAAACGCTATCGCGGAGCGGCGCCCCTTGCCCGGCTGCGTCTTCCACACGGACCGCGGATCGCAATATGCGTCGGAGCTGCATCGCGCCATTCTCGATGCGCATGGGTTCTTCGGGTCGATGAGCAGGCACGGAAATCCGTACGACAACGCGAAGGCCGAGAGCTTCATGAAGACGCTCAAGGTGGAAGATGCCTACCTGATGGAATATGAAACCTATGAGGAGGTCGCAGTCGGTGTCCCCCGGTTCATCGAAGCCTACAAGAGCCGCCGCTTGTATTCAGCCCTGGGGGTAACTCAGCCCCGCCCAGTTCGAAGAATGCTACGCCCGCGCCATGGTCAAAAACGCCCCATGATCCTCTCCACCCGCAGGGGCGCACTCCACATCCAACCGCAACCCGGCAATGAAGGTCCGGGTGCACCTGTGCCCGAAAGAGGGGTCTGCGTCAAGCCTGGTGCCGCGGGCGGAGCGTCCGCGCAGGCGCGTCATCTTGGTGGTGACAGCCGTCTCATCGATGAAGACCAGCCTGTGCGGCTCACGGCGCATCGCCGGCATCCGCCGGTGCCGTCAGTCGTATCGCGCGGCGCGGACCCGCTTGCGCGATCTTTTCGTCGCGATCGAACTTCTTTTAAAAGTGAAGCCAAGACGGTGGATCATGTGGCACGAGAGTATGGTGGGTGTCGCCCGCACCCGGCGTCCTCTCCAACTCCTCCGCCAGCTCTGGCATCGTAATGTCTGGCGCAGTTTCGACCCGCGCGCTGAGCCAGTACGAAACCCGATCCAGTTTGCTCTACCGAGGCCGGCCCTGACGCAGGACGGCAACGGTCTAGTTCGCTTCCTGCGCTGCATGATCCGCACCTCGCTCGCCACCGAGATCCGAAAACGACGCGCCACCTCATGACAGGAGGCGCCGTCCTCAACCAGCGCCACAACCCGCTCGCGAATATCCAAAGACAGCGATTTGCCCATCATCCACCTCCAACAAAGGTGAACCACAGATCATGACACATGGGAATCCTGTCGATTTGGATTTGAGGGACGACCCTCTCGCAGCCCTTAGTTCTTAAGAAATATGTCCTTTCCCTTTTCCGGATGGACAACAGCGCATGAATCGCTGGGATAAGGGTCCGCCTAGGCTGACAGATCCATTGACCGAACCGACGGGGGGAGAGTTGGGGTAGCAAGACGCTCTTCGGATTGATCTCAGCGGTCTGCTGCTCGTCCAATCGCAGCCGCGTCACCTTTTTCTTCACAGAAATACAATGCAGAGGCCCAGCTCTCCAACGGATGCACGCAGGCACCAATTGCCTTTTCTGCTACCGCCAGGAAGGCAGATCGATCCGGAATGAGCCCGTCATTGCTGAACAAAAGCCACAACGCCTTTTCGCCACTGGCAAGATTTGCGATCGTCTGGGGATAATCAGGGTTCACCTGCCAGGGGATTTCTGATGTCGCGATACTACGAACCTCGCCGCCACGAACCTGCCAGGCGATTTTCGCGCTAGTCGGGTCAAACATGCCAAGCACCCGTGCAGGGGGCGGCGACAGGACACGAAGGGCCGGTTGCGCACCGCCAAACACCCAAACTGGCGCATCCGCGCGCGTGTCGCGAATATGAACAAGAAGCTTGGTGATCTCCTGTGTTTCCCGGTTCAGGCCGTGGTTCACTCCCAGAACCAGACTGCTCACAAGCAGAATACCAGACAAGATTTCCGATGGCCTGCCGGGCAGGAGTCGGTCGAGGAGATAGGTAAGGCTAAATGTGAAAATCAGCGCGGCGAGCGGGCTCAGGAAAATCGTGTGACGCGCAGAGGCAATCTGAAGCGCGCCGCCAAGCCCCAGCACGGCGACGACCAGCATGATCGAGATGCCGACCGCACCGACATCGGGTGCTTCGATCATCGCCATCCACAATGCACCCGCGACGATGACGACGGCCAGAAGGCGAACCAAATGATAAGACAGACTCAACGGCATACCAAGGTCCACAAGCGCCTGCCGGATGGCCTCGGGCATGGCCGATCCGAACATGAACGTGGCAACGTCAAGCAGGCCGATAGTCCTCGCGATCAGAATTCCCACCAAGTCGCTTGGGGCGCCCCGACCATAGACATGGGCATAAGCGCTGAGCTGATAAATGACGAGTTCCTTGTTGAGGAACACGTAAAGGATGAAAAGATAGGCAAGGGCCGTGGCACCGGTCAGGATGAAGGGCAGAGACAGGCCCGATCTTGCCGACCCGCCTTCCGCAAGGCGGACGACCGCTATCCCACCAAGTAGACCAGCAACGACGACGGGCAGCGTAAAGGACAACAGCCCGCCTATCAGGACCGCGACCAGGAAGCGGACAAATGTCGCCACCCGATCCGATGAGGCCAGCGGCAGGCCAACGACCAAGACCAGGGCCGAAGCAAAAAACTCGGCCGAATAGTGTTTGATTTCAAATGTATAAGACCAGATCAGCGAGCTGCCGCAAATGATTGCGGCGAAGATCAAGGCGGCGACAGGCCTTGATCTCAACGGCTGCGACGCAAGAAGCACACCTGTTCCGGCGGCAAAGAAGAAAGCCGATAACAATCGCAGCACCGCATAGGGCGGCTCGCTTCCGGTTAGTGTTAAAAGCACGCGTGCTATCCACAGATAGCCGACGGGTCCCGCCTGCTCGTATTGTGGCAGGGGAGCAAAGAGGTTGAGATCGGGAATCAGCAGATTGGCCAGCAGCATCGCTTCGTCATGCCAAGGGTCAATCCGCATCTGCGCGACCAACACCAGCATGACAACCGGGACAATGAATGGCAAAAATCGAGAAATCTTGCAGATCATCGGGCGGCCTCCGGAACACGGCTTCTGCGGGGCGTCTTGACGTGGCTCATGGCGCGAACCGTCCGGTTGCGGCGGCGATAGTCTGCTGCAAGACCGACCAGCGCGCCTGCCACCCGTTGATTTTGGTCGGGGTCCTTTCGCCCACCGGATAGGCCCGCGTCACTGGAATCTCGCTAACGCGATAGCCCAGTTGCCCGGCCCGAACAGTCAGATAGAAGAGCAGCTCGTAGCGATCGAAAACCGGCCGGAACGGCGCCACTCTCGGGTCTAGAAGGTATCTGGCGGAATAGGCACGAAAACCGTTTGTCGTATCCGTCAGCCTGTGGCGTCCCGCCAGACTGAGCAACGGGGCGTGGATCACCCGATTTGCGAAAGCCCGGTCCGTCGGCGTATTGATGGCATGCCCGCCAGGGGCATAGCGCGAACCCTGAACATAGTCGTCACCAGCAGCTAGACGAGCGATGAAACGATCAATCGCCTCAACCCGATCCTTGCCGTTGCCATCGACGGTTACGATCCCTTCATAGCCTTCGCGAAGGCAGAAAGCATAGGCCATCCGCAATTGCGCGCTGAGCTTGCCGGGCCCGCGCTTGGTCAGCAGGGCCCTGACGCCTTGCTGCAGAAGGAATTCGACCTCCAGCGAACCATCGGTCGATCCGCCGTCGGCAATGATGACGTCGGGGTTCCCGCGTAGTGCCGCTATCTCGCGGAGTTGTGCCTGGATGCGCACGCCCTCATTGATGACCGGAATGACAAGGGCATGGCGCTGCTGTCGCGGGGCGAAAACCCGCGTCTCATGATCGGGCAGATGCCAGGCGCCGTCGTCTAGCGGGATCATAGCGTCTTTCCTCGGGCAAAGACATAGCGCTTCAGCAGCAGGAAATTGCAGATGAACGATATGCACACGGCTGTGATCAGGGCGATCGCGTCGCCGGCCGCTGGCAGTGCATGGCGAATAAGCGTCAGGGTCAGCAGGCGGATCGCCATGGTCAAGACCAGCGCCAACACAAATCCGGAGAGTTGGCGAAGGATCGGCAGGACCTTGTCGCCCTCGAATGTCCAGGACCGGTGGAGGAAAAAATTCGATGTCGCCCCCGCCAGAAGCCCGGTGGCGCTGGCGATGGGTCGGCTAGCGCCTGACCGGGCCAGTAGCAAGGCAAGGCCAAGGTCGATGATCAGTCCCAAGCCTGTGACGATGGCATAGCGGATGGGCTGCGTGTTCAGGGGTGTTCTGGCTTTGCTCATCGCGCCGACACCAGGGCGTCACAGGCATCGGCAAAGCGCGGCTCGCACCTCCTGACCTGATCGAAGAGATCATAGATATTGTCCAGTTTGGCCCCCAGAATCGAAATCAGCCGCGAGTCTCGATCCCGCCGGTAAAGGATGGGTCGGGCATCGTCGCCCTCACTGCGTTGCAATACGGTTTTAGTCTCATGCAGTGAGCGCTGCCAAATGGCCTCGGCCATCATCGGCAGATATCGTGCTGCGTCCTGCTGCATGAACCGCGCCCGACTGTCACCAGCGCGCTCAATCGCTGTTCTGTCCATCTGCCCGGTCAGCCTGCTCGAGTCATCGACCCAGCTTGCGCCCGGAGTGTAGCGCACATGTGTCAGCGAATGCAGCCCGGCCGAGGGGAAGGGCATCGACGAGAAAAACGGGCCGTCCATCACCGTAACGCCCAGGCGCTCCAGCTCGGGCGGGACCGAGAACA
This sequence comes from Paracoccus zhejiangensis, assembly GCF_002847445.1. NCBI lineage: Bacteria > Pseudomonadati > Pseudomonadota > Alphaproteobacteria > Rhodobacterales > Paracoccaceae > Paracoccus > Paracoccus zhejiangensis. Next base: position 2,920,285 of record NZ_CP025430.1, on the reverse strand, counting down.
GCGCAACCTCGGCAGCCTCGTGCTTCAGTTCCAGCAAAGGCAGGCTCGCCGCATGACGCAACTGATTCAACCGCGAATAGCTGACATCGAACACATATTCGGCGCTAACCTCGGTGCCGTCCGACAGGGTTACACGCGCCGCCTGTTCCGTCTCGTGAATGTCGATGGCGCTGGTGCCAAGCCTAATCTCTATTCCCGCCGCATCCACATGGCTGGCCAGTTGCTGACGCAGTTTCTGATAATCGAAGGCGTGTTCGGTGCAGGAAAAGACGCCCCGGATGCGGTTTTGGTCGAACAGCGCCGTGTCCCGGGGTCCTGCGACGGCGATGGGTGCATCCATCTCAGCGAACATCCTGAAGAACCTTTTTGCGGAAATCTTCGACTGGCGCGCGGAAATCGCATACAGCATCTCGAAACGATCGTGGATTGCCTCGGGAAAGTCGCGCGCGAACCGCCGGTGCAGGACCAATGACCGTCCGGCGGTCAGGGCGCTGCGCGGATAGTGAAATCCGGTGTGGACCCGTGCCTGATTGACTCGCGAGGCGCGCTCCATGAGCTGAGGTAAGGTTTCGACCAGCAGGATCGAGCGGGTAACGGAGCGCAGGAACAGCGCGATGCAAATCCCGAAGAACCCGCCGCCGACGATCAGCGCATCAACCTTAATCCGTGGCGTGGAGCCAAGATCAGGCAGGGTCATCGAGATATTCCGCCCGCTTCGCCATTGCCTCTGCTGTGCTTCCCGGTTCGTATTGGATGTTCAGATCGGCGCTAATCCCGGCATAGACATTGACCTTGCCGATCTCCTCAAGCACCTCATCGTTGTCTTCATTTCCGAGCAGATCGATCATTTTTTGCATGCCGGTGCTCATGCCAAGCCCGAGCAATCCCAGAAAGGCAGCCGTGAGGCCAAGGATTCCTGAGGTCGTGACCCAGCCCGGCTCGATCACCTCCTTGAAGGACCAGATGCACAGCACATAGAGGATGAAGGCGGCTCCTCCGACGAGGATGGTGGCCGATGCTAGGCTCAGCGCCAGCAGCACATTGGGCGCCGAACTGACGATGAGCTTCTGCGCCAGATGCAGCCTGCCACGCAGACCACGCCGCCTTGCCCGGGTGAGAAACTCCCGCTTGGCCACTTGAATCTCGATTGGAATCGCTCTGTCCCTTGGCGGAAAGCGCAAGGCCAGTTGTCGTTCGGGTTGGTCCAGCAACCGGGTCAACAAGGCACGCGGGCAGACGATGGTCTGCATGAACCGCGCGTTCACACGAAAGCCCGTGCTATTTCCGACAATGCCGACCATTTTGTCGACCAAGGTACTTTTGCCACGATCGCCAATGACCAGCAGGTTCTGGCAATGCGAGTCAAGGATCATCTGGCGCAAATCGAGAAAATCGATCTCTTCCACCGAGGCAAGTGCAACCACATCGCCAATGGCCTCAGCCGCCAGAATTGCGCGCCTCTCGTAAGGGCCGACCCCTACCCGCAAACGAAGAATCCGAAGACTTGCGAAACGTTGCAACGCCGCATACCAATCAGGGCTGCTGTCCGACGATGCCGAGACAAGTAATTCCCAATAGCGAAACGTTCCTGCCAATGACTGCGAAAGTCTGTTCACGGCATCGACGCTATCGGCCGTCGGTGTGAAATCATGGACGCAGACCGAAACAAGAATATCGTCGCGTAGCGTGCTGCTTACAGACTCTGTCACGCTGTTTGCCCCTGAGTAGTCCGCAATTTTTCCAAACTGTGCTTCAGCCGATCTAGTGAGAACGCACCAGCCGAGCGCATTTCGACCGACATCCATTCCGGATAATTAGCAACACGTAGTGCAGAAATGATCTGATCCAGGACTGCAGAATCACGGGGTGCGGGTTCCAGGTGCGGTTCCGAGATGTGGACATGACCGATCAGGTCGGCACATTCCGCGAAAATGACGCCAGCATCCGCGATTTCACCATTTGCGATCATACCCCCGGTATCGATCGTCAGCATCAATCCCGTTCGATCGACAAGACGGACAATTCTCTCGGCATCGCTGGTATTCATGGCGAAGTTCGTCCCGTATATTTTCGGGTTCGGCTCCAATCCGATGCGGCATCCATTCTCAGCAGCATAGTCCGCAAGCTCTCCCAGAATCTCGCAGACGATTCCCTCGGCCTCGGGCCGGGGCATTTCCGGCGGTATCATCCTCTCGCGGGGCGAGCCTAGGACCAAATGAGGAATTGATAATTCAGCAGCCAGCCGGATTGCACGCCGCAGCCCTTGGCAGAATCCCTCCCGCTGCGTGGGCGATCCGAAGAGGCTGACGTCTTGTACCCCGAACAGCAGTGACTGCATGGAGACAAGCGTCAGACCGGAGTCCTCGATTTCCGAGATGCGTTCGCGCAAGAGGCTGGCGGGCGGCGCGAAGGCATCCGGCGCATCGGCGAAGATCATACCTGGGGCGATCTCCAGGCCAGTGATCCCGAATTTGGCAAGCAGGCGATAAGCATTCAATCGTTCAGCCGGTGGCCAGGCAATATTCGAGACCGCGAAACCCTTCATTGTGTCAGCCACCCGAACCAACGAATGCGCGCAGATTGGCAAGAACACTGCCGGCGCTGGCAATATAGGAGTCTGTACTTCCAAACAGCGCACCGTGGCGCGTCCGGACATCCTCTATGTGAATCCCGGAGGCGCTGTCCCACGCGTCCCGTTCACGCAGGTCCTTGGCCACAAGCGCGGCAGACAAGGGCTCGGGGACGGGGTGTAGCACCGCGATCTTGGCCTGCAGCGCCTGATCAATGATATCGGGCAATTGGGCAAGTCCAAAGAACTGGAACGTCGAGGCTGGATTAGTGAAACGCAGGGCATCGAACCCTGCCCGCGTGACCGAGACGCCAAGCTGCTCTTTCCGGTCCGATGTATCCAGCCCCACCCGGTCAAGTGTCCACATGGCGATGTCGGGGTTATAGGAGTAATGTGCCTTCAGGTCATGCCAATCTGCCTTGGAAAGCGTTTGCGCCATACTGTTAAAGCGCTCCTGCGTAAGCATCTCCGGCACCGGATTTTGCAGGTCGAACAGCATGTTCTTTCGCAGACCCTGCCCAAAAAGCGCCGGCAGTCGAAGGATGAGGCATCTTTCGAATTTATCCTGACAGAAACACTCCAATGTTCTGCGATTGCGACCATAAGCAAGATTCTCCTCGAACGCGCCGGTGCTTTCATCCTGCCCGCGCCCAAAATCCTGTAACACTGCAATAGTCGAGATCAGCACACAACATCGAGTTTTTATTTTCGACAGATGCTGAATAAGGTTGTCGATCGCTGCCGCGTCATGTGCCGGTGCTCGGTTCGCAGCCAACATCGAACCAGGTGCCGATGCACAGACAACAGTATCGAAAACCTGACCCACGGCGTTTTTGATATTCGAGGAGTTGTAAATCTCGGCAAATGCTCTATGGATCCGGAGATTACTTCCGACAAACCCCGTGGCACCAAGCAGCGCGTCTTTCGCCATGCGATATTAATATCTCTCGGAACATCGATATCTTCTCAAGCTACGGCTCACCAACTCAGCATGTCAAGCGCTGCGGATCGTATTGTCCGTCGTCAGAACATTTGGCGCAACTCGCGGCGTAGATTAGCGGAGAGCGGGCTTCGCCGAAGGCGCGTCGCTCTAGCCATGCAACACTGAGGAGGTTCTCGACGTCCTGGCAGGCGCGCATGAGACTATGGCCGATCCCCGTCTGTCAGAGCTGCGGCGCAGGCAGACCAATTGAGCGAACGAGCCAAGGAGCACTAACCGTGCTTCAAGGTGGTCGAACCGTAAACACCAATGTCGAGTGCTGATTTTTGTGCTTGTAGATGATGGATAGGCGGTAGCAAGTTCCAGCAGAATCAACCGAGTAGCTGTGGGTGCGACCTCAGGGGAAGCTTGACCTCACATGAGGATCGGCGAACAGTAGTTGCTTCGCTAAAGTTCCTTGAAACCTGATTGTTAGTGCGCGGCCCCAAAGCCATCATTGCCGCCGGCAAGGCAAATGAGAGCTTTGTCCAGCATGGCGGACGACTGCGCGCAATTCGCCGACAGTCCCTGAAGGACGAGGTCAATGGCAAAAAAGGCCATCTTCGTGATCGGAATAAGTTCTAAGCTATTGAAAATTATTCCAATGAAGAGAATATTGCGCGGCAATCCACACCCGATGTGAATTGCCACAGAAGTCTTCCCCGATTGTCACTATGCTTTCTTTGCGGCAGCCAAGCTGACTTATTTTGTCGGAACATTCTCATTTGCCCATGGACTGCCGGCGTAGAGCGCCGGACAGGTCACCATGACGGTGGAGTTTTGTTCGGTCCGGGCAAGGACGGCCCATAGCTGCCCTTCGACTTTATCGAGCACAGCGTCCGCTTCGCGCGCCCATCCCAATCGTTCAGACTCTCACGAACAGACGCCGAAAGCTGTCGTTCTCCGCGGCGTCCGTGAAGGTCCGCCAAGTGTTCCCACCGTGGTCATTCCCGATCCCAATTGGGCGCCACAAAAGTTGCTGGGTAAGGATTTGAACTTCGTGGCACGCTCAGCGCATAATAGGTTGAACGCATTGTAGAAATCTGAAAATCAGAGAGCAATCAAGTTACTGGGTAGTCATGACCGAAGACGACATAGTATCCTGGCTTTCGCGAAAGCCCGCCCCGATACGGCGCGACGGCGTCCTGACTAAGACGGAAGTGGCCGCCGCGACCACTGCTTACCTGAATAACGGCCTAAGCCTATTCGATGATGCACTGTTCCTCGCTGCGGGCAACAGGGTCGCACGTGCCGCGGCTTTGACTGTCCTTGGCCTCGAAGAGATCGCCAAGATTCCGCTGCTGGTAAACACCTTCCTACGCTACGAGCACGGTGTCGAGAAGGAGGCGTGGAAAGCCTACTGGAACGCGGGCGGGACCCACAAGAGGAAGCAAGAACTCATTCTGGGTTACGGTCAAATTGTTCGGGCGGTCATGGACGGCGATCCCGTCCATGACCGCCGACTCTACCGGTACTATGCACCGGAGACGGTGCTCGAAAATCTGGATGGGTTCAAACAGAGGAACTTCTATGTCGATCTGCGGATGGATGGAATTCATGCGCCAAGTAGCGAACAAGAGGCTGTTAATGCGTTCGACTATCTCTTGACCTTTGGCCAAGAACGGGCGGACAGCTTTCGCTCATGGCATGTTTCAGAGACGCGCAGCCACGACTATCTGGACATGGCCCTCGGTAAGAAGCGCGAGCGATGGACCAACAGCTATAAGATTGATGAGGTCAGTGCAGACATCCTCTATCAAGCTATAGCATTCAGCGCATCTCAAGTCCCGAACTACGCGGCGTTCTATAGTTATGCGGAAAACTATAAAGATAAGGTTGCGGACACCCGTTTCAAAGAGGCCCTGCTTGTACTTGGTGCAGCTCTTCTCCGGAGGGTCAAAGCGTCAGAGCCCCTGCCACTTTACTATGCTCGCTATATCGGAGCCTTCAAACTGATGATCGGCCTATCACAGGAAGAAAAATTGTTAGGCAAGAGCTTCGGCAGAAAGCTGCACAGTACCTTACTGCCGCAACAAACCAAGCAGAGCGGCTGAGCTGTTTGTCTGCGTCTCACTGGTTCAGAACAGCGCAAGCCCCTTTTCCTTTCTGGGCACGAACAGGAGCGGAGGCCCGCACAGCACCGGCTCCTCCATGTCGCGCGTGAAAAGCTTTCCATGACTTAGGCTGTTCGGCTCATTGTGCGGCATCGCTGATCGCTAATCTCCTTGCGGCCCAAACCAGCTGTTCAGAGCAAATCAAAAACCGGCTCCGGTCCGGGCTGGATGAATGACCCGTGGCAGGTCACAATTGTGAATTGCCGCACAAGTCTTCCTCTATTTTCGCGATCCTTCCTCGGAAGGCGTGACATCGGAACTTACCAATGCGACCACTTGACCGGCGCAGCGGCGATGCCCTGATCGGATTCGCCGCTCCATGGACCGGGCCTGACGGCGCTGGTGCTCTGCGCCCCGCTACCCACGCCCGTTACCTGCCTGCTGTCATTCCGGGCGATGGTGTCGTAGTGATGGCAAAACAATGCAGGTAAGATAATGCGCACTCATTTTGCTGTTCTTCTCGCCCTCATGATCGCCAGCGGATGCGCGGTCGGCTCCAGTGCGGTGGTCAAGGGTGCCGGGCCGGACGATCTGCTGAAGCTTCGCGACGGCCCCGGCCTCGATCACAACATCATCATCGGCCTGCCCGATGGCACGCCCCTGACCCGCCACGACTGCGTCACCACTGACGGCAAGCTCTGGTGCAAGGTCTCGCTCGCCGCGCGGCCCAGTGTCTCGGGCTATGTTTCAGCGGACTACCTGGCGCATCGCTGAGGGGCCTTTCGGTCCAGACCTACCACATCTTCGCCCGGCCTTCCCCGCCGACCACGCTTGAACCTGCCGGTCTTTGGTGGCACAGGGGGAACCCGAAACAGCAAGACCGTTGAGGCCGGGCGATGCCCTCCAAACCCCGCTGCGTCCTTCACGTCGGCACGATGAAGACCGGCACATCGACCATTCAGTCCTGGCTTGGCGAGAACCGCAAGGCGCTGGAGGAGGCCGGCTGGATCTATCCCGGCTGGCCCTGCCGCGACAGTGACCGGATCGCGGCACTCGTGGCGCGAAGCCCGGAGCACCAGAACCTGGTCATCTCGGACGAGGGGCTCTGGCACCAGAGCATGGACCGAAGCAGGACGGACGAGATCGCGGAGGCGCTGAAAGGCTATGACGTTACCGTCCTCGTCTATTTCCGGCGTCCCGACGAGTTCCTGGAAGCCTGGTTCAAGCAGGGGCTGAAGGTCGGCAGCGGCGTTCATGCCGTGCAGTCGTTTCTGAAGTCCTATCAGACCAGGCCGCGCGCGCTCAGAAAGCGGCTGGAAACCTTCGTGACCCTGTTCGGCAGGGATAACGTCATCGTCGCGCCCTACGAGCGCTCGCAGCTGAAGAACGCGAATCTCCTCAGCGATTTCCTGGCGCGAGCGGGTCTTCCCGAAGCGGTCGCGACCTTGCCTGCCCCACCGGACAAGAACATTTCACCGAATGCCGAGGCCATCCTGCTGACCGGCATCCTGCGACGGTCGCTTGACTGCGAGCAGGCCGTGATCGACCAGGTGATGGGCGCGCTGCCGCGCGAGGGACTGGTGACGGTGAAAACCTCGATCCTGACGCCGCAAGAGGCGGCGGGGATCCGCAGGAGATACCGGCCGCTGTTTCGCAAGATCCAGAAAGAGTTCAAGACCGGCGTCGACCCCGACTTCTTCCGGAACTGGGCCGATGACGAGGCGCCAATGCCTGTCAGCCGCCTGCGTCGCGCCTATGACGAGCTTGTTACCCCCGCGAATGGACAGGCTCCAATCCCTGCCGGACGACCCGGTGCCCCCACATCGCCTTCCCTTGTGCGGCGGGGTATCCGGCGCTTCTTCCGATAGCGGCGGCGGTTCAGCCGCCGTCAACCAGCCCGATCATCGGGCCGAGCGAGCGGCCGAAATCGGCGCGGTTCAGGCCGGGCGCGTAAAGCCGGCTGATCGAGCCGTCGAAATAAAGCGCATCGCGCACGCCGAGACCGTCGCGAAAGAGCCGGCCGAATTCATGAAAGGTCACCGGCTTGTCCGAGATCGCGAACCACGCGGTCTGGCCATCGGGCGAGACGCCGACGCCGTTGCGGATATAGCGGCTGTCGCTGTCGATCAGGAAGCGCGGATGCAGCGCGCCATCGATCACCAGCATCGGCCCTGATTGCGTCGCCAGTCGGCAACCGGGCTTATCGGCGGCGAAAGCGCGGCTTTCGATCACCTGGAAGGGCCGCGCGCCGCCAGTGCAGAAGACGCCGTTCGGCAACATGCCAAAATTGCCGCCACCGCCTGCGGTGACGATGCCGTGTTGTTCCTCGCCCTCGATCACCAACAGGCCCACGGGCCGGTAATCGGGATGGAACATGCCGGCATTCATCGCCCAACGCAGCGATTGCCCCTGCGCCAGCGTCCGGCGCACGGCGTAGAAGCTGTTCAGCGGCGCGCCGGCCTCGTCATCCTGCCAGAGTTGCAGGCGGGGTTCCTCGGCAGCCTCGACCTGGCAGACGGTATAGCTCTGGCCATCGTGATCCATGCGGCCGCAACCCTCGGCCGAGGCCGGGATCGCCAGCGCAAGGAAGAACCCGGCGGCCAGGCCCAGCCTCCGCCAGCGGTCAGTTGCCATCGTCGGTTTCGTCGTCGTCGCTGTCATGCGCCTCGACATCGCGGCGCACGCGCTCGTCGGCGAATATGCGGCGGGTGTCGTCCATGCGGTCGAAGGTCTCGTCCAGCTGGAAGCGCAGTTGCGGCGCGTATTTCAGTGTCATGCCCTTGGCGACCAGATGGCGCAGCTCGGGCGCATTGCGGCGCAGCGCCTTCAGCGCCTCCTCGACGTCATGCCCGCCCAAGGGCATGACATAGGCGGTTGCGACCTTCAGGTCGGGCGAGGCACGAACCTCGCTGACGGTGATCACGTGCCGGTTCAGGTCGGGGTCATGCACATCGGCGCGGATCAGCACGTCCGACAGGGTGCGGCGGATCAATTCGCCCACGCGCAGCTGTCGCTGCGAGGGGCCGGATCCTTGGTTATGGTGTTTCTGTGCCATGCGCCCGATGTAGGGGGTCGCGGGCCTTGCCGCAACGGGATATGCACGGGGCAAAAGGGGAAGACGCATGGACAAACCGGGAATCGTGGTCGCGGGCGCCTCGGGGCGCATGGGGCAGATGCTGATCCGGCTGATCACCGAAGGCGATCAGGCGCGGCTGGCGGGGGCGGTGGACCGGCCCGGAAGCCCGTGGATCGGGCGCGATGTCGGCGAGGCCATGGGCGGCGCGGCGCTTGGCGTCACCGTCACCGATGACCCGATCGAGGCGATTGCCGGGGCGCAGGCGCTGATCGATTTCACCACGCCGGCGGCCACCGTGGCGCTGGCCGAACTGACGGCACAGGCGCGCGCGGTGCATGTGATCGGCACCACCGGGCTTGGCGAGGATGACCTGAAAAAGATCGCCGCCGCTGCCCGTCACGCCCCGATCATCCGCGCCGGCAATATGAGCCTTGGCGTCAACCTGCTGATCGGCCTGACCCGCAAGGTCGCGGCCGCGCTTGGCGAGGATTGGGATGTCGAGGTGGTCGAGGCCCATCATCGCCACAAGGTCGATGCCCCCTCGGGCACCGCACTGATGCTGGGCGAGGCTGCCGCCGAGGGACGCGGCAAGCCGCTGGCCGAGTTGCGCACCCACGCCCGCGAAGGGATCACCGGCGAACGCGTGCCGGGCAGCATCGGTTTTGCCGCCATTCGCGGCGGCGACGTGGTGGGCGAGCATGACGTGATCTTTGCCGGCCAGGGCGAGCGGGTGGTGCTGCGCCATCTGGCCACCGACCGGGCGATCTTCGCGCGCGGCGCGATCCGCGCGGCGCTGTGGGGTCAGGACAAGGGGCCGGGGGAATATGACATGGCGGATGTGCTGGGGCTGGACTGATGGCTGACTGCCTTTTCTGCCGCATCGCCGCCGGCGATCTGCCAGCCTACCGGCTTTACGAGGACGCACATATCCTCGCCTTCCTTGACCTGCATCCGGTGCGCGAGGGCCATGCGCTGGTCATCCCCAAGGCGCACCACGTCTGGTTCGAGGATCTGCCCGAGGATCTCGCCGCCCGCATCACCCATTGCGCGCAGGATCTGGCCCGGGCGATGAAGCGCCTCTACGGCGTGCCGCGCGTCGGCATGGCCTTTACCGGCATCCATGTGCCGCATGCCCATGCCCATGTGGTGCCGATGCACCATGTCCATGACATGACCTCGATGGCCTATCTGGGCGAGGGGCTGGACGGGTTTTCCGCCCCGCCGCAGCTGCCGGTCGAGACGATGGTTGAAGTGGCGGAACGCTTGAGGGCGGCGCTGGATCGGGGCTGACCCATCACGGCTGAATGGTACAGCAGCCCTGCAGCAAACGCGGCTGGTCGCCGGTCAGGATGACGCTGGCACGCAAGCCGTAAAGCTTGTCGGACATGCCGTCGGAACAGATCTGCGGCACCACGCTGGCGGTCAGCCCTTGGGCCAGCAGCGCCCGGGTGGGATCGCGGAAGATGTCTCCGCCCAGCACCGCCTGCAAGGGCCGGGGCGTCGCTGCCATGTCAGGTCCTTCCAGCACCGCCTGCCCCTGCTCGACGCTCAGCCCCCAGAACGGCTCGGTCCCGTGGCAGCGGAAGCTGGCGGGCAGCTTCTCCGCCTCCCAGACGTCGGTACGATAGCTGAGATAGCGCATGTTCACCCAGCCCGATTGTTCGGCCGTATTCACCCGCGCCCAGCCATTGCGCGCCTCGACCACTTCTATGCGGGTCTGATCGGGGGCCAGCGTGCCGATGATCGCCGCCTTGGCCGAGGGGGTGTCGCGGATGTTCAGCACGTCGTCACCGGCCACGCCGGTCACATCGAACAGCGTCGGCAGGATGTATTCCTGCGTTGCATGGGCGGGCAGGGCGGCAAGGGCGAGGGCAAGCGACAGGAGGGCGGGCTTCAGCATGAAAGATCTCGTCAGCAGGATTTCGGGCAGGATAGCGGTTTTCGCGTCCCTGCCCATTGACGTTCCCGCGAGACAATCTCGCGCCTTACCCTAGGGGGCCATTCCCACCACGAATGCGAGCCGCTAGAACCCGTGACATGGAGACGCTTGCCACCCTGACCGCCGACGAGGCGATGACCTCGGCCCTTGCCCGGATGCTGGCCGCCCAGCTGCGCCCCGGCCAGATGATCCTGCTCGATGGCCCGGTCGGTGCGGGCAAGACCCATTTCGCCCGCGCCTTCATTCAGGCCCGGCAGGGCGATTATGCCGAGGATGTCCCGAGCCCGACCTTTACGCTGGTCCAGACCTATGCCGACCCGATGGGGACCGAGATCTGGCACGCGGATCTTTACCGGCTGGGGGACATGTCGGAACTGGACGAGCTGGGGCTGGACGAGGCGATGACCGAGGCGATCACCCTGATCGAATGGCCCGACCGCATGGGCCGCGCGCCCGAGGATGCGCTGTGGCTGCGGCTGGCGAATGATGGTCCTGATCTGCGCGCGATCTCGCTGCATGGCCGGGCCGAGGACTGGCCCGATCTCGCCCGCGCGGTGGAACGGGCGCAGTTTGTAAATCAGGCGGGCTGGGGTGACGCGCGGGTCATCCCGCTGGCCGGCGATGCCTCCGCCCGGCGCTATTTCCGGCTGGTTCGGGGTGACGAAACCGCCGTGCTGATGGATGACGCCCCGCCGGGCAGCATCGCAGCTTACCTCGCCATGACCGGCTGGCTGCGGGAGCGCGGCTTTCTGGCGCCCGAGGTGCTGGCCGAGGATGCTGCTGCCGGACTGCTGCTGATGCAGGATCTGGGCGACGATCTGGTCGCGCGTGTGCTCGAGCGCGCGCCAGATATGGCCGAGCCCATTTATGCCCGCATCACCGATCTGCTCGTCGATCTGCACCGGCACCAGCCGCCTGCGGTCATGTCCCTCGACGGCCCGGAACTCGCCCGGCAGGTCGGGATGTTCGCCGACTGGTATCCGGAGGCCGTGGGGATGGACCCTGCTCCCGCGCTGGCCATTGCCGGGATCATCGAGGACCTGCACGCAGAGCTTTGTGCCGATCTGCCCCCTGTCCTGTCCCTGCGCGATTTCCACGCCGAGAACCTGATCTGGCGAGGCGAGGCGCCGCTTGGCCTCCTCGATTTCCAGGACGCGGTGGCCTGCCATCCGGCCTATGATCTGGTCTCGGCGCTGCAGGACGCGCGGCGGGACGTGGACCCGGCGATCGAGGCCGCGATGATCCGTCGCTATCTGGACGCGACCGGGCTCAATGCAAACCGATTTGCTGCCGCCTATGCGCTGCTCGGCGCGCAGCGGAACCTGCGGATCATGGGGATCTTCGCCCGGCTGGCGCTGCGCGACGGCAAGACCCGTTATCTGGCCTTCATGCCGCGGGTCTGGGCCTATGTCCTGCGTGATCTGGCCCATCCCGCCCTTGCGCCCTTGGCCGCAATCGTGAAGTCTTTCCCCGCACCCACGCCCGAGATCACCGACAGGATCGCCGCCCGATGCCAGACGCCCGTCCGCTGACGCCCTTGATGCTGTTCGCGGCGGGGCTGGGCACACGCATGCGCCCGCTGACCGACAGCCGCCCGAAACCGCTGATCGAGGTCGGCGGCCAGACGCTCTTGGACCGCGCGCTGGATCTCGCCCGCGCTGGCGGGGCCGGGCCGGTGGTGGTGAATACCCATTACCTCGGCCAGATGATCGCCGATCACCTCTCCGGTCAGGATGTGGCGATCAGTGACGAGGCGGATCTGATCCTCGAAACCGGCGGCGGGCTGAGAAAGGCGCTGCCGCTGCTGGGTCAGGGGCCGGTGCTGACACTGAACCCCGACGTGATCTGGCGAGGGGCGAACCCGGTGGCTGCCCTGCGCGCGGCCTGGGACCCCGCACGGATGGATGCGCTGCTGATGCTGGTGCCCTTGGCGCAGACCCGTGGCCGGGTGGGCGCGGGCGATTTCAGCATCGGTGACGATGACCGGATCAGCCGCAAGGGCGATCTGGTCTATGGCGGGGTGCAGATGCTGAACCCCGACCGGCTGGCCGAGCTGACGGATCAGGTGTTTTCGCTGAACCTGCTCTGGGACCGGCTGATCCCCGAGGGCCGCGCCTTCGGGCTGATCCATCCCGGTGCGTGGTGCGATCTGGGCCGGCCCGAGACCATTCCCTTGGCCGAGGCGATGCTGAATGGCGGGTGAGTTCCCGCCCGGCCTCTACGCCCTGCCGCCGGGCGTCGATTTCGCCGGCGAATTCGTTGCCGGCTTCCTGCAGCGGATGGCGGGCCAGCCGCCAGAGGCCATGGCCCGCGCCACCATTTACGCCAATTCCGGCCGCACCCTGACGGCGCTGACCGAGGCGTTCGACGCAGCGGGGCCGCTGTTGCTGCCGCGCCTGCGCATCGTCACCGATCTGGGCGCGGGTCCGGCGGCCAGCCACGGCCCGCTGGCGGCGCCCCTCGCGCGGCGGCTGCAACTGGGGCGGCTGGTGGCGCATCTGCTGGACCAGCGGCCCGATCTGGGGGCGGGGCATTCCATCCCCGATCTGGCGCAATCGCTGTCGGAACTGATGACCGAGATGCAGACCGAGGGCTGCGGACCCGAGGCTTTGGGCCAGATCGATGCGGGCGAGCACGCCAAGCATTGGCAGAACGCGCTGGATTTCCTGCAGATCGCGGCGGGTTTCTATCTGGCCGCGCCGCCGCAGGATCGCCCCGCCCGCCAGCGTATGGCCGCCGAGGGCTTCGTGCGGCACTGGGCCGAGGGGCTGGACCTGCCGGATGGGCCGGTGATCGTCGCGGGCTCGACCGGCTCGCATGGGGCGACGCGGCTGTTCATGCAGGCGGTGGCGGCGCTGCCGAACGGTGCGGTGGTGCTGCCGGGCTTCGATTTCGACCAGCCGCAGGCGATCTGGGACGGGCTTGACGCTCATGCCGAGGATCACCCGCAGGCCCGCTTCGCACCGCTGATCCGGGCGGCGGGCTATCCGCAACGCTGGACCGACATGCCCGCCCCGGCACCGGCGCGAAATGCGCTTCTGTCGCTGGCCCTGCGCCCGGCGCCGGTCACCGACCAGTGGATCGCCGATGGCCCTGCGCTTGGCGATCTGACCCCGGCAACCGCCGACCTTACGCTGATCGAGGCCGAGACGCCGGGACAGGAGGCCGAGGCCATCGCCCTGATCCTGCGCAAGGCGGTCGAGGACGAACAGCCGATGACGCTAATTTCGGCCGATGGCGGGCTGGTGCGCCGGGTGGCGGCGGCGCTGGACCGCTGGCAGATCGTGCCCGACAACAGCGCCGGCCAGCCGCTGAGCCTGACGGCTTCCGGCCTGTTCCTGCGACAGGTGGCGCAACTCTTCGGCCAGCCGCTGACCATCGATGCGCTTCTGGCGCTGCTGAAGCACCCGGTCACCGGGACCGGCTCGGAAACCCTTGGCCGCAATGACCAGCTGCGCCTGACCCGCGACCTGGAACTGAAGCTGCGCCGCGAGGGGCCGGTCTTTCCGGGTGGCGAGGCGCTGCGCAACTGGGGCGCCAAGGGCGACGAGACCCGAAAACTCTGGGCCGACTGGCTCGCGGCAATGCTGGACCGGATCGAGCCGCTGGCCCGTGACCGTGCGCCGCGACCGCTAGTCGATCGGGTCCGCGACCATCTCGATCTGGCCCGCGCACTGGCCGCCGGTCCGGGGGGCGATGACGAGGTCTCGGTGCTCTGGGCCAAGGATCCCGGCGGCAAGGCCCGGGCGCTGATGCTGCACCTGCTGGACCATGCCGCCGCCGGTCCGCCGATGCGGCCGGGCGATTTCGCCGATCTTCTCTTCAGCGAGATGCACGCGCAGGCGGTTCGGGTCGATCTGATCTATCACCCGCTGGTGCGCTTTCGCGGCCCGCGCGAGGCGCGCACCCATGCCCATGGCGCGGTGATCCTGGCCGGGCTGAACGAGGGCGGCTGGCCGCAATCGCTGTCGCCCGACCCGTGGCTGTCGCGGCAGATGCGGCTGGATGCCGGCCTGACCCTGCCCGAGCGCCGCATCGGCCTTGCCGCCCATGACTTCCAGCAGGGCATGGGGGCGGAAAGCGTCATCCTGACCCGCGCCCGGCGGGATGATACGGCGGAAACCATCCCCTCGCGCTGGCTGAACCGGCTGACGAACCTGCTGGACGGTTTGCCGGATCAGGGCGGCAAGGACGCGCTGCGGGCCATGCGGCAACGCGGCCAGCACTGGCTGGATCTGACCACCGCACTGGCCCGGCCCGAGACCCGCGAGACCCCGGCCCCGCGTCCCGCGCCGATTCCGCCGGCCCCGGCGCTGAGCGAACTGTCGGCCACCGATGTCTCGCGCCTGATCCGCGATCCCTATGCCATCTACGCCAAGCGGGTGCTGGGCCTTGCGTCGCTCGACCCGTTGCGCCCCGAGCCCGATGCCCTGCTGCGCGGCACCGTCTTGCACAGCATCGTCCAGAAGCTTCTGGAAAGCCGCCCGACCGCTGACACCGCGCCCGAGGAACTCCGCGCGCGCCTGCTGGAGATCGCCGCCACGGTGCTGGAGGCCGAGGTGCCCTGGCCCTCGGCCCGGGCCTTCTGGCTGGCGCGGATCACCGGCATTGCCGATCAGCTGGTCACTGATGAACTGGCGCGGCTGGCGCAGGGCGAGCCCAAGGTCATCGAACGCAAGCGCGAGATGACCGTGGCCGATACCGGGTTGAAGCTGACCGCCAAGCCGGACCGGATCGACCTGCTGCAGGACGGGCGGGCGATGGTCTATGACTACAAGTCGGGCGCCCCCCCATCCCAGAAGGATATCCTCGCCAGCGAGAAGCAATTGCTGCTGGAAGCCGTCATGGCCACCGATGGCTCCTTCGACCAGATCGGCCCGGTCGAGGTGGCGGGGATCAGCTATATTCAGCTGGGCGGCGACGGTAAGACCCATGCCCGCAGCCTGCCCGATGACCTGAAAGGCGAGTTCTGGGATCATTTCGTCGCGCTGATCCGCGCTTACCTGTCGGGCGAGGTCGGCTTTGCGGCGCAGCGCGCCGGCGATCCGGGCCGCTTTGGCGGCGATTACGACCATCTGGCGCGGCTGGGGGAATGGGATCTCTCGGACGCCGCCCGCCCGGAGAAGGTGGGCGAGGATGGATGAGGCGACCCGCAATCAGGTCGGCTCTGCCGATCCCGCCGCCTCGACCTGGCTGACGGCCAATGCCGGTTCGGGCAAGACCCGGGTGCTGACCGACCGGGTGGCGCGGCTGCTGCTGCGCGGCACAAGGCCCGAGCGCATCCTGTGCCTGACCTATACCAAGGCCGCCGCGACCGAGATGCAGAACCGGCTGCTGCGCCGTCTGGGGGAATGGGCGATGCTGCCCGAGGACGAGCTGCGCCGGGCGCTGGCCGATCTGGGCGAGGCCGGCAGCGCCGATCTGACCGAGGCGCGGCGGCTGTTCGCGCTCGCCATCGAGACGCCGGGCGGGCTGAAGGTGCAGACCATCCACAGCTTCTGCGCCGCGCTGCTGCGCCGCTTTCCGCTGGAGGCCGGGGTGCCGCTTGGCTTTGCCGAACTGGATGACCGCAGCGCCAGGGTGCTGAGGGCCGAGATTGTCGAGGAAATGGCCGAGGAGATGCATCCGGCCATCGCCGACCTGACCGCTTTGCATGGCGGGCATGATCTCGACGGTTTTGTCAGGGCACTGCCGCCGGGCGCGGCGGAGGCCCCGCCGGATCAGGCGGCGCTTTGGGGGGCGCTGGGGCTGGCGGCGGGGGCAGATGAGGAGAGCCTCATGGCCGCGGTCTTCAGCGGGGACGAGCGGGACCTCATCGGCGCGCTGATCCCGCTGATGCGGGGCAGCAACAAGACCGATACCGGCACAGCCGAGCGGCTGGCCGTCCATGACTGGGACCAGCCGGACATGGCGGCGCTGGCGACGCTCTGCGATGTGATGCTCTACAAGTCGGGCGAGAATGCCGGGACGGCGAAGCTGGGCAAGTTCCCCGCCGTGGGGTTGCAGCGCGGCGCGGCGGCCGGGCTGATGCCCGATCTCGAGGAGCTGATGGAGCGGGTGCAGGATGCGCGCGGCCAGATGATCGCCCTCGCCTCGGCCCGGCGCACGCTGGCGCTGCACCGCTTTGCCCATGAATTCGCTCGCCGCTATGACGCCCGCAAGCTGGCCCATGGCTGGCTGGATTTCGAGGATCTGATCAGCCGTGCGGCGGGGCTGTTGTCGGAATCCAGCATGGCGCAATGGGTGCTGTGGCGGCTGGATGGCGGGATCGACCATATCCTTGTCGACGAGGCGCAGGATACCAGCCCCGAGCAATGGCGGGTGATCGCGCGGCTGACCGATGAATTCACCAGCGGCGCGGGGGCGGTGCCGCGCGAACGGACGCTGTTCGTGGTGGGTGATCCGAAACAGTCGATCTATTCCTTCCAGGGCGCCGATGTGGCGGTGTTCGAGGACCGACGTGACCGCTTTGCCGAAGCCTTCGCTGCGGTCGACGCGCCGATGCAGCGGCGGGAACTGCTGCATTCCTTCCGCTCGTCGCCGGCGATCCTGCGGCTGGTCGATGCGGTCTTCGAGGGCGAGGCGGCGGTGGGGCTGGGCGAGGGCGCGCGCCATATCGCCTTTCACGAGGGCCTGCCTGGTCGGGTGGACATCTGGCCGCCGGTCATGGAACCCGAGGCCGAGGAACCGCCGGACTGGTGGCAACCGGGCGACGCGCCGGTGCCGCCCTCGGCCGAGACATTGCTGGCCAAGGCCATCGCTGCCCAGATCAAGGCCATTCACGGCACGCCCTTCCACGATATCCGCCAGCGCTGCGTGCGGCCGCTGGATTACGGCGATGTGCTGATCCTCGTGCAGGGCCGCAAGGGCAAGGGCCTGTTCGACGAGATCATCCGGGCCTGCAAGGCCGCGAACCTGCCCATCGCCGGGGCCGACCGGCTGAAGCTGGCCGCCGAACTGGCGGTGCGCGACGTCCGCGCCGTGCTGTCGGTGCTGGATACGCCCGAGGACGACCTGTCGCTGGCCGCCGCTTTGCGCTCGCCGCTGTTCGGACTGACCGAAGATGCGCTTTACCGGCTGGCGGCGGGACGCAAGCGCGAATTCCTGTGGGAGCGGCTGCGCAAATCCGATCACGCCGAGGCGCATGAGGTCTTGGGTGACCTGATGGCGCAGGCGGGATTCATGCGCCCCTATGACCTGATCTCGCGCCTGCTGATCCGTCATGGCGGACGGGCGCGGCTGCTGGCGCGGCTGGGGCAGGAGGCCGAGGATGGCATTGCCGAACTGCTGTCGCAGGCACTGGCCTATGAGACGGTCGAGACGCCGACGCTGACCGGCTTTCTGGTCTGGCTGACTGGCGATGATGTCGAGGTGCGCCGGCAGGCCGGCAGCGGCGAGGGCGGGCTGATCCGGGTGATGACGGTGCATGGCGCCAAGGGGCTGGAAAGCCCGCTGGTGATTCTGCCCGACACCGCCAAGCGCCGCCCGCCGGGCGATCGCTATACCATCGCCCTGCCCGACGGCCCGACCGTCTGGCGCGGCCGACAGGGCCAGCGCAGCGAGCCGGTCGAGGATGCGGTTGCCGCCCAGACCGCGCGGGCCGAGGAGGAACGGCGGCGGCTGCTTTATGTCGGGCTGACGCGGGCGGAAAGCTGGCTGATCGTCGCTGCGGCGGGCGACACCGGCGCGGGGCTGGACAGCTGGCACGCCATGGTTTCGGACGGGACCGAACGCGCCGGGCTGGAGCAGAGCGCGATTGAGATCGAGGGGGTCGGGACAGCGCAGCGGCTGAGTTTCGGCGATTGGCCCGCCGAGGCCGAGGCGGAGAAAACCCCCGAGGTAACGGCCATCTCCCTGCCAGACTGGAGCAAGACCAGACCGCCCAACCCCTCCCGCCTGCCGCAACCCGTCGCCGCGACGGCGCTTGGCGGGGCCAAGGCCATCGGCACAGGCGGCAGTGGCGAGGAGGCCGACCGGGACACCGCCATGCTGCGCGGCACAAGGCTGCATCTGTTGTTGGAACATCTGCCGGGATCGGCCGCGGAAGACTGGCCCGCCATCGCCCGCGCGGCACTGGCCGGGGCCGAGGGTGGCTTGCCCGATGTCGCCGAGATGGCCGACCTCTTGGCCGAGGCCGAGGCGGTCATCGGCGCGCCCGATCTGGCGGCGGTCATGACCCCGGAGCCGGACGAGACCGTGCTGACCGAAGTGGGTCTGACTGCCCCCCTGCCCGGGATCGGCATCCTGCATGGCAGCATCGACCGGCTGATCGTCGGGTCCGAGCGAGTGCTGGCCGTCGATTACAAATCGAATGTTGAGGTGCCCGCCGATCCGGCCCAGACACCGCTGGGGATCCTGCGGCAGATGGCAGCCTATCGTGCGGCGCTGCGGCTGATCTATCCCGGCCACCGCGTCGAGGCGGCGGTGCTGTGGACGGCGACTCGCAGCCTGATGCCGCTGCCCGATGCGGTGCTGGATGAGGCCAGCACGGCCCTTGACCCGGTGCCGCCGCGACCCTAGCTGTCAAGGCAGACCCCTTTCGCCGGCCCTGCCGGCACCCAAAGCTCAAGGAGCAAGAACATGGCAACCAGCCCCGTCACCGACGCCCAGTTCGACGCCGAGGTCCGCAAGGCCGATACCCCGGTCCTGGTGGATTTCTGGGCCGAATGGTGTGGCCCCTGCAAGCAGATCGGCCCGTCGCTGGAAGAGTTGTCGGAAGAATATGCCGGCAAGATCAAGATCGTGAAGGTGAACGTGGACGAAAACCCCGACACCGCCGCCGGTCTGGGCGTGCGCGGGATTCCGGCGCTGTTCATGTTCAAGGATGGCGAAGTCATCTCGAACCGCATGGGCGCCGCGCCCAAGGCCGCGCTGAAGAACTGGATCGAAGAGTCGATCTGATCGGCTGACCGGTCGTCATCGAAACGCCGTCGGAAGAAATTCCGGCGGCGTTTTGTTTTGGTCGATCCGAACACCCCACCCGATGCGCGGGCTACAAGCGCGCCGGGCAAGCGCGTGCCCGTTCCCTTTACTCCGACAGCGCCAGTGGCGGCGTCCTGCCGCTCTCCTCGAGGTTCCAGACCGCCTGCCAGCGCCCGGCCTTGCGGTCCAGCGTCAGGTAATTCCGCTGCGAGATATAGCGCTGCTTCTGGCCCGGCAGGAACAGGTTGCGGATCGGATGCTCTTTCAGTGGCGCCTCGCCCAGGTAGGCCAGCATCCCCAGCGCCCGGCCATAGGCCTTGGGCGGCGCGCGATGCGAGATGCCCGAGGCGACCAGCTGGTGGATCAGGCTTTCGCGGGGCAGCATCTCGGCGCGGGTGGCCACGTGGATCTCGCCCGAGACGACCGTCAGCGGCCCGGCCTCGCGCAGGCGCAGGACCGCGCGCTGCATCCGCCGCCACTCGGCCCGGTGGGCGCGGCTTTGCCACTGGTCGCGCAGGTCATCCTCGTAATGCTGCATCTTCGGGATCACCTGCAGCAGCCGCTCGATCAGCGACAGGCGCGGCCCCAGCAGCGGCACGCTGGAGACCATGATGGTCTGGCCCGCGCGCGGCTCCAGCGCGTCGAAGGCCTGCCATCCCGCAGGACCCATGATCCGCCGCCGCGTGCGCTCGGACCTGAGGTCAGGACCTATCAGCGTCAGGTCGGGCAGATACCGCACCCAGCCGAGGCTGGTGCCATGCGGATCGGTGAAGAGGTCGGGAATATCGGCTTCCGTCGCCGCGTGCTGGAACAAGAGATACATCTCGCGCGCCACGTCGAAGAGGGTCTGGCCGACGGCGGAATTCGCCAGGTCATCGGCCAGTGAGCCCCAGCCGTCGCAGATGTCGTGATCGTCCCAGACCGACAGGCTGGGCACCTGCGCGGCGATCCGGGCATAGGCCTCGGCCGACAGCACCATCAGGTAACGCTCGGTGAACCGCCGCCGCAGATAGGCGCGCAGGTCGTCAAGCTGTGCCTGTGTGGCCGTGTCCGGTGCGTAATCGGGCCAATCCTCGGTCAGGTCATGGCCCTGCGTCACCTCGTCGGCATAGATCTGGTCGCCCCCCTGCAGCATCAGCGCGAAAGGCTGTTCGGCATGTTCCGCCGCAAGACGGTCCCACATGGCGTTGCGCTCGGGCGCGTCGCGGTCGAGATCACCGTTTTCCTCGCCGTTGCAGGAGACGAAGGCAATGCGCATGTCGCTGCTCAGGTCGGTGATGACCGGATATTCGCGCCCCTCGAAACGATAGCCGCGATCGTCAGCGCCAAGCGCGAAATCGAAGCGCCAGAGCTGGAAACCGTCGACCTGCCCCAGCGGTTTCGGCGCGATCTCGCCACCCGACGCGAGAAGCGGGTCCGGCGTGCCTGCGGATGCGGGCCGTCCGACCAGTGCCGCCAGATGGAGGCGATCCGCCTCGTGACGGCGGAAATAGAGCACGGGGCCAAAGGCCGGATCGGCGAACGCAGTCGTCAAGGGGATGTCCTGTCATCTGTATCGGGGTGCAGGTAAGGCTGATAACGCCCATTCCAAAGGGCGGTTCAACCCGCTGTGATGAATTTGGGCTCAGGCGGGCGGTGCAACCGGCCATCCGCCGCGGGCAAGCGCGGCGGCGATCCGCCGATCCGCATCGGGCGCCGACATGTTGATGGCGTTCATCTGCAGGAACCAGAAGAGGTAGCGGGCGAAATCCGGGCGGTGATCGTGCGCGGCGGCCAGCGCGGCCTCGACCCCCAGATCGGCGACCTTCAAGCCGATATGGTGAAAATCGACCTGCGCGAACAGAACGGCAGGCTTGCCAAGGATAAACCCGTCGAAGGCCACGGCGCTGTTCTGGGTGACTACAAAGGCGCAATCGCGCAGCAGCGCCGCCGTCTTGCCGCCGACGGTCAGGTTGGGATGCCTTGTGGCGAGCGCCTCCAGCGCCGCGCGATCCTCGGGGCTATAGTTCTCCCGTGGATGCAGGGTCGCCACGCAGGGACGGCCGGACTGGGCCACGCGGGCGACCATGTCCAGCGGCGAGAGGGTCTGGAACGAGCGGGTCTCGGCGATGCGTCCCTGAAGCGGGATCAGCACCGGACCATCGCGCCGCGGGGCCGGCCCCGGCAGGACACGGGCGGCAAGTCGGGACAGGAAGTTCTGGGCTGTGGCGGGATCGATCGCGTCGGGTGAAAACGCTGCCTCGGCCACCGGCCAGCGCCAGCGTTCGGCCACCTGCTCGATGCGCCAGAAGGGATAGTGATAGGCGCGGCGAAAGGTCAGGGCGAGGTCATGCGTCGGCTTTTCCATATGGAACAGCGCATAGCCGGGCTGATCCGGTGCTGCCTCGCGCGCGGCCTCGCCCGAGGGCAGGATCTGCACGCGCCAGCCCTGCCCCTCCAGCAACCGGGTCAGGCGCTGCAGGAAATTCACCTTGCCACGACGCGCATTGCCCAGCATCGGCTGGTGCAGGTAGAGGCGCAGATCAAGCGGTTCGGGCATGGTCCGTCATGGCTTTGGAGGGCCGGGTCGGCCCCCTCAATGCCATGCTTTCCGCGTGTCGACCAGCAGCGCGGCTTGCGAAGCCGGGTCCGCGCCCATATTTCAGCCCCAAGAGATACGGAGGCCCCTGATGGCGGAAGACAAGTTTCCCGGCTGGCACGGCACCACGATCCTTGCGGTCAAGCGTGGCGGCAAGGTGGTCGTGGCAGGTGACGGGCAGGTCAGCGTCGGCCAGACGGTGATGAAGGGCACGGCGCGCAAGGTGCGCCGGCTGACGCCCGGCGGGCGCGACGTGGTGGTGGGCTTTGCCGGCTCGACCGCCGATGCCTTTACCTTGCTGGAGCGGCTGGAGAAGAAGTTGGAATCCGCGCCCGGCCAGTTGCAGCGCGCCTGCGTCGATCTGGCCAAGGACTGGCGCACCGACAAGTACCTGCGCAACCTGGAGGCCATGCTGATCGTCACCGATGGGGCGCAGATCTATGTCGTCACCGGCGCGGGCGATGTGCTGGAACCGGAACATGACGTGGCCGCCATCGGATCGGGCGGGAATTTCGCCCTGGCCGCGGCCCGCGGGCTGATGGAGGGCGACCTGGATGCCGAGGCCGTGGCCCGGAAGGCCATGGCGATCGCGGCGGATATCTGCGTCTACACCAATGGCAAGCTGACGGTGGAAGTGCTGGAAGGCTGACGGGGCGCTGCCCCCTCGGCCCGTTCCGGGCCTCACCCCCGGGATATTTGAACGAAAGAGAAAGCCTGCGAGGCCTGACATGACCGACCTGACCCCCCGCGAAATCGTCTCGGAGCTGGACCGCTTCATCATCGGGCAGAAAGATGCCAAGCGTGCCGTCGCGGTGGCGCTGCGCAATCGCTGGCGGCGGAAGCAGCTGGGCGATGACCTGCGCGACGAAGTGTATCCGAAGAACATCCTGATGATCGGGCCGACCGGAGTCGGCAAGACCGAGATCAGCCGGCGGCTGGCGAAACTGGCCAATGCGCCCTTCATCAAGGTCGAGGCGACCAAGTTCACCGAGGTGGGCTATGTCGGCCGTGACGTGGAGCAGATCATCCGCGACCTGACCGATGCCGCGCTGATCGAGACGCGCGAGCGGATGCGCGAGGATGTGAAGGCCCGCGCCCACAGCTCTGCCGAAGAACGGGTGATCGAGGCGCTGGCCGGCAAGGATGCCCGCGACGGCACCCGTCAGATGTTCCGCGACAAGCTGAAGCGGGGCGAGCTTGATGACACCATCATCGAGCTCGAGGTGCAGGACAACTCGAACCCGCTCGGCATGATGGACATTCCCGGCCAGCCCGGTGGCATGGGCGGGATGATGGATCTGTCGGGGCTGATGAAGGCCTTTGGCGGGCGGCGGGTGCGGCGCAAGGTGACGGTGGCCGAAAGCTATGAGCTGCTGATCGCCGAAGAGGCCGACAAGCTTCTGGAAGATGACACGGTCAAGGCGGCGGCGCTGGAGGCGGTGCAAGAGAACGGCATCGTCTTCATCGACGAGATCGACAAGGTGGCCGCGCGCAGCGAGGCGCGGGGCGGCGAGGTCAGCCGCGAGGGCGTACAGCGCGACCTGCTGCCGCTGATCGAGGGCACCACGGTCAGCACCAAATACGGCCCGGTGAAGACCGACCATATCCTGTTCATCGCCTCGGGCGCCTTCCATGTGGCGAAACCCTCGGACCTTCTGCCGGAACTGCAGGGCCGGCTGCCGATCCGGGTCGAGCTGCGCGCCCTGACCGAGGCCGATTTCATCCGCATCCTGACCGAGACCGACAACGCCCTGACCCGGCAATATACCGCGCTGATGGCGACCGAGCAGGTGACGGTCAGCTTTACCGATGACGGCATTGCCGCGCTGGCCCGGATCGCGGCCGAGGTGAATGGCGCGATCGAGAATATCGGCGCACGGCGGCTTTATACCGTGATCGAGCGGGTGTTCGAGGACCTCTCGTTCACCGCACCTGACCGGGGCGGCGATACGGTCACCGTGGACGGCGCCTTTGTCGAAGAGCACCTGGGCGACCTGTCGCGCTCGACCGACCTGTCGCGCTATGTCCTCTAAGGGAACCGGCGCTGGGTCGCGGGTGTTGACCCTTCGCGCAGCATAGGGGTCGCCTTCATGGATTATGTCTTCGGCATCATCATCTTCTGTCTCGATGTCTGGGCCATCGCCTCGATCATCAACACCAATGAATCGACCGGGAAGAAGATCGTCTGGATCGCGATCGTGGCCATCCTGCCGGTGCTGGGGCTGATCATCTGGTGGTTCGCCGGACCGAAGGCGAATTACAACCGCTAGATTACCGGGGCTTCCCCGAATCCCGCACAACTGGCAAACTGATTTTCATCAGAAAATCGGGGGGCTTAGGCCATGCGCTGGATTGCTGTGTTGGGGGTTCTGGTGCTGGCGGCCTGCGGGCCGCGTGGTGAGGTGGTGGTTGATCGCGACGCCGGTTCTGTCGGGACGGTCGAGCGGATCTTCGTGGCGGGCAACCGCAACCCCGACAACCAGCCCGCGCGGGGGCTGAGCTTTCACCGCATCGACGTTTCGGTGCCGCCGGATCGCACGATGGGGACCGTGCGCTATCCGAAAACCGATGGCAAACCGGACCCGCGCCGCGAGTTCCTGGTGACCGCCGATGACCGGCTGGACGGGCCGCAGGGCTTTCGCGCCGCGATCGAGCGGGAACTGGCCGGGCGGCCGGTGCAGGAAAGCGACATCATCCTGTTCATCCACGGCTTCAACACCAGCTACGGCGAGGGCGTCTATCGCTATGCCCAGATCGCCCATGACCTGAAGTTTCCCGGCATCCGCACGCATTTCTCCTGGGTCTCGCATACCAAGGCACTGGCCTATGCAGCGGATAGGGACAGCCTGCTGTATTCGCGCGATGACCTGGTGACCACGATCCAGACACTGGCCGCCACGCGCGGGCACGGCAAGCTGATCCTCGTGGCGCATTCCATGGGGGCGGAGCTGTTGATGGAAAGCCTGCGGCAACTGGCGCTGACCGGGCGGCGCGATGTGCTGAAAGAGCTCGATGGCGTGGTGCTGCAGGCGCCGGACATCAACGTGAACGTGTTCCGGGCGCAGGCCAAGGCCATCGGCGATCTGCCGCAGCCCTTCTTCATCTTCACCTCGCAAAGCGACCGGGCGCTGCGCCTCTCGGCGCTGATCTCGAACCAGAGTCTGCGGCTGGGGACGCTGCAGGACCCGCGGGCGGTGGCCGATCTGGACGTGGTGCTGGTCGATGTCAGCCAGTTCAACACCGGCATCGGCCATTTCAACGCCGCCACCTCGCCGACGCTGATCCGTATCCTGTCCAGCGCGCAGGAGCTGGAGCGGATGTTCTCGGGCAATTACGGCAGCGCGCAGAACCCCTTCGGCGCGGCGGCGATCCGGGTGCAGCAGGCGGCGCAGATCGTGGTCTCGCCGTAAGGCCTATCGCCTCAGATAGCCGTGGTAAGGGTCTCCAAGCCGTTGGCGGCTAAAACCAAACTGCGGCTCGCTTCGACAGACATTAAGAAATGGTTACTCTATCCTTCGTCCAAGTCGCGCCCAGGGATTCAGGCCCCTACTAACCTGTTGTTTTTCGAGTCTTAATTTTAGTCCTTCGAATCAGCAGCTTAGCTTGCATTTGCCCGAGGGTTGTGCGACAATATGGAAAGGCCCGAGCGTGCTCGGGCCTTTGATTGGTGCCTGCGGCGGGATTCGAACCCGCAATCCGACCAGGGAGTCCGCTTGCAAAGCGGATGCGTTTACCGTTTCGCCACGCAGGCCTTGGCCTCGGACACGTTCCAGCGTGTTCGGGGCCTCATTCCAAGTCGTCCTCGTCTAAACCTTCGATAGCTAAAATTGTGTTGTTTGCTCGATATTTTCCTCGTCCGACTCTGCTGATTAGTCCTCGATCCCTCAGTTTTCGGAGCGTGTTAGAGGCATAGCGGTCGGAGATTCTCTCGCCGTGCTTTTCAAGTCTCTGCTGAAGATCACCAACCTGCCAAACCCTTTCGATGTCGGATCGAATGAACTCGATCAGCTTTCTCGCTGTCTCAGAGACGGCAATGGGATCACGCCCCTCATAATCGGCCGCTTCGATGAGTTGCCGCTTCCGCTCCGTGGATGGGAGCGCATCAATCAGGCTTCTAAGCGCCGCACGCAAGCTATCGCGTCTCGACACCAGCGCGTTCAGTTTTTGTTCCTCAATAGAAATCTCCTTCATCACGCCGGCCAACTCACGCTCCACGCCGCCGATGACTTCCTCTAAGTGATTCTTTTGCTTGGCTTCCAGAGTCATCTCAATCACCTCTACTCATCGATGACTATACGGTGATTCGACTGATGAGTCGAATCTTTCGGAGAGATTGGGCTCTATCGCCTCAGATAGACGTAATAGGCGCCCTCGCCGCCATGGCTGCGATGGGCGCCCTGCACCTGCTGGACGACGCCGGCCAGAGGCGCTTGGTGCAGCCAGATCGGCACATGATGGCGCAGCGCGCCGGGGCGGGTGGGCAGCGGGCCGTGATCGCCCCGGCCCTTGCCGGTGATGACCAGCACCAGCCGCTTGCCCGAGGCATGGGTCCTGAGGATGAAGCCCATCAGCTCGGGATGGGCCTCGGCCAGCGTCATGCCATGCAGGTCCAGCCGCGCCTCGGGGCGCAGCTTGCCCTGGCGCATCTTGCGGTGGGTCTTGGGGTCCATGCGCAGGGGATGCTGGTCCAGCCGCTCGGCCGGGGTGAGGCCGATCGCCTCGGCGGACACCGTGGCGCGCCGCGAGGTCTGGCCGACCCGGAAGGGCTGGACCTCGAAACGCTCAACGCCCCGCGGGACAGGGTCCGGGGCGGGGCGCGGGGTGACCGGCGGGGCCGGTTTCTTCAGCGTGGGATGCAGCGGCTTGGCCGTGCGGGCGACGCGCGACCAGATCTCCTGATCCTCGCTCGTCAGCCCGCGCTTTCGTGTCATCAGCCGGTCGCGACCAGTTGCCAGTTCGGGTCGTCCTGACCCATCCGGCGCGCGAAGGTCCAGACATCGCGCTGCTTGCGCGCGGCCTTCGGATCGCCATCGACCACCGCGCCGGTGGCATCACGGGTGACCGCGATCATCTCGCCCACGAAGCGGACCGAAACCTCGCCCTCGCTGGTCGCGGGATCGAAATTCGCACCGGCCAGCGCGGTTTCGCGCGTGCCCAAGAACTGTGCCTCGACCGTCTGGCCCTGCGACTTGCGCTGGTCGATCACCGACTGGAAGGCCTCGGCGACATTCTCGCCAAGGAAGGGCCGCACGTCGGATAGATCGCCGCGCTCGAAGGCCATCAGGATCATCTCATAGGCACCCTTGGCGCCCGAGAGGAACTCGCCCACACCAAAGCCCGGCTCGGCCCGTTTCATCTGCGCCAGAGCCAGCGCCGCGGGGCTGCCGGCCTCGGCATGATCGGCGATATCGTTGTCGACCTGATCGGCGCTGCCCTCGATCACCTCGAAGCGGCGCGAGCCGGCGGGCGGGGTTTCGACCTTGGGCGGCTCGTAGCCGTCGCGCGTGCCCAGGACGTTCCGCAGCCGCAGGATCAGGAAGATGGCGATCCCGGCCAGAACAAGCAGCTGGATCAGCGAGTTGGACATGCGTTCGACCTCAATTCTCGGACAGGGCGGTTGGTATGGGCGTCTTGTGCTATTATGTAGGTGCTGGGGGTCGCCAAGTCCAGTTTCCGAGACCCCTCAAGGGAGTTTCGTCATGTGGCTTTTCTGGCTGTTCATCGCCATTCCGATCATCGAGATCGCGCTGTTCATTCAGGTCGGCGGCCTGATCGGGCTTTGGCCCACGCTGGCGCTGGTGCTGCTGTCCGCCGTGATCGGCACGGCCTTGATGCGCAGTCAGGGAACCAAGGCCTGGATTGAGATCCAGCGCAGTTTCAACGAATTGCGCGATCCGACGGCGCCGATTGCCCATGGCGCGATGATCCTTCTGGCCGGGGCGCTGCTGGTGACGCCCGGATTTTTCACCGATACGCTTGGCATCCTGCTGCTGATCCCCGGCTTCCGTAGCTGGGCGATGGGCCAGATCGGCAAGCGCGTGCAGGTCACGCGCGTCGGCATGGGTCCGCAGCGCCCGCACGAGCCGCATCGCCCTCCCTATGACGATGGCGTGATCGATGCCGATTATGTCGTCGAGCCTGACGATTTGCCGCAGGCGCCCCCGCGTTCCGGCCCCCGTCCGCCCTCGGGCTGGACGCAGCATTGAGGCCCGGGAAAGCTGCTGCTAGAACCTCGGCCAGACCGGGTCGGTGATCCGTATCGATTTCAGCTGATGAGGAGCCAGAACCATGGCCGATGAAACCAACAACGCCGCCACTGCAGAACCCCAGGCCGCCGCTGCCCCGCAGCCGGTGAAGATGCAGATCCTCGCGCAGTTCATCCGCGACCTGTCCTTCGAGAACGTCGTCGCCCAGAAAGGCGCCCCCTCGGGCGAGGTCCAGCCCGAGATCAGCGTGCAGGTCAGCCTCGACGCCCGCAAGCGCGGCAGCGAGAACCAGTACGAGGTGCTGTCGAAATTCAAGGTGACCTCGGTCAATGGCAGCGACAAGCAGCCGCTGTTCCTGGCCGAGCTGGATTACGGCGGGGTCTTCAACATCGAGGGCGTGCCGGAAGACCAGCTGCACCCCTTCCTGATGATCGAATGCCCGCGGATGCTGTTCCCCTTCGTGCGCCGCATCATCTCGGACGTGACCCGCGATGGCGGATTCCCGCCCTTCAACATGGAGCCGGTCGATTTCGTCGCGCTCTACCGGCAGGAACTGACGCGCCGCGCCCAGGCTCAGGCGGCGCAGGCGCAGTCCGAAGGCCAGAAACTCTCCTGATCGCAGGGCAGGCCACGGATGGCCCGCACATCTTCACCGTCCCAACCCCGGGCCTGGCAGCGGATGCTGTCGGGCCGCAGGCTTGACCTGCTGGACCCGACACCCTTCGATATCGAGATCGAAGATATCGCCCACGGGCTGGCTTTCGTCGCGCGCTGGAACGGCCAGACGCGCGGTGATTGGGCCTATTCGGTGGCCGAACATTCGCTGCTGGTCGAGCAGATCTTTACCCGAATTCAATCTCCGGTTCATCCGCGCTGGCAGCTTGCAGCCTTGCTGCATGATGCGCCGGAATATGTAATTGGGGATATGATATCGCCGGTGAAATCTGCTTTGGGTTGCGAATATGGCGAATTGGACGAACGCCTCGCGGCGGCTATCCATCGCCGTTTCGGATTGCCGGCGGTTCTGCCTGCCTCGATCAAAAAGCAGATCAAGCAGGCAGATCGCATTTCCGCCTGGCTTGAGGCCGTTCAAATCGCGGGCTTTTCCGAAACCGAGGCCAACAGGCTTTTCAGGCCGCTGCCCGACAAAAGCTTCGCGGAGCTGCGTATCGCACCTCGCCCGCCCGCAGATGTGCGGGAAGGGATGCTGGCACGACATGCAGAATTGATCGCCGCGCTGGACAGCATGCCAGCCTGACCCAGTTCAGAACCCTCGGACAGATTGCAGAGATCAGCGGGGCCACGCCCTCAGATTCGCGGCCCGCAATCGATTTCAGATCAGCAAATCGTCCAGGGTCTTGCCCTTGTTGAGGCTCTCTTGAACCCAACGCGGTTTGCGGCCACGGCCCGTCCAGGTCATCGTCGGATCGCCGGGGTTCGAGTATTTCGGCGGCACCGTACCGGCGCGCTTCATCTTTCCGCCCGTCAGATCGGTCAGACTGAAACCATGTTCGCGCGCAACATTCTCGACGGCCGCCATCGCCTCGCGGCGCTTGCGGTCCTCGAACGAGCTGATCGCACGCTCTAGCCGCCCCTGAAGATCGCGCATCTCCTTAAGGGTCATCTTATCGAAGTTAATAGTCATTTTGTCGTCCATGTTTAACATATTCCGTCCCACCACTAATTAAATTAGCATAGGAAAGAATAGTTGCATATCGTATTTAGCGCGGCTCTCTTTTGGCAAGAATCCGCTGAAGCGTTCTACGATGCATGTGAAGACGACGTGCCGTTTCACTAATATTCCGGTCGCATTGCTCGTAAACCCGTTGAATATGTTCCCATCTCACGCGATCGGCGGACATCGGGTTCTCGGGCGGGGGTGGCAGAACTTCGCCAGCACTCAGCAGGGCGGCGGTAACTTCCGTTGCGTCAGCCGGCTTAGAAAGATAATCCGTCGCGCCCATTTTCACCGCCGCGACCGCCGTGGCGATGGCGCCATAGCCGGTCAGCACGATGATACGGGCATCGTCGCGCGACTCGCGCAGGGCCTCGACCACGTCCAGCCCGCTGCCATCCTCCAGCCGCAGGTCGATCACCGCATAGGCGGGCGGCGCGCTGCGGATTGCCTCCATCGCCTCGGCGACGCTGCGGGTGCTGATCGGGCGGAACCCGCGCTTTTCCATCGCCCGCGCCAGGCGGTTGACGAAATTCTCGTCGTCATCGACCAGCAGCAGCGACGGGTCGGCGCCGATCTGTTCCTGTAGATCCTGATTCACGGCAATACTCCTTACAGCAGGCGTCCGACTTGGGTCACTGAAGACGCGGTCAGGACGCGGCCTCGACGAAACAGGCGGTGCGCTCGGCAACCTCATCGGGCGATGCGTCACGACCAAAGAATTCGACCGTGCCGTGGCCAGGCAGAACAAGATACGTATTGGTCATATGGTCGACCAGATAATACTCCTTATCCTCCTCGTTATGCAGCTTGAAATAGTTCCGCCAGCCTTTCGAGACAGCCTGGATCTCCTCGTCGCTGCCGGTCAGGCCAACCATCGGGGTCGAGAATTGCTCGGTGAAGGTCTTCACCACCTCGGGCGTGTCCCGGGCCGGATCGACGGTGACGAACACGGGCTGAACTTCAATCCCGTTTTCGACGAGTAGTGCCGAGGCCTCGGCATTGCGGGCGCTGTCCAGCGGGCAGACATCGGGACAGAAGGTATAGCCGAAATAGAGAAGCGAGGGCCGATCAAAGACCTGCTTGTCGGTGACACGCTCTCCGGCGCCATTGGTCAGGGTAAATTCCGTGCCAAAGGCCTCCATTCCCCCCGAAACCACCGATTTCTGGCATTGCGCAAAATCGCCTGCGCCGGCATCGCGCGACATCCACAGGCCGCCAACGGCCAGTAATGCAACCGCCGCTGCGGTGCCGGCCAAAATCAGTTTCCGGTCCTTGTTCATGCCTGCTTCCGTCTTCGTCCAAATTAAAACGCGCGCATTGATCGCTTATCCGACCGCCGTTATCAAGGCGAGGCATTTCGCTTCGAGAGGTTGCCCTGTCGTTCACCCCCGATCAGGACCAGTCGATGCTCTTGCCTGATGCCCCGCAGGCCGAGCCGATTCGCATGCGCACGCTGGTCATCCTGCGCTGGGTTGCCATCGTCGGACAGCTGGCGACGGTGGCCGTCGCCTGGTCGATCGGGTTGCGCTTTGCCATCTGGCCGGTGCTGTTCCTGATCGGCATTTCGGCGCTGATGAACACCTGGCTGCTGGCCGGATCCTCGGGACGGGTCGACCCCAGTCGCGCGGCGGGACAGCTGAGTTTTGACCTGCTGCAGATCTCGCTGCTGATCTGGTGGACCGGCGGACCCTCTAACCCCTTCGCCCTGCTGGTCCTTGCCCCCGTCACCATCGCCGCATCGTCCCTGTCCCGGCGCCAGACCGAGCTGATCGGCCTTGCCACCATTCTGCTGATCAGCATGGCCTTCTGGCTCGCCCTGCCGCTGACCCATGAGAATGGCGAGGAAGTGACCGTCCCGCCGCTTCTGGCACTGGGCCACTGGCTGGCGATTATCATCGGGGTCTTCTTCTTCGCCATCTACACCCATCGCGTGGTCGCAGAACTGTCGGTCACCTCGCAGGCGCTGTTCTCGACCCAGCTGGCACTGGCGCGCGAGCAGCGCCTGCAGCATCTGGGCGGCGTCGTCGCCGCCACCGCGCACGAGCTCGGCACCCCCCTGGCCACGATCAAGCTGATCGCCGGGGAACTGGGTGACGAGCTGGCCGATCGCCCGGATCTCGCCAGCGATCTGGAGGAGTTGCGCCGGTCCGCCGATCGCTGTGGCGCGATCCTGAAGGCCATGGGGCAGGCCGGCAAGGATGACCTGCTGCTGCGCAGCGCGCCGCTGCGGGTGGTGCTGGACGAGGCCGTCGGCATTCATGGGCAGCGCGGTCCCAAGGTCTTCATCACCGCCATTGGTCCCGACATTCGCCGCGATCCGGGCGTCATTCACGGCTTGCGCAACCTGATCCAGAATGCCGTCGATTTCGCCGCCCACGAGGTTCATGTGGACGCCGTCGAACTGGGCGACCAATTGTCCATTGCCGTCAGCGATGACGGCCCAGGCTTTCCCCCGGCCCTTCTGGCAAGGCTGGGCGATCCCTATCCCACCCCCAAGCGCGGCGCGAGCAGCAGCAGGCCGGGCTATGACGGCATGGGCTTGGGCCTGTTCATCGCCAAGACCCTGCTGGAGCGGTCCGGCGCGGTGCTTGATTTCGCCAACGAGGCGCCGGGCGCCTCGGTCACCGTCACCTGGCCGCTTGACCGTATCGCGGCAGACAGCCGCCGCGCTCTGGGCGACAATCCGCGCCAAGCCGGGATCGAAATGGGGACTTTAACCAAATCTTAAGTCTGCATAGGCTAATCGGGGCGAAATTAGCTGCGGGAATGCAACCGGAATGATCCATGGCCTGATGACCCTGCTGATCGCTGTCGTCGCGGGAACGGTCTCGGTGATCGCAGCACTGCTGTTCATCCGCTGGCTGGACAGCCGGGGGCATCATGCAACGCGCCGGTCTCGCGGGGCGCTGATCGGCGAGGCCGAGCCGATCATCTTCCTGTTTCGCGGCAGGAATCTGGTCGATGCGACCCTGCCGGCCAAGAACCTGGCCGGGGCGATCAGCGAAGAGGCGGTTGACCTGCCCCGGCTGACCGCCTGGTTGGAAGGCCGCTTTCCCGACCTCTCGACGCGCATGGCCGGTCTGGCCGCCACCGGCCGGGTCGAGCTGGCGGGTGGTGCCGGAACCGGGATCGCGGCACTGCGGCTGGTGATCGAGGATCTGGGCCAGAACACCACCCGGCTGACGATCAGCGATCCCGGCGCCGAGAATGCCGCCATCATGGTGGATTCGCTGACCCTGCAGGCGATGGAGGAAGAGCTTGAGCTGCTGCGCGGCTCGATGAACCACACGCCGATGATGGCTTGGCGACAGGATACCGACGGGACCGTCACCTGGGCCAATGCCGCTTACCTCAAGCGCGCCGAAGAGGTGGCGCAGGATGGGCTGAGCTGGCCCCTGCCCCGGCTTCTGGACCTGCCGAGCCTGACTGACAGCGCCGCGCGCCTGTCGCGCCGGGCGCAGCTCGAGGCGCGGGGATCTGTGCTGTGGTTCGACTGCCATGCCCATCGCTCGGGCGAGCAGACCATGTTCTTCGCCCTGCCCGCCGATGCCGCGGTCCGGGCCGAGCGTGGCCTGCGCGAGTTCGTCCAGACGCTGACCAAGACCTTTGCCGACCTGCCCACCGGGCTTGCGATCTTTGACCGCGAGCGCAACCTGCAACTGTTCAACCCGGCCCTGATCGACCTGACCGGCCTGTCGGCAGGCTTCCTGACCGGGCGGCCGACGCTGTTCGACTTTCTCGACAAGCTGCGCGACGCGCGCATGGTGCCGGAGCCCAAGGATTATCGCAGCTGGCGCCAGCAGATGAACAACCTGGAGACCGCAGCCGCCACGGGCCGCCATGTCGAGACCTGGTCCCTGCCCGGTGGCCAGACCTATCGGGTGACCGGTCGTCCGCATCCCGATGGCGCGGTGGCCTTCCTGTTCGAAGACATCAGCTCGGAGATTTCGCTGACCCGCAAGTTCCGGGCCGATTTGAACCTCGGCGCACTGGTGCTGGACGGGATCGAGGATGCGCTTGTGGTCTTTGGCGCCAGCGGGCAGTTCCTGCTGTGCAACAAGGCCTATGAGCAGCTTTGGGGCGGGCGCAGTGCCACCATGGCCGAGGCCGTCGAGCGCTGGCGCGGCGCTATTGCCGCCGGCGCGGGCTTCGAGGCGCTGACCGAGCGTTTGAGCCTGCGCGACGGCACTGGCCGCGATGACGGGGCGATGGCGGCGCCGGAGGGTGGGCTGCTGGGCTGGTCGGTGCGCGCATTGACCGGCGGGCGGCAACTGGTGCGCTTCCGCCTGCCCGAGAGCGAGGCCGCCGGCACCAGCCGTGACGATGCCGCCCCTCGCAACCGCAAGGCAATCGGTGCCGACTGATAAGCCCTAGTAATCACGCTCGAAATAGACGCCGAGCGTGCTTTCCCCGTCGCTGCCCATCGACCCCCGCGCCCGCAGCGTCTCGGAGATATCGAGGTTCAGGTTCAGTTCAGTCTTGCCGTCATCCCCGACCGAGACATCGGTATAGAGATTGTCCGACAGGTATTTGCCAGCCCGCACCTCGACATTGCCCTCGTCATCGGTCTGCAGGTCCAGATCATCCAGCCCGACCGTGTTGCGCAGGTTGCCGATGATGCCCTCGCCGCCCCGTCCGGCCAGAACCGCGACCGCATTGGCCAGCTGCGCCGCCTGCAGCGGGCTGATCTTGTCCAGCCCGCGCCGGAACAGCAGCTGCGACAGAACCTCTTCCTCGGGCATCTCGGGCGAGGATTCAAAGGTGATCTCGGGGTCGCGCGCCTCGCCATCGATGATGATGCGGGTGGTGATGCCATCCTGCGAGGTCTCGGCCACCAGCCGGATCACCGGGATCAGGCTGCCCTGCATCTCGACCAGACCCTCGGTCAACACGAAGCGCTTGCCCAAAAGATCGACCCGGCCGCGGATCAGCTCCAGCGTGCCGATGGGGATGACATTGCGCGAGGTGCCGGTCAGCCGGATCTGGCCGCCCATCTCGGCATCGACACCTCGCCCGCGAATGAACACCCGATTGGGCGCCGACAGCAGGATATCCAGCCGCGGCGGATTGGCGGGCGGGGTCGCCGCCGGTCCCTGCATCCCCGCATCCTGCGAGGCAAGGCTGGGGAAGGCCTCGATCCCTGCCTTGGCGCGGGTTGCCGCGACCGGGCGGCTGTCGCCCACATGTTCGATATCCGGGATCGCCTTGGCCCCGCCCAACCCGGTCGAGGGGATGCGCAGCTCGGCCTCGGAAATATCGATCCGGCCCGAGATCAAGGGTCCGTCGGCCTGCACCCCGGCAAAGCTGAGATTGCCCGACACCCGCGTCTCGTAGAGGTTCGGGTCGCGCAGCACGACATTGTCGAGCACGATCCCGATATCCACCGTGCCATTGCGCAGATCGACCGGACCGCTGACCCTGAGGCTGCCCCCGGCCTCGACATTGCCGCTGCCTTCGACATCGATCCGCCCGTTCTGCAGATTGGCGCTGACATTCAGCGCCTCGAGCGTCAGTCCCAGTTTCGGCTCGGACACGCGGCCACCATTCAGCGAGACATTGCCCGATATCGCATCCAGCCCCGGCGGGCCTCGCATGGCGATGTCAAAGCTGATCGGCCCTTCGATGCTGCGGGTGCGGATCAGCGGATTGGCCAGCGCCGCGTCGCTGACGCCCGAGACGCGCAGATCGGTGGTCGAGAAATCGGCCGCTGCCGTGCCCGAGACCTGCGCCCGCGTGCCGCCCGGCGCGGTCGCCGCCAGATCGACGGCGTAATTCCCCCCCGCCTGCGGCTGCCGCACCGTGCCCGAAACCCGCGCCGGACCGGCGATACCGGGCTGCAGCAGCGCCAGATTGTTCAGCGTCACATCGAGGTTGACGCCCGATTGCAGCGCCCCGTCGGCATTGACCGACAGCTGCGGATTGCGGGCCACCAGCCGCTGGATGCTGAGATTTCCGTTAGCCGATTGCGTCGCCGCCAGATCGAGCGTGGTCCGGCCCGCCAGCAGCGGATCGATACGCGCCTGCCCGATGGCCAGCCCGTTGATGGTGCCATTGGCGGTGATCTGGCGGTTTCCGCCCTGATCCACCACCCGGCCATCGATGTTTACCGCGCCCGAGATGCCGCGCCCAAGGAAGCGCAGGTCGCCGGCTGCGAGGCTGGCGGTCAGGTCCGTGGCCCCTGCCCCGACCTTCCCGCTGGCGGTCACGTCCAGCCGGGCATTGTCGATCCGGGCGTCCTCGATGCTGAACACGCCCTTGTCGAGTGCACCCCTGAGGCTGATGGCCGTCGGTCCCGACAGCGCCGCGTCCAGATCCTGCTGGCCCATGGCCAGATCCTGACCGGTGCCCGTCACCTCGACCCGGATCACCCCGTCGCTGCCCGCAACCGCGCGGCCATCGGCCACCAGGCTGCCCTGCAAGCCCGCGCCGAGCGCGGCCAACTGCTTGAAGTTCACATGGCCGCTGACATTGGTTTCGGCGCCGCCGACCACGCCCTGCGCGGTAATCTCGGCCTGTTCGTTCAGGATATGCGCCTCGTCGATGGTGAAGACGCCGGCCTGTTCGGTTCCGCGCACCGACAACCGGGTCTGGCCAGTCAGAGCGCCGTCGACGCTGGCCTGCCCCAGCGACAAATCGGTGCCGGTGCCGGTGACGTTCAGCCGCCGTACCCCGTCGCCCTGTTCCTGCAAACGCCCCTGCGCCTGCAGCGCGCCGCTCCACCCCTGGCCCAAAGCCGCCAGCGATGCGATCGACAGGTCGGCGGTCAGGTCGGTCTGGCCGGGGCCATAGCTGCCCTCGGCCGTGGCATTCAGCTGGTCGTTCTGCAGTTGCAGATCGCGGATGGTGAAGACCTCGCCCTGCTGTTCGACCTTGGCGGTCAGCGTGGTTTCACCGGTCAGCGCGCCATCGACATTGGCCTGACCCAGTTGCAGGTCGGTGCCGCGGCCAGTCAGGTCAAGGAAGCGCACGCCGCCTTCTTCGCGCACCGTCGCATCGGCGGTCAGGCTGCCGGCCCAGCCACGGCCCAGAACCGAAAGATCCGGCACATCCAGATCGGCCTTGGCATCCATCTGGCCGGGCACCAGGTTACCCTGCCCCTCGGCCTTGATCTGCGGGTTAGAGAACTGGAATTGCTCGATGACATAACCGCCATCCTGCTCGCCGGCGATCACCGTCAGGTTGGTCTGGCCGCCGAGCGCGCCGTCCAGTTCCTCGATGCCGGTTTTCAGGTCCATCGCTTCGCCGCTGATGGTCAGCCGGCGCGAACCCGAGGCACCGCTGAGGAACGCATCGGCCATCAGCGAACCGCCCAGTTCGGCATCGGCATCGCTGAGCGAGGGCATCGAGATCTTGGCCTTCAGATCGCTGGAGCCGCTGTTCAGATAGCCCTCGGCCTCGGCGGTCAGCCGCTGCGCATTCACCGTCAGCTCGTTCAACTGGATGCCGGTCTGATCGCGGCGGGCAATCAGGGTGATGTTCGACTCGCCTTGCAGCAACTGGTCAAGCTGGTCCTGATCGACCGAGATATCGGTGCCGGTGATCTGGGCGTTCACATCGAAGCCCTTGGTAAGCACGACATAATTGCCGGCAATGACCGCCTCGGCCTTGCCGGTGACCGGACGGCCCGCAAGCTGCGAGAGGCGCGACAGGTCATCATAGCTGGCGGTGACGTTGCCCGAAGCGGCGATGCCGGTGCTGAGCCCCTCGACCAGGACCGAGCCTTCAAGCCCATAATCCGTGCCCCGCGCGCTGAGGTTGGTCAGCTCCAGCACGTCGCCCGGCACAAAGCTGAACTCGGTCACGCCGGTGATCTGGTCGCCGATGGCCTGCGCCAGCCCGGCATCGTCAAAGCGCATCTCGCGGCCGCCGAACTCGATCTTGCCGTCGATCTCGGACAGGCGGTCATTGTCGCGCAGCACCGTGCCCGCGCCGTTCAGTTCCAGCGCGCCGATCCGCACGCCCTGCTGATCCACCTCGCCGACGCGCCCGACCAGCGACCATCCATCGCCCTGCGCCGCGTCGTATTGCAGTTCCAGCCGGCCATCATTGACCTTCAGGTCGCCGCCAAAGGGCAGGGTGACGGGCAATTCCGTCGCCCCGGCATCGGCGCCGAGGGTCATCAGCAGCACCGCCTGCTCGGGTGCGCCGTTCTCATTGGTGGTCAGCGAGCCCGAGACGTTCAGCGCATTGGTGTCGATCATCAGGACCGGCAGTTGCAGCCGGCCATCCTCGCCGCGCCAGCCATCCGCCAGAAGCTGGGTATTGGTGCCGAAGAAGCCGCGATTGTCGGGTGGCAACAGGCTGGCGACATCGCCGCCCAGTTCCAGCCGGAAGGCGGTGCCGGGCGCGCCGTCTTCGGCCGCCTGCGCCGTGGCGCTGGCCTTGCCGGTCACCCGCGGCTGGCCGTCGGTGGCCAGCGTGATATTGGCCAGAAAGTCCGACAACGGCCCCTCGCCCGAGATTTCGGCCTTGACCGAGGGCTTGTCATGGAGATCGACCAGATTGACCAGCAATCCGTCGGCATCCTCGTCCAGCTTCAGATCCAGCTTCAGCACGCGGGTCTCGTTGGCAAAGCCCGCATCCAGCAGGAACTGCCCGCGCGGGCCGTCCAGCCGGTCGATGGACAGCTTCGCCGTACCCTCGCCACCGGCCAGTTGCATGGTGCCGCTGACCTTCACCGAGGCCGGAAGGCCGATCACCGGCTCGCCCAGTTCCACCCGCTCGGCGAGGATCTGCTCGATATTGATCGACACGGGCAGTTGCGGCAGGGAAAACTCGACCGCCTCGGCGGTGCGCTGCTGTTCGCCCGGCGACGGCAGGCGCGGCAGCAGGATCTCGGCGGCGGACAGCTCGGCAATCTCGATCCGCCCACGCAGCAACGCCGCGCGGTTCCAGTGGATCGCGCCGTTTTTCAGCGTCAGCCAGACGCCCTCGGCATCGGCGATGGTGATCTGGTCATAGGTCGCGCGCGAGGACAGCGCCCCGCGAAAACCGTCGATGATGACCTCGCGACCGGCACCCGACAGGTTTTCTTCCAGAAGGTTGGTGATGAAGCCCTTGTCGTCCTCGACCTTCTCGGAAATTTCGGCCGCGCTGTCCTGCGCCCAGGCTTGGGACAGCGGCAGCAGGATAAGGGCCAGAAGAAGAAGGATTTTCCGCATCAGAACGCCTGCCCCAGTCCCAGATAAAGCTGCACGCCATTGCCGGTTTCACCTGAAACCGGCCCGGCAATGTCAAAGCGCAGCGGCCCGATGGGCGTGGCATAGCGCACGCCGACGCCGGCCCCGGAATGATTGCCGCTGTCGCCGCCGAAGGTGCCTTCGGTCCAGACCTGGCCGAAATCGGCAAAGGCGACCAAACCGATCTTCTCACGCAATTGATAGCGGATCTCGGCGCTCAGATTGGCAAGGCTCATGCCGCCGGTCTCGATCGGGCCATCCGGGCCGGGAATGACCTCGACCCCCAACGATTCATAGGGCTGGCCCCGGACCGAGCTGCCGCCGCCGGAATAGAAAAGGTAGTCGCGCGGCGTATCCTCGATATCCGAGCCGACAATGGTCCCAATCCGCGCCCGACCGGCCAGGGTGAAGCGATCATCCGTACCGAACGAGTAATAGGCCCGGCCTTCACCCTCGATCTGGGCGCCACTGCCGGTCTCCTCGAGCCCGTAGAAGGGCACCAGATCGCC
This sequence comes from Paracoccus zhejiangensis, assembly GCF_002847445.1. Lineage (NCBI taxonomy): Bacteria > Pseudomonadati > Pseudomonadota > Alphaproteobacteria > Rhodobacterales > Paracoccaceae > Paracoccus > Paracoccus zhejiangensis. Next base: position 2,880,596 of record NZ_CP025430.1, on the reverse strand, counting down.
CGACAGCCAATAGCCGCGCTTGGCGTCGGTGGGTTCGTCCCGGCGGTCCCATTCCACGTTCATCGGGAAGGCGATGACCTCGAAATGGCTGGTGCCGTTGTCGTCGCGGACCCGCGACTTGCTGTATTCGATCGCCGCATCGGCGGTCAGACGGTCGCTGAAGATGTGGTTGAGACCGAATGAAACCGTTCCGGTGTCGGAATCGTACTCCTCTTCGCGCTTCTGTTCGACCGTGGTCTCGAAATAGGCGGTCGTGTCAGCGGTGATGGTGGCCGGGCGGTCGATCCGCAGCTTGAACTCGCCATCCAGCCCGCTGGTATCGGAACTGATGTCGGAGACCTCGCCATCGATGCGCAGCCTTTCGCCGCCGCCCAGCAGGTTGCGGTGCATCCAATAGGCCGAAACCATGGCCCCGTCGGTGTTCGAGATCTCGAAGCCCGCCCCGATGCGGCGGGGCTTCTGCTCGACCACGGTCAGGTTGACATCCATGGTGCCGCCGGGACCAAGCGTCTCGGCCTCTTCCAGCGTGATGGCCGAGAATACCCCGGTGCGACGCAGACGCTTGCGCACATCCTCGATCTCTTCGGGATCGAAGCGCGTGCCCTCGGGGAAGCCGGCGATCTTGTAGAGCCGGCGCAGGTTCATCCGCTGGTTGCCGGTGATGTTCAGCTTGCCGAAGGTCACGGTCGGGCCGGGGGCCAGCGCGATCTGGCTGTCCACGGTGTTCTGGTTGTGGTCCGCGACGATGTTCTGGCCACCGACATCGGCCTTGGCATGACCGGCATTGCGCCAGCCATCAACGCCCGCGACCGCCGCCGACTTGATCACCCCTGTCCCGCCGGTCTCGCCCACGGCATAGCCCTCGGGGATCTCGGTCTCGGGGGCAAGGGGATCGATCGCGGCGCGCGAGAAGGTGAAGCGCGGGCCGGTCTCCAGTCGGATGGCCACGTTCGTAACCATCTGGGGGGCGTCCAGCGGCGCGATCTCGGCGGCCTCGACGCCGTCAAGCGTGATGTAGATGATGGTCGAGTAATAGCCCTCGTCATACATGAGGCCAAGAATGCGCGCGTAATCGGCACGGGCTGCGGCCAGAACATCCTGCCCGGTGGTGCGGCCCTCGGACAATGCGGCCGAGATCAGCGAGGTGTTCTTGACCTTGGCAGACAGGCCGTCGTCTTCGCCCGACACCTGGACATCCAGCTTGACCGGGCCGTCGGCCTCGCTGCCGCCGCCGAAGAGCCCGGAAAAGGGCGAAGAGGATTGCGCCATGACCAGCGCAGGCGCCGCCAGTGCGGTTGCCGCAATCACTGCTGCCCGTAAAAGCCCCATGCGCCTTGCCCTGCCCGTTTTATGTCCTTTTCAGGCATTTTTGGCAGGTTGGCCGCTTGATTTCCAGTAAAGTTAACGGAATTGACCTTTATCGCGCATCAGTCCAGCGCAGCGAGGCAACCGTGCAACGCTGCCATGTCATCCTTGATCAGCATCAGCGGAACATTTTCTGGAATCCGGCGCATCTGCTCCTGCATCAGGAAGGCCGGGATCAGCAGTTCCAGCCGGTTCGAAAGGCTGCGGCCGACGCTGCCGGCCAGGAACATCCCGTCCATCGGCATGAAGCGCAGGGCGAGATCGCGGCACATCAGCCCGAACAGTTCGGCAAACAGGCGATAGGTCGCATCGGCCTCGGGGTCGCCTGCCGCTGCGGCCTCGGCGATATGCTCGCTGCGGATAGGCTCGGCGTCGCAGCGCAGCGCGTGCAGGCGTGACAGGCCGCGACCGGCAAAGGTCTCCTCGACCGAGAAAAACTCGCGCGCCTTGACCGCGCCCAGCTCCTCCTGCAGCCGTTGCATGATCAGCGCGGGCAGGTGGGTATGACCCTCTTCGGCCTCGAGACAGGTCATCCGGCCACCGCTAAGCACCTTGACCGCGCAGACATTGAAGCCGGTGCCGGCACCGACGACCAGCGCCTGGCCATTGCGATGCCGGCCCTCGGGCGCCTCGCGCAGAATGCCGATGCCGTCACCCGAGAGGGCGGGGGTGGCATAGCCGAGTGCCGTCAGGTCGTTGATCAGCCGCACCTGGTCGGCATCGGTCAGCCGCGCCAGCCGTTCTTCCGAAAAATCCCAGTCACGGTTGGTCAGCTGCGCGATCCCGCCCGAAACCGGCCCGGCGACGGCGATGCAGACCGAGGTGATGCGCGGATCATCCTGCTGCTGCAGGAACTGCTGCACCACGTCATCGAAACTGCGGAAGTCGTCGCCACGGAATCGTGTCACCGTTTCAGCATCGATCATGCCGTTCCGGGCCAGCGCGAGCCGCGCGTTCGTGCCTCCGACGTCAGCCAGCAAAATCGCCATGGATCGATCCCCCTCCGATGAATGTTAGCGCGCACATACAGGAACACAGACAGTCTGGCGAGTGTCAGTCAACAAGATTCCGCGACGGGAGCAAGGCCGTATTCGCCCGGGAACAATGGCCGCCGCGCGAGGATCGCCGCCCCAACTCGCCCGAAACTGGCCCAATTGCGCTTTTTGGCGCGCCGCTTCTGTCGCGGCGATTGATATTTGCTGGTTCACGGCTAAGCTCGACCTCATCAAAAACAACCCGGGGAGGGACGAAAGAATGAGCAAGCGCGATGATCTGATTGCGAAATATGCCGCCGATCTCAGTGACAAGGTGGGCGTCAAGCCGGACATGGATCTGCTGACCAAGGTGACGATCGGCTGCGGCCCCTCGATCTACAACGCCGATTCCGAGACCGTCTCGGGCAGCGACAAGGCCGAGCTCGAGCGGGTGAAGAACAGCTTCCTCGTCAAGAAGCTGGGTCTGGCCGACGGCCCGCAGCTGATGGCCGCGATCGACGAGGTCATCGAGAAATACGGCAAGTCGAACCGGAACAAGTATCGCCCGGTGGTCTATTACCTGCTGACCGTCCATTTCGGCAAACAGTCGGTTTATGGCTGACAGATCAATCCCTTGATCGCCATCACAAGCTCGGGACTGGCCGCCAGACAATCCGCGGCCAGATCCCTGGCGTGGGCCACCGGGTCCTCGTCGATGCGGTCGACCAGGCCCCAGTCCAGCGCCAGCGCGGCATCGATACGCTGACCCGCCATCAGGATCATCTTGGCCCGGGCAGGACCGATCAGCGTGGTCATGCGCCGGGCATCGCTGGGTTGCGGCAGGAAGCCGCGCTTCATGACCGGATAGAAGAAGCTCGCCCCCGGCACCGCCACCCGCAGGTCGCAGGCCAGCGCCATGCCGAAGGCGCCGCCGGCCAGCGTGCCGTTCAGCGCCGCGATGGTCAGGCAGGGCATGGTGGCGATGCGCGCCGACAGCCGTTCCCATTCGGGCGAGGTAGTCAGCCCGGCCTGCGCCTCGTCCAGATCGGCGCCGGCGGAAAACACCTTGCCCTCGCCGGTCAGGATGACGGCGCGGCAATCGGAATGGGCGATATCGTCAAAACCCTCGGCCAGCTGCCGCAGCATCGCGCCGGTCAGCGAATTGGCCTTTTCGGGCCGCCGAATCCTCAGCATCGCCAAGCCATCCTGCTGCGATAGGCTGATCATCGCTTGCCACCTTTCCCATTCGAAACCGCTGTGCGAGTATCCGCGCGAGTTTTATTTTGGAAGGTATCGGTATGAACCGTCTGCTTGCAACCACGTCCATCGCGCTTCTGGCCGCAACCACCCCGGGTTGGGCCGAGATCACCCCGGCCCAAGTCTGGGATCACCTAGTCCAGCAATACCAGTCGATGGGCTACACGGTCACCGAGGGCAGCCGCGAAGAGGCTGGCGATACGCTGACCATCACCGACGCCAAGGTGGCGGTCGATGGCGAGATGTCCGACGTGACCATGACCGTTCCCAAGCTGGTGTTGAACCAGACCGGCGACGGGAATGTCCGCTGGACGATGGATGGCGCCGCCACCGGCGAGGTGACCATGCCGGCGCCCGAAGGCGGGCAGGATCAGACCAGCACCTTCACCGTCGACATGCCGGGGAACGAGACCGTCACCTCGGGCTCGGTCGGGGATCTGACCCACGACTTCAAGGCCCAGCAGATGCTGGTCACGCTGAACATGCCGCTGGCCGATACCGGCGAAACGATGCCGGTGTCGATGACCTTCGACGGCGTGGCGGGCAAGCAGCACTCGGTCACCAGCGATGCGGGCGAGGATACGACCTTTGACTCGACTGTCGACAAGGTGACGGTCAGCGCCAAGGCCGACATGCCCGAAACCGCCGATGGCGGCCCGGGCGCGCTGGCACTGGACGGAACCGCCGAGGGTCTGGCCATGACCGGGCGCATCATGATGGCGCCGGGCGAATTCGACATGGAAACCCAGTTGGAGGAGGCGCTGCAGGCCGGCACCGCCTTCGACTTCACGCTGAACTATGCCGGCAGCAACGGCACCTTCAGCTTCAGCGGTCCGGGCGAGGACGGCACCCCGCAATCCGCCGATGGCAGCTATTCCAGCGGTCCGGGCTCGGCTACTTTCGGCATGTCCCAAGCCGGGCTGAAATATGCCACCGCCGCCGAAACCATCGACACCACGATGAATATCGGCACGCTGCCCTTCCCGATCAGCTATCAGCTGGCCAAGGGCGGTTTCGATATCGAGATGCCGTTGATGGGCTCCGGCGAGCCGGCACCGTTCAAGCTGCTGACCTCGTTCACGGGGCTCGCCATCAATGACGAGATCTGGGCGATGTTCGACCCCGAGGCCAAGCTGGCGCGCGACCCGGCCGACCTGAACATCGATCTCAGCGGCGAAGTGCTGATGCCCGAGTCGATCCTGACCCCGCCCGCCGGGCTGGATGCCGCGATGGACGAGGCCGCTGATGGCGCAGCGGGCGAGGATGCTGCTGCCACCGATACGGCTGACGCCGAGGCGGCGGCGGATGCAGCAACTGCGGCTGCGGAAGCTGCGGCGGCAGCCGCTGCTGCTGCTGCGGGGGGTGAGACCCCGGACGCTGCGGACAGTGCCGATGCCGCCACTGGCACCGATGCCCCGCACATGGCCGACATGCCGCAACCGCCGGTTCCGGTGCGGGTGACGCTGAACGATGTCTCGATCAATGCGGTGGGCGCGCAGGCCAAGTTCTCGGGCGAGCTGACCGCGCCGGAAGGGGGCGACATGACCACCGCGCCGGTGGGCGAGATCTCGGGCGAGCTGACGGGTGTCAACGCGCTCCTGGATACGCTCGGCGCGATGGGGCTGGTGCCGCAGGACCAGATGATGGGCGCCAAGATGATGCTGAGCATGTTCGCCAAACCGGTCGAGGGCCAGCCCGACAAGCTGGAAACCAAGCTGGAGTTCCGCGAGGGCGGTAGCATCTTTGCCAATGGCCAGCAGGTGAAGTAAGACTGCAGGCAGGTGACCAGAAGGGCCGGGCATCACCCCGGCCCTTTCCTTTGCTGACGTGAGCCGAATGACCCAGACAGCCGATCTTGAAGCCCTGACCCATGCGATGATCGAGGCCGCGACCCGCGCCGGCGCCGACCAGTCCGATGCCATCGCGGTTCACGCGCAGGCAACCTCGATCGACGTGCGTAAGTCGGACCTGGAACTGGCCGAACGCGCCGAGGCGGTCGAGATCGGGCTCAGGGTGCTGATCGGTGGGCGGCAGGCCTGCGTCTCGGCCTCGGACCATTCCGCCGCTACCATCATCGAGATGGCCGAGCGTGCCGTCGCGATGGCCCGCGAGGCACCGGTCGATGACTATCTGGGCCTGGCCGATCCCGACCAGCTGGCGCGCGATGCCGATATCGCCGCGCTGGAGATGGCCGATCCGGGCGAAGACCCGTTGCCCGACCAGCTGCAGGCGCTGGCCTTCCGCGCCGAGGCTGCTGCCGCCGAGGCGCCGGGCATCAGCCAGATCGAATCCGCCAATGCCTCCTTCTCGCGCCGCCGGCTGTGGCTGGCGGCCAGCAACGGCTTTTCCGGCGGCTATGCCCGCACCGGCCATGCCGTTTCGACCGTCGCCATCACCGGCGAGGGGTTGGGGATGGAGCGTGACTATGCCGGCGAATCCCGCATCTGGGCCAGTGACTTGCCGGAACCCGAGGCGATCGGTCGACTGGCCGCCGAACGCACTTTGGCCCGCGCCGGCTCGCGGAAGCCGCCGACCGGGGCCTTTCCAATCCTTTATGACCGCCGTGTCTCGCCCTCGCTGATCGGGCATCTTCTGGGCGCGGTGAACGGTTCGGCCATCGCACGCGGGGCCAGCTGGCTGCGCAAGGCGCTGCAGGAACAGGTTCTGCCGGAGGCGTTTTCGCTGATCGAGGATCCCTTGCGCCCGCGCTATGCCTCGTCGCGCCCCTTTGACGCCGAGGGCCTGCCGAGCCGCCGCCGCGCCATTGTCGAGAATGGCGTGCTGACCGGCTGGACGCTGGATCTGGCCACCGGGCGCAAGCTGGGGATGGAGAGCACCGCCTCGGCCACGCGCGGCCTGACCTCGCCGCCTTCGCCAGGCAACAGCAACGTGGCATTGACGCAAGGTGCGGCCAGCGTTGACGACCTTCTGGCCGAGATGGGCCGCGGACTGGTGGTGACCTCGATGCTGGGGGCGTCGATCAACGGCACGACCGGGGATTATTCCCGCGGCGCCGCCGGGTTCTGGGTCGAGGGCGGCAAGATCGCCTACCCGGTGAATGAATGCACCATCGCCGGCAACCTGCGCGACATGCTGATGACCATCACCGCCGCCAATGATGCCGAGGATTGGCGTTCGGTGCAGGTTCCGAGCCTTTTGGTCCGGGGAATGACCGTTGCCGGGGCCTGAGGACGATCTGCGCCTGCTGGCCGAGGCCTCGCGCGAGGCCGGCGAAATCGCCATGCGCTTCTGGCGGCGCGACCCGCAGAAATGGGACAAGGCCGACAATGCCGGCCCGGTGACCGAAGCCGATCTGGCGGTGAACGTGCATCTGGAGGCGGTCCTGCGTCGCGCCCGGCCCGATTACGGCTGGCTCAGCGAGGAAAGCGAGGCCGACCCCTCGCGGCTGGATGCCGAGCATTGCTTCATCATCGACCCGATCGACGGCACCCGCGCCTTCATCGACGGGCAGGAAGGGTTCTCGCATTCGCTGGCCATCGCCACGCGGGACCGGATCACGGCGGCAGCGGTCTATCTGCCAGCCAAGGACCTGCTCTATACCGCCCATGCCGACGGCCCGGCACTGCTGAACGGCAAGCCGATCTCGGTCAGCCCTCGCAGCGAGATGCGTGGTGCCACGGTGCTGACCTATCGCGCGGCGACAGAACCGCAGCACTGGGCGGGCGGGAAGGTGCCGGATTTCCGGCGTGAATTCCGCCCCTCGCTGGCCTGGCGCCTGTGCCTTGTGGCCGAGGGCCGTTTCGACGCGGCCCTGTCGCTGCGCTCGGCCTGGGAATGGGATATTGCCGCCGGAACGCTGATTGCCGAACGCGCCGGGGCGCTGGCCACCGACCGGCAGGGCAAGCCGCTTGGCTTCAACAGCGCGCGCGCCGCCACCGACGGAATGATCGTCGCCGGACCCGCCTTGCACCGGCAGCTGGCTGATTCGTTAACGCGCCCCTAGATCACGGCGGTCCGATACGCCCCCACAGATTCGAGTCGCCACCCCGATTTTCTTGAACTTTTCCCCGAAAATTCTCCTTCCGGGCGAAATTTCCGATCCTTTTCACGTAAAAGCGCCGAATCTGCCGTTAAGGATTCACGCTGAATTCACGGCACAGGTCGATAACTGATCTCACCAGCCGCGGCACCGAACGCCACACACAATCGGGCCGGGCTTATCGGGGAGACAGATTATGACGACTCGGAACGAACAACTGGATCACCTAATCGCCGCGTTGCAGCATTTGCGCGCCCTTCCGGTGGGCGCGGAGAATGAGCCGGAACTGCGGATTGCGCCCTTGCTGGCGTCGGCGATTTACGGGCGGTCTGACGCGGGCCTTCCTCATCCCGCAGTCGACCGCCCGGCCCCCACCGAAGTCGAGCGGCTGCGCCGCGAGAACGCGCTGCTGACCCATCACGCCGAGATCCTGGCAGGGGCCGTGGGTGCCTGCAGCAATTGCTGGGGTACCATCCCGGACTGCGAAGAATGCGGCGGCATCGGCAAGCCCGGCGCCCTGCAGCCCGACCGCGAGGCCTTTGACCGCTATGTCTTGCCGGTCCTGACCCGCGTGATGGGCAACACCAATCCGCTTCAGGGCTTCGGCTCTGGCGCCAAAGTTTATCCGTTGAGCCTCTAGTTTAACGAGTACCTCCCCCCCGTCGTGGGCTCACGGATAACTGAGCGGGCGGCCATCAGGCTGCCCGTTCAACTTTTCTAGGGGTCGGCAATGCCGCCGAGCCGATGTCAGAGGATCGGGTCCAGCGCGAAGGGATCGGCCGGCGTCCGGGTGATGAAGGTGGTGCCCGCCCCGTCCAGCGCCGCGATCTGCTGGGCCAGGATCGACAGCGCGGTTGATTGCGCCACCGCGATGCTCTGCGGCTCGGCATTGGCCAGCGGTACCGAAATGTCGAAGCTGCGGGCGTGGTTGGTGCCGCCGCCGCTTTCATCGGCGAGGAAATAGCGCCCGCTGAGACGGTAAAGCCCGTCGGATTGCGCCAAGGCCTTCTCAACCCGCACCTCCAGCCGACGTTCGGCCGGTTCACCCAGGGGCCACGGCTCGGCGATGACCGCCGCCCCCGAGACATCCGAGATCGCCCGCGCCAGCGTCAGCGTCACCGCCCGCTCGGGATTGTCGGCCCAGAGATTGTCCGGGGTCGAACGCACCGCGCCATCCGCGCTTTGCCAGGACACTTCCTGGCCCGAGGCATAGGCCGGCAGGGAAACATCGCGCAGCTCGACCGTCGGGCCCAACTGGTTCGCCACCCGAACCGGGGGCGAGGGCGGGTCGATCAGGTAGCGGCCGGTCTTTTCCGGGTTCGAACAGGCCGCGAGCAGCGTGAGCGACAGGACGGCGGGCAGAGAGAGAAGGGGGTTCATCATGTCATCGTCCCAGAATGAAGGCGCGGGGGTTTCGTTCGATCATCTGCGCAAGCGAGCCAAAGGCTGCCGTCGCCTTGCGCAATTCGCGCAACATGCTGACCGCCTCGGCATTGAAGGCCGAGCGCTCGCCATAGGCGGCCATGACCGACTCCGCCCGGGTGGCGGTCTGCTGAAGCCGGGTGATCAGCGCAGGCAGGCCCTCGGCCGCACGTGCGACCTCGTCGGCCGCCGAACTGGCCGAGTCGAGCGCGTTGTTCAGGCTGCCAGCGGCATTGCCGTCGCGCAGATCGTTGAGCAGGCCTGACGCGGCCTCCAGCGTGTTCGACAGGTTGCGCGGCAATTGCTCGGCATCCTCGGTACCCAGCATGGCGCGCAGGTCCGACAGGATGCCCTGTGCCTCGGCGCTGATATCGGCAAAGGCGAACTCGTCCACGGCCTTGGCCGCCGCGTCGATATCCTCGACCATTTGCGGCACTTCCACGGCGGCCAGCGCCACCGCATCGGCAGCCTTTGCGGCATTGTCCAGCGCCGTGCGCAGCGAGGTGACGACCTCGTCATCGTTCAGCTGGGCGGCGACCTCGCGCAGTTCGGTCAGCGTCGCCTGCGCCTCGTCGATGGTGGTGCGCAGCGAGCCGGGGATGGCGCGGGTTTCCTGCGAGCTGGCAATGGCGGTGATCGAGTTCATCATGTCGCTGGCCGATCGCAGCACATCTTCGATCGGCAGATCGCCGATCCGGGTCAGGAAGCCCTGCGCGGTGGCGCTGAAATCGGTCAGATCACCCTCGACCGAGGGAATGACCGGGTAGGGCTCGGCCGCGAGGTCCATCGTGGCGGGCCGGCTGTCCGGCAGGTCGACCATCTCGATCATCAGCGAGGTGCCCAAAAGGCCGGCGCTGGCGACACGTGCGCGCAGCCCGTTTTCGACCTCGCCGGCAATGAACGCCTCCACGCTTTCGGTCGTGGCATCCGGCTCGAGCCCCAGACGGGTCGGGGACAGGGCGATGGTGACCTGCTGGCGCACCACCGGCTGCTTGCCCTCTTCCGGCGTATCCACGCTGACCGACAGGTCCGTCACGCGGCCGACATTCAGACCCTTGTATTTCACATCCGCATCCTGCTCGAGCCCGTTGACGGCATCGTCCAGCATGACGGTAAAGCGCAGTTCGCCCACATCGTCGCCGGTGAAGAGGCTGTTCCGGGCCGAATCCTCGTCAGGTTGCAGGCGGAAGACATGGCCGGCCTCGACCGGGCTGCCGCCGCTGGTCAGCGTGGCAAACTCGACCCCGCCCTGGATCAGGGTCGCGAACGAGTTGACATCCAGTGAAACGCCCTTGGCTCCCAGCGACACCGAGAAGCCCGAGACGTTCCAGAAGACCGTGGCACTGGTCAGCCGCTCGTCATGGGGCGCCTGGATGAACATGTCGGCGACGACGCTTTCATCCTCGCCCGACAGGCGCAGGTTTTCCAGCCGGCCGACCTCGAGTCCGCGGAACAGCACCGGCGTGCCTTCAGCGACGCCCTCGGCATTGCCGAGTGACAAAACCGTCCAGGTGCCCTTTGCATCCTCGCGTGTCAGCGGCGCGCGATCCAGACCGGCGAAACGGTCCTGCGGTTCGTCCTTCTCCGCATCCCAATAACCATCGATGAAGGCGCCGGTCAGCACCGTGTCCAGACGTGTGATCCCCTGGGCCGTGACCTCGGGCCGCACGATCCAGAATTGCGCGTCGCTGTCGATATAGGGCGCGACATCCTGATCGACCCGGATATTCAGCACGACCTTTTGCAGATCCTCGGTGAAGGCAACGGCCTCGACCTTGCCCACGGTGATCTCGCGGAATTTCAGCACGGTTTCGCCGGGCGTGATGCCGGTGGCATCCGCGAACTCGACCTTGATGACACGGCCGCGGTTTGCATAGGAATTCCACGCGATCGCCAGCGTCACCAGCAGCGCGAGGATCGGCACCAGCCAGACCAGGCTGACGCCAGCCTGAACGGCACGGCGGGCGGTCTTGCGTACCGGGCGCGCGGGCTGGCCGGAAGGTGGGGGGGTGTCAGTCATGGGTGTCCGTTCTGTTCTTGCTGCTGCGCAAGGGCAGGCCGCGCCAGATCAGGCGCGGGTCAAAGCTTTGCGCGGAAAGCATGGTAAAGGCGACCGACAGGGCAAAGCAGACCGCCGCCGATCCCGGGTGGATCGAGGCGACGAAGCCAAGCTGCACCAGCGCCGAGGTGATGGCGACCACGAAGACATCGATCATCGACCAGCGGCCAATGAACTCGACCCCTTCGAAGAGATGCAGCCGGGTATGCGCCTGTTCGGGCGTGGCCGGCCTGCCGGCAACGATGGCCAGCCGTATGATGATGATGAACTTGGTGATCGGCACCACGACCGAGGCCACGAAAACCACGGCCGCGATGTCATAGCTGCCCAGACGGACCAGTTCGATCACGCCTTCGATGATCGTGTGCTGGCCATTGCCGCCAAGGCCGCCCAGCGTCTCGGTCTGCATCATCGGATAGAGATTGGCGGGGATGTACAGGATCAGCCCGGCGATCAGCCAGGCCCAGACCGCCTGCAACCCGCGCCGGTCGGGTGGGTGCAGATGCGCGCCGCAACGGTCGCAACGGCTGTGACCGTCGGGCCAGACCCGGCCGCAGCTGCGGCAGCCGACCAGACCAGCGCGATGCGCGGTCAGGACATGGCCGCCGCCGAGAAGATCGCTGTCGTGGCTCATGGATTCTGCGCCTGAACCATTTCACGGCCGTCGGTCGGGGCGCCGGCGTCCTCGAGCGCGTCCCAGACCGTGGCCGGGCTGAGAAAACGGTGCGAGCAGAGGTTCACCACCAGAAGCGCGCAGAAGGACCAGAAGGCCGGTCCCAGATGGATATTGGCCATGCCGCCGATCTTGACCAGCGCGACCACGGTGCCGATCACGAAGATCTCGGCCATGGACCAGGGGCGGAGCTCCTCGGACCAGCGGAAGGCGGCGGCGGCGTGGCGATGGGGCGCGAGGCCCCGGGTCAGCGGCGTCAGCGTATAGACCAGCAGCAGGGCCCGGATGACCGGCAGCCCCACGACCGCGCCGAGAACCGCCAGCACCAGCGGCAGCATGACGCCATCGGCAAAGGTCATGGCGACACCGAACAGCGAGGTGGCATTGCCAAAGCCCGCGCGCGAGATCTCGAGAAAGGGAAAGAAGACTGCCGCCATCAACAGCACGATCGAGGCAAAGGACAGCGCGATGATCTGGACAAAGGCACCGCTGCGTGGCTTGGCCAGCACGGTGTCGCAGCGGATGCAGCGCGCGGTCTCGCCGTCGAGCAGCTCCTCTTCGATATGCAAGGCATCGCAGCGAGGGCAGGCAATCAGCCCCTCGCCAGTGCGCAGATCATATTGGCCTTCACTCGTCATGGCGCCAAAATAGACCGCGCGGCGGTCCACACAAGAAAAGATGACATGTGACGTCACGCCGCAGTGCGGCATGTGGCAAGCCTGCCGATCCTAATGCTGCGACCCTTCGCGCGCGGCCGAAGTCAGCACGACGCTGCGGATATCGGTCACGTCCATCGGGTTGGCCCGCTGGACCTTGAAGGGCAGACGCAGGGTGAAGACGTGATCCTGCTGGGTAAACTCGGCCTCGCCCTCCAACTGGGTGGCAAAGGCACCGATCAGCTGCCCGCCCAGGCCGGTGCTGTCGGGGATGGCGCTGCCATCCAGCCTTTCGCCGGTCGAGTTGGCGATCTCCAGCACCGCCTTGTGCTTGGACGGATGGGTCAGCGACACCCGGACCCATGGGTGATCCTCGCCCGGCGGGGTGCCGGCATATTTCAACGCATTGGTGAAGGCCTCGGTCGCGAGCAGCGTCAACGGCACTGCCTGATCAGGCAGCAGGGTCAGGGGCTGCAAATCCGTCTGAACCCGCAGGCCGCTGCCGGCCTCGACCCCGGCATTCACCATCTGGTTGATGATGTCGCCCATCAGCCGATCGGCCTCGACCGCGTCCAGATGCTCGGCTTGGTAGAGATTGCGATAGATCGTCGCCAGCGCCGCCACCCGGTCCTGCACCGAGCGCAGCACCCGCTTCGCGTCATTATCCTCGATCATCCGGCCCTGCATGTTGATGATCGAGGCAATGAGCTGCAGGTTGTTCTTCACCCGGTGGTGCACTTCCTTCAGCAAAACGGTCTTCTCGGCCACGGCCTCCTCCATCGCCTCCTCGTCGCGGATCAGGATGCGGGCCATGTTGTGGAAGGTCTGGCTGACATCGGTGATCTCGGCGGGGGCGTCGGTCAGAACCGGGGGCGGGGTGTCGCGGTTACCGATCGCAAAGCGGCGCATCTGCCCGCGCAGCACGCGGATATGGCGCAGGACCAGCCGGTAGACGGCGAAATAGGCGACCGCCAGCGACACCAGCCACAACAGGATGGGGAAGATGATGGCGGTGAATTGCGACATGTTCAGCCGGTCGAGCCCGGCCAGCTGCGGGGTCCAGCTGCCAAGCGCATAGACTAGGCCGGGCACCACCGGCACCACGGCAAAGACACGCCTTTCGCCGGTATTGCTCCATTCCACGAAAGTCGAGTCGTTCAACTCGATCAGGCTCGACAGGGTGACACCGCGCGGCAGCAGGTCATCGACCGCGGTTTCCGGGCGGCCGTCTGCGGTCAGTGGCTCGCCCTTGTGGTTGAAGGTGATGATCCCCGCGCCCTCGGTGCCGAAGCCGACCGCATGAGTGGATTGCAACAGCGCCGAGGAGAGCGAGACCACGACATAGCCCAGAAGATCGCGGTCCTGATAAAGTGGCTGCATCACCACCACGACCGGCCGACCGCTGAGCGAGCCCTTGGACAGCGCGGTAATCATGGTCTGCGGCTGGCTGACGAATTTCTGGTAGGCGCGGGAATCGCGCATGTCGACGGGCTCGCTGCCGCCACCGTCCGAGGTGCAGCGCGAGATGCCGTTCATCGGCACGAAGGCCGCGCCCTGGTAGACCGCGCTGTGAAGTAGAAACGAGCGCATGATCTCGGCACAGGCATCCGCGTCGTCCAGCACCTCGAGCACGGCAGGCCCCAGCGCATCGGCAGTGCCAAGCGCGCCTTGCAACAGCGCCCGTTCACCAGCCGCCGCCGAGGCGGTGCGGCCCAGAAGCGCGATCTCGGCGCTACGCTCGGCCTCGCGCGAGACATGCAGGGTCTGGACCAGCGAGATCAGCCCGATGGGCAGGATGGCGACCGACAGAAGCGCGGCCAGACGGAAACCAAGACCCTTGGTAAACTCCAGCCGGTCGCGCCAACGCCACAGCATGGCGCCAGCCTAGCGGGAGACGGGACGATTGGTTGCCATCACGGCAAGGGTGGCCTGATCGGTCATTTCCAGCTCTTCCCCGTCCGCCAGTTGCAACAGCTCGGCCAGCTTGCGGCGACCGCGATTGGCGCGCGATTTGACGGTGCCCACCGCGACGCCGGTCATGTCGGCTGCTTCCTCATACGAGAAACCCGAGGCGCCAACAAGGATCAGCGCCTCGCGCTGCTCGTCCGGCAGTTGCTCGAAGGCGGCGCGGAAATCGCGCAGAGCCAGACGGCCGTCATGGTCAGGCCGCGCGGCAAGGCGGGCGGCGTGCAAGCCGTCGCTGTCGCTGACCTCACGCTTGGTCTTGCGGCGGGCGGAATAGAAGGTGTTGCGCAGGATGGTGAACAGCCAGGCTCGCAGGTTGGTGCCGACCTGGAACTTGTCCATGTTGGTCCAGGCCTTGACGATGGTGTCCTGCACCAGATCGTCAGCCGCTGCGCCCTCTCGCGTCAGGGACAGCGCAAAGGCCCTGAGCGCGGGCAGGTGATCGACCAGCTCGTCGCGCGGGTCGCCATGTTTCGCGTCAGCTTTTCCAGCCGCCGACGCCCGGCCATTCCCCGAACTCATCTACTTGTCCTGATCGCGCAGCTGCTGCAGCAAGGCAACGAACCGGTCGGGAATGTCATTGGCGGTTTCCTGCTCGTAGACGCGACGCAGATTCTCGTCGATCTGCTTCTCGATCTCGGCCCGTCGGCGGGTTTCCCGTTTTTCGGTCATGCTTTTGTTAAATCCAACAAGCTTGTGCGCATCATGCCCAACATGTAGGGGTTTCTCAGAGTTCCCGGGGTCCGGGCCTTTTTTTGAGGTAGTACACCTATGCCATCTGTCGATCTTGCGCAATCCATCGGTCGCGAACTGCCGTTCCTGCGGCGCTATGCCCGTGCGCTGACAGGCACGCAATCCGTTGGCGACAACTATGCTGCAGCGACGCTGGAGGCGATCCTGTCGGACCGCTCGCTGATCGAGGGTGCCAGCGACACCCGGATCGGGCTGTTCAAGACCTTCCATGCCATCTGGCAAAGCTCGGGCCAGCCGGTCGAGCAGGGTGAAACCACGGCCCGCGAAGCCCGCGCGCAGGCGCATCTGCAGGCGCTAACGCCGAACTCGCGCGAGGCGCTGCTGCTGCGCACGATCGAGGAGCTGCGTTACGACCAGATCGCCGAAGTGATGCAGATCTCGCAGGACGAGGCCGAGGAACTGATCCAGATCGCCCTGAACGAGATGGGCAGCGCGCTGCGCGGCCGAGTCATGGTGATCGAGGACGAAACGATCATCGCCATGGACCTGAAGGGCATCGTTCAGGCCATGGGGCATGAGGTGACGGGCGTCGCCCGCACGCACAGCGCCGCCGTCGATCTCGGCCGGAACAAGCGTCCCGACCTGATCCTGGCCGATATCCAGCTGGCCGACGGCTCCTCGGGCATCGACGCGGTAAACGAATTGCTGGGCGAATTGGGCGATCTGCCGGTGATCTTCATCACCGCGTTCCCCGAGCGTCTCCTGACCGGCGACCGGCCCGAGCCGGCCTTCCTGATCTCGAAGCCCTATTCCGAGGAACAGGTGCGTTCGGCGGTGTCGCAAGCGATGTTCTTTTCGTCGACCGAGGGTCTGGACGCCTGACGGCTTCGCCATCGGCGAACCTTCATAACGACAATCGGCGCGTCAGGACTGACGCGCCTGCCGCGCAGCGGCGACGCGGCGGCGGCGGGCGATCTCGACATTGATCAGCGCGCCCAGAAGCACCGAGAAGCCGGCCAGGTAGAACCACATCAGCAGCGCGATCACCGCGCCGATCGAGCCGTAGATGCGGTTATAGCTGTTGAAGCTGCTGAGATAGGCCGAAAACCCGATCGAAGCGGCGGCCCAGACCAGGGCCGCCACCAGCGCCCCCCAGGTGAAGATCGGCGTGCGCGGCGATTTCACGTTCGGGCCGTAGCGGTAGAGAATGCCGATCCCCATGATCACGATGACGAACATCGCCACCCAGGGCAGGGCCGAGACCAGCCAGGACCGGAGCGGGCCGAAGGTCATGAAATTGATGATGATCGGCAGGATGACAATGGTCGCCAGCCCCATCAGCACGATCCCGACGATGGCCAGCGTCAGCACATAGGCCAGAAAGAAGCCGAAGATGGTGGAATGCGAGCGAACGCCATAGGCAGCGTTCAGCCCGCGCACCAGCGCATCGACACCTGCACGGGCGGCGACGGTGGCGACGAGGAAAGACAGGATCGAGGCCCAGCCAATGCTGGTGCGCCCGCCCGAGAGCAGCGAGTTGATCTGGCTGTCGAGGATGTCCTGCGCGCTGTCGGGGATGAACTCATGGGCCACGCGCAGGTATTCGTTGATCACCGCCGGATCGAACCACAGGCTCCACAGCGCGATGATGGCGGCAAGGCCGGGAAAGACCGCGAACATGGCATAGAAGGCAACGCCGGCGGCGATCAGACCCATGTGGATCTTGTCCATGCGGGTCATCACCGCCGAGAGGAAGGCCCATGCGTCGCTGAAAAAGCTCAGCATGGGCGCTCCGGGGTGCGTGACACCCTCATCCGAAGCGCAGCCACAGGGCGTCGGCGCCCAGCTTGGTGACGAATTCCGCGTGTGCAGCGGCCTCGTCCTCGGTCAGGCGCGAGGGCAAGGGTTGCGGGCGGGGGCGCTGCGCGCCGGTTTGCTGGGTGGCATCTGTGCTGTCCTGCGACACCGCCGGCCCGCCAAGGATCAAGTCGGGCTGCCGGCCGCCGATCAGTTCCAGGTAGACCTCGGCCAGCAGTTCGCTGTCCAGCAGCGCCCCGTGCAGCGTGCGGTTCGAGTTGTCGATGCCGAAGCGGCGGCAGAGCGCATCGAGCGAGGCCGGAGAGCCGGGGAATTTCTCGCGCGCCAGCGCAACCGTATCGAGCGCGCGCGACCAGGGCAGGGTGGCGTGACCGGCGCGCTTCAGCTCGGCATTGAGGAATTTCATGTCGAACTTGGCGTTATGGATGACCAGCTTGGCATCCTCGCCGATGAAACCGATGAATTTCTGCGCGATCTCGGCGAATTTCGGTTTGCCGCGCAGGAAGTCGTCGCCAAGCCCGTGAACGTCGAAGGCCTCTTTCGGCATCGAGCGTTCGGGGTCGATATACTCGTGAAAGGTCCGCCCGGTCGGCAGGTGGTTCACCAGCTCGATGGCGCCGATCTCGACGATGCGGTCACCTTGTTCGGCCTCGAAGCCGGTGGTTTCCGTATCCAGAACGATTTCACGCATTGCTCAGTATGTCCTTGCAGATCTGGTCCACGGCGGCCCTTGCACCCTCGAGCGTCTCGGTCGGGATCACCCAGTCCGCCCGCGCCCTCTTTTCCGCATCCGGCATCTGCCGGTCAAGGATCATGGCAAAACTATGCTCGGTCATGCCGGGGCGGGCCAGCACCCGCTGGCGCTGCAACTCGGCGCCCGCCGAGACCACGGCGATCCCGTCCATGCCCTTTTCGCCCCCGGTCTCGAAAAGCAGCGGAATGTCGAGAACCACGATCGGCGCGTCACGGTGCTGGCGGATGAAATCGGCGCGGTCGGCGGCCACCAGCGGGTGAACGATGCGCTCGAGCCGGGCGAAGCCGGTTTCGTCCTCGGCCAGAAGCGCCTTGAGCCGGGCGCGGTCGACAGCACCATCCGTAACCGCGCCGGGAAAAGCCTGCCCCAGCGGAGCGACTGCCGCGCCACCGGTCGCATAGAGCCGGTGCACCGCCGCATCGGCATCCCAGACCGGATGGCCCAGATCTCGGAACATCTGCGCCGTGGTGGACTTGCCCATGCCGATGCTGCCGGTGAGGCCGAGACGGAAGCTCATCCGAGGACGGCAGCGCGAGTGGCGGCATCAACCTCGGGGCGCTGGCCGAACCAGCGTTCAAAGCCCGGTGCGGCTTGGTGCAGCAGCATCCCGAGCCCGTCGACAACCCGGCATCCGCGCTGCTGCGCCTCGGTCAGGAAGGGGGTCATCAGCGGCGTATAGACCAGATCGGTCGCCACCGCATCGGGTGACAACGCATCGAGCGGCACCCGCAAAGGCTGCTTGCCGGTCATGCCAAGCGAGGTGGAATTGACCACCGTCGCCGCGCCGTCCAGCATGTTGCCGACCTGCGCCCAGTCATAGACGACGACGCGGGCACCAAATTCGGCCTTGATCTGCTCGGCCCGGATCTTGGTACGGTTCGAGATGCGCAATTCCTGCACGCCGCTGTCGAGAAGCGAGGCGACCACCGCGCGGGCCGCGCCGCCCGCGCCGATGACGGCGGCGGGGCCGGCATCTGCCTGCCAGTCGGGCAGGTTCTGGCGCAGGTTGGCAATGAAACCGTAACCGTCGGTGTTGTCGGCATGGATCTTGCCGTCGGGGCGGAAGATCAGCGTATTCGCCGCGCCGATCAGCGCGGCGCGATCTGTCACCACGTCGGCCAGCGTCAACACGGCCTCTTTATGCGGAATGGTGACATTCAAACCGACGAAGCCGGCATAGGGCAGGATGCGCAGCACCTCGGCCAGATGCTCGGGCATGACCGGCATCGGGACGTAGTGACCGGCAATGCCATAGCGATTCAGCCAGTGGCGGTGGAGGCGCGGTGATTTGGAATGGGCGATGGGCATCCCGATCACGCCCGAAAGCGGGACATTGGCGATCGGCGCCGCGGAAGATGTCTCAGTCATGCTTGCGCGATGGGTCCTGGCAGCTGGGTCTGGCCGTGAAGGTAAGCGGCATTCACCCGTGGCGAAAGCGAAAACTCGCATTTCCGTGAAGCCTTTACCGTGACGGGCGAACCTGTGGATAAGTCTGTGGACGGAGAATGGTCTGAGCTTGGGATTTTTCTCCTGCCGCGGCGGGCTGTGGAAAAAGGGGCGGGACCAAAGGTGAACGCGCGGACCCAATCCACAGGAAGATGAAATCTCTCGGTGCGCTGGGGATGATGTGGACAAACCGAGTCATTCAGAGATTCTCCACAAGGCTCTCCCGTCGCAAGAATTTGGATTTAGGGGTGATTTCGCGTTATCAACAACCGCGTCCGAGATCTGCGTCAGATCGCCGTCTTGTGGATGAAATGGTCTGGAGTCCTCCTGTCCAGACTATCCACGGGCCCTACAACATCATCATTCCTTTTCTTTCTTTCTTTATGTTAGAGGGCCGGGGTCGAAAGGTGGCGCCATGACCGAGCTGTTGAGTACTTTCTATCCTTGGATCAAATCCCTGCATGTCATGGCGGTGATTTCCTGGATGGCGGGGCTGTTCTATCTGCCGAGACTGTTCGTCTACCATGCCGAGCGCGGCATGAGCGAAGGCGAACCGGGCAGCAGTTTCGTCACCATGGAGCAGAAACTGCTGCGACTGATCATGAACCCCGCGATGATCGTGACATGGATTGCTGGTCTTTGCCTCGTCTTCACGCCCGGCATCGTCGACTGGGGCTATGCATGGCCCTGGGTGAAGGCGGCGGCGGTGTTGGCGATGACCTGGTTCCATCACTGGCTGGGACGGCAACGCAAGCTGCTGAGAGATGGGCAGTCCCTGGGCGGACGCCGCTATCGGCTGATGAACGAGGTGCCGACCCTTCTGATGGCGCTGATCGTCGTCTCGGTGATCGTCAAGTTCTGAACGGTTGACTTTTCGACCCGGCTCACCTATCTCCGCTGCCAAGCCCGGCCGTCCGGTACGGGGATTTCCATACATTGATGCATGACCGATCCTGATGGGCGGGACGTGCCATATTGGTCCGAATGATGAACGAAGAACGCTTGAACCTGTCCGACCTGAAGGCCAAGAGCCCGGCTGACCTGCTGGCCATGGCCGAGGAATGGGAGATCGAGAACGCCTCGACCATGCGCAAGGGCGAGATGATGTTCTCGCTGTTGAAAGAACATGCCGAGGATGGCTGGGACATCGGCGGCGACGGGGTGCTTGAGGTCGTGCAGGATGGCTTTGGCTTCCTGCGCTCGACCGGTGCCAACTATCTGCCCGGTCCCGACGATATCTATGTCAGCCCCGACATGATCCGCCAGCACAGCCTGCGCACCGGCGACACGGTCGAGGGTGTCATCCGCGCACCCGGCGAGAATGAACGCTATTTCGCCCTGACCAAGGTCGAGCGGATCAATTTCGAGGATCCCGAGAAGGCCCGCCACAAGGTCGCCTTCGACAACCTGACGCCGCTTTATCCCAATGAGCGGCTGAAGATGGAAATCGAGGACCCGACGATCAAGGACCGCTCGGCCCGGATCATCGACCTGGTCGCGCCGATCGGCAAGGGCCAGCGCTCGCTGATCGTGGCGCCGCCGCGCACGGGTAAGACCGTTCTGCTGCAGAATATCGCGCATTCGATCGAGAAGAATCACCCGGAATGCTACCTGATCGTTCTGCTGATCGACGAGCGCCCGGAAGAGGTCACCGACATGCAGCGCAGCGTGAAGGGCGAGGTGATTTCCTCGACCTTCGACGAACCGGCCACCCGGCACGTTGCGGTCAGTGAAATGGTGATCGAGAAGGCCAAGCGCCTGGTCGAACACAAGCGCGACGTTGTCATCCTGCTCGATTCGATCACCCGCCTTGGCCGGGCCTTCAACACCACTGTCCCGTCCTCGGGTAAGGTGCTGACCGGTGGTGTGGACGCGAACGCCCTGCAGCGCCCCAAGCGCTTCTTCGGGGCCGCGCGGAACATCGAGGAGGGCGGATCGCTGACCATCATCGCGACCGCGCTGATCGATACCGGCTCGCGCATGGACGAGGTGATCTTTGAGGAATTCAAAGGCACGGGCAACAGCGAGATCGTGCTGGACCGCAAGGTCGCTGACAAGCGCGTCTTCCCGGCCATGGATATCCTGAAATCGGGCACGCGGAAGGAAGAATTGCTTGTTGATTCCAAAGACTTGCAGAAAACTTACCTGCTGCGCCGTATCCTGAACCCGATGGGCACGACCGATGCGATCGAGTTCCTGATCTCGAAGCTGAAGCAGACCAAGACCAACAGCGAGTTCTTCGATTCGATGAACGCCTGACGGGATAGGTCTTACGGGGAACCGACCGGACTGCCATGGACACGATCTTTGCAGAAGCAACGCCGCCCGGCCGGGGTGGCGTTTCCGTTTTGAGGATCAGCGGTCCCGGGGCGCGGTCGGCGGCCGAGCGGCTGGCCGGGCCGTTGCCGGTGGCGCGGCGGGCCGAGTTGCGTAATCTGCTAGACGGGGGCGAGGTACTGGACCAGGCACTGGTCCTGTGGTTCGAATCTGGGCGCAGCTTTACCGGTGAGGAAGTTGCCGAACTGCATTTGCACGGCGCGCCGGTGGTGGCGCGGCGGGTGATGGCGGCTTTGCGCGCCGCCGGGCTGCGCGAGGCAGAGGCCGGCGAATTCACCCGGCGCGCCTTCCTGAACGGCCGGCTGGATCTGGCCGAGGTCGAGGGCCTGTCGGATCTTCTGGCCGCCGAGACGGAATCGCAGCGGCGGCAGGCGATGCGGGCGGCCGGCGGCGAGATCGCCCGGATCGTCGAGGGTTGGCGCGAGCTGCTGATCCGCGCCGGGGCGCTGGTCGAGGCCAGCATCGACTTCGCCGATGAGGAGGTGCCGGAGGAAGTACCGGAGGAGGTTTTCAACCTGCTCGAGCGCCTGCGCGGCGAGATCGAGCGCGAGTTGAACGGCTATCCGGCGAGCGAGCGGCTGCGCGAGGGTTTTGAAATTGCTGTGGTTGGGCCGCCGAACTCGGGTAAATCCAGCCTGATCAATCGGCTGGCGCGGCGCGAGGTGGCCATCGTCTCGGCGATTCCGGGTACGACGCGGGATATCATCGAGCTGCGGATGGACCTGCGCGGGTTGGCCGTGACCTTCCTGGATACGGCGGGCCTGCGCGAAACCGAGGACCAGATCGAGGCGGTTGGCGTCGATCGCGCGCGGATGCGGGCCGAGGCGGCGGATCTGCGGATCTTCTTGTCGGAAAGCGGCGAGCACGATCTGACGATGTTTCGTGACGGCGATTTGACGCTCTGGTCGAAGGCGGACCTTTCGGAAGGGCGGGGCGACCTGTCGGCGGTGACGGGCGAGGGGGTCGAGACGCTGCTGCAGTCGGTCTTTGAGACCCTTTCGGTTCGCGTCGCCGATGCAGGGATCGTCAGTCACAGGCGGCAGGCCGATGCGCTGCGGGATGCCTTGCGGGCGCTGGACGGATCGCGCGCGCAACCGGAACTGCTTGCCGAATCCATCCGCCAGACGGCATTATCGCTGGAACGACTGGTCGGGCGCGTGGGGGCCGAAGATTATCTGGACGTGATTTTCTCGTCCTTCTGTATCGGAAAATAGGGATGTTTCACGTGAAACATTACGATGTCATCGTCATTGGCGGCGGCCACGCCGGCACCGAGGCTGCTGCTGCCGCGGCGCGCATGGGGGCCAGTACCGCACTGGTGACCATGCAGGAAAGCGATATCGGCACACTGTCCTGCAATCCGGCCATTGGCGGGCTGGGCAAGGGCCACCTGGTGCGCGAGATTGATGCGCTGGACGGCTGCATGGGCCGGATCGCCGATCGGGCGGGCATCCAGTTTCGGCTGCTGAACCGCCGCAAGGGCCCGGCTGTTCGGGGGCCTCGGGCGCAAATGGACCGTGCGGCCTATCGCCGTGAGGCGCGGGCCTACCTTGACGCGATTTCCGGGCTGGATCTGCTGTTCGCCGAAGTCATGTCCTTCATCCGCGACGGCCAGACGATCCGGGGCGTCACGCTTGCCGACGGCACCGAACTCAGGGCGCCGTCCGTCGTGCTGACCACCGGCACGTTCCTCAATGGACTGATCCATATCGGGGACGAGACCCACAAGGCCGGTCGCTGGGGTGACGAGGCCTCCTATGGCCTTGCTGCATCGCTGGCCGAGCTGGATCTTCCGCGCGGGCGGCTGAAGACCGGCACACCGCCGCGCCTTGATGGTCGGACCATTGACTGGTCGGTGCTGGAGAATCAGCCGGGTGATGACGAGCCGGCACTGTTCTCGGATCTGAGCAGCGAACCGGCACTGAGGCAGATCTCCTGCGGCATTACCCATACAAACGAGCGGACGCACCAGATCATCCAGGACAACCTGGGCCGTTCCGCCATGTATGGCGGGCGCATTCATGGTGTCGGGCCGCGCTACTGCCCCTCGATCGAAGACAAGGTGACGCGCTTTGCCGACAAGACCTCGCACCAGGTCTTTCTCGAGCCCGAGGGGCTGGACGATCCGACGGTCTATCCGAACGGCATCTCGACCTCGCTGCCGCGTGACGTGCAGGAGGCCTATGTTCGCACGATCAAAGGCCTTGAAAACGTTGTGATTCTGCAGCCCGGCTACGCGGTCGAGTACGACTATATCGACCCGCGCGCGCTCGAGCCGACCCTGCAGGTGTCGACCATCACGGGGCTGTATCTTGCCGGCCAGATCAATGGCACCACCGGCTATGAAGAGGCCGGCGCGCAGGGCCTGGTCGCCGGACTGAACGCGGCGGCAGCAGCAACGGGGCGCGAGCCGATCGTCTTCAGCCGGACCGACAGCTATATCGGTGTGATGATCGATGACCTGACGACGCGCGGCGTCACCGAACCCTACCGCATGTTCACCTCGCGGGCTGAATTCCGGCTGACGCTGCGGGCCGACAACGCCGATCAGCGGCTGACACCACTCGGGATCAAGCTGGGCTGCGTCGGTGCGGAACGGCAGGCGCAGTTCACCGAGAAGATGGAGATGTACGCTTTCGCCCGCACCATAGCCGAAAACGCGCGCTTTTCGCCGAGCGAGCTTGTAAAGCGCGGCATTTCGGTGCGTCAGGATGGGCAGGCCCGGTCGGTTTTCGACCTGATGTCCTATGCCGATCTGGAGGACACGGCGATGCTGGACCTCGCGCCTGAGCTGTCCGCATATCCGCCTTCGATCATCGAGCAACTGCGCAATGACGCCATCTATCACCAGTACACCGACCGCCAGGCGCGCGATGCGGCGATGCTGAAGGCCGAGGAACAGATCCTGCTGCCGGCTGACCTTGATTATGCCAGTCTCTCTGGCCTGTCCGCCGAGCTTCAGCGCAAGCTGACGGCGCAGCGACCGCGCAGTCTGGCCGAAGCCTCGCGGCTTGAGGGGATGACCCCGGCAGCGCTGACGCTGATCCTGGCGACAACCCGCAACCTCGCCCGGAAGCGCGCGGGATGAGCGATGTTTCACGTGAAACATCGGAAAGGCTTCACGACTACGCCCGCCTGATCGAGAAGTGGAACCCGAGGATCAACCTTGTCGCCCGCTCGACGCTGCAGGACATTTCTGACCGCCATATCCGGGACAGCACCCAACTTGCGGCATTGGCCGGCCCGGTGACGGGGAAATGGGTCGATCTCGGCAGCGGGGGAGGGCTGCCGGGGCTGGTGGCCGCGATCCACTATGCCGATCAGCCGGTCGATTTTCATCTCGTCGAAAGCGATCAGCGCAAGGCCACCTTCCTTAGAACCTGCAGCCGCGAACTGAGCCTTGGCCGCGTCACAGTCCACGCGGCGCGCATAGAATCGCTCATTCCCGCTGCTGCCGATATTGTCAGCGCCCGCGCGCTTGCCCCGCTGCCGCTCCTCATGTCATATGTGGATCGACACCTGAAACAGGGCGGGACGGCTTGGCTGATGAAGGGCGAGAACTGGCAGGACGAACTGCGCGATGCCCAAGCCCAATGGCAGTTCCGCTACGATGCGCATCCGAGCCAAACCCATCAAAACGCGGCAATTCTTGAGATAGGCGATATTTCCCATGTCTGAACCGATCATCATTGCAATTGCCAACCAGAAGGGCGGGGTGGGCAAGACGACCTCGGCCATCAATCTCGGTGCGGCGCTGGCCGATGCGGGGCAGCGCACCATCCTCATCGACCTAGATCCGCAGGGAAACGCGTCGACCGGCCTCGGCATCGACCCGGACCGCCGTGAAATTACCTCCTATGACCTTCTGGGAGGGCAGGCGACGCTGGCGGCGGCCGCGCTGACCACCGATGTCGAGAACCTGCGCATCGTTCCCTCGACGCCCGACCTCTCCTCGGCCGATATCGATTTCTCGCGCAGCGCCGACCGAACCCGGTTGCTGCGCCGCAGCCTGCGCGCCGAAGCCGGCGCCGACCTGGTGCTGATCGATTGCCCGCCGGCGCTTGGCCTGCTGACCGTCAATGCCATGGTGGCCGCCGATGCGGTACTTGTGCCGCTGCAGGCCGAGTTCTATGCGCTCGAAGGTCTCTCGCAACTCCTGATGACCGTCCGGCAGATACGCCAGACCGCCAATCCCGATCTGCGGGTCAATGGCGTGCTGCTGACCATGGCCGACAGCCGCAACAACCTGTCCCAGCAGGTCGAGGCCGATGCCCGCGCCACTCTGGGCGATCTGGTCTATCGCACCACCATTCCGCGCAATGTCCGCGTGTCCGAGGCGCCGTCTTTCGGCAAGCCCGTGGTGCATTATGACCCAAGCTCAAAGGGCGGCATCGCTTATCGGGAATTTGCCAAGGAATTCGCCGGGCGACTGAAGAAGATCGAGACCAAGGAGGCTGTAAATGGCTGATTCCAAACTGGGAAAACGTGGCCTCGGTCGCGGCTTGTCGGCGCTGATGGCCGATGTGGACCTGGTTCCGGCGACGGAGGCGGCCAATCGTCCCGCGACCAGCTCTGACCGCAACATGATCCCGATCGAGCAGATTTCGCCCAACCCCGATCAGCCGCGCCGCAGCTTCGAGCCCGAGGCGCTGCAGGAGCTGGCGCAATCGTTGAAGGCCCGCGGTGTGCTGCAGCCGCTGATCGTGCGGCCGCATCCGCGCGATGAGGGACTTTACCAGATCGTTGCCGGCGAACGCCGCTGGCGCGCGGCGCAGCAGGCGCAGCTGCATGAATTGCCGGTCATCATTCGCGATCTCAGCGATACCGAGGTGCTCGAGATCGCGCTGATCGAGAATATCCAGCGCGCTGACCTGAATGCCATCGAAGAGGCGGCCTCGTTCCGGCAGCTGATGGACCGTTTTGGTCACACGCAGGAGCAACTGGCCGAGGCGCTGAACAAAAGCCGCAGCCATATCGCCAACCTGCTGCGCCTCCTGAACCTGCCCGAACAGGTACAGATCTGGCTGAAAGAGGGCAAGCTGAGTGCAAGCCACGCGCGCGCGCTGGTGCCGGCACCGAATGCCGCGCAACTGGCCCGGCGGGTGATCGAGCGTGGTTTGTCGGTCCGCGAAACCGAGAAGCTGGTGCGCGACCTGATCAACCCGCCCGCCGCCAAGCCGGCCAATCGCCGTTCGGGCGAGAAGGATGCCGATACGCGGGTGCTCGAATCCGATCTCTCCGCCCATCTCAAGATGCGGGTGGCGATCAACCATGCCGCCAATGCCGATGGCGGGCAGCTGGTGGTGACCTACAAGGATCTGGACCAGCTCGACCGGCTCTGTCAGGTCCTCGGCGGCAGCGCCTGACGCAGCCGGAGCGACGGTCTAGACCGAGGGCCGGGTGACTACATAGGCGGCGATGCTGGTGCAGATGACGGCTTGCGCCAGCACCAGCCGCGGATCGATCCCCAGCCACCAGGACAGGCCAACGCCGAAGCTCATCGCGGTAACGGCCCAGAGCTTCGCTAGCCGCGAGACCGCGCCGCGCTCCTGCCAGGCACGTACAGCGGGGCCGTATTTAGGGTGATTGCGGATCTTCTCCCGCAGCCGCGGCGAGGATCGCGAGAAGGCCCAGGCCGCGACCAGCAGGAAGGGCACGGTCGGGACCACGGGCAGGGCGAGGCCGATGACGCCAAGGCCCGTGCTGAACCAGCCGATGCCAAGCCATAGCATCTTCATCTCAGTCCACCGCCAGTTCGCGCAGGATGGCGTTCAGCACCGGCCGCCCGGCTTGGGTGGCCATCACCCGGCCATCCCGAACCGTGACCATGCCCCAGTCCTGCAGCCGCTCCAGTGCCGCCGCGTCCAGTGGGCGCCCGGCCAGTTGCTCATAACGTGCCGCCGACAGCCCCTCGGCAAGCCGCATCGACATCAGCAGATATTCCGTCGCCTGATCTTCGAAGCTCAAGACGCTGCGTTCGCTCTCGCCCGAACCACGCTCCTCGACCGCCGCCAGCCAGGCGCCCGGCTGGCGATGCGCCTCGGTTGCCACCCGTCCGCCGGGCAGCGTCAGCCGACCATGCGCTCCGGGGCCGACGGCGGCCCAATCGCCCTGACGCCAGTAGATCAGGTTGTGCCGGCTTTCCGAGCCGGGCCGGGCATGGTTGGAAATTTCATAGCAGGGCAGGCCGGCAGCATCACAAATATCCTGCGTTTCCAGATACATATCTGCAGATACATCATCATCCGGCAGGCCCTTCAGCCCGCCAGCCGCATGTCTCGCGCCAAAGGCGGTGCCCGGCTCGATCGTCAGTTGGTACAGCGACAGGTGGTCGACTGCCATGCTCAGCGCCTCGTTCAGTTCGGCGCGCCAGTCCTCAATTCCCTGATCCTGCCGCGCATAGATCAGATCAAAGCTCACACGGCCAAAACAGTTCCGCGCAATGTCGAAGGCGGCTCGGGCCTCGGCCACCGAATGCAGCCGCCCCAACCGCCGCAGATCGGCGTCGCGCAGCGATTGCACCCCCATGGACAGCCGGTTCACCCCGGCATCGGCAAAGCCGCGAAACCGGCCCTGCTCGACGCTGGTGGGATTGGCCTCCAGCGTGATCTCGATGTCATTGGCAAAGCCCCAGGCGGCGCGGGCGGCGCGGATCACCGCATCCACCGTCTCGGGCAGCATCAGCGAGGGCGTGCCGCCACCAAAGAAGATGCTGTCCAGCTGCCGCGCCGGTCCCTGAACCTCTTGCCCCAGCCGGGCGATCTCGGCCGACAGCGCATCGGCCCAGCGCCGCTGGTCGATCTGGCCGGCGACATGGCTGTTGAAGTCGCAATAGGGGCATTTGGCGGCGCAGAAGGGCCAGTGGACATAAAGCCCGAACCCGCCCTGACGCCAATCCTCGCCCGCCGCTGCGGCCTCAACCAAGCCGGTCTCAGGCAAAACTGCCCTCCATCATCTTCGCCACGGCCCGCGCCCGGTGGCTCAGCGAGTTCTTCTGCTCCACCGTCATCTCGCCCAAGGTGATCTGATGCCCGTCCGGCATGAAGATCGGGTCATAGCCATGGCCCTCGGCCCCGCGCGGCGGCCAGACGACCTGACCGGGCAGGACGCCCTCGAAGACCTCGTCATGGCCATCGGGCCACATCAGCACCAGCGTGCAGCGGAACTGCGCGCTCCGGGGCAGGGGGGCGTTCACCGCCTCCAACTCGCGCCATGCGCGTTCCATCGCCATGCCGAAGTCGCGGCCTTGGCCGGTCTCGGCCCAATCGGCGGTATAGACGCCCGGCGCGCCGTCCAGCGCATCGATGCTGATGCCGCTGTCATCGGCGAGGACCGGCAGGCCGGTGGCCTCCATCGCCGCCCGGGCCTTGATCCGGGCATTGCCGAGGAAATTGTCCTCGGTCTCGACCGGCTCGCCCAGTCCCGCCTCGGCGGCGCCGGTGACGGTGATCCCCAAGGGTGCCAGCAGTGCCCGCATCTCGGCCAGCTTGCCGGCGTTATGCGTGGCGACCAGCAGGGCCTTGCCCTCGAAAGGCCTCATGCCACAGCCGCTTTCTGCGCGGCGACCAACCCCGCAACGCCGGCCTCGGCCAGATCCAGCAAGCCACCCATCTCGTCGCGCGAGAAGGTCGCGCCCTCGGCCGACATCTGCACCTCGATCAGCCGACCGGCGCCGGTCATGACGAAATTGCCGTCGGTCCCGGCCTCGCTATCCTCGGCATAGTCGAGATCGGCCACCAGCTGCCCGGCATAGATACCGCAGGAGATCGCCGCCACGTGGTCGATGATCGGATCGCTGGTCAGCACCCCGGCCTTCAGCATCTTGTTGACGGCGATGCGCAACGCCACCCAGCCGCCGGTGATCGAGGCGCAGCGGGTGCCGCCATCGGCCTGGATCACGTCGCAATCGACGGTGATCTGCCGCTCGTTCAGCGCCCTGAGGTCGACACCCGCGCGCAGGCTGCGCCCGATCAGCCGCTGAATCTCGACCGTGCGGCCACCCTGTTTGCCCACGGCGGCCTCGCGGCGGTTGCGGGTATTGGTGGCGCGCGGCAGCATGCCGTATTCCGCCGTGACCCAGCCCTTGCCGCTGCCCTTCAGCCAGCGCGGCGGGCTTTCCTCGATACTGGCGGCACACAGCACATGCGTCCCGCCCATCTTGATCAGGCACGAGCCCTCGGCATGGCCCATGATGCCGGTCTCGATTGTAATCGGGCGCAATTCGCTTAAATTCCTGCCAGAGGGGCGCATGGGCGGTCATCCTTTCCAGTGTTTCCTGCCCCATACAGGCCCGCCCCGTCATGACGCAACCCGCGAGAGGCCCGGTTGAGCCAGCAGACACAGCTTTCCGAACTCAATGAACGCTCGCGCGAGGTGTTTCGCCGCGTCGTGGAATCCTATCTGCAGACCGGCGAGCCGGTGGGTTCGCGCACGCTCACGCGCGACATGTCCGAACGGGTCAGCGCGGCCACGATCCGCAACGTCATGCAGGACCTGGAATATCTGGGGCTGCTCGACAGCCCGCATGTCTCGGCCGGGCGCTTGCCGACGCAGCTTGGCCTGCGGCTGTTCGTCGATGGCATGATGGAGGTCGATGCCGTAGATCCCGTCGACCGTGCCCGGATCGAGCAGACCATCGGCAATGACAATCCCGATACCGGCACGCTTCTGGACCGGGTCAGCACGGCGCTCAGCAGCATCACCCATGGCGCCTCGCTGGTGCTGATGCCAAAGCACGAGGCGCCGGTGCGCCATATCGACTTCGTCACGCTTGGCCCCGACCGGGCGCTGGTGGTGCTGGTCTTCGCCGACGGTCATGTCGAGAACCGGGTCTTCACCCCGCCGCTTGGCCAGACGCCCTCGTCGATGCGCGAGGCGGCGAATTTCCTCAACGCGATCGCCGAGGGCCGGACGCTGTCCGAGCTGCGCGGCCATATCGCGGCCGAGATCACCGCCCGCCGGCAGCAGCTCGACGGGCTGGCGGCGCAGCTGGTGGAATCCGGGCTCGCGCTGTGGGACACGGCGGACAATGACCCCCGGCTGATCGTGCGCGGGCGGGCCAACCTGCTGGACAGCCAGGAAGCCGATATCGACCGGGTGCGCGAGCTTTTCGACGACCTCGAGCGCAAGCGCGACATTGCCCAGTTCCTGGAACTGGCCGAGCAGGGCGAGGGGGTGCGCATTTTTATCGGCTCCGAGAACAAACTTTTCTCTCTTTCGGGTTCCTCTCTGGTGGTTTCGCCCTATATGAATGCCGACCGAAAGATTGTGGGTGCCGTTGGTGTCATCGGGCCGACGCGGCTGAATTACGGCCGCATCGTTCCGATCGTCGACTACACGGCTCAATTGGTCGGCCGGGTCCTGTCTGGCCGAAAAGGATGATGCGATGACCGATCAGAACGAATTTGCCAGTGAAGAACCGATTGAAGACCCGCTGGCCGACCCGGTGGACGAGATCGAGCGTCTGACGGTCGAACGCGACGAGATGCGCGACAAGTTCATGCGGGCGCTGGCCGATGCCGAGAACGCCCGCAAGCGCGCCGACAAGGAGCGCCGCGATGCCGAGCAATATGGCGGCACCCGCCTTGCCCGCGACCTTCTGCCGGTCCATGACGCGCTGACCCGCGCGCTGGACACCGCCGGCGACGAACAGCGCGCCGCCGCGCCCGGGCTGATCGAAGGGGTCGAACTGACCCTGCGCGAACTGGCGAACGTGTTCAAGAAGCACGGCATCACCATCCTGGCGCCCGAGATCGGCGAGCGGTTCGACCCGCAGAACCACGAGGCCATGTTCGAGGCCCCGGTGCCCGGCACCCGCGCCGGCGACATCATTCAGGTCATGGATAACGGCTTCAAGCTGCATGACCGCCTGCTGCGCCCGGCCAAGGTCGGCGTGAGCTCGACCCCGGCAAGCTAGGCCTGCAATCAGCCGAACGCCGTTCCACCTGACCGCTCGGTCAGCGAACGGCGTTCCGGCTGACGCGGTTGCTTGGCAAATGCTGATCCTTTCTGTTTAACTTCCCGGCATCTCCCCTTGCGAGCGGCAGACAGTCGTCACATCTGTCTGCTGAAAATTAAGGAGTTTCCGATGCTGAAACCGCTGTTTGCCGCGCTGGCCCTGACCGCTGCCAGCCTTGCCCCCGTGAGCGCCGAGACCATCCGGGTCGGCATGTCGGGCGGCTATTTCCCCTTCACCTTCACCGAGCAGGACAAGCTGCAGGGCTTCGAAGTCGACTTCATGAACGCCATTGGCGAAGTCACCGGCGACGAGATCGAATTCGTCACCATGTCCTTCTCGGGTCAGGTCGGCGCGCTGGAATCGAACCGCATCGACACCATTGCCAACCAGCTGACCATCACCCCCGAACGCGAGGCGAAATTCGTCTTCACCCAGCCCTATGTCTATGACGGTGCGCAGGTTGTCGTGCGCGAGGGCAACGAGGTCGGGATCAACAGCACCGACGATCTGTCGGGGAAATCGGTCGCGGTGAACCTCGGCTCGAACTTCGAGGAACTGCTGCGCGGTCTGCCCAATGCCGCCGATATCGACATCCGCACCTACGAGTCGAACATCGAGCAGGACGTTGCCCTTGGCCGCGTCGATGCCTTCGTGATGGACCGGGTGTCCACCGCACAGGTCATCGCCAAAAGCCCGGCGCCGCTGGAGCAGGCCGGTCAGCCCTTCAGCGAGATCCGCAACGCGCTGCCCTTCCGCAATGACGAGGCCGGGATCGCCATGCGCGACAAGGTCGATGCCGCCATCACCACGCTGAAGGAGAACGGCAAGCTGGCCGAGATCTCGCAGAAATGGCTGGATGCCGATGTGACCCGGCCGGCCGGTGAGGCCGCCCCCGCCAACTGAT
The DNA here is from genome assembly GCF_002847445.1 of Paracoccus zhejiangensis. NCBI lineage: Bacteria > Pseudomonadati > Pseudomonadota > Alphaproteobacteria > Rhodobacterales > Paracoccaceae > Paracoccus > Paracoccus zhejiangensis. The sequence continues at coordinate 2,848,315 of NZ_CP025430.1, read as the reverse complement.
GCGCGGTCTCGACCTCGATTACATGGCCGGCCTTGTGCCGGTCATCCTGGGCTATGTCCCCAAGACCATGGCGATGGCTTCCGTCGCCATGGTTCTTGCCTTGGCTCTGGGGGCGTTGCTGGCCATTGTCCGGGTGCTGAAGCTGCCGGTGATCGACCAATTCGTCGCCGTTTTCATCAGCTTCTTCCGCGGCACCCCGCTGCTCGTCCAGCTGTTCCTGTTCTATTACGGCCTGCCGCAGCTTCTGCCGACGCTCTCCAAGATCGACGGCGTCACCGCCGCGATCATCGGACTGACGCTGCATTTCGCGGCCTATATGGCCGAATCGATCCGCGCCGCGATCCTTGGCGTCGACCGCAGCCAATGGGAGGCCGCCGAGTCGATCGGCATGACCCGCGCCCAGATGCTGCGCCGGATCATCCTGCCGCAGGCCGCCCGCATCGCCGCACCGACGCTGATGAATTACTACATCGACATCATCAAAAGCACCTCGCTGGCCTTCACCCTCGGCGTGACCGAGATGATGGGCGCCGCGCAGAAAGAGGCCGCCGGCAGCTTTCTCTATCTCGAGGCCTTCCTTGTCGTGGCGGTGATCTATTGGCTTCTGGTCGAGGCGCTGTCCTTTGTGCAGCGCGCGCTGGAACGCAACATGCAGAAGGCCTTTGCCCGATGACCACCGATTGCCACATCAGCATCGCCGGGCTGACCAAGCGCTTCGGCACGAATACCGTGCTGAACGACATCAACCTGAACCTGACGCCGGGCGAGCGCGTGGCGATCATCGGGCCGTCGGGCACCGGCAAGTCGACGCTGCTGCGCTGCCTGAACTTCCTAGACCGCCCCGATGCCGCCCGCATCACCATTGGCGATCTGTCGGTCGACGCCGCCAGCGCCACGCGCACCGAGATCCTGGCACTGCGCCGCCGCACCGGCTTCGTGTTCCAGAATTACGCGCTTTTCGCCAACAAGACCGCCCGCCAGAACATCACCGAGGGGCTGGTCACCGTGCGCGGCTGGTCCCGCGCCAAGGCCGATGCCCGCGCTGACGAGGTGCTGGCCAGCATCGGTCTGACCGACAAGGCTGACAGCTATCCCGCGGCGCTGTCGGGCGGCCAGCAGCAGCGAATCGGCATTGGCCGAGCGATGGCGCTCGACGGCGATCTTCTGCTCTTCGACGAGCCGACCAGTGCGCTCGACCCGGAATGGGTGGGCGAGGTGCTGGACCTGATCCGGCAGATCGCCGATGGTCGCCAGACCATGCTGATCGTCACGCACGAGATGCAATTCGCCCGCGAGATCGCCGACCGGGTGGTTTTCATGGAGGGCGGTCGGATCGTCGAGCAAGGCCCTCCGGCGCAGATCTTCGATGCGCCCGAGGACGAGCGCACACGGGCGTTCCTGCGCCGCGTGACCGCCGGAAACGGCAGTGCCGAGGGATAAGTCCCGGTCGCGCTACAACCTTTCTCTGACTTGTGTGAGACCCCGTTCCGGCATCAGGCTGACTTCCCATGAAGCCTAGGGAGGAAACGGGCCATGGCTAGCACTGATGGGGTCACCATTCACCCAGCCGTCGATCACGGCGTCAAGAGTGGCAATCCGAATTTCGGTGGCGGGGAACTGACCTGCCACTGCGCCAGCAATCCGGTCAAGGTCCGGGTCGGGGCACAGACCGCGCATAACCATGTCTGCGGCTGCACGAAGTGCTGGAAGCCCGACGGGGCGGTGTTCAGCCAGGTGGCGGTCGTCGGCCGTGACGCGATCGAGGTGGTGCAGGGCGCCGAGAAGCTGGAGATCGTCAACAAGGACGCGCCGATCCAGCGGCATCGCTGCAAGGATTGCGGCGTCCACATGTATGGCCGGATCGAGAACAAGGACCATCCGTTCTATGGTCTCGATTTCGTCCATACCGAACTGTCCTCCGAGGATGGCTGGTCGGCGCCGGAATTCGCCGCCTTCGTCAGCTCGGTCATCGAATCGGGTGTCGATCCCTCGCGGATGGATGGCATCCGGGCCCGCCTGCGTGAATTGGGGCTGGAACCCTATGACGCGCTGTCGCCGCCCTTGATGGACGCCATCGCCACCCATATCGCCAAACGCTCTGGGGCCTTGCCGGCCTGACCGATCTGGGCAGAACTATCCCCTGGGGGCCGCGGAAAACGGCCCCCTCGGCCATGAACACACCCGAAGGAGTTGCTAGACATGAGAACCCGCGCCGCCGTCGCCGTTGAAGCCGGCAAACCTCTTGAGGTGATGGAGATCAATCTCGAAGGGCCGAAGTCCGGTGAGGTCATGGTCGAGATCAAGGCCACCGGCATCTGCCACACCGATGAATTCACCCTCTCGGGTGCTGATCCCGAGGGCCTTTTCCCCTCGATCCTCGGTCACGAGGGTGCGGGCGTGGTGGTCGAGGTCGGGCCGGGCGTCACCACGGTCAAGCCGGGCGACCATGTCATCCCGCTTTACACCCCCGAATGCCGGCAATGCGCGTCCTGCCTGTCGGGCAAGACGAACCTTTGCACGGCGATCCGCGCCACGCAGGGGCAGGGGCTGATGCCCGATGGCACCACGCGGTTCAGCTTTCTCGATGGGCGGCCGATCTACCACTACATGGGCTGCTCGACCTTCTCGAACTACACCGTGCTGCCCGAGATCGCGCTGGCCAAGGTCCGCGAGGACGCGCCCTTCGACAAGATCTGCTATATCGGCTGCGGCGTCACCACCGGCATTGGCGCGGTCATCAACACCGCCAAGGTCGAGATCGGCGCCAAGGCCGTGGTCTTCGGCCTCGGCGGCATCGGGTTGAACGTGCTGCAGGGACTTAGGCTGGCCGGCGCCGACATGATCATCGGCGTCGACCTGAATGACGGGCGCAAGGAAATGGCGGAGCGCTTCGGCATGACCCATTTCATCAACCCCACCAAGGTCGACAACGTGGTGCAGGAGATCGTGAACCTGACCAAGACTCCCTTCGACCAGATCGGCGGGGCGGATTACAGCTTTGACTGCACCGGCAACGTCAAGGTCATGCGCGATGCGCTGGAATGCACCCATCGCGGCTGGGGCCAGTCGATCATCATCGGCGTGGCGCCGGCCGGGGCCGAGATCAGCACCCGTCCGTTCCAGCTGGTCACCGGCCGGGTCTGGAAGGGCACGGCCTTCGGTGGCGCGCGCGGGCGGACCGATGTGCCGAAGATCGTCGACTGGTACATGGACGGCAAGATCGAGATCGACCCGATGATCACCCACCTGCTGACGCTGGACGAGATCAACAAGGGCTTCGATCTGATGCATGCAGGTGAATCGATCCGCTCGGTCGTCCTTTACTGATCCTTCATCGCTGCTTAGGTAGATATACGGCGGGGCCACTGGTCCCGCCGTCGCCTTGAGATGTGAAGGAGAGCAGGATGACGCGGCACATTTGGCTGGACGACGAAGACGAAGACGAGGGTGACGACCGCCGCGACGAGAAAAGCGAGGGTCTGGGCCTGCCCGAAGGCGACAACATGGGCAAGCTCTACTTCAAGTCCCGCACGGTGATCGTGGCGGGCGAGATCAATGACAAGCTGGCGCAGCGCACCGTGGCGCATCTTCTGGCCCTTGCGGAAGAAAGCGACAAGCCGATCAACATGCTGATTTCCTCGCCCGGCGGGCATGTGGAATCGGGCGACATGATCCATGACGTGATCAAGTTCATCCGCCCCGTGGTGCGCACCATCGGCTCGGGCTGGGTGGCGTCGGCTGGGGCGCTGATCTTTGTCGGCGCGCAGCGGCAGAACCGCTTCTGCCTGCCCAACACCCGCTTCCTGCTGCACCAGCCCTCGGGCGGCATCGGCGGCACCACCTCGGACATGATGATCCAGGCCGAGCAGATCCGGCTGATGCGCGAGCGTCTGAACCAGATCATGGCCGACGCCACCGGCCAGACGGTCGAGCGGATCGAGAAGGACACCAACCGGGACTTCTGGCTGAACACGCAGGAGGCCGTCGATTACGGTCTGGTCGGCAAGATCATCCGCAGCGTGACCGAACTGGATTGACGCAGTCGGGCGGGGCGTCGCCGATGCCCCGCCCCGTCGCAATCCGGCCAATGCCCTCCCTTTGGCGCAGAAGGCCGGTTTTTCCCTTGCAGGCCCTGCGCCTCGCGCGTCATCTCAGCCGGACCATGGCCCGCACCTGCCGGCCAGGGTGGCAAACTGACCAGGGGGAAACGCCATGACCATCAGCTATGAAACCGTGTCCGAGAACCGCAGCTTCGGCGGGGTGCAGGGCGTCTATTCCCACCAGTCCCAGGCCACGGGCACCAAGATGACCTTCGGCCTCTACCTGCCCGAAGAGGCCGAGCACGAGCGGGTGCCGGTGCTGTGGTACCTTTCGGGCCTGACCTGCACGCATGAGAACGCCATGACCAAGGCCGGGGCGCAGGAATGGTGCGCCCGGACCGGCATGGCGATCATCTTCCCCGATACCTCGCCGCGCGGCGAGGGGGTGGCGAATGACGACGCCTATGACCTGGGGCAGGGCGCGGGCTTCTATGTCGATGCCACGCAAGAACCGTGGAAGCCGCATTTCCAGATGTGGCATTACATCACCCACGAGCTGCCGGAACTGGTCTTCGGCAATTTCGCCTTGGACCGCGAGGCGCAGGGGATCACCGGCCATTCCATGGGCGGGCACGGCGCGCTGACCATCGCCATGACCTTCCCCGAACGCTACAAGTCGGTCTCGGCCTTCGCGCCGATCGCCCATCCCTCGGAATCCGACTGGGGCAGGAAGCAACTGGGCGCCTATCTCGGTCCCGACAAGACGGCCTGGGCGGCGCATGACTCGACGCTGCTGATGCGGAAGCGCGGCTATCCCGGCGAGGTGCTGATCGATCAGGGCAGCAGGGACCAGTTCCTGGACCTCCTGAAGCCCGAGGCGCTGGCCCTTGCCATGGCCGAGCGTCGCCAGCCCGGACAGTTCCGGATGCAGGAAGGCTATGACCACAGCTACTTTTTCGTCCAGACCTTCATGGGCGATCACGTGCTGTGGCACGCGGAACGGCTGGCCCGATAGGGTTTGCCGGATATTCCCGATATGCCTGCCAAACTGACCCATACTTTATGGGGAATTGCCGGTGTGGTGGATTGACGCATGAGCCCCCCCGTCCAAGACTGACCCATGGACAGCCGCTGCCTCGGAGGAGGGTTGCGGACGACTGATCCGATGGTGGAGGAAAATCTATGAAATATCTGCTGACGGGCGCCGCCGCGGCCGTGCTTCTTTCTGGCACGGCACTCTTCGCGAACGAGAGCGTCCTTACCGAGACCGGCAAGCCCGAACAATGGGCCATCCAGACCGGGGACTACGCCAATACCCGCTATTCCGAACTTGACCAGATCAACAAGGACAACGTCGGCGACCTGCGCGTCGCCTGGACCTTCTCGACCGGCGTGCTGCGCGGTCATGAAGGCGGCCCGCTGGTCATCGGCGATGTCATGTATGTGCATTCGCCCTTCCCCAACAATGTCTTCGCGCTGGACCTGGCGAATGACGGCAAGATCCTGTGGACCTACAAGCCGCAGCAGGACCCCGAGGTTATCGCGGTCATGTGCTGCGACACGGTCAACCGCGGTCTTGCCTATGCCGATGGCATGATCCTGCTGCACCAGGCCGACACCACGCTGGTGGCGCTGGATGCCGCATCCGGCGAGGTGAAGTGGTCGGTCAAGACCGGTGATCCGGCGATCGGTGAAACCAACACCGCGACCGTGCTGCCGGTGAAGGACAAGGTCATCGTCGGTGTCTCGGGTGGCGAATACGGCGTGCGTGGCCGGGTGACAGCCTATAACCTCGCCGACGGTTCGGAAGCGTGGAAAGCCTATTCCACCGGGCCGGATGCCGAGATGCTGGTCGACCCGGAAAACACCATGGTTCTGGGCAAGCCGATCGGCGCCGACAGCTCGATCAACAGCTGGGAAGGCGACCAGTGGAAGATCGGCGGCGGCACCACCTGGGGCTGGTTCTCCTATGATCCCGAGCTGAACCTGATGTATTACGGGACCGGCAACCCCTCGACCTGGAACCCGGCACAGCGCCCGGGCGACAACAAGTGGTCGATGACCATCATGGCACGCGATGTCGATACCGGCATGGCCAAGTGGTTCTACCAGATGACGCCCCATGACGAATGGGACTTCGACGGTGTGAACGAGATGATTCTGACCGACCAGGACTTCAACGGCACCCCGCGCAAGCTGCTGACCCATTTCGACAGGAACGGCCTCGGCTATACGCTGGACCGCGAGAGCGGCGAGTTGCTTGTGGCCAACAAGTATGACCCGGCGGTCAACTGGACCAGCGGCGTCGACATGGACCCGGCTTCCGAGAACTATGGCCGTCCGGCCGTGGTGGCCGAATACTCGACCGAGCAGAATGGCGAGGACACTAACTCGACCGGCATCTGCCCGGCGGCCCTTGGCTCCAAGGACCAGCAGCCGGCAGCCTTCTCGCCCAAGACCAACCTGTTCTACGTGCCGACCAACCACGTCTGCATGGACTATGAACCCTTCCGCGTCGCCTACACGGCCGGTCAGCCCTATGTGGGCGCCACGCTGGCCATGTATCCGGCTCCGGACAGCCATGGCGGCATGGGCAACTTCATCGCCTGGGACAACGTTGCGGGCGAGATCAAGTGGTCGCTGCCGGAGCAGTTCTCGGTCTGGTCGGGTGCGCTGGCAACCGCTGGTGACGTGGTCTTCTACGGCACGCTGGAAGGTTACTTGAAGGCGGTTGATGCCAGCACGGGTGAGGAGCTTTACAAGTTCAAGACCCCCTCGGGCATCATCGGCAACGTCATGACCTACACCTCGGGCGGCAAGCAGTATATCGGCATCCTGTCCGGTGTCGGTGGCTGGGCCGGGATCGGTCTGGCGGCTGGTCTGACCAACCCGAATGACGGTCTGGGCGCCGTGGGCGGCTATGCCGCGCTCAGCGACTATACCGAACTGGGTGGCCAGCTGACCGTGTTCGAACTGCCGGGCGACGCGCCTGCCGCCGATGCGGCAGCGGCAGAACCCGCTGCCGAGCCTGCGGCTGCAGAAGCTGCTGCGGCTGATGCTGCGGCAGAGCCCGCAGCGGATGCTGCCGCCGAGGCTCCGGCCGAAGGCGAAGCCCCGGCAGAGGGCGAGGCGCCGGCCAGCAACTAAGACTTTGGTCCGTCAGACCAAGATTGATCTCTACAAGAGCCACCCCGAGGTTATGCTTGGGGTGGCTTTTCGCTGAAAGGATGTGAACGGTTTGAGGAGGAAACCCCACATGCAGATTACAGGTCCGCTCGCCCTCATGGCGCTTGGGCTGGTCATGGCCGGCCCGGCGCTCGCCCAGACCAGTGGCACGACAGAGACCACGCCCGCCGAGGCTGCCCCCGAGGCAGAGGCTGCCGCCGCAGACGCGGTGCCGCCGCCCACGGAAACCGAACCGGGTGCCGAGGTGACGGCCGAAGGCAATCACATCCTGCCCAATGGCATGGACATCACCGCCGACTACATGGAGAACGGCCGCTGGTACAACGCCGAGGGCATCCCGACCTTCAAGATCGACGATGACGTGGTCGATTACGCGGTCTTCTCGGGCTATCGCCGCTATCACGCGGAATGCCATGTCTGCCACGGTCCCGATGGAGAAGGCTCGACCTATGCACCGGCGCTGAAGGATTCGGTGCTGAAGATGGACTATTACGACTTCCAGGAGATCGTTGCCTCGGGCAAGAAAGAGGTGAACGCCGCTGCGAACCAGGTGATGCCGGCCTTTGCCACCAACAAGAACGTCTGGTGCTATATCGACGACATCTATGTCTACCTGCTGGTCCGCGGCACCGACTCGATCGCGCGTGGCCGTCCTGCCAAGAAGGCCGACAAGTCCCCGGAATTCACGGCGCAGGAAGATTCCTGTATGAACGGCTGATGCGCGGCGCAGTCCTTGCCCTGACCCTCATCTGTGCCGTCGCCAGCCCGGCGGCGGCGCAGGTCGCTGACCTGCGCTCGACCACCGCGTTCCGGGTCTGCGCCGATCCGGCGATGAAGCCGATGTCCGCCGAGGATGGATCGGGATTCGAGAACAAGCTGGCCGAGTTTTTCGGTCAGCTGCTGAACCTGCCGGTGACCTATACCTGGTTCCCGTCGGGTACCGGCTTCATCCGCAAGACGCTGCAGGCGGGGGAATGCGACGTGGTCATGGGCTATGCTCAGGGCGACGAGCTGGTGCAGAACACCAACCATTACTACACCTCGATCTATGGCATCGTGACCCGCAAGGATGGCGACCTGGCCTCGGTCGACCATCTGGCCGACCCGGCGCTGAAGGATCACGAGCTTGGCGTCATTGCCGGCACGCCGCCGGCGACGATCATGGCGCGGGCGGGGCTGGCCAAGGACCTGCGCGGTGGTGACCTGACCGTGGACCGGCGGGTCGAGGACCCGGTGGGCGATATGATCCGAGGGGTCAAGGACGGCACGCTGGACGCGGCTGTGCTGTGGGGTCCGCTGGCCGGACCGCAGGTCAAGGCCGATCCCGAGCTGCAGTTCACCCCGCTCTTGAAGGAAACCGCCAGCCCGAGGATGTTCTACCGCATCACCATGGGCGTGCGCCTGCCGGAACAGGAATGGAAGCGCGAGCTGAACAGCCTGATCCGGCGCAATCAGGACCAGATCAACGCCATCCTGGCCGAGGCCGGCGTGCCGCTGGTCGATGACTACGGCAAGGAACTGCTGAATTGATCCTGCGCGCTGCCATCCTTGGTCTGGTGGCGGCGCTGGCTCAACCGGCCCTTGCGCAAACATCGGGGTTCGAGATTTACCGGGGCGAGCCCTATAACGCCAAGGTTCCCGACCGGTTGAAGGGCGCCGAGACCATCGATGCCGATATGGCCATCGCACTGCACGATCAGGGCGTGGCTTTCATCGATGTCTATCCCCGAACCCGCAAACCCGAGGGTCTGCCCGAGGGCACGATCTGGCGCGAGCCGCGCCATGACACCATCCCGGGCGCGTTGTGGCTGTGGGATACCGGCTATGAACGCCAGTCCGATGCCGAGAAGGCGCGGCTTGAGGTCGGGTTGGAGCGGGCGACGGGCGGCGACAAGACCGCGCCCGTGGTCATCTTCTGCCGCGCCGATTGCTGGATGAGCTGGAACGCCGCCAAGCGCGCGCTGTCCTGGGGCTATACCGGCGTGCGCTGGTTCCCCGAGGGCACCGATGGATGGCAGGCGGCGCTGGGCGCCGATCTGGTCAAGGCTGAACCTGCCGACCCGTGAAGCTGCCGAAGGCGCGGGGACCGGCGGGCAGATCGATCTCGGCGGTCACCTGCAGCGTCGTCGCATCGATGATCTGCAAGGTATCGCTGTCCCAGTTCGCCACCGCCACGCCGCTGCCATCGGGCAGGGGGGCGATGCCCTCGGGATAGTCGCCGGTGGCAACCGTGTCGATGACGGTCAGCGCCTCGGGATCGAAGACGGTGACCGTCGAGCCATACTGATCGGTGACAAAGCCCCGCCCGCCGGCAAAGGCAACGGCATAGGGATGGCTGCCGGTCGGCAGGCTGCCCGTCAGCTTGCCGGCCACCGGGTCGATCATCGACAGGCTGTCGCCCTGCACGTCGGCGGTCCAGATACGCCCTCCATGCCAGGTGATTCCAAAGGGATGCGGTCCGGCGGTCTTGACCTGATGCAGCCGCTTGCCGCTGGCGGCCTCGAAAATGCTGACCGCATCGGCATCGCGATCCGCCGTCGCCACCAGCGCGCCATCCGGGCTGACGGCGATACCGGCGGGCGCGGCCCCGGTTTCGGCCTGCCACAGCGTCTCGAGATCCACCCCGAGGCGCATCAGCCGCCCGCCATACCAGTCGGCGACATAGACCGCGCCCTGCGGCCCGGTGGCGATGCCAAAGGCACCCTCGCCGAGATCCAGCGTACCGGTGATGGCACCGGATTCGTCCAGCACGGTCAGCCGCCCGGTATCGGCCGAGATGACGAAGGCCCGGGCGGTGGCGGGGTCATAGGCGACCGGCGCAGGCGCGCCCTCGATGGTCGTTGTTGCGATCACCTCGCGCCGGGTCAGGTCGATCACGCTGACCGCGTTGCCGTTCTGCGAGGTTACGAAGGCCAGATCCCCGGCCAGTGCGGCCGGGGCGGCTAGCGCAAGGGCGGCCAGCGCCGCCCGGATCATTCGACCTTGCCGAACTTCTCGGCCAGGGCATCCAGCCCGGCCTGATAAACGCTGGTCACCGCCGCGGTCGCATCGTCATCGGTCTGGCCGGCAGGCGGATCGTTATTCGGGAAGCCGCGATAGAAGCCGCCCTTCCAGACCACCTCGGCCTTGCCGTCCTTGTCGTTGACCTGCAGCGTCGAGGAATAGTTGGTTACCGGCAGAACCTCGACCGCGACCTCGGTGATCATGTACTTGTAGCTGCGCTTTTCGGGATTCACCGCCATCAGCTGCTCGGTGATGGTCGGATCGCCGCTGTCGGCCTTCAGATGCAGCACCCGGGTCGATTCATCCGGGACATCCGCCGGCGCGCCCTCGGGCACCATCTCGGTCGAGGCGACGGCCGGATGCCAGCTCATGTCGCCAAAATTGCCGATGGCTGCCCAGACCTCGTCGGGCGTGGCATCGAGTACCACCGACAATTCGGTTTTCAGCCGAGACGGGCCATGCGCGCCCGCCACCGTTGCCGCCGCGAAGACGATTCCCGCGGCCAGCGCCGCAATTCTTGCCATCATCGTGATTGTTCCTCCCACTCACTTCGGGCGAATGTCCTGCGCCGCAGGATGCGCGCAGCGTCTTGGCGCGTCCATCCGACAAAGGGATGAGCCAAACATTCCCGAGCAGCCCGGGAACGATTGCAGGCTTGTCACAAGCCCCCTGTGCCAGACACCATAGTTCGGGGAGGGGCCTGATGTTTCAGAGAATCATCATACTTTTGGCGGGGTTGGCCGGGTTCGCGCTGCCTGCTGTGGCCCAGCAGGCAGCAGAACCGGTTCTGATCCGCTCGGCGGTGTTGCGGGTGGACAATCCCGGCTTGCCGCCGATTTCCCGGCTGGAATTGCCGACCGAGGATCTGGGCTTTGCCGGGGCGCGGCTGGCGATAGAGGATAATGACACCACCGGTCGCTTCATGGGGCAGGATTTCGAGGCCGTCGAAGTGGCCGCCACGCCCGAGACGGCGGCGGCGGAACTGGACAAGCTGATCGGTGAGGGCATCCAGTTCGTCGTGGTGCTGGCTGATGACCCGACGACGCTGGCGCTGGCCGATCAGGCGGGCGACCGGGCGTTGATCCTGAATGCGCTGGCGCGGGGCGACAACCTGCGCGGCGCCGATTGCCGCTTCAACACCGTCCATGTCGCGCCGAGCCACGCCATGATCGCCGATGGTCTGGCGCAGTTCCTGGTGTGGAAACAGTGGCAGAACTGGTTCCTGATCAAGGGCAGCCACCCGCAGGACGAGGATCTGGCGCAGGCCTTCCAGCGCGCCGCGACGAAATTCGGCGCCAAGATCGTCGAGGAACGGGTCTATGAGGATACCGGCGGCGCTAGGCGCACCGATTCCGGCCATGTTCAGGTGCAAAAGCAGATGCCGGTCTTTACCCAGCGCGCACCGGAACATGACGCAGTGATCGCCGCCGACGAGGCCGACATCTTCGCCGCCTACCTGCCCTACCAGACCTGGGACCCACGCCCGGTGGCGGGCTCGGCCGGGCTGGTGCCGCGCAGCTGGCATCCGGCGATGGAAGCCTGGGGCGCGACCCAGTTCCAGAACCGCTTCGAGAAACTGGCCGGCCGGCAGATGCGCGAGGCCGATTACCAGGCCTGGCTGGCGCTGAGGATCATCGGCGAGGCGGCGACGCGCCAGCAATCCGCCGATCCGGCGGTGCTGAAAGAGTTCATCCTGTCGCCCGATTTCGACGTGGCCGGATTCAAGGGCCAGAAACTGACCGTCCGCGACTGGGATCACCAGCTGCGCCAGCCGATCCTGCTGACCACCGGCCTGTTGATGGCCAGCGTCAGCCCGCAGGACCAGTTCCTGCACCAGACCAGCGCGCTGGATACGCTGGGGATCGACCGCCCCGAAACCGAATGCTCGTTCTGAGGTTTGCCATGAAACACGCCCTTGTCCTTACCCTCTGCCTTGCCGCCAGCCCGGCGCTGGCCAACCGCGTCTTCGTGACCAATGAAAAGGGCAATGACGTGACCGTCATCGACAGCGAGACGATGGAGGTGATCGGCAGCTATCCCGCCGGCAACCGCCCGCGTGGCATCACCATCAGCCCCGATGGCAAGGAACTGTATGTCTGCGCCAGCGACGACGACCTGGTGCGGGTCTTCAATCCCGAGACGATGGAAGAGACCCATACCCTGCCATCGGGTCCCGATCCCGAGCTGTTCGTTCTGCACCCCTCGGGCAATCCGCTCTATATCGCCAACGAGGATGACAACCTGGTCACCGTGGTCGACACCCAGACCCACAAGGTGCTGGCCGAGATCCCGGTGGGGGTGGAACCCGAGGGCATGGGCGTCAGCCCGGATGGCAAGTTCGTCATCAACACCTCGGAAACCACAAACATGGCGCATTTCATCGATACCGAAAGCTTCGAGATCGTCGCCAATGTGCTGGTCGACAGCCGCCCCCGCTTTGCCCAGTATAACGATGCCGGGACCAAGCTTTACGTCACCAGCGAGATCGGCGGCACGGTCAGCGTAATCGACCCGGCGACACAGCAGATCACCACCAAGATCGGGTTTGACATTCCCGGCGTCCTGCCCGAGGCGATCCAGCCCGTGGGCGCGCGGGTGACGGCGGACGGCAAGACCGTTTTCGTGGCGCTTGGCCCGGCGAACCGGGTGGCGGTGATCGATGGCGAGACCGACGAGGTGATTGATTACCTTCTGGTCGGCCAGCGCGTCTGGCAGCTGGGCTTCTCGCCGGACCAGAAATACCTGTTCACCACCAACGGCAATTCCAACGACGTTTCGGTCATAGACGTGGCCGCGCGCGAGGTGATCAAATCCATTCCGGTTGGCCAGCAGCCCTGGGGCGTGGTCGTCGCACCGAACTAGATCCGTATTCATTCTGAAGGAGAACCCCGTGACCCGATTGCTGAGCCTGCTGTTCCTCTCCACCGCCTTGGCCCTGCCCGTGGCCGCGCAGGAAGCCACCGCCCCTGAAGCAACCACCGAAGCCGAGGCTCAACCCGTCGAAGGGACGGAGGCTGAAGCCGAGGAAGAGGAGGGCGAAGAAGAAGAGGCCGCTGCCGAGGGCGAGGGCGTGCTGCAGGCGGCGGGGAAATACGACTTCGGTTTCTCGGGCATCATGGCCCGCGATAACCGCGCGCTTCTGGCGCCGTTGACGCTGAGCGCCGGGCAGCCGGTCGCCTCGGGTGAATACACCATCAAGTCGGGTGGCTACTACACCATCCACATCAATGCCGACGGCACGCAGGAACTGGCGCTGTCGGGCGGCGATTTCTTCCGCGCCGTCTGGATCAACGAGGTCGTGATCAACGATATCGAGATCCGTCCGATGGGGGTGCACAGCATCGAATTTGACGATGCCGGCAGCGCAAGGATCAGCTTCATCGCCATTGTGCCGGGCCGCTATACCCTGTCGATCCCCGGCTCGACCGGCGAGACGCAACAGGCGGTGTTCAATATCCAGTAGCGCGCTATAGTCGCGCCATGACCCCGGCCCTTCAGATCAGCGATGTCAGCCACAGCTTCGGCCCGGTCGAAGCCCTGCGCAACGTATCGCTGAGCGTGCCGAGGGGCGGGTTCACCGCGCTTCTGGGGGTGAACGGGGCGGGCAAGACCACGCTTTTCTCGCTGATCACCCGGCTTTACAACAATACCTCGGGCAGCATCGCTGTCGCCGGCTATGACCTGCGCCGCCAGCCGGCGCAGGCCCTGGCGCGGCTGGGGGTGGTGTTTCAAAGCCGCGCGCTCGATGCCGATCTGACCGTGGCGCAGAACCTGATGTATCACGCCAGCCTGCACGGCATTCCGCGCGCCGAGGCCCGCGGCCGCATCGGTGATGTGCTGAGGCAGGTCGATCTGGCCGAGCGCGCCGGGGACCGGGTCAACGCCCTGTCCGGCGGTCAGCAGCGCCGGGCCGAGATCGCCCGCGCCCTGATCCACCGCCCCGATCTGCTGCTTCTGGACGAGGCGACCGTGGGTCTTGACGTGAAGTCCCGCGCCGAGGTGCTGGCCTTGACCCGTCGGTTGATCGCCGAGCGCGGTGTTTCGGCGCTCTGGGCCACGCATATCCTTGACGAGATCCAGCCCGATGACGGGCTGGTCATCCTGCACAAGGGGCAGGTGCTGGAAAACGGCAGGGCCGGGGATGTCTCGGGCGAACGGGGCCTGACGCAATCCTTCCTCGACCTGACGGGCGTGGCGGCATGAGTGATATCGCCTTTCCGCCCCGGGCCTGGGCCACGGCCTTCCTTGGCATCGCCCGGCGCGAGACGTTGCGCTTCGTGAACCAGCGCGGCCGCTTCCTCGCGGCGCTGGTCCGGCCCTTGGTCTGGCTTTTCATCTTCGCTGCCGGATTCCGGGCCGTGCTGGGCATGTCGATCACGCCGCCCTACCAGACCTATGTGCTCTACGAGGTCTACGTGACCCCCGGCCTCTGCGCCATGATCCAGCTGTTCAACGGCATGCAATCCTCGCTCTCGATGGTCTATGACCGCGAGACCGGGGCGATGCGGACGCTGCTCGTCAGCCCGTTTCCGCGCTGGTTCCTTCTGGGGTCGAAACTGGTCGCCGGGGTGATCGTCTCGATCATCCAGGTCTATACCTTCCTCGCCATCGCCTGGTTCTGGGACATCCGCCCGCCGGTCTGGGGCTATGTCGCGGTGCTGCCGGCGCTAGTCCTGTCGGGGATGATGCTGGGGGCGATGGGGCTGTTTCTCAGCTCGGCCATCCGCCAGCTCGAGAACTTCGCCGGGGTAATGAACTTCGTCATCTTTCCGATGTTCTTCGCCTCCTCGGCGCTCTATCCGCTGTGGCGAATGCGCGAAAGCTCGGTCCTGTTGCACGACATCTGCGCTCTCAACCCCTTCACCCATGCGGTCGAGCTGATCCGCTTTGCCCTCTATCTGCAGGTGAACTGGCTGTCTCTGACCGTGGTCCTAGGCTGTTTGGCGGGGTTCTTTGGCGCGGCGGTCTTCATGTATGATCCGGCCAAGGGCGCCTGGGGGCGCAGGAAGGGGGCCACATGACGCGCGTGATTGCCATGATCCTGATGCTGGGGGCCGCGCCTGCGGCCTTCGCCGCCTCGGGCACCGATCCCACATGGCCCTGCATCCAGCGCAAGCAGCCGCATCTGTCCATCGGCCAGATGTGGACGGGGCCGCAGCCCGACGAGGCGACGACCACCCTGTCCCGCGACCCCGAAATCGCGGCGCTGGCCGCCCGACTGGAACAGCGCCGCCTGCCGATCGAAGAGGCCGAGCCGCTGATCGCCGATTTTGCCGCTGAAGCCGATAATGCGAGGCTGACCGCGCTGATGCAGGCGATCCTGGCCAAGATCGAACCCGAACGCAGCGCGATGATCGAAGGCATCGCCCGCTATGGCCAGAAACAGGTCGATCTGGCGAAGATGATCGAGGATCGCCGGGCCAAGATGGCCGAGCTCGAGGCCGCCACGGAGCCCGATTTCGACGCCATCGATGCCGAGGAAGAGGCTCTGGACTGGGATCAGCGCATCTTCACCGACCGCCAGCAATCCCTGACCTATGTCTGCGAAAGCCCGGTGATCCTTGAACAGCGCGCCTTCGCGCTGGCCCGCGCCATCGCCGCGCATCTGGACTGACGTCCCGTTTTCATCTTGGCAGAAATATCCCGGGGGCGGCGGGGGCAGCGCCCCCGCTGAGGGTGCGGCTTACAGCCCCGCGCCCTCGTCCACGCCCAGCATGATGTTCAGGTTCTGCACCGCCGCGCCCGAGGCACCCTTGCCCAGATTGTCCAGCACCGCGATGACATTGGCGCAGCCATTGGCGTCGTCACCATGGACCGAGATTTCCAGCATGTTGGTGTCATTGAGCTTGGTCGGCACGATGCGGGGTCCCGCCTCTTCCGCCGTCACCACGCGGACGAATTGTGCGCCCGCATAGTGATCGGCCAGCGCCTGATGCAGAGTCGCAAGGCTGCGCCCGCCGCCCAGTTGCAGCGGCAGCTGGATCGCCATGCCCTGGGCGAAATTCCCGACTGCCGGTGAAAACACCGGTCGCGTGGTCAGCCCGGTGCGGGCGATGATCTCGGGCAGGTGCTTGTGATGCTGGTCCAGCGCATAAATGAAATGCGCTGGCGCCTCGCCAGCGTCGAAATCGGCAATCATCGCCTTGCCCCCGCCGGTATAGCCGCTGACGCCGATGATCGACAAAGCCTCGTCCTTCGCCACCAGCCCGGCAGCAACCAGCGGCGCGATGATGGCGATGGCACCGGTGGAATAGCAGCCCGGATTGCTGACATTCTTGGCCGCGGCAATGGCCTCGCGGGCGCCGGCTGCGACCTCGGCAAAGCCGTAGACCCAGCCATCGGCCACACGATGCGCCGTGGATGCGTCAATGAACCGCACATCCAGCCCCTCGGCCAGCGCCACCGCCTCGCGGGCGGCATCGTCGGGCAGGCACAGGATCGCCACATCGGCGGCGGCAAAGGCCTCGCGCCGGGCCTCGGGCTCCTTGCGGCGGGCGGGATCGACCTGGACCAGTTGGATATCATCGCGATTCGCCAGACGATCGCGGATCTGAAGACCCGTCGTGCCTGCTTCGCCGTCGATGAACACCTGATAGGCCATGCCCCATCCTCCTTCTGAATGCCCGATCTATAGGCCGATGATCGGGGCCGCACAATGGACATGAAAAATCGCCCCGCAGATCGATATCCGACCGCAGCCGCGCGATTCGCACCTGTCCAAAAGGACCACTGTCGAGAGCAGTTTAACGAACCTTAGTATCGAAGTCGATTCATCAGTCGAAACGGGGCCTTAATCGTTCCCCCTGATCCGCCTGATCCTGGCGATGCAGTGACAGTTTTAACGCGTGGAGGTTAACGCATGAACAGAATCGACGGTACCAACAACACCATCAGTTACGAGGCCATCTACGGAACTGACGCTTCGGACTGGATCTACAGTTATGACGGGTTCGACGTCGTCCATGGCGGGCCGGGGAAAGATATCTACACGCCCGGAAATGACGGCGACCTGAAGTTGTTTCGTGACTTTCAGGACGGTAGCGACCTCATTGATCTGAGCGGCTGGGGCGTGACCAGTTTTGACCAGCTCGTCATCACTGAGATTGATGCGACCAAGATCAAAATCTCCACTGCGGATGGCAGTCACTACGTCGATGTCAGTCCTATGTATGATGTCGGTCAAATCACGGTGGACGCCACTGATTTTATCTATGCTGGCACCCCGCTGCATGAATACTCGACCGGCTTCGATAATGTGTCGGTGACAGTGAACGAATATGCGCTGCATTTCGGCAATGGCGGCACGAACTGGCTGAATCTGGGCGATCTCGTCCGTGGGGCCCAGACCAGAGATGGTGGAGCCGTGGTCATCATGGATGACGACGCCCTTGGCAATGGCACCTTCACCGTAAGGGGCGTAACCCAGCATTTCTTTGATTTCCAGAATATCCGCGGGACGAATGCCCAGGACACGCTGGTCGGCGATCAGCAGGACAACAATCTGGCCGGGCTTGGCAACGCTGACGAAATTCATGGCGGCGGCGGGGATGATCGCCTGTTCGGTAATATCGGGTCCGACACGCTCTATGGCGATAACGGCGCTGATGTACTGAACGGCGGCGACGGCTATGACCAGATGTGGGGCGGTGCCGGGGCGGACAAGTTCGTCTTCGTCAGCTTCGACACGCGCAGTGATCTGGTCCGCGACTACGAGGACGGGATTGACCAGCTGGATATCAGCCAGTGGGGTGCCGACAGCATGGACGATCTGACCCTCACCGATCTGGGTGCTGGTCGCGTCCGGGTGGCGCTTGCCGATTCGTCCCTCAGCTTCGAGCTGCGAGATACCGACCGCTCGTTGCATTCCGCGGACCTCGACAGCTCAGACTTCATCTTTACCTGATCCCGCTTTTCAGCGCCTACAAGAAGGCCCGCCGGCTGCAAGCCGGCGGGCCTTCTGCCGTCTGGGCCGGAATCAGTGACGATAGAGCAGCGACCGGCCATCATGGAACAGGTGCAGCTTCTCGGGCGCGGCGGTCAGGCGTACGGTCTTGCCGCCCATGTCGCGATGGATGCCGGGCAGCTTGGCGACGACCGGGGCCTTGCCGTCGGGCTGATTGGTGCCGAAGTAATGCAGCGTCACCTCGCCCAGGGCCTCGCTGAGATCGACCTGGCCCTCGAACAGAACATCGCCGTCGGTTTCGACCATGTCCTCGGGGCGCACACCCACGTTGACGCGCATTCCCTCGTCGCCGGGCTGGGTTGGGATGGCCGCATGGGCGATGCCGCCGCCATCCAGCTGGACGGTGGTGACCTGGCCGGTCTGGACCACCTTGCCGGGCAGCAGGTTCATCGCCGGGCTGCCGATGAACTGGGCGACGAATTCGGTCATCGGCCGCTCATAGAGCTCCAGCGGGGCGCCGACCTGGGCGATGCCGCCACCGGCCAGCACCACGATGCGGTCGGCAAGGGTCATGGCCTCGGTCTGGTCATGGGTCACGTAGATCATCGTCCGGTCGGGCATCGAGGCCTTCAGCTGGGCGATCTCGATCCGCGTGGCGACGCGCAGGGCGGCATCGAGGTTCGACAATGGCTCGTCGAAGAGATAGACCTTGGGGTCGCGCACGATCGAGCGGCCGATGGCGACGCGCTGGCGCTGGCCGCCGGACAGGGCCTTGGGCAGACGGTCCAGATAGGGGGTCAGCTGCAGCATCTTGCCGGCGCGGTCGGTTGCTTCCTGGATCTCGGCCTTGGACTTGCCGGCGATCTTCAGCGCGAAGGCCATGTTGTCCCGCACGGTCATATGCGGGTAAAGCGCATAGGACTGGAACACCATGGCGATGCCGCGCTGGCTGGGTGGGATGTCGTTCATCACCCCGCCATCGATCTTCAGCGTGCCGCCGGTGATCTGCTCCAGCCCGGCGATCATCCTCAGCAGCGTTGACTTGCCGCAGCCGGACGGGCCGACGAAGACGATGAACTCGCCGGACTTGATGTCCAGATTGATGTTCCGAAGGACATGCACGTCGCCATAGGATTTGGCGACATCCTTCAAATTCAGATCAGCCATGAGCCTCCCCCTCCTCTATCCCTCGTTAATCTCGACCTGCCAGGGCGCCAGCCCCGCCGCAGGTTTGTTCGACAGGTTCGCGCGGATCTGCAGCTTGTCCTCGCCCGCCGCGCGGCGGAAGGACAGGACCGAACCCTCGGCCTTCATCGCGGTCTGATCGCCGATGCGCAGCGCCGGATGCTTCTGCCGCAGGCCGATCGACCAGCGGTAGTGGTTCAGCAGCGAATCCGGGTCATCCTCCTGCTCGCTGACCGCCAGCGCGCGATGCGCCTCGGGCACCGGTAGCCACGGCTTCACCGTCGAGAAGCCGGCATAGTCATTGGCCTTGGCCTCCCAGGCCATCGGCGTGCGGCAGCCGTCGCGGCCCTTGAACTCGGGCCAGAATTCGATGCCATAGGGGTCCTGCAGGTCCTCATAGGCGATATCGGCCTCGGGCAGGCCCAATTCCTCGCCCTGGTAGAGGCAGACGGAGCCCTGCAGCGCCATCAGCACCGTTGCATAGGCCTTGGCGGCGGCGGGGTTCAGGTTCCAGCGCGACATGTGGCGGACCACGTCATGGTTGGAAAAGGCCCAGCAGGGCCAGCCATCGGGGGCGCGACGCGCTTTCTCGTCGAAGACCTCGACGATGCGGCCGGCGGTCAGATCCTCGCCCGACAGGAAGTCGAAGACATAGGACATCTGCACGCCGTTCTTGCCGCGGGTATATTCCTCCAAGAGCTCCCAGGCTCGTTCGCTGTCGCCGATCTCGCCGACGGCGGCGGCGCCGTATTCGTCCATGACCGCCCGCAGCTTCTTCAGGAAGACCAGGTTCTCGGGCTGCGACTTGTCGAACTTGTGGCTCTGGTGGTTGTAGGGGTTCACAGCTGGCGCGGTATCCGCCCGCCGCTGCTCGGGCGGCAGGCCCGGATTGTCGCGCAGCTGCGCGTCATGGGTATAGAAGTTGATCGTATCCAGCCGGAAGCCGTCGACGCCCCGTTCCAGCCAGAAGCGGGCCACGTCGACCAGCGCCTCCTGCACATCCGGGTTGTGGAAGTTCAGGTCGGGCTGTTCCTTCAGGAAGTTGTGCAGGTAATACTGCTCGCGCTTGGGGTTCCACTGCCAGGCGCTGCCGCCAAAGATCGACAGCCAGTTGGTCGGCCCGGTGCCATCGGGCTTCGGATCGGCCCAGACATACCAGTCGGCCTTGGCATTATCGCGCGAGGATTTGCTTTCGTGGAACCACGGATGCTGGTCCGAGGTGTGCGACAGCACCAGGTCGATCAGCACCTTCAGCCCCAGCTCGTGGGCACGGGCGATCACCCGGTCGAAATCCGCCATGGTCCCGAATTGCGGGTCGATGCCGCGATAATCGCTGACATCATAGCCGAAATCCTTCATGGGACTGGTGAAGAAGGGCGAGATCCAGATCGCATCCACACCCAGCGACGCGACATGGTCCAGCCGCTGCGCGATCCCTGCGAGATCGCCCCGGCCGTCATCCGTCGTGTCCTGGAAGCTGCGCGGGTAGATCTGATAGATCACCGCGCCCTTCCACCAGTCATTCGTCGTCTTCGTCAACTTGATTGTCCTTACTTGACCGATCCGGCCAGCAATCCGCGGACCAGGTAACGTTGCATGGCGAAGAAGACGATCAGCGGCACCGAGATGCTGATGAAGGCCGACGTCGCCAGGATTTCCCATTCGCCGCCGCGCGACCCCATCATCTCGCGCAGGGCCGCAGTCATCACCCGCTGTTCATCGGTGTTGCCAAGGAACACGGTGGCGACCAGCAGGTCGTTCCAGGTCCAGAGGAACTGGAAGATCGAGAACGAGGCCAGCGCCGGGAAGGAAAGCGGCAGGATGATCTTGCGGAAGATCTGGAACTCGGTCGCGCCGTCGACGCGGGCGGATTCGATCACTTCGCGCGGCAAGCCTGCCATGTAGCTGCGCAAGAGATAGATCGCCAATGGCAGGCCGAAGCCGGTATGCGCGAGCCAGATGCCCAGATAGCCCTTGCCGATGCCGATCTCGTTGTGAAAGCGCAGAAGCGGGATCAGCGCCACCTGCAGCGGCACGACCAGAAGCCCGACCACGACCGCCATGATCAGCGCGCGACCGGGGAAACGCATCCAGGCCAGCGCATAGGCGGCAAAGGCCGCGATCAGGATCGGGATGATCGTCGCCGGGATGGTCACGGTCGCGGTGTTGATGAAGGCGCGGCCGATCCCGTCCGCCGTCAGCACCCGCGTATAGTTGGCGGTGGTGAATTTCGCCGGGGCGGTGGTGGTGGTGAAGATCCGCTCGCCACGGCTCATCTCGAAGGGGGTGGGCGAGGTCAGGCGATAGCTGCCATCTTCGTTCACCGTCAGCTCCCAGCCATCCTCGATGGTCTGGCTGCTGCCGGGCGCGAATTCAGCCGGCCGGCGGGCCGAGGTGCCCCAGCCGATCAGGTCCTGACCCTCGGTGACCAGCGAACCTTCCAGCACATAGAGGCCGCCATCCTGGGTCGCGTCATCATCGGTGCCGGTGCGGACGAAGCCCGTCTGCTCCTGCGCCGAGAAGGATTTCCACCAGCCCGAGGTCGAGATCTGGTCGCGATCGCGGAACGACGAGACGAACAGGCCGAAGGTCGGGATGGTCCAGAGGATCACCAGCAGAAGCGCGGCGATGTTGACCGACCAGGTCAGCGAGGATTTCTGTCCTGCCATGCCTTCCATCAGCGGGCCTCCTTGCGCAGGTTTACGATGTTCCAGATCATGATCGGGGTGACGAGCAGCATCAGCACGATGACGATGGCCGAGCCGCGCCCGGCATCGTTGGCCCGGAACGCCCAGTCATACATGTAGTTCGCCAGAACCTGCGTGCCGTATTGACCGTTGGTCATGACGAAGACGATGTCGAAGACCTTCAGCACGGTGATGGTGATGGTGGTCCAGACCACGGCGATGGTGCCCATGATCTGCGGCACCTTGATCTTGAAGAAGACCTGCATCGGCGATGCGCCGTCCAGAATGGCGGCTTCGATGGTTTCCTCGGGAATGCCGCGCAGCGCAGCCGACAGGATCACCATCGCAAAGCCGGTCTGGATCCACACGAGCACGATCATCAGGAAGAAGTTGTTCCACGGAATCAGGTTCAGCCAGACCTGCGGGTCGCCGCCAAGCGAGGTGACGATGGCGTTCAGCAGGCCGATCTGCGATTCACCCTCCTCGCGATATTCGTAGATGAATTTCCAGATGACGCCGGCGCCGACGAAGCTGATCGCCATCGGCATGAAGATCAGCGACTTGCCGATGCTGCCCCATTTGATCCGGTCGGTCAGCTGCGCGGCGAGCAATCCAAAGAGGGTCGAGAGGGCGGGAACGACCAGCAACCAGAACAGGTTGTTGCGCATCGATTCCCAGAATTTCGCATCGCCCAGCAGCCAGACATAGTTGTCCGCGCCGACGAACTGGCTGCCGCTGGCGTTGTGCAGCGAGGCCCAGAAACTGCCGATCACCGGATAGACCAGGTAAAGCGACAGGAACAGGATCGCGGGGCCAAGGAACAGCCAGGGGCGGATGACATTCGCGCGCCGGATATTGTCCCCGGCATTGGGTCCGCGCGGCGGGTAGATCGCGTCCAGTATCCAGTTCGAGCCCCAGAACCACGCGACGCAGCCGAATACGCCGATCACGATGGTGCTGACGGCGAGCCACAACAGATCCATCACTCGTCCCTCCGATTATCCGGGTTCAGTGACGGCCCGCCGCGGCGGGCCGCCCTTTTCTTTGTGCGTGGTGTCGGAGCGCTAGTTCAGCGTGGACCAGGCATTCTGCACGGCCGCCGTCACATCCTCGGCCGAGGCGCCGCCGACATAGTCGACCATCGCCGTCCAGAAGGCGCCCGCGCCGATCGCCGCCGGCATCAGGTCCGAACCGTCAAAGCGGAAGGTGGTCGCGTTCAGCAGGATGTCGCCAAGCTTGCGCTGCGTGTCGTCGCCATAGGCCTCGGCATTGACCGCCTTGTAGGGGGTCAGGAAACCGCTCTGGGTCATCCAGATCTCATGCGCGGCGGGGGTCTGAAGGTAGTCGATGAAGGCCTGCGCTGCCGGGTTGTCGGTCAGCATCCCGAACAGGGTGCCACCGCCCAGAACCGGCTGGCCCATGCTGCCATCGGCCGGGGCCGGGAAGTAGAAGAAGTCCGCATCCACGCCCACCTCGGTTCCCTCCGGGAAGAACGAGGGGATGAAGCTGGCCTGATGGTGCATGTAGCAGGCCGGCGGCGTCTCGAAGAGGCCCTTGGGGCTGTCGCGGAAGTCGGTCGAGCTGACGCCCGCCGTGCCGCCGGCGGCATAGCCATCGGTCTTGGCGAACCAGCCGAATTCGTCGATGGCCGCGATCACCTTGGGATCGTTGAACGGCATCGCGTTGGTGGTCCAGGCGTCATAGTCCTCGGGCGTGGCGGTGCGCAGCATCAGGTCCTCGACCCAGTCGGTCGCCGGCCAGCCGGTCGCGCCGCCCGCGGCCAGACCGATGCACCAGGGGGTTTCCCCATCTGCGGCGATCTGTTCGGTCAGCGCCTTCAGATCCTCGTAAGTCTCGGGGATCTCGTAGCCCGCATCCTCGAAGTTTTCCGGCACATACCAGACCAGCGATTTCACGTCGGCCTTGTAGGGGAAGACATACAGATGCTCGGCCCCGTCCGGTCCGGGATAGGTGCTGAAGCGGATCCAGCTGTCGCCGGCGGCATAGTTTTCCTGCAGCCAGGGGGTGATGTCCTCGCGCAGCGGCTTCAGACGGCCCTTCTTGGCAAGGTCAGCGGCCAGGCCGGGCTGCGGGAAGACCGCAATATCGGGGGGCGAGCCGGCCTCGCTGTCGATGACGATCTGCTGCTCGAAGGTGGCCGAACCGGAATAGTTCACCTTCACCCCGGTCGCTTCCTCGAAATAGGGCAGGAGCGAGGTGAACAGCTCCTGGTCAGGGCCGAGCCAGGGCGCCATGATGCTGAGGGTCTGCCCCTCGAGCCCAGTATGGGCGGCCTTGAAATCCTCGAGGCTCTGCCAGTTGATCCGGTCATCGCTGCCCGGTTCGATTACCATTTGGGCGTGTGCTGCGGTGATGGTCAGCGCCAAGGCGGCGGCTGACGTCATGAGAACTTTCTTCATTATTCCTCCCAGTTTCTTCGGCTGCACCCGAGCTTGACGCTCAGGCCGGAAGCGGTCTGTTAGCGCCAACATCCGAGAAAGTTAAGACTTTGTCAATCATTTGTTACTCCCACTCCAGCTCCTTGTAAGCGGCGGTGGCATCGCGGGCGATCGTCTCGGGGAAGTCCGTCCATCCATCTGCAAGGCCCTGAAGCTGGTCGACTATTTCGGGAACGGCGACGGACATGGGCTGCCCGGATGCGATCGATTTGCGGACCGAATCACGCAATTGGACCAGCAGATCGGCTTGTTTGGCAACAGCTTCCTGCCAGTTTTGTGCAATTTCACCATGACCGGGCACGATCACCCCGCCAGGGGCGGGGGGCTCGGCCAGCCAGTTCAACCATCCGTTGATCGAGCCATCGACCACCGGGGTCAGGCCACGAAAGACCAGATCGCCGGTGAACAGCGCTCCCGTGGTCTCGTCGCGCACCATCAGATCATTGTCGGTATGGGCGGTGAGCACCGCCCGCAGCTCCAGAACCCGTTCGCCCAGATCGATCCGGTCGCTCTCCTCCACCAGCGCGACGGGCAGGGTGATGCTGGTCCCGATCATTTCTCGCGGACCAAGGATGCGATCGAAATTCTCCAGGTAGGTCATCGCCCGCGCCTCAAGCGCCGGCGGCAGCTTGGCGCTGGCCATGACCGTCGCCCCGGCCTCGGTGAAGACCGAGGCGCCCAGGACGTGATCGGGATGCATATGGGTCAGGACCAGGTGGCTGATCGGCTTCATCGTCAGCCGCCGGATCGCGGCGTAAAGCGCCTGACCCTCGGCCCTGCTGGCGCCCGCATCGATGACCGCCACGCTGTCCCGGCCGATGACCACCGACAGGTTGGCGATCCGGCCGCGATTCTCGGCCTCGATCTGGGCGATGATTCCGCGACGAACCCAGATGCCGGGCGCAACCTCTTCCAGATCGACGGTCTCGACCTCGGTGGTCTCGCGGCAGGTCGACTTGGTGGCGGTCAGGTCGGGCCGCGCTGCGATCCACTCACCACTGATTCGCTGCGCCGCCGCAAGACAATCCTGCTGCGTCGCCGCATCGCCCTCGGGTAGCAGCAGGTCCAGGCATTGCCCGGAATTTGCGGCGACGCAGGCAGTCAAAATGAGATGGAACATGTGCCAATCTTTCCCGGTTCGTCACGATTCTCGCCGGCCCCCAGCGGCGTTGCGACTTAGGTCGCGTTGACCTGTTGCGCACTTATCCTAGCATGTGTCGGGCATAGACGAGGAGGAACCCGATGGCCTGGACTAAACCCGTTCTGAAAGAAGTCGCCTGCGGCATGGAAATCAACATGTACGCCCCGGCCGAAGACGAGCCGGTCCTGTTCTGACAAGAACGGGCCGGACATGAGAGAACGGTCCCGTCCGGCCTGACCGGGCGGGATCGTTTCATTTCGGGGCAAGATGCGGATCATCATCCTGGGCGCGGCGGCGGGCGGTGGACTGCCGCAATGGAATTGCGGCTGCGCCAACTGCAAGGCGGCGCGGGACGGGCGGATTCCGCCGATGAGTCAAAGCAGCATTGCCCTGTCCGCCAACGGGCAGGACTGGGCGATCATCAACGCCTCGCCCGATATCCGCACGCAACTGGCCGCCACCCCGGCGCTGCATCCGTCCGGGTTGCGCCAGATGCCGCTTCGCTCGGTTCTGGTGACCAATGGCGATATCGACCATGTGGCGGGCCTGCTGACACTGCGCGAAAGTCAGCCTTTCGACCTCTTCGGCACCGAAACCATTCTCGCTGCACTGGACGCCAACCCGATGCTGAGCGCGGTGAACCCCGATTTCGTGCCGCGCCGGCCCATCGCGCTGGATCAGCCCTTCGACCTTGCCCCCGGCCTGACCGCGACGCTGTTCGCCGTGCCGGGCAAGGTGCCACTCTATCTCGAGGGCGAGCAGGTCGAGACCGGGCTGATGGGCGAGAATACCGTGGGCGTCGAACTGATGGCGGGCGACCGCCGCGCGCTCTATATCCCCGGCTGTGCTGATCTGCCGGGTTGGCTCAAGGCCCGCATCGCCGCCGCTGATCTGCTGATGTTCGATGGCACGCTGTGGCAGGATGGCGAGATGATCGCTGCCGGGCTGGGCCAGAAAACCGGCCGCCGCATGGGCCATCTGTCGGCCTCGGACAGCATCCGCGCGCTGGCGCAGGTGCCCACCGGCCAGCGCATCTTCGTTCATCTCAACAATTCCAACCCGCTGACCGATCCGGCCAGCCCGCAATCGGCCGAGGCCCGCGACAGCGGCTGGCAGATCGGCCGCGACGGCATGGAGATCACCCTATGAAAGACCTTCCGCAGCAGGCGCAGAGCCGCGCCGATTTCGAGGCAAGGCTGCGCGCCATCGGCGCGGAACGCTATCACGACCGCCACCCGTTCCACGCAAGGCTGCATGGCGGTGCCTGCACGCCCGACGAGGTCCGGGCATGGGTCATCAATCGCTGGATGTACCAGTCGCACATTCCAATGAAGGATGCGGCCTTCCTGTCGCGGGTCGAGGATCCCGACCTGCGCCGCGTCTGGCGCAAGCGGATCGAGGATCACGATGGCGGCGTGACCGAGGGCGGTGGCATCCGCCGCTGGCTGGCTTTGGCGCAGGCCGTGGGGCTGAGCCCGGATTACGTCGCCTCGGGCGTGGGCATCATGCCGGCGACCCGCTTCGCGGTCGAGGCCTATGTCCGCTTCGTCCGTGACATGCCACTGCTCGACGCCGTGGCCGCCAGCCTGACCGAGCTTTTCGCCCCCAGGATCCACGCGCAGCGGATCGAGGGCCTGCTGGCTCATTACGATTTCGCCGATGACAGCAGCCTCGCCTATTTCAAGAAGCGGCTGACCGAGGCGCCCGAGGATGTGGCCTTCGGTCTCGACTATGTCCTGACCCATGCCGACACGCTGGAGAAACAAGATGCCGCCGCCGCCGCGCTGACCTTCAAGACCGATGTGCTCTGGGCGCAGTTGGATGCCCTCTGGCATGGCTATGTCGAAGGCCATATCCCACCCGGCGCATGGCAGCCCGGCGAGGGCATGGCATGACCCCGCTGATCGCGCCCGACCAGGTGCCCTACCTGCCGCGCGGGGTGAGGCTGGCCGATGACCGGGTGCGGGGTCTGCGCATCCTTCAGGCACCGGAGCGCGCGATGCAGCTTGACCAGATCGGCGATGCCATCCTGTCGGAACTCGACGGTGCGCGCAGCATGGGCCAGATCGCCCGCGACCTCGCCAGCCGATACAACGCGCCGGAGGATCAGATCGCCGGTGATATTTGCGACTTCCTGACCGGCCTGATCGAACGCCGCATGGTCTTCGTGAAGGACGCGCCATGAAGGACCTGCCCGCCCAGCCCCGCGACCTTGACGGCAATCCCGTCACACCTCGCGCGCCCATGGCCATGCTGGCCGAGGTGACGCACCGCTGCCCGCTGGCCTGCCCCTATTGCTCGAACCCGGTGGAACTGACCCGCGCCGGTGGCGAGCTGTCGCCCGCCGACTGGGCGCGAGTGTTCCGCGAGGCCGCCGATCTGGGCGTCTTGCAGGTCCATATCTCGGGCGGAGAACCCGGCGCGCGGCGCGATCTGGCAGAGATCGTCGCGGGGGCGCGGGATGCCGGGCTTTATGTGAACCTCATCACCTCGGGCATCGGCATCACCCGCGCGCGGCTGGAGGAGCTGGACAGCGCGGGGGTCGAGCATGTGCAACTGTCCCTGCAGGGTATCCGCCCCGACATGGCCGACCGGATCAGCGGCCATCCGGGATCTTGGGACAAGAAGATGGCCTTTGCCGACTGGGTCACCGAGATCGGCTTTCCGCTGACCATCAATGCCGTCGTCCATCGCCAGAACATGGAACGCCTGCCCGAGATGATCGATCTGGCCGAGCGTCTGGGCGCAAGGCGGATCGAGGTGGCGACGGTGCAGTTCCATGGCTGGGCCGATCTGAACCGCGCCGCGCTGATGCCCACCCGCGAACAGGCCGCATTCGCGCGGCAGGTGGTGAATGACGCGCGCCTGCGCCTCAGGGGCCGCATGGTCATCGATTACGTCCCCGCCGATCACCACGCCATCTATCCCAAGGCCTGCATGGGCGGCTGGGGCTCGACCGGGCTGAACGTCACGCCCGACGGCACGGTGCTGCCCTGCCATGCGGCGCAGTCGATCAAGGGCATGGCCTTCGAGACCGTGCGCGAGCGCAGCCTTGCCGAGATCTGGAGCCTCTCGGACAGCTTCAACGCCTTCCGCGGCACGGCATGGATGCCCGAGCCATGCCAGACATGTGAGCGGAAAACCGTGGATTTTGGCGGCTGTCGGTGTCAGGCTATGGCATTGGCGGGCGATGCGCGGGCAACTGATCCGGTCTGCTCGAAATCGCCGCTGCACGAACAGGTCGTCGCCCGGGCCGAGGCGGATGCCGCCAGCCCGACCGAGGCGCTGATCTATCGCCGCATGACGAAAGGAGGTTGACGATGCGACCCTTTCTGACCCTGGCCTTCCTCGCGCTGGCCACCCCGGCACTGGCCGAGGACAACCCGCTGCAACCCTCGGCCACATGGGACGATCTGCGCGAAAGCGTCGTCGGCCTGACGGCCGAGCCGCCCGTCGATCCGGCGGTGTTCGACCTGACCGCGCCGATCCGCGCCAATGACGCGGCGCTGGTGCCGATCCACATCACCCAGCCCGCAGGCGGCGCGGCGATCACCGACCTGACCGTTGTGATCGACGAGAACCCGGCCCCGGTCGCCGCCGAATACAGTTTTGGCCCGGCGCTGATGCCGCTCGATTTCGAGGTGCGGATGCGGGTGAACGCCTATTCCGACGTGCGCGGCATTGCCACCACCGAGGGCGGCGACACGGTCATGGCCGGGCGCTTCGTGAAAGCCTCTGGCGGCTGTTCGGCCCCGGCGGGCAAGGACATGGCGGCGGTGGCCGAGACGATGGGCCAAATGCGCTGGAAATCGGTCGCCGAGGAGGGCCGCACCATCGGCACGCTGATGATCCGCCATCCGAACTTCTCGGGCCTGCAGCGCGACCAAGTGACGCTGCTGAACATCCCCGCACATTTCATCGACAAGCTCGAGGTGCGGCAGGGCGAGGAGCTGCTGTTCACCATGTCGGCGGGCATTTCGGTCAGCGAGGACCCGGTTTTCCGCTTTGGCTATGAGCCGAATGGCCAGCCGATCTCGGTCCATGTCGAGGATACTGAAGGGCAGGTCTGGGACCAGGTCTTCGACGCCGCCGGCTGAACCCGGCCATTGCGCGCCCGCGCGGCCTCGCGCATCCTGCCTGCCGAATGCAGCGCGAGGCGGCGATGATCCGGGCCCATCTGGCAACCTTTCCCATCCGGTCCGGCATCCTGATGCAGACGGTCCAGACGATCCTGCCACAGGTGGACCGGCTGTGCCTCTGCCTGAACCAGTACGACGCGATCCCCGCCGAGCTGAAGGGTGACGCCAAGATCGAGGCGATGATCCCCGAGCGTGACCTGAAGGATGCGGGCAAGTTCGCCTTCCCGCCGGCGCCCGACGATTTCGTTTTCACCATCGATGACGACATCCTCTATCCGCCCGACTATGTCGCCCGCACGCTGGCCGGGTTCGACCTGCTGGATCCCGACGACAATGTGCTGGGCTTCCAGGGCAATGCCTGGGTCTACAAGAAGCAGACCGATGAATCGTTGTGGCGGAATTTTCTCTTCCACAAGCCGGCGCAGCACATCACCAAGGTGGACATTCTGGGTACCGGCACCGCCTGCATGCTGGGCCGCAACCTGCCCGTGCTGGACGAGGTGATCTCGGCCGCCGGCTTCGTCGATCTGCGCCATGCCCGACTGCACGCCCGCGCGGCGCGCAGCATGTGGATCCTGCCGCGCGAGAAGGACGAGATCGCCAGCAACATGCAGCACGCCTATTGGCGGACCTCGCTGTTCAACAGCGTCCATCGCGCCCGCCCGCCCGAGATGCAGCGCGAACACCGGCTGATGATGCAGGAGCGCACGCCGCTCTCCGGGCTGAAGCTGGAACAGGTGCTCAAACGCCGGGCGAAGGCGGCGCCTGCTGAAGCCGGGCAGGCTGGCCCGACAGCGTGACCGCGCTGGCGCCAAGCCGCGCCGGCTCGCCCGCGTCATGGGTGACAAGGATCAGCCCCGCCCCGCTGCGATCCAGAAGCGCGGCGGTCAGATCGATCATCCGCGCCGCCGTCTCGGCATCGAGGCTGGCAAAGGGTTCGTCCATCAACAGGATATCTGGCCGCGCGGCAAAGGCGCGGGCCAGCGCCAGCCGGCGCTGCTGACCCAGCGACATTTGCCGCGGAAACTGCCCCTCGCGCCCCGCCAGCCCGACCTCGCCCATCAACTGCCGCGCCAAGGCAGGATCGCAGCCGGTGGGGATGGTGATGTTCTCCAGCGCGCGCCGCCAGGGCAGCAGCGTCGGTTCCTGAAACACCACCGCCAGCCGGTCCTCGCCACTCAGCCGCCCGCTGAATTCCCGGTCCAGCCCGGCGATGATCCTGAGCAGCGTCGACTTGCCGATGCCCGAGGGTCCGAGCACCGCGATGCGCTGGCCGCGTTCCACCTGCAGGACCAGCGCGCCCAGTACCTTGCGTTCGGCGAAATGCTTCTCGGTCAGATCAAGCCTCATCGCGCCTCCAGCGGTTGGCGCGTGCTTCCCAGGGGCGCAGGATCATCAGGTCGATCAGCAGCATGACGGCGACGAAGGCCAGCGCCCAGGCCAGCACACCCGCCACGTCGAAGCTGGAGAAGAGAAGGTGGATCTTGAACCCCACCCCGTTCGAGCGGCCGAGGAATTCCACCACCAGCACGATCTTCCAGATCAGCGAGATCCCCGCGCGCGCCGCCCCGGCGATATAGGGGGCCAGTTGCGGCAGGACGACATGGCGCAGCCGCTCCAGCCGGCCCATGCGAAAGGCCGAGGCCATGTCGTCCAGATCGGGGCGCAGCGCGCGGCTGCCCTCGCGCAGCATGACGGTGACGACCGGGATCTTGTTCAGCGCCACGGCGGTGATCGCAGCGACCTCGTTCAGCCCGATCCAGATATAGGCCAGGACGATCGTCACCAGCGCCGGGATGTTCAGCGCGATCACCAGCGCCGGGTTCAGCCAGTGATCGGCGGTGCGGAACCGGCCCATCCACAGCCCCAGCGCAATGCCCACGGCCATGGCGATGACAAAGCTCGCGAGCACCCGGAAGAGGGTCATCCCGGCGTGAAACCACAGTTCGCCCGAGGCGGCCAGCGTCCAGATGCGCGCGGCCACCACCCAGGGCGCGGGCAGTATTTGCGGCCGCTCGGTCAGTTGCGAGGCCACGGCCCATAGGACCAGCATCGCCAGAACCGAGAAAAGCCCCGGCAGCAGACCGGGGCTTTGCCAAATATGTCTCGGCGCCTTATTCACCCGACCAGAACAACCCCTCGGGCAATTCGGACAGGCCGCCGGTCAGTTCCTCGCCGCCAAGTTCGGCCATCACCGCGAACATCGCCTGCGCGTTCTCGGCATTCACCGGCCCCTCGGGCGGAATGCCCGCACGCCAGCCCTCGCGCAGCGCCTCGAACTCGGCATCATTGGCGGCGTTCATCATCGGCCGGATCGCCTCCCATGCGGCATCGTCACTGGCCAGCAGCGCCTTGGCCTGCTGCGAGGCGGCGGCAAGGCCCTTGGCCAGATCGGGATGCTCGGCAATCCACGCATCACGCAGCACGAAGCCCAGAAGCGGGGTGGTCGGGTCCAGCCCCAGATCGGTCGCGGCCTGTTCGACGCTGATCACCTCGCGCATCCCCGCCGCCTTCATCTTGGCGAGGAAATGCCAGAAATTGATGGCCCCATCGACCTCGCCGGTCTCGGCCGCGTTCATGATCACCGGCGGCGCGCCAAAGACCTGTTCGGTCACCGCCGCCAGATCCTCGCCATTCTCCTTGGCATTCCAGGCGCGCAGGATCAGCCAGCTTTTATCCACCGGCCCGCCGGCAATGCCGATCTTCTTGCCCTTCAGGTCGGCAAGCGTCTGCACCGGGCTGTCCGCCGGCACTACGAGGCTGCCCACCGCGGTCGAATAGGGCAGGAAGGTGAAATCCGCCCCCTGCGCCCGCTGCTGCGCCACCCAGAGGAAATCCGAGACGATGGCATCAACCTCGCCGCCCTGCATGGCGACCTGCGTCGCCGGGTTGCCGGCCAGCGGCAGAAGCTCCAGCGTGAAGCCGTTGGCGGTATCGAAACCCCGGTCCTTGATGGTCTGGAGTTCCCAGTTCACCGTGCCGTTTTCCAGCGTGCCGATCTCGATCACCGGCAGGCTCGCCTCTTGCGCCTCTGCCACGCCCGCCCAAAGGCAGGCCGCAAGCGCCAGTTTCGCCATGATGTTCATGATCGGTAGCCTCCCCTTCACCCGGTCCGGTCGGTTCGAAACTGGCATGACCGCTGCCCGCCGCCAATAGCACGTTGGTTGTATGGGACTTGCTTTGCAGGGACACGCCCCTACAATCGATGCAGAAACGGGGCCGGTGAAACAAGGTTTCGATCATCAGGGGAGGAATCAGACCATGCCGGCAGAGCCCGAGGCGGAAACGCCCGTATCGCCGTTTCGATTGTCCGCCGATCAGGTGAAGGAGATCCTGATCGTCGATGACCACCCGCTCATGTGCGATGCGCTCGCACTGACGCTGAAGATCAGCTTTGGCCTGAAACATGTCCGCACCGCCCGCAGCCTCGCCGCCGCGGTCGAACAGATCCGCTCGCAGGGCGCGCCGGATGCGGTGATCCTCGATCTGAACCTGCCCGATGCGCGCGGGGCCGAGGGCATCGTCACCCTGCGTCGGCTGCTGCCCGATGTGCCGATCACCATGATCTCGGCCGATATCGACGCGGCCCAGGTCCAGGCCTCGCTGTCGGCGGGGGCGCAGGGCTATATCAGCAAATCGCTGGGGCGCGAGTCGCTGGTCGACAGCCTGCGCCGCATGTGGAACGGCGAGCAGGTGACGCCCGAGGGCTACGAGCCGGAACTGGCCGAGGAAGAGGAAGAAGCGCGGGCCGATCTGGCGCGGCGCTTTGCCAGCCTGACACCGCAGCAGATGCGGATCCTGCGGCTGATCTGCCAGGGCAAGGCGAACAAGGAAATCAGCTACGAGCTGTCCATCGCCGAGGCCACGGTCAAGACCCATATCACCGCCATCATGTCCAAGATCAACGCCCGCCGGCGCACGCAAGCCGTGCTGCTGGCCAATTCGGCGAAACTCTTCGAGGCCGGATGATGCAGGACGGCGCGGGTCCTCCCTACGGGCCGCGAACCGTCCAGATCGACTCGGCCGATCCGGGTGGCGCCGCGCGGCTTGTGGCCGAAATGGCCGGGATCGACCCGGGGTTGGTGATCATCTTCGGCTCGCCCCGCGATGCGCTGGCGCCCCTGGCGCGCGCCCTGCGCGCCGCTCTGCCCGACAGCCGGGTTGCGGGCTGTTCTTCGGCGGGCGAGATCGGCTGCCATGGCTATTGCACCGGCCAGATCGTCGCCATCGGTTTTCCCCGCCAGAGCTTTCGCGCCGAGATCGAGGTGCTGCGCAATCTGGCGCATATCCCGGTTTCGGACTGGATGGCGCAGTTGCGCCGGCGGCACACGGCCTTTGCCGGCGACCGCGACAAGGCGCAGTTCGGGCTGTTGTTCTCGGACGGGCTGGCCGGCAAGGAAGAGGTGCTGATCGCCGCCATCGAGGCCGCGCTGCCGGCCATGCCGGTCTTGGGCGGTTCGGCGGGCGACGGGCTGGAATTCACCCGCACCTGCCTCATTGCCGATGACGAGGTTGCCTCGGATATCGCCGTTTTCGTCATGGTCGAGACGCTGCTGCCAGTGAGCGAGGTCTCCTTCGCGCATTTCAGCGCCACCTCGACCCGCGCCGTGGTGACCGCCGCGATCCCCGATCAGCGCATCATCCTTGAACTGAACGCCGAACCTGCGGCCGAGGAATATGCCCGCCTGACCGGCATCCCCGAAGCAGCCCTGACCCCCAGCGATTTCGCCCGGCATCCGCTGCTTCTGCGTATGGGCCGCCGCCACCATGTCCGCGCCATCCGCGCCCGCACCGAAGATGGTGGGCTGTCGCTGATGTCGGCGATCGATGTGGGCACGGTCCTGACCCTTGGCCGGGCCGAGGATCTGACCCATGGTTTTGCCAGCGCGCTCGAGGCGCTTCCGCGCCGCCCGCTCATGGTGCTGGGCTTTGACTGCATCCTGCGCCGACTGGCCTTGGAACGCGCCGGGCTGATGGGCGCCATGTCCGACCTGTTTGCCCGGTTCAACATCATCGGCTTCAACACCTATGGCGAACAGCACAGCGCCATGCATGTGAACCAGACCTTCGTCGGCCTCGCCATCCTGCCCCCGGCCTCGCCATGATGCTGCGCCAGGAGGACAGCCCCGAACGCCGGGCCGAGAAACTGGGCCGTATCGCCGATGTGCTGATCGAGCGGGTGGACCGGCTGGAGGAATCGCGCGGCTCGGCCTGGTCGATGTTCCAGGCCGCCGTGGCGCTGGAACAGGAGGTCACCACCCGCACCGCGCAGCTGGAACAGGCTCTGGCCGACCTGTCACAGCGGAACCGTGAACTGGCCGTCGCCCGCGCCTCGGCGGAAGAGGCCAACCGCTCCAAGACCCGTTTCCTGCGCGCCGCCAGCCATGACTTGTTGCAACCGCTCTCGGCGGCGCGGCTGTTTCTGGACGCGCTGGCCGGCACCGACATGGATGGGGGCCAGCAAGAGATGGTGGCGCGGCTGACCGGGGCCTTTGAATCGGTCGAGCAGCTGATGCACGCGGTTCTGGACATTGCCCGGCTGGACAGCCAGCGGATCGAGTTCCACCGCAAGCCGGTGGCGATGGACCCGCTGTTCGTGCGGCTGGCCGATGAATATGGTCCGATGGCCGAGGCCAAGGGGCTGCGCCTGCGCTTTGCCCCCACGCGGGCAGTGATCGACAGCGACCCGGTCTTCCTGCGCCGCATCGCGCAGAACCTGATCTCGAACGCGATCAAGTACACCGCGCGGGGCGGGGTGCTGGTCGGCATGCGCCCGCGCGGCCCGCTGAGCTGGCTTGAGGTCTGGGATACTGGCCCCGGCATTCCCGCCATCGACCGCAATCGCATCTTCGGCGAGTTCCAGCGGCTCAATCAGGACAGCGGTGCCACCGGCATGGGGCTGGGCCTCTCGATCGTGCGCCGCGCCTGCGCCAAGCTGGGCCATCCGCTGAAGCTGGACAGCGAGCCGATGCGCGGCACGGTGTTCCGCGTCGGCCTGCCGGTCGCGGTTCATGCCGACCCGCATGGCCCCGCAGCGCGTCACGGCCAGACCGGGGCGCTGCGCGGGCGGCTGGCGATGATCGTCGAGAACGACAGCGGGATGCGGCGTGGTTACGAGGTTATCCTGCAGGGACAGGCCAGCATGGTCGTGCGCCTGGCCGGCAGCACCGCCGAGGCCTTAGCGACCATGGGCGAGGACCCGCCCGACGTGATCCTGGCCGATTACAATCTGGACGATGACGATACCGGTATCGCCGCCATCAACGCGCTGCGCGCCGCCGCCGGCCACCCGATCCCGGCGGTCATGGTCACCGCCCGCCGCGACCCCGACATCGCCCGCGCCTGCGCCGATATCGGCGTGCCTCTGCTGGAAAAGCCGGTGCGCCCGGCCGATCTGCAGCTGATGCTGGAACAGCTTCTGGCGTGACCACCTGCGACCTAGGACGGAGGCTCCGCCCGCAAGCCTTGCCCAAGGCGCTTGGCCGCGCCAATCTGCCACCCGGTTCGGGGAGGAATCGCATGAAGAAAACCATCTGTCTCGCGCTGGCGCTGCTGCTGGCCCCCATTGCGCCAGCCCATGCGGGCGAGGCCGGCGATGCGGTCTTTGCCGAACGCGGTCCCTGGTCCTTGGGCGACAAGACCCTGGTCTGGTCCGAGACCGTCAAGGGCCCCGAGGCCGAGGGCTTTCGCGCCGTCGAGGGCGGCACCCTGACCCTCTCCGAGACCATCGACCCCTCGGACGGCAAGCCGGTCTTGCAGATCAACCACGATTCGAACGATTTCGAGCGCAAGGTCGGCCCCTTCCCGATCTCGGGCGGTGATCCGGTGCTGACTTTCTTCCTGGAGCGCACTGCACGCGACATGGCCGCGCTGACCGGCGGCAGCCCCTTCTATATCCGCAACCGGATGAAGGATGCGCTGTTCGGTGCGGGCAGTCTCAGCCGCGACGGCGACACGGTCGAGGCGCGGTTCAAGCCGTTCGAAAGCGATCCGAATGCGGCCCGCATGAACGGCTTCGAGACGCTGGAACTGGTCTTCACCATCGGTGGCCCCAAGGCGCCGATCCGCGAGCTTCTGGCCCAGACCGCCGGTGACAGCCCCGGCTATGTGAACCATCTGGTGATGCAATGAGGCGGGCGGCTGCGCTGCTGGCCGTCCTCGCCGCGCCGCTGGCCGGACCGGCTGCCGCGCAGGAGCTGAACGATTTCCCCACCAATGCCCGCGCGGAATACGTCTTTGCCTGCATGGCGACCAATGGCCAGAACCGCAACATGCTGGACCGCTGTTCCTGCGCCATCGACCAGATCGCCAGCGTCATCACCTACGAGGATTACGTCAGCGCCGAGACGGTGCTGGCGATGCGGCAGGTCTCGGGCGAGCGGGCCAGCATGTTCCGTGGCATGCCCGAGATGACCGAAATGGTCGCCACCCTGCGCCGCGCCGAGGCGGAAGCTGAAATTCTCTGTTTCTAGTCCTCCGGGCGCTTCGCATGGGTCGCGGACGCCTTGACCCCCATTGTCGGGAATCGGGGCCTGTGCCACCCTCGGGCCGGTTTCAACCGAGGTTCCCATGCGCCGTTTCACGATTTCCCTGCTTGCCGCCGCCCTGATCTCTGCCTTCGCCGTGCCAGCCGCGCTGGCGCAGGATCACCCGCTGATCCCGCCCAAGCGCATGGCGGTCACGCAGGATGTCGATTTGCCGGGGAACGACCTGCGGCAGGTTTTCGATGTCAGCATGGATGCCTGCCTGCGCAATTGCATGGCCGATCAGGATTGCGCGGCCGTCACCTATAACGCCCGCGCCTCGTCCTGCTTTCCCAAGGGATCGGTGGGCCAGGCCACCCCATTTCAGGGCGCCTATTCCGCCCGTGTGCTGATGACGCCCGCCCCCGCGCAGGATCTGGCACAGCGCCGGGCCGAGGCCGCGCCCTTCATTGGCGAGCATCTGCTGCGCTCGGCGCTGGAACAGGCCGAGGGCATGTCGGATCACCTGACCGGCGGGCTCGATGGGGCGAGCCTCGCGCAATATGCCCATGATGCGATGGGGAATGGCGATCCGGTGCAGGCGCAAAGGCTGCTGGGCGCGGCCATCGTGCTGGATGACCGGGCCGAGGATTGGGGCGGCTTTGCCGAGCTGATCCTGTCGCAGGACAACGGCAATCTGCAGCCGGCGCAGACGGCGGCGGTGAATGCCTATCTGCGGTCCGAGGGTGATGCCACCGCTGCGGAATCGCTGTTCCTCTTGTCGCGTATCTGGGAGGATGACGGGCGCGGGCGGGACGCGCTGTCGGCGCTGCGTCTGGCCGATACGCTGGACGCGCGCGAGGATATCGCGCTGGCCCTGCAGGACGCCGAAAGCAAATACGGCTTCCGCATGATCGACCAGATCGTCGAGGCCGACCGCGCCATGCCGCGCATCTGCGCCCAGTTCTCGGAACAGCTGCGGCCCTCTGTCGACTACACCCCCTATGTCGCCCTGTCCGAAACGGGCCTTTCGGTTCAGGCCGAGGGCGACCGGCTGTGCGTCGCCGGCCTGACCCATGGCGCACGCTATGATCTGACCTTCCGCAAGGGCCTGCCCGCCGAGACCGGCGAGGCGCTGTGGCGCGATGTGGCGATGACCCAATATGTCCGCGACCGCGCGCCGCTGGTGCGCTTCGAGGGTCGCAACTATGTCCTGCCGCGCATGGCCGATGCCGGGCTGCCGGTGGTGACGGTGAATACCGAGCATCTGGACCTGCGGCTGATCCGCGTCTCGGACCGCAACCTGGTGCAGACCTTGCGCGACCGCTATATGGCGCGGCCGCTGGATTACTGGGCCGAGCAGCAGGTCACCGACAATCTGGGCGAGGTGGTCTGGCAGGGTCAGGCCGATGTGGGCAGCCAGTTGAATGCCGAGATGACCACCCGCCTGCCGATCCAGGAGGTCACCGGCCCGCTTGGCGCGGGGATCTATGCCTTGCAAGCGCAGGTGCCCGAGACCAGCCCGGACGAGGTGGCGACGGCGACGCAATGGTTCGTCATCTCGGATCTGGGCATTTCGGCGCTGGAGGGCGCGGACGGGATGCAGGTCGTGGTGCGCGGGCTGACCGATACCGGACCGCGCGCCGGGGCGCGGGTGGCACTGCTCTCCCGCGGCAACGAGATCCTGGCCGAGGTTCAGACCGACGATCAGGGGCTGGCGCGCTTCGTGGCCGGCGAGACGCGGGGCGAGGGCAATGCCGCCCCCGCCGCGATCACCGTGGCGGATGGCGATGACATGGCCTTCCTGCCGCTGACTGATCCCGAATTCGACCTCTCTGATCGCGGTGTCGAGGGCCTGCCGCCGGCGCCGCCGGTCGATGTGTTCCTGACCACTGAACGCGGTGCCTATCGCGTGGGCGAGACGGTTCATGCCACCATCCTTGCCCGCAAGGGTGCCGATCAGCGCGCGATCTCCGGCCTGCCGCTGACCGCGGTGCTGACCCGTCCCGACGGGGTGGAACTGACCCGCCAGATCGCGCCCGAAGCCGGGGCGGGCGGTCATACTGCCGATTTCACCCTGCCGGTGACTGCGCCGCGCGGGACATGGCGGCTGGATGTCTTCGCCGATCCTGAAGCACCGGCGCTGGCCAGCACCAAGCTGCTGGTCGAGGATTTCCTGCCCGAACGGCTGGATTTCGCCCCCGAGCTGCCCGAAGGCCCGCTGGCGATGGATGCGCTGCCGCAGGTCTCGGTTGACGTGCGCTATCTTTTCGGCGCGCCCGGTGCGGGTCTGCCGGTCGAGGGCGAGGTGCGACTGTCCGCCGCCGACAGCCTTCCGGACCATGAGGGCTATCAGTTCGGGTTGCAGGATCAGCGCTTCGATCCGCGTGCCGAGATGCTGGTCGGGGGCGAGACTGACGATCAGGGACATCTGACCCTGACCGCGACCTTGCCGGAAGACGCGGCACAGGCGGCGCGGCCGCTGAAGGCCGATTTCATCCTGTCGGTACGCGAAGGCTCGGGCCGCCCGGTCGAGCGGGTGGTGACCCGCACGGTCCTGCCTGACCAGCCCGTCGCCGGCATCCGCCCGATGTTCGGAGGCGGCGCCGTGGGCGAGGGCGAGGAGGCCCGTTTCTCGGTCATCACCATCGGCCCGGATGGCCGGCAGGTGGCGGTGCCCGCCAGCTGGGTCGTGAACCGGATCGAGACGGATTATCAGTGGTATTCCATGGATGGCCGTTGGGATTACGAGATGATCACCCGGCGGGTGAAGCTGTCCGAAGGGGCGGTGACGCTGGCCGCCAATCAGCCCGCCGAGGTTGCCGTGCCGGTCGACTGGGGCCGCTACGAGATCGTGGTGACGCCCGAGGGCGGCGGCGCGGCCTCCACTGCCTTCGATTCCGGCTGGTACACGGTCGCCGGATCGCTCGAGACGCCGGATCGGCTGTCGGTGGCGCTCGACAAGCCGCGCTACAGCGCCGGCGAGACCGCGCTGGCGCTGGTCGATGCGCCGGCGGATGGCACAGCGATCGTCTCGGTGCTGACCAACCGGGTTGTGGATCTGAAGCTGGTGCCGGTGGCGGCGGGCGAGAACCGGATCGAGCTGCCGGTGACCGATGCCTGGGGCACGGGGGCCTATGTCACCGTCAGCGCCCTGCGCGCAGTTGGTGCCGAGGGCGGTCATGCGCCGGTGCGGGCGCTGGGTCTGGCCCATACCGGGATCGAGCCGGGCGACCGGGCGCTGGCGACGACCATCGAGGCGCCCGCCGAGGCCGATCCGCGCGGTCTGCTGCCGGTGACCCTGCGCGTTGCGGGTGCGGCGCCGGGTGATACGGTTCATGCCACGCTGGCGGCGGTCGATCTGGGCATCCTGAACCTTACGGCGTTCAAGTCGCCCGATCCGTCGGAGCATTATTTCGGCCAGCGCCGCCTTGGCGTGGCGATCCGCGACCTTTACGGGCGGCTGATCGACGGGCAGGCGGGCGCGCAGGGCGCGATCCGTTCGGGCGGCGATGCGATGAACGCGGTCTCGACCCAGTCGCCGCCGCCGACCGAGGATCTGCTGGCCTGGTTCTCGGGCCCGCTGACGGTTGGCGAGGATGGCACGGTCAAAGCCGAGATCCCGCTGCCGGCCTTCAACGGCACGGTGCGGCTGATGGCCGTCACCTGGTCCGACAAGGGTGTCGGTCAGGCGCAGCAGGACGTGCTGGTGCGCGATCCGGTGGTGCTGACCGCCTCGGCCCCACGCTTCCTCGCGCCGGGCGATCAGGCGCGGGTGCTGCTGGAACTGACCCATGCCAGCGGCCCGGCGGGCGAGGTCGGGCTGGCGGCAACCGGCGATGGTATGGTCCTTGGCGCGCTGCCGGCCTCGGTCACGCTGGCCGAACTTGGCACCGAACGGCTGAGCCTGCCGATCACCGCGCCGGAAAGCGAGGGGCCGGTTTCGCTGGCCCTGTCGGTGACCACACCCGATGGCAAGCTGCTGGAGAAACGCCTGAGCATTCCGGTTCTGGCGAATGGCGCGAGGGTCAGCCATGAAAGCCGCATCACCCTCGCCTCGGGCAGCGACCTGACCCTGCCGGCAGAGCTTCTCGAAAACATGGTGCCGGGCACGGC
Source organism: Paracoccus zhejiangensis (assembly GCF_002847445.1). Lineage (NCBI taxonomy): Bacteria > Pseudomonadati > Pseudomonadota > Alphaproteobacteria > Rhodobacterales > Paracoccaceae > Paracoccus > Paracoccus zhejiangensis. The sequence goes on along the minus strand of NZ_CP025430.1, from coordinate 2,806,993 downwards.
CAGCGCCACGCTGGCGCTTGGCCCGGCGGCGCGTTTCGATGCGGCGGCGATCCTGCGCGGATTGGCCGAATACCCCTATGGCTGCACCGAGCAGATCACTTCGCAGGCGATGCCGCTGCTGGCCTTCTCGCAGGCGGCCGAGGGGATGCCGGATGCGGATCGCGCATCGGAACGCATCGATCAGGCCATCTCCCGCGTGCTGACCCGGCAGGATTCCAGCGGTGCCTTCGGCCTCTGGTCGGCAGAGGGCGGGGACACCTGGCTGAACGCCTATGTCACCGATTTCCTCTCGCGCGCCCGGGCGGCGGGGCACGAGGTGCCCGATCAGGCCTTCCGCATGGCGCTGGACCGGCTGCGGAACACGGTGAACTATGCCGCCGATTTCGATGCCGACAGCAACGGCGGCGGCGAGGCGCTGGCCTATGCGCTAATGGTGCTGGCCCGCGAGGGCGCGGTGCCGGTGGGCGATCTGCGCTATTATGCCGACGAGAAGGGCAGCGATTTCGGCACGCCGCTGGCGATGGCGCAACTGGGATCGGCGCTGGCCATGTATGGCGACCAGCGCCGCGCCGATGCGATGTTCTCGCGTGTGGCGCAGCGGCTGAACGACACGGGCGACGAGGCCTATGTCCTGCGCGCCGATTACGGCACGCGGCTGCGCGATCTGGCCGGCGTTCTGGCGCTGGCGGCCGATGCGGGCAGCGAGGTGCTGTCGCTGGACGGGCTGGGGGCCAGCCTTGCCGAAAGCCTGCGCGGCCAGACACTGTCGCCGCAGGAATCGGTCTGGTCGCTGATGGCCGCCGGGGCGCTGGCCAGTGGTGCCAATGGCGAGGGCTTCACCCTCAACGGCCAGCCGCTCGGCTCGGCGCTGATCCGCGACGTGACCGGCGATGGCGGGGCCGTCATCCATAACGGCTCGGGCCGGGAAGAGTTGCTGACCCTGACCCTGACCGGCCTGCCATCCGTGCCGGAACCGGCGGGCGGCAAGGGCTATACCATCACTCGCGAGTACTACACGCACGAGGGCGAGCCGGTCGATCCGGGCACGGTGGCGCAGGGCGCGCGGCTGGTGGCTGTGCTGACCGTGACGCCGCATCAGGAGGGCGGTGGCCGGCTGATCATCGATGACCCGCTGCCTGCGGGCTTCGAGATCGAAAACCCGCACCTGATCAGGCAGGGCGACAATGCCGCGCTGGACTGGCTCGAGGCGCTGACGGATGTGCAGACCTCGGAATTCCGCGATGATCGCTTCATCTCGGCGGTGGACTGGACCTCGGTCGACAGCTTCCGGCTGGCCTATAATGTCCGCGCCATCACGCCGGGGCAGTTCGCCCATCCGGCGGCCAGCGTCATGGACATGTATCGCCCCGACTGGCGGGCCTGGACCGACGCGGGCAGCACGACCGTGACCGAGTGATGCGCCGCTTCGGGCTTTTCGCGCTGGCCCTGCTGCTGTTTGCGGTGGGGCTGGCGCGGGATGCGCTGGAGGATTGGGTGGCGCGGACCGAGTTGCCGGTGCTGGCCGTTGTCACCGGCTCCGAGATCGTCGCCCGCGATGGCAGCCTGCTGCGCGCCTTTGCCGTCGCCGATGGCCGCTGGCGGTTGGAGCCGGGGCCGGTCGATCCGGGCTTCATCAACATGCTCTTGGCCTATGAGGATCGTCGGTTCTACCGCCATGCGGGGGTCGATCCGCTGGCGCTGGTTCGCGCGGCGGGGCAATCGGCCCTGGCGGGGCAGGTGGTCTCGGGCGGCTCGACCCTGACCATGCAGGTGGCGCGGCTGCTGGAGGAAGGCCCGACCGGAGAGTGGCATGGCAAGCTGCGGCAGATGCGCGTGGCACTGGCGCTGGAGCGGCGGCTAACGAAGCCGCAGATCCTCGATCTCTACCTGCGGCTGGCGCCCTATGGCGGCAATCTGGAAGGCGTGCGCGCCGCCAGCCTGTCCTGGTTCGGGAAGGAGCCGCGCCGGCTGACCCCGGCTGAATCCGCCCTGCTGGTCGCCCTGCCGCAATCCCCCGCCGCCCGTCAGCCCGACCGCAACCCGGACAACGCCTTGAGGGCGCGCGACCGCGTGCTGGCCCGAGCGGTCAGGGAGGGCGTGCTCGATACCGATCAGGCGCGTGCGGCAGGTTCGACCGCCCTGCCCCGCCATCGCCGCCCCTTCCCCGCGCTGGCCCCGCATCTGACCGCGCGCCTGCACCGCGAAAATCCGACGGCCTTGCGCATTGCCACCACCATCGATGCCCCCCTGCAACGCGCCGCCGAGGCGCTGGCCCGCCGTGCCGTGGCCGGTCAGACCGAACGGATCACCGTCGCCATGCTGCTGGCCGATCACCGGACCGGCGAGATTCTGGCGCAGGTGGATGGCGCGGAATGGACCAACACCGCACGCGCCGGTTTCGTGGAAATGTCCGAGGCCTTGCGTTCGCCTGGATCGACGCTGAAGCCCTTTGTCTATGGACTGGCCTTCGACGATGGGATGGCCCATCCCGAAACACTGATTGAGGACCGGCCGGTGGCCTTCGGGCGCTATGCGCCGCAGAATTTCGACCGCAGTTTTCACGGCACGGTAACGGTGCGGGCGGCGTTGCTGGCCTCGCTGAACATCCCGGTGGTGCGGCTCGCCGATGCCGTCGGCCCGGCCCGGCTGATCGACACGCTGGACCGTGCCGGCGCGCATCTGGTGGTGCCGGGCGGCCAGCCGGGGCTGGCGGTTGCGCTTGGCGGGGCCGGGATCAGCCTGCATGGCCTTGTCGCCGCCTATGCCGGGCTGGCAGCGGGGGGCGAGGCGGTGGCGCTGTCGCCTTTGCCCGAAAAGGGCGGGCCGACGGGTCGGCGCTTTCTGGGCGAGGTTGCGGCCTGGCAGGTCGGCAATATCCTGTCGCAGATGAACCCGCCGCCCGGTGGTGCGCCGGGCCGCATCGCCTACAAGACCGGCACCAGCTATGGCCACCGGGATGCGCTGGCCGTCGGTTTCGACGGCGGCCATGTCGGCGGGGTCTGGATGGGCCGGGCCGATGGCACGCCGGTTCCGGGCGCTTTCGGTGGCGATCTGGCCGCGCCGCTGCTTTTCGAGCTTTTCGACCGGGCGCGGGCGGGCGGCACGCCCTTGCCGCCCCCGCCACCCGCCACGCTGACCCTGCCCACCGCGCACCTGCCGCAGCCCCTGCGCCAGTTCCGTGCGCCGGGTGAGGCGCTGGCCGCGAAACCGGCGGATGCGCCGAAGATGGCCTTTCCGCCAGATGGCGCCCGGATCGAGGCGCCCGAGGGTCGGCTGCTGGTCAAGGTCATGGATGGCGCGCCGCCCTTTACCTGGCTGGCCGATGGCCGCCCGGTCGCCATCGCCCGGGGCGAGACCGCGCTGGAACTGGACCTGACCGAGACCGGTCCGGTGCGGATCTCGGTCATCGACGTGCGGGGCAGGGCGGATTCGGTGACGGTCGATCTGCATCGGTGAGCGGGAATCATCTTGACGCAGCTTCTGGAACGTTCTAATTAATCGCTGGAACGGTCCAGACTCGGGGGAACAGGCATGCGTTGGGGTTTGATCGGGGCCAGCAACATCGCGTCCCAGCACATGATCGGGGCGATGCGGGCGACGGGGGGCGAGGTTCGCTCGGTTCTGTCCTCCAGCGCAGATCGCGCACGCGACTATGCCGCCGCCAATGGCATCGCCACGGGTTACGCCGATCTGGCCGAGATGCTGGCCGATCCGGACCTGGACGCGGTCTACATCTCGACCACCAACGAGAAGCATTTCCCGCAGGCCATGGCCGCCATCGCGGCGGGCAAGCATGTGCTGTGCGAAAAGCCGCTGGCCATGTCGGTCGACGATGCCGTGACCATGGTGCGAGCAGCCAAGGATGCCGGGCTGGTCTTTGCCACCAATCACCATCTGCGCAATGCCGGCAGCCATCTGGCAATCCGCGATCTGGTCGCTTCGGGCCGCATCGGCACGGTTCGCAGCGTCCGGGTGTTCCACGCCGTCCACCTGCCGCCGCATCTGCAGGGTTGGCGCATCGACAATCCGGCGGCGGGCGGCGGGGTCATTCCCGATATCACCGTCCACGACGCCGATACCGTGCGCTTCCATCTGGGCGAGGACCCGGTCGAGGTCGTCGCCATGACCGCACAATCCGGCATGGGGCAGGGTGTCGAGGACAGCGTGATGTCGGTCTGGTCCATGCCCTCGGGCGCGCAAGTTCAGGCGCATGAAAGCTTTACCCACCGGTTCGCCGGCACCGGGATCGAGATCCACGGCAGCGAGGGCTCGATCTTCGCGCGCAACGTCATGACCCAGCAGCCGGTCGGAGAGATCACGCTGGTCACGGCCGCAGGTGCCGAGCCGGTCAGCTATCCGACCCATGACCTTTACGAGCGTGCGGTTGGCCTTTTCGCCGATGCCGTCGCCGGCAAGGGCTACCCCTCGGCCGATGGCCGCGATGGCGTTGCCTCGCTGGCCGTGGCCGAAGCCGTGGCCGAGGCCGCCCGGACCGGGCGCCGCACCGCCGTCAATTACGGAGGACTGTGATGTCCAAGATCGTCAGCGCCGCCGAGGCGGTCGCTCGCATCGCCGACGGGGCCGTGGTCACCGTCTCCTCTTCTTCGGCGCTCGGTTGCCCCGATGCGGTGCTGAAGGCCCTGGGCGAGCGTTTCGACGCCGAGGGCCATCCGCGCGACCTGACCACGCTGCACCCCATCGCGGCGGGTGACATGTATGGCGTGAAGGGCGTCGATCACATCGCCAAGGACGGGCTGTTGAAGCGCATCCTTGGCGGTTCCTATCCCTCGGGCTCGTCGAACCTGCCGATGCCCGAGATCTGGAAGATGATCGTGGAAAACCGGGTGCTGGCCTATAACGTGCCTTCGGGGATCATGTTCGACATGCATCGCGACGTGGCCGCGCGGCGACCCGGGGTCCTGACCCGGGTAGGGCTCGACACCTTCGTCGATCCGATCCGGCAGGGCTGTGCCATGAACGAGGTCGCGGCCGCCGAACCCATCGTCTTCCGGCAGGAATTCGGCGGTCAGACCTGGCTGCATTTCCCCAATATCACTCCGAATGTCGCCATCATCCGCGCCACCACGGCGGATGAGGATGGCAACCTGACCTATGAACATGAAGGTGCCTATCTCGGTGGTCTCGATCAGGCCATCGCCACGCGCAACCATCGCGGGCTGGTCATCGCGCAGGTCAAGCGCGTCACCGCCTCGGGCAGCCTGCGCCCCCATGACGTGCATGTGCCGGGCCATCTGGTCGATCTGGTCGTGGTCGCGCCCGATCAGCGCCAGACCACGGAAACCGATTATGACCCCGCCATCTCGGGCCAGATCATGCGCCCGTGGTCCAGCTTTTCGCTGGCCGAGCATGGGGTGGAGAAAATCATCGCCCGCCGCGCCGCACTGGAACTGCGTCGCGGCCAGACGGCGAACCTCGGCTTCGGCATTTCCGCCATGGTGCCGCGCATCCTTCTGGAAGCCGGCGAGCCGCAGGCGGTGACTTGGGCCATCGAGCAGGGCGCCGTCGGGGGAATGCCGCTGACCGGCTTTGCCTTCGGCTGCGCCTCGAACGCCTATGGATACGTCCCCTCGCCGAACCAGTTCAGCTATTTCCAGGGTGGCGGCTTCGACATGTCCTTCCTGTCCTTCCTCGAAGTGGACGTGCAGGGCAATGTGAACGTGTCGAAGCTGGGCAAGAAACCCTATCTGACCGCCGGCTGCGGCGGCTTCGTCGACATCACCGCCAATGCCCGCAAGATCGTCTTCTCGGGCTTCTTCGAGGCGGCGGCAGAGTTCGACCTGTCTGAAAACGGTCTGCGCATCTCGAAGCCGGGCAAATTCACCAAGATGGTGGAGGAGGTCGAGCATGTCACCTTCTCGGGCGCCCGCGCCGTCGAGACCGGGCAGGAGGCGATCTATATCACCGAGCGCTGCGTGATCCGGCTGACGCCCGAGGGACTGGTCGCCACCGAGATCATGCCGGGGATCGAGCCTGCGCGCGACATCGTCGCCGCCTCGCAGGGCCGGGTGAAGGTGGCGGAAAACGCCATCACCATGCCGAAATCGCTGCTGGTCGAGGGTCCGATGGAGCTGGCGCTGTGAGCGGTGCGGTTCATCTGGACACCCAAGGCGGCATTGCCACCCTGCGACTGGACAACCCGACTAAGCTCAATGCCTTCACGCCCGAGATGCTGGCGCAGCTGGCCGCGCATTGCGACACACTCGACCGGGATACCGCCGTGCGGGCGGTGTTGCTGACCTCGGAAGGCGAGCGGGCCTTCTGCGCCGGGGCCGATATCAAGGCCTGGGCCGGCTATGCCCCCGCCGAATTCGCCCGCATCTGGGTCCGCGACGGGCATCGCATCTTTGACCGCCTCGCCCGGCTGTCGAAGCCGACCATAGCCGTGTTGCAGGCCCATGCCTTTGGCGGCGGGCTGGAACTGGCTTCGGCCTGCGATATCCGGGTGATCGCACCCGCTGCCACGCTGGCTTTGCCCGAAAGCCAGGTCGGCATTGTTCCGGGCTGGTCCGGCACACAGCGCATCGCGCGGCTGCTGCCCGAGCCGATGCTGAAGGAAATGGCCCTCTTCGGTCGCCGGATCAGCGCCGAGCGCGCGCTGGCCTGCGGCTTCGTGGCCGAGATCGCGGATGATCCGGCGACCACCGCGCGGGCCATCGCCGAAAAGCTGCTGACGACTTCGCCGCGTGCGACCGAAGTGGCGAAATACATGATCCATGCCGGTGTGGGCGAGGATCGCGATGCCATGATCGAGGCGCTGGGGTCGGGCATGATCGCCGCCAGTGCCGACAAGGCCGAAGGCGTGGACGCCTTTGCCCATAAACGCAAACCCGTCTTCCCGGGAACCTGAGCCATGACCGAGTTTACCCTGATCCCCGCCAGCGGCGCCGCCGTGCCGGCTGAACCCTTCACCGGCCGCCACCTGATCGATGGCCTGTGGAAAGACAGCGCCGATGGCGCGACCTTCGACCGTGTCTCACCCTCGCACGGCGTGCTGGTCAGCCGCTCGGCCAAGGGTGGCGAGGCCGAGGTTCTGGCCGCCATTGCCGCCGCCCGCCGGGCCTTTGACGCCGGTGACTGGAGCTTCTCCTCGGGCAAATCGCGCTCCGAGATCCTGAACCGTGTGGCCGATCTGATCGACCGCGACCGCGAGCGCATCGCCCGGATCGAGGTGCTGGAATCGGGCAAGCCCATCGCGCAGGCGCGGGGCGAGATCGAGGGCGCGGCGGATATCTGGCGCTATGCGGCGGCGCTGGCGCGGATGGCGCATGGCGACAGCCACAACAATCTGGGCCCCGACATGCTCGGGCTGGTGCTGAAGGAACCGATCGGGGTGGCCGCGATCATCACGCCCTGGAATTTCCCCTTTCTGATCGTCAGCCAGAAGCTGCCCTTTGCGCTGGCCGCCGGTTGCACGGCGGTGGTGAAGCCCTCGGAAATGACGCCCTCGACCACGGTGATCCTGTTCGAGCTGCTGGAAGAAGCCGGCCTGCCCGCGGGCGTGGCCAACCTGGTGCTGGGATACGGCGATCCGGTGGGTGCGGTCATGACCACCCACCCCGATGTGGACATGGTCAGCTTCACCGGCTCGACCGGGGTGGGCAAGCGCATCGTCGCGGCGGCCTCGGGCACGCTGAAGAAGGTGTCGCTGGAACTCGGGGGCAAGAACCCGCAGGTGATCTTTCCCGATGCCGACCTGGATGCGGCGGCGGATGCGATTGCCTTTGGCATCTATTTCAACGCCGGCGAATGCTGCAATTCCGGCAGCCGGATCATCGTGCACGAGGACGTGGCCGAGGCGCTGACCGACCGCATCGCGGTCCTGTCGCGCAAGGTGCCCTTCGGCGATCCGCTGAGCGATGCGACGCAGGTCGGGGCGATCATCTCGGACGAGCATCTGGGCAAGATCGACGGCTATGTGCGCGAGGCACAGGCGGCGGGTGCCAAGGTGGTGATCGGCGGCGGCGTGCTGGCGGTGCCGGGGCTCGACGGGCGCTTCTATGCTCCGACCGTGGTGGCGGGGGTGACGCCGGACATGGCCATCGCGCGGGAAGAGGTGTTCGGGCCCGTCCTGTCGGTCCTGACCTTCAAGACCGAGGACGAGGCGATCGAACTGGCGAACAACGCGGCCTACGGTCTTTCGGCCGGGGTCTGGAGCCTCGATGTCCATACCTGCCTCAACTTCGCCCGCAAGGTGCGCGCCGGCACGGTCTGGACGAACACCTGGATGGACGGTTTTGCCGAGCTGCCCTTCGGCGGGGTGAAGGAAAGCGGGCTGGGCCGCGAACTCGGCCGTTTTGGCATCGAGGAGTATCTGGAGCTGAAGACCGTGCAGATGCGCGTCGCGCGCGGCCGCAACAACTGGGTCGCGGGATGATCCGCCTAGGCGTCCTGGCGGAAGTCGGTTCCGGGGGGCAGCAGCACCTGCAGCCCCGTCGGATCCTCGCCCGCCAGCGAGCGCAAGAGGATATCACCCATCGCCCGGCCCGTCTGGCGCAGGTCCTCGGTCAGGGCGTCGATGCGCGGGCGCAAGAGGTCAAAGACACCGCTCGCGCGCTTGGCCACGACGTCAATGTCGCGGCCGATCTGCAGCCCGATATCGGCGCTGGCGGCCATGGCGATCAGGGCGGCGATCTCGCCCACGCAGATGATGCCGTCGGGCCGGTCGGGCTGGGACAGTCGCTGGCGCATCCAGGCGGTAGCCTGATCCTGCGGACTGTCCAGCGTGATCTCGTCAGGCAGTTCCACGGTGATCCCGGCGGCCCGCGCCGCCGCGACCGCGCCCCAGCGCAGATGCTGGGAAAAGGTATAGCGGGCCGGCGGCAGGATCATCAGCGGCCGGGTCCGGCCATGGGCCAGCAGCCGCTGGATGGCGATGCGGGCGAAAGCCTCGTTGTCGTAATCGACCGAGGGGTGGGGCACGGAAAACTCGGTCCGGCCATGGCAGACGAAGGGAAAACCCTGCTCGGTCAGGTAGCGCACGCGGGGATCGAATGGCTCGGTCCGGTTGAAGATGATGCCATCCCCCAGCCGGCCCTCGACGATCTGGCGCACGGCGGTCAGGCGGTCGCGTTCCAGAATGTCGGGAAACAGGGTCACGGAATAGCCGGTGCCGGCCAGCGCCTCGGAGAGACCGCCCAGCATCTCGTGGGTGAAGCTGAGGAATTCGTGGTCGAGGTTCAGCAGCACCTGGATCACCTTGGTGCGCCCGGTGCGCAGCCGCTGCGCCGCCCGGTCGGGGACATAGCCGAGCCGTTCGGCGGTTTCGGCCACCAGCGCGCGGGTCGTCGCGGCGATTCGCGGGTCGTTCGACAGCGCCCGCGACACCGTGGTCACGGCCAAGCCGGTCTCGCCCGCGATGGTGCGCAGCGTGACCCGGGCGCGGGTCGGCGAAGGGGCGGATGTATCGGGCAGGGCAGACCTCGGTTTCTGACTTGGGATGAGGTTACGCTAGGTGTGTGCAACGATACAACAATTTTTCGTCGCTGCGCTGCAGCACGCGAAGTCCTTGCGTTTACTGCAAATTCGCTGCGCTGTCGGGCGAAATATTTTTGTTGACGAGTCGGGTGTTTATAACGTTTTAATTACCCACTCCCCGCCAGACGGGGAAAGACAACCGGGAGGAGAAACATGAAAATTCTTGCGAAGGCCGGTGTTTCGGCCCTGGCGCTGACCCTTGCCCTGTCCGCTGCGGCACAGGCCGAGGATGTCGAGGTGCTGCACTGGTGGACCGCCGGTGGCGAGGCCGCGGCGCTGAATGTGCTGAAGGAAAACCTGGCCGGACAGGACATCGGCTGGAAGGACATGCCGGTGGCCGGCGGCGGCGGCGAGGCGGCTATGACCGCGCTGCGCGCCCGCGTGACTGCAGGCGACCCGCCCACCGCCGTGCAGATGCTGGGCTTCGACATCCTGGACTGGGCCCAGCAGGGCGAAGTCCTTGCCGACCTGAACGAGGTTGCAGCTGCCGAGAACTGGGACGCGGTGATCCCCGCGGCTATCCAGAAATTCAGCAAGCCCGACGGCACCTGGATCGCCGCGCCGGTGAACGTGCACTCGACCAACTGGGTCTGGGCCAACAAGGCCATGCTAGACGAGATGGGCATTGCCGAGCCGACCACCTGGGACGAGTTCATCGCCGCCCTGCAGAAGGTGAAGGATTCGGGCAAGGTCGCGCTGGCCCATGGCGGTCAGCCCTGGCAGGACGCCACCATCTTCGACAGCGCCGTGCTGGCGACGGGCGGACCCGAGCTTTACACCAAGGCCTTCATCGATCTGGACCCGGCGGCGCTGAACTCGCCCGAGATGGTTCAGGCCTTTGACAAGATGACCCAGCTGCGTGGCTTCGTGGATGACAACTTCTCGGGCCGCGACTGGAACCTGGCCTCGGCCATGGTCATCAACAACGAGGCTGCCTTCCAGATCATGGGTGACTGGGCCAAGGGCGAATTCCTGAACGCGGGCAAGGTGCCGGGCACCGATTTCCTGTGCTTCCGGGTGCCGGGCACGGCGGGCGTCGTGACCTTCAACAGCGACGAATTCGTCATGTTCAAGCAGGGCGATGACGCCGCCAAGCAGGCGCAGAACGCCATGGCCAGCGCCATCGAATCGCCCGAGTTCCAGATCGCCTTCAACAAGGTGAAGGGCTCGGTCCCGGCGCGGACCGACGTGGCCGACACCGATTTCGACGATTGCGGCAAGAAGGGCATGGCCCAGCTGAAGGAAGCGTCGGAAAAGGGCACGCTGCTGGGCTCGATGGCCCATGGCCACGCCAACCCGGCTGCCGTGAAGAACGCGATCTATGACGTGGTGACCGCGCATTTCAACGGCGAGTACGACAGCACCCAGGCCGCCGAAGAGCTGGCCAATGCGGTCGAAGCTGCACAGTAAACCGTGACCGGGCGGGGCCGCACGAGCGGCCCTGCCCACCCCCCTTCTGCCCCTGATCTGAGCCCGATCACCCGCCCCGGCGGCATGATGGCTCGCACCTTGCAAGGGAGATATCATGGCCTCCGTCCACAGCACGGCCGAACCCGATTTCCGCACCAAGCTTCAGGACTGGCTGCCCAAGCTGGTTCTGTCGCCCTCGGTGGCGGCGATGGTGGTCTTCGTCTATGGCTTCATCGTCTACACGATCTACCTGTCCTTCACCGACAGCAAGATGCTGCCGAGCTATGACTGGGTCGGGTTCAAGAACTATGCCACCCTGTTCGGCCTCTCGGCCTGGAGCACGGCGCTGGTGAACCTGGCGGTCTTTGCCAGCCTCTATATCGTCATCTGCATGGCCATCGGGCTGCTTCTTGCCATCTTCCTCGACCAGAAGATCCGTGGCGAAAGCGTGCTGCGTCCGATCTATCTCTATCCCATGGCGCTCAGCTTCATCGTGACCGGCACGGCGTGGAAATGGTTCCTCGATCCCGGCATAGGGCTGGAGCACACCATGCATCTCTGGGGCTGGGAAAGCTTCAAGTTCGGCTGGATCAAGGATCGCAACATGGCGATCTACACGCTGGTCATCGCGGCGGTCTGGCAATCCTCGGGCTTCGTCATGGCGATGTTCCTTGCCGGGCTGCGCGGCATCGACAACGAGATGCTGAAGGCCGCCCAGATCGATGGCGCCTCGAACTGGCAGCTTTATCGCCGGATCGTCATTCCGCTTTTGCGCCCGGCCTTCATGTCGGCCTTCGTGATCCTCGCGCACCTTGCGATCAAGTCCTATGACCTCGTCATCGCCCTGACCGGCGGCGGACCGGGCCGGGCGACCGAGCTGCCCGCGACCTTCATGTATTCCTATACCTTCACCCGCAACCAGATGGGTGTCGGCGCGGCTTCGGCAGTCATCATGCTGATGGGCGTGGCGGCGGTGATGGTCCCCTACATCTATTCCGAGCTGAAGGAGAAGAAGTGATGGCTGTCGCGACACAGGACACGGCCGTCCGCACCGGCCGCATCACCCGCACCTTCATCTACGTGGTGCTGATCTTCTTCGCCTGCTTCTACCTGCTGCCCTTCTTCATCATGGTGGTGAACAGCCTGAAGCCGCTGCCCGAGATCACCGGCGGCAACATGATGGCCCTGCCCAAGGAACCGACGATCGCCCCCTGGCTCTCGGCCTGGTCCACGGCGCAGATCGGGGTCGAGGCGACGGGCCTGAAACCCTATTTTCTGAACTCGATCCTGATGGTCGTGCCCGCCGTGGCGATCTCGACCGTGCTGGGGGCGCTGAACGGCTATATCCTGACCAAGTGGCGCTTTCGCGGTGATACGATCCTGTTCGGGCTGATGCTGTTTTCCTGCTTCATCCCGTTCCAGATTGTCCTGATCCCGATGGCGCGCATCCTTGGCATCCTTGGCCTTGCGAGCACCATTCCCGGGCTGATCCTCGTCCATGTGGTCTATGGCATCGGCTTTGCCACGCTGTATTTCCGCAATTACTATGCCGCCGTGCCGACCGAGCTGGTGCGTTCCGCCCAGATCGACGGGGCCGGGTTCTTCCAGATCTTCTGGCGGATCATGCTGCCGCTGTCAGGGCCGATCACCATCGTCTGCATCATCTGGCAGTTCACCAATATCTGGAACGACTTCCTCTTCGGCGCCTCTTTCGCGGGCAGCAACCCGCCGATGACCGTGGCGCTGAACAACCTCGTGCAATCCTCGACCGGGGTGAAGGAATACAACGTCCATTTCGCCGGCGCGATTCTCGCCGCGCTGCCCACCCTGCTCGTCTACATCGTCGCCGGCCGCTACTTCGTGCGCGGGCTGATGGCTGGCTCCGTGAAAGGCTGATCCCATGAGCTTTCTCAATATCGACAACGTCACCAAGGCTTACGGGAATGTCGAGGTGCTGCACCGCGTCGACATCGCCGTCGAAGAGGGCGAGTTCCTGGTTCTCGTCGGCCCCTCGGGCTGCGGCAAGTCCACGCTTCTGAACATGATCGCCGGGCTCGAGAACATCTCCGGCGGGACGATCTCGATCAAGGACCGGGTGGTCAACGACGTTCACCCGTCCAAGCGCAATATCGCCATGGTGTTCCAGAGCTATGCGCTCTACCCGAACATGACCGTCGGCCAGAACATCACCTTCGGCATGGAGATGCACAAGATCCCCAAGCCCGAGCGGGACAGGAAGCTGGCCGAGGTGGCGAAGCTGCTGCAGATCGAGCAATTGCTGGCACGCAAGCCCGGGCAATTGTCGGGCGGCCAGCGGCAGCGGGTGGCGATGGGCCGCGCACTGGTGCGCGACCCGGACGTGTTCCTGTTCGACGAGCCGCTTTCGAACCTCGACGCCAAGCTGCGCGTCGACATGCGGACCGAGATCAAGAAGCTGCACCAGAACCTCGGCACCACCATCGTCTATGTCACCCACGACCAGATCGAGGCGCTGACCCTGTCGACCCGCATCGCGGTGATGAACAAGGGCTATGTGCAGCAGCTTGGCACGCCGAAAGAGATCTATGACAACCCGGCGAACATGTTCGTCGCCAGCTTCATGGGCAGCCCGTCGATGAACCTGCTGCCGGCCAAGCTGGTCGATCACAACGGCGCGCTGGCGGCGGAACTGACCGACTCGAATGGCGGATCGCTGCGCCTTCCGCTGTCGCAGCAGGGCGCGGGTCTTCGGGCGCATCTGAACAAGAACGTCATCCTCGGCATCCGGCCCGAGGCGATCACCGATGCAGAAGGCGCGGACAAGCGGGCGCAGAACCTGCAACCCCTGCGCAACATGGTCTCGGTGACGGAACCGGCGGGGTCGGACACCTTTGTCACCATGTCGCTCTCGGGCAAGGATTGCGTCGCGCGGATGCGCGCGGATGCCGATGCACGGCCGCGTCAGGATTTCGACTTCACCGTGAACATGGACAAGGCAGTGCTGTTCGATCCGCAGACCGAGGAACGGATCGACCAATGAGCCAGCCCGATGTCATCATCATCGGCTCCGGCATGGGCGGGGCGACGGTTGCCGCCGCCCTTGCCCCCACCGGCCGCCGCATCCTGATCCTCGAGCGTGGCGAGCGCCTGCCCGACACGCCCGAGGCCCGCGACCCGGTGGCGATCTTCCGCGACGGCCATTACCGCCCGACCGAGGAATGGCTGGACGGGGCGGGCAAGCCGTTCAATCCGGGCAATTACTACTATGTCGGCGGCAACACGAAGTTCTACGGCGCGGTGCTGTTGCGCTATCGCGCCGAGGATTTCCGTCCGATGGTGCATCTGGGCGGCACCACCCCCGGATGGCCGGTCGGTTACGACGAATTCGAGCCGTGGTATTCGCGGGCCGAGCAGATGTTCAATGTGCGCGGAGAGTTGGGCGATGACCCCAGCGAACCGCCGCACTCCGCGCCCTATCCCTTCCCCCCGGTGCCGGATGAGCCCGAGATTGCGGATCTGCGCGCCCGGCTGAAATCGGTCGGCCTGCATCCCTCCAGCCTGCCGCTTGGCGTCGATATCGACCGCTGGCTGGCGGCGGCAAGGACCCCCTGGGATGCGTTTCCGAACACCGGCCCCGAACTGGGCCGTGGAAAGATGGATGCAGAATCGATTTCCCTTGCCTTGGCATTGGAACGTTCTAATGTGCAGCTTATGACAGGAATCAGGGTTCAAAAGCTGCTTGCGGACGGATCGGGCCGCATAACCGGCGTTCTTGCCGAACGCGGCGGGCGTGCCGAAACCATCAGCTCGCCGGTGATCGTTCTGGCGGCGGGCGCGGTGAATTCGGCGGCCATCCTGCTCGCCTCGGCCAATGACAACCATCCAACCGGACTGGCCAACAGCTCGGATCAGGTCGGGCGGAACTTCATGAACCATAATTGCTCCGCGGTGCTGGCGATCCACCCCTTCCGCAAGAACCGCACGATCTATCAGAAAACGCTGCAGGTGAATGATTTCTACCTGAAGGGCGGGCCGGACAACCGGCCGCTGGGCAATATCCAGCTGCTGGGCCGCATTTCCCGGCCGATCCTCGCGGCCACATCGGGCCTGCCGGGCTGGCTTGCCGGGCCGATCTCGGACCGGGCCATCGATCTTTACGCCATGTCCGAGGACCTGCCCGATCCCGACAGCCGGGTCAGCCTGAAGAACGGCCAGATCATGCTGGACTGGAAGCGTTCGAACTGGGCGGCGCATGAGGCGCTGGTGACGGTGCTGAAGCAGAAGCTGAAGAAGGCGGGATTCCCACTGGTGCTGTCAAAGCCATTCGACCGCCGCACCCCCTCGCATCAATGCGGCACGCTGCGGATGGGCAACGACCCGGCGACCAGCGTGGTGGGTCCGCGCGGGCGCAGCCACGATCACCCGAACCTCTTCATCGCTGATGCGGGCGTGCTGCCGACCTCGGCGGCGGTGAACCCGGCGCTGACCGTGGCCGCACATGCGCTGCGCGTGGGCGACGAGATCGCGCGGACGGAGACGGGGGCATGAGCCGCATCGCGCTGATCACCGGCGGCCAGCAGGGCATCGGGCTCGGGATTGCCGAGGCGCTGGCCGGCGCCGGCTTTACTCCGGTTCTGGCCGCGCAACTGCCCGAGGATGACGCCACGGTACTGGCGGCGCTGACCCGGCTTGGTCGCAAGGCCCGCTATCTCCGCCACGATCTGGCCGAGGTCGCGGCGGTCCCGGCGCTTCTCGAGCGGATCGAGGCCGAGGCCGGGCCGGTGACCACGCTCATCTCCAATGCCGGTGTTCCCGCCCGCATCCGCGGCGACATGCTGGACCTGACGCCCGAGAATTTCGACTTCGCCACCGACATCAACCTGCGCGGCGCCTTCTTTCTGGCGCAGGCCGTGGCGCGGCGAATGCTGGCGCTGGACGGGTCGGATTATCGCTCGATCATCTTCGTCACCTCGGTCAGCGCGGCGATGGTGTCGATCGAGCGGGCAGAATATTGCATCTCGAAATCCGCCGCCGCGATGATGGCGCAGCTTTTTGCCGTGCGGCTGGCGCCGGCCGGCATCGGCGTCTTCGACATCCGCCCCGGCATCATCGAAACGCCGATGACGGCGGGCGTCGCCGATAAATACACCGCCCGGATCGAGGGCGGTCTGGTTCCCGCCGCGCGCTGGGGTCAGCCTTCGGACATTGCCGAGGCTGTGGTGCCGCTGGCCGAAGGCCGCATGGGTTTCGCCACCGGTGCCGTGATCCCCGTCGATGGCGGGCTTTCCATTCCAAGGTTGTGACAGATGGCAGAGGCCTATGATTTCATCATTGTCGGCGGTGGCAGCGCGGGTTGCGTGCTGGCCGCGCGGCTGAGCGAGAACCCGAACCTGCGGGTGCTGCTGCTGGAGGCGGGCGGGCGCGACTGGCACCCGTTCTTCGCCATGCCGGCGGGGTTTGCGAAGATGACCAAGGGCATCGGCAGCTGGGGCTGGAACACCGTCCCACAGCGCCACATGAACGACATGGTCATCCGCTTTACGCAGGCGAAGGTGCTGGGCGGCGGCTCCTCGATCAACGCCCAGATCTATACCCGCGGCAATGCGCAGGATTATGACGAATGGCGGCAACTGGGCTGCGACGGCTGGTCCTACGAGGATGTGCTGCCCTATTTCCGCAAATCCGAGAACAATGACACCTATAATGACCGCTATCACGGGCAGGGCGGTCCGCTTGGCGTGTCGAAACCCGCCGCACCTTTGCCCATTTGCGAGGCCTATTTCCGGGCGGCGGGCGAGCTTGGCATTCCCTTCAACGCCGACATGACCGGCGAGACGCAGGATGGCGTGGGTTACTATCAGCTGACCCAGCGCCATGCCCGGCGCTCTTCGACCTCCAAGGCATTTCTGGACCCGGCGCGGGGCCGGACGAACCTGACCGTGCGCTCGGGCGAGCAGGTGACGCGGATCGTCACCGAACAGGGCCGCGCCGTGGGGGTGGAACTGCTGGGTCAATCCGGCCCCGAGACCCTGCGCGCCGAGGCCGAGGTGATCCTCTCCTCGGGCGCCATCGGCTCGCCGCGCCTGCTGATGCTGTCGGGCATTGGCCCGGCGGATCACCTGCAATCGGTGGGCGTGCCGGTGGTGCTGGATCAGCCCGGCGTCGGCTCGGACCTGCAGGACCATCTGGACCTGTTCGTGATCGCCGAATGCAGCGGGCCTTACACCTATGACCGCTATGCGAAGCCCTGGTGGTCGGCGGTGGCGGGGCTGCAATATCTCATGACCCGCAAAGGGCCGGTGGCCTCGAGCCTGTTTGAAACCGGCGGCTTCTGGTATGCGGAAGACGGCGCGCGGTCGCCCGATATCCAGTTCCATCTGGGCCTTGGCTCGGGGATCGAGGCCGGGGTTGCTGCCATGCCCAACGGCGGGGTCACGCTGAACTCGGCCTATCTGCGACCCCGCTCGCGCGGGACGGTGCGGCTTGGCAGCGCCGATCCCATGGCCGCGCCGCTGATCGACCCGAATTACTGGGCCGATCCGCATGACCGCGAGATGTCGATCAAGGGGCTGAAACTGGCGCAGGAGATCATGCGCCAGCCGGCGCTGAAGGGCATGGTCACGCGCGAGGTCCTGCCCGGACCCGAGGTGCGGACGGACGAGGATTACATCCGCTATGCCTGCCAGAATTCCAAGACCGACCATCACCCCGCCGGCACCTGCCGCATGGGCAGTGACGAGGCTGCCGTCGTCGATACCCGCCTGCGCTTCCGCGGGATCGAGGGGTTGCGCGTCGTCGATGCCTCGGTGATGCCGCGGCTGGTCTCGTCGAATACCAATGCGCCCACCATCATGATCGCCGAGAAAGCCGCCGACATGATCCGCGCCGACAACGGAGTGTAAAATGATCCGCCATATCGTCCTTGTCCGCTATCGCCCGGAGACCACCGAGGCCCAGATCGCCCAGATCCATGCCGATCTCGAGGGCATCCGCGCGCTGCTGCCCGGCATGGGGCCCTTCCGCGCCGGGCGCAGCGAAAGCCCGGAAATGCTGGAGCGAGGCTATATGCACGGCTTCACCGTCGATTTCGAAAGCTGGGAGACGCTGGCCGCCTATCAGGAACATGCCGAGCATCGCCGCGTGGGCGATGCCATCGTTGCCGCAGCGGATGGCGGCGTGGACGGCATCCTTGTCTTTGACCTGCCCGTCGATGGGCCTGTGGAAGGAGCTTCGTGATGGCGCTGAACCTGCCCACCTATGACGGAAAGCTGGAAGCCTATGCCCTGCAGGGCGATCCGCTGGTGCCGGGTGCGCCGCGTGTGCCCCTGACCCGCACCGCCTTCGCCGCTGCCCACGTGGTCAGCGATCCCCTGGCCGAGCGCGATCCGTGGGTTGGTCGCCCGGCGGTGGACTGGGAGAATACCCTGCGCTTTCGCCACTGGCTCTGGGATCAGGGGCTGGGACTGGCCGAGGCGATGGACACGGCGCAGCGCGGCATGGGCGTCGACTGGCTGACCGCCAAGGAGCTGATCGAGCGCAGCATGGTCGAGGCCAAGGCGCATCCCCTGAAGCCGCGCGTGGCCTGCGGCGCCGGGACCGATCACAAGACCCTGGCCGAACTGCCCGACGAGGCCGCGATCATCGCCGCCTATGAGACGCAGATGGAGGCGATCGAGGCGGCGGGAGGGCAGGTGATCCTGATGGCGACCCGCGCCCTGCCGGCCATCGGGGCCGGACCCGAGACCTATGCGCGGGTCTATGACCGGCTGTTGTCGCAGGCGAAGGACCCGGTGGTGCTGCACTGGCTGGGCGACATGTTCGACCTGGCGCTGAAAGGCTATTGGGGCGGAAGTGATGTCGACGCGGCCTCGGATGCGGTGCTGGCGATCATCAATGCGAACAGGGCCAAGGTCGATGGCATCAAGATCTCGCTCTTGGATCAGGCGCATGAAGAGGCCTTCCGCGCCCGCCTGCCCGAGGGCGTCCGGCTCTATACCGGCGATGATTTCAACTATGCCGCGCTGATCGAGGGCGACGGGACGTATTATTCCCATGCCCTGCTGGGCGCCTTCGCCGCCATCGCCCCCGCCGCGGCGCAGGCGCTGGAGGCATTGGCGCAGGGCGACACAGCCACCTATCACGCGCTTTTCGCCCCGACCGTGCCGCTGTCGCGCGAGATCTTCAAGGCGCCGACCCAGTTCTACAAGGCCGGCATCGCCTTCCTTGCCTGGCTGAATGGCGCGCAGTCGCATTTCATCATGCCCGCAGGCTTCCAGTCCTCGCGCGAGATCAGCCATTATGCCGAGGTCTACCGGCTGGCCGATCAGGCCCGGGTGCTGTCGCGCCCCGATCTCGCGGAGGAGCGGATGCGGCTGCTGCTCGCGCTGCACGGGATCGGCTGAATGCCCCGCCGCCCGACCATTCTGGACGTTGCCGCCCATGCCGGCCTGTCGAAATCGACGGTCTCGCTGGTCCTGAAGAACAGCCCGCAGATCAAGCCGGAAACCGCCGCGCTGGTCCGGCGGTCGATGGAGGCGGTGGGTTACGTCTATAACCGGGCGGCGGCGAACCTGCGCTCCAGTTCCACTGGGCTGGTGGGGCTGGTCATCAACGATCTGCGGAACCCCTTCTTCACCGAATTCGCGGCCTCGTTCCAGATGGCGCTGTTCGCGCGCGGCTATGCCACGGTGATCTCGAACTCGGGCGAGGACCCGGCGATGCAGGCCGAGATCATTACCTCGATGATCGAGCATGGCGTTTCGGCGCTGGTCATTTCGCCCAGCTATGGCGAGGTGACCGCGACCTTCGAGCAGATCGCCCGTGCGCAGGTGCCGACGCTGCAGGTGCTGCGGCAGGTCAGCCCGCTGACCGAGGACTTTCCCTTCTCCTCCTTCGATTATGTTGATGGCGGCAGGCAGGCGGCGCGGCACCTGGTCGAGGCGGGGGCAAGGCGCATCGCCTTTGTCGGCGGCTTGCAGGGGCGGGCGATCACGGCGGAGCGGATGCAGGGCTATCTGGACGAGATGGCGCGGATCGGGGCCGAGCCGCTGGTTCTTCATGGCCGCCCCTCGCGGCAGGTCGGGGCTGATCTGGCCGAGCAGCTGATGAGGGATCACCCTGATGTGGATGCGGCGATCTGCTTCAACGATCTGGTGGCGCTGGGGATGATGGCGCGGCTGTCGCGCGCGGGGGTCATGCCGGGCCGTGATTTCCGTCTGACTGGCTTTGACGATATCGAGGAAAGCGCACAGGTCTGGCCGGGGCTGAGTTCCGTCAGTTGCGACATCACCAGCTTTGGCCAGAAAACCGCCGCGACGCTGCTGGACTGGCTGGTCGAGGGCAAGAAGCCCGCGGCCGAGCGACGCGAGCCAGTGCATCTGGTGCCGCGCGCCTCGAGCATGGGCGAGGGGCTTTAGGCCTCAATAGGCGGCGCGGTAGATGCCTTCGATCTCGCCGACCGACAGATCGACCGGATTCCAGTCCAGCAATCGCCGGATGGCATGGGCATCGCGCGCCATGTTGGGCAGGTCATCCTCGGGCACGCGATGGGCGCCAAGGCGCATGTCGAGTCCAAGCGCCTCGCAGAAATCCCGCGCTCCGGCCAGCACATCCTGCGAGCCGCCGGGGGCGAAACCCAGGGCGCGGCAGATGGCCTCTGTCTTTTCCACCGTCGCCGGGGCATTGGCGGCCAGAACATGCGGGAAGATCAGCGCATTGGCGATGCCATGCGCAAGGTGGTGGCGCGTCCCCAGCGGATAGGCGACGGCATGGCCGGCGGTGGTGTTGACCGGGCCAAGGCAAACCCCGCCATAAAGCGCCGCCAGCGATAGCCCGGCCCGCGCCTCGGCATCCGTGCCGTCCTCGACCGCGCGGCGCAGGTATTTCCCGACCAGCTCGATCCCTTGCAGGGCATAGGCATCGATGATCGGATGGCTGCGCTTCGAGGTGAAGGCCTCGACGCAATGGGCCATGGCATCGACGCCGGTGGCGGCGGTGACAAAGGGCGGCACGGAATAGGTCAGGGCCGGGTCGATGATCGCCAGATCGGCCAGCATGTGCCGGCTTTCGGTGGCGACCTTGGCCTGCGTGGCCGGATCGGTGATCAGCGCGCGGGTGCCAACTTCCGAGCCGGTGCCGGCAGTGGTCGGGATCTGCACCAGCCCGACGCGGCGTGCGGGCGCGCGGTTCGGGCCGGAAATATCGGCCAGCCTCAGGTCGTGGCCGGCCATCACTGCCACCATCTTGGCGAGATCCATCGCCGAGCCGCCGCCAAAGCCGATGACGCAATCGGCGCCTTCGGCCGCCGCCACGGCGGCCATCAGGTTGGTGATGTCAGGCTCGGGCACCACGGTGCCAAAGCAGGCCGGCGTGCCGAGCCCCAGCACCGCCAGCCGCGCCGCGTTCACCGGATCGGCGATCACCACCGGGCGGCCATAACCCCGTTCCTCGACCCAAGCGGCCAGAGTGTCGATCGTGCCCACGCCAAAGCGCAGGACCGGCGGGCGCAGCAGTTCTATCGGGTCTGAAAGCAGGGGCATCTTGTCACTCCGGTCGATTGTCGCCGCGCTAGATGGGGTGCAGAATGCGCAGGTTGCGAAAAGTTGTCAACAAGTATGTTTGATGGCGGGTCCGGATGGTTCTGTCCCCGGTCTGACCGCGTTTCGTTGCTCGAAATAAGCATTTTATGACAAAATCTATGTTACTGGCGCGAGGTCTGCTGAATTGTCGCCGCGGAGGTTGGGCTTTCGGGCGCATATCTTGCCAACAATTTGGCAAAATACATTGACAACTTATCATATTCACGCCAGTTTCCCGCCAAGGCTTGTAGCCCCGGGGAATCGCCCCGGCAGAATCGGCCCCTTGCGAGGTGACCCATGACCCAATCCCCCCGTTCGGCCTATGTCGCGCTTGTCACCTGTTTCAACGAGGACGAGACGCTGAACCTCGAGGCCACGCGCGCGCAGGTGCGCCGTCAGGTCGCGGCCGGCAACAACATCATGTGCTGCGGCACCAATGGCGATTTCACCGCGCTGACGCAGGGCGAGAAGATCGACCTGCTGGAGGCGGTGATGGACGAGGTGGCGGGGCGGGTGAAGGTGATCGTCAATGCCGGCTGCCCGGCAACCTTCGAAACGCTGCAACTCGCGCGCGCTGTCGACCGCATGGGGGTCGAGGGCATCGCCGTCATCACCCCCTATTTCATCGCATGCACGCAGGACGGGCTGATTCGCCATTTCACCACCGTCGCCGATGCGGTGACGACTCCCGTCTATCTCTATGACATTCCCGCGCGCACCCAGAACCATATCGAGCCTGATACTGCGCGCGTGCTGGCCCGCCACCCGAACATTGCCGGGATCAAGGATTCCGGCGGCTCGACCGAGACGGTGATGGATTATCTGGATGTCGCCCGCGACGAAGGCAATTTCGAGGTCTATTGCGCCCCCGACCATCTGGTCCACTGGGGCTTGCAGCAGGGCTGCGCCGGGGTGATCTCGGGTCTGGGCAATGTCGCGCCGCAGGTGCTGGCCCAGATCATCGCCAGCTTCAACGCCGGCGACGATGCCGGGGCCGAGGCGGCACAGACGGTCTTTGCCGGGCTGCGCAAGGATCTTTACGCGCTTGGCTTCCCGCCGGCGCTGGTCAAGCGGGCGCTCTACCAGATGGACCCCTCGGTCGGTCTCTCGCGCCAGCCAGCGCTGCTGCCCGATCCCGCGCAGGACGCCGCCATCCGCGAAATTCTGCGTAAATACGAGTTGACGGCATGACCCCCCGCCCCGATTCCTCCCACCGAAAGGACGCCCCATGACCGACCAACCCATCGTCATCACCATGGGCGACCCCTCGGGCGTCGGCGCCGAGGTGACCGTGAAAGCCATCGCCTCGCTGCCGCCCGAGGCGCGCGGCGGTTATGCCGTCATCGGTGACCGCGACACGCTGGACCGCGCGATTACCGCCAGCGGCGTGACGCTGGCGCTGTCGGACAGCGCAAAGCCGGGCGCCTTGCAGGTGATCCATGTGCCGGTCGACGGGCTGCCGGGCCGCTTCGGCGTCCTGTCCGAGGCCTGCGGCGAGGCGTCCTTCCGCTACATCCAGCGCGCGGTCGAGCTGACCAGCGGCGGCAAGGCGGCGGGCATCGTCACCGCGCCGATCAACAAGGAGGCGCTGAATGCCGCCGGGCATCACTATGACGGCCATACCGGGATGCTGGCGGCGCTGACCGGTTGCAAGTCCTCGTGGATGCTGCTGGCGTCCGAGCGGCTGAACGTCATCCATGTCTCGACCCATGTCTCGCTGAAGGACGCCATCACCCGCGCCACGCCCGAGCGCGTGGCCGAAACCATCCGCACCGGTCATCGCCATTTGCGTCGTATGGGGATCGAGAACCCCCGGATCGCTGTCGCCGGGATCAACCCGCATTGCGGCGAGAACGGGCTTTTCGGGCGTGAGGATGATCTTCAGACCGGGCCGGGGGTCGAGATCGCCCGGGCCGAGGGGATCGACGTGCAGGGGCCGATCTCGGCGGATACGGTCTTCCACCGCGCCTATAACGGCGCCTTCGATCTGGTCGTGGCGCAATATCACGATCAGGGTCATATCCCGATCAAGCTGATCGCCTTCGATTCTGCGGTGAATGTCTCGCTTGGTCTGCCCATCGACCGCAGCTCGGTCGATCATGGCACTGCCTTTGACATTGCGGGCACTGGCCGCGCCAACCATGTGAACATGCTGTCGGCGCTGGATTATGCCGGGAAACTGGCGCAGGGGCGTCGCGCCACGGCCTGATCGCGGGTCAGGGCGCAGGTCGATCGGTTTACAACCTGCGCCATCCTTTCACAGCCGGGTCAGCCGCTCGCGCCAGCCCGGAGCCAGACGCACGTGCTTGATGGCGCGGCGGTGGAAGGTATAGCTCAGATGCAGCGCCCCGTCCGTCGTCTCCAGCAGCCAGGGATAGGACAGTTCGTGGTTCTTGCCGTCCAGCGAGTTGTTGGACAGGCAGGCGCCATCGCCATCCTCGATCAAGTAGCGTTCGGGAAAACTGGCCCCGCCATCGGTCGAGAGGCACAGCGCCGCCGGCGCGCGCGGCACGCCCCAGATCGGGGTGCAGCCGCCCTGCGGGTCCGCGTCGGGCCGGCCATCCTCTTCGCCCAGCTCGTCATAGAGCGAGGCCCGGCGGTCGGGTGACATCTCGGCATTGATCGGGTTGCAGATCAGCGCGACCTGGCCCGACGCCAGCCGGGTCGCCGCCAGTGAGGAATTGTTGTTCGGCACATCCGTCGCTACCGGGGCCGACCAACTGCGCCCGCCATCGAGGCTGTCCGAGCGGCAGACGAAATCGGCCTGACGCCGGCGATAGAAGGCCGAAAGCCGCGCACCGGTATCGACCGGGCACATATGGACCGAGCCGACCGAGCCAGGAACCTCCTGATAGGACCAGCTTTTCCCCTGATCGGGCGAGATCGCGACGGCGGCCACATCGTGGCTTCCGGTCCATTTCTGCCCCGGTCGCTGGACACAGCGGAACAGCGGCAGCAGCCATGACCCATTGCTCTGCACCTGCAATTGCGCCCGGATGAAGCAGCCGCGCGGCAGGTCGATATAGGCGCCCGCCTCGGCCCGGAGCCGGTCGCCCTCGCGGGTCAGCCGGGCCATGCGCACCCGGCATTCATCCTGATTGCCCGAGGGCTGCGAGGTGTGGAACAGCCACAACTGCCCATCCGGCGCCGGGAAGATCACCGGGTTCTGTTCGGAATGATCGGGATCGTCGCTGAGCGTCGAGACCGGTCCCCATTGGGTTGCACCGGGCAAAAGGATAGCCGCGCGGATGGAAATGTCGGACTTGCCTTCAAGCGAGCCGCCGAACCAGGTGCAGATCACCGCGCCATCGGGCAGTTCGACCAGGAACGAGGCGTGGTTCTGGACGGCGGGCGAGGGCAGGAAGGCCTCGTCCCGGCCCGGTGTGGTGGTCGCAAGGCGGCCATCCATCGAAGCGGCAATCTCGTCAACGGTCATGGAATCCCCCCAGTGTTTGCAGGGGGATTCAGCCTCGAACCGGGCCAGATGTCAAGTTATTTGTGATGTTGTAAATAACTTGTCAATTCCGCATCTGCAGATCGATCAACCCGCCGCCGAACAGCCGGTCGCGCGATTGCTCGATATGCCCGCGCATCAGCCGCGCCGCATCCTCGCCCCGCTTGTCCTGGATCGCCTCGCGGATGGCGGTATGTTCGGCCAGCACATCCTCCAGCCCCTTGGCGCCATCGCTCATCAGCGACTGGCCATGCATCTTCATGCCGACGTTGATATGGTCGCGAAGCGCCCGCATCGTGGCCTCGTAATATTGATTGTTCGAGGCTTTCGCGATGGCGAGGTGAAAGGCGAAGTCGGCATCCTCGCGGTGCTGCATCGAGCCGGTCGCGTCGCGCAAAAGCGCCAGTGCCCGGTCGATTTCCTCCAGCGCCGACTGGTTGCGACGCCCTGCCGCCAGCCGCGTGGCATCGGATTCCAGCGTCAGGCGAAACTCATAGCAGCGCTGGATATCGGCCAATGTCTCGACCCGTGCAAAGCCCACGGGGGCATTGACCGGCAGACGGACATAGCTGCCCGCCCCCTGCCGCGAATAAATCAGCCCCTCGTCCCTCAGCCGCTCCATCGCCGCGCGGAGGATCGGGCGCGAGACGCCGAATTCGACCGACAGGGCGTTTTCCGGTGGCAGTTTCTGGTTCACCTCGTATTCGCCATTGGTGATGCGGGTGAACAGCAGGTGATAGACCTTGTCGGCCAGCGTGGTCCTGGGCTTGGCCTTGTCATAGGTCATCTTTGGCTCCGTAACGGCTTCGGACAAAGGACTAACCTATCTGAGCATCATTTGACAAATTTTCCAGTCAACTGCGTCAAGGCACCGGGCCCGCCGAAGCCGCCGGATTTGGTGATGACGGTCAGCTTGCCGTCAAGCGTGCGGGCGACGGGAATGCCGGGCAGGATTTCACCAAGCAAATCAAGGGTGGTGATGCCGAGCTTCCGCAGGATGGCATGTGCGGTTTCGCCGCCGCAGGCGAAGAGGGTACGGGGCGGGTTGCGGCGCAGCTCTCGGGCGATGCCGGTTGCAAAGTTCTCTGCGGCTTGAGCGGGTGACACAGGTTCAACACCGGGCGTACACCGGACGAGACTCAGGTCGGCCACCGGCAAGGGCGGAACCGCGCCGTTGGGCGCGGCAAGGGGGGCGCTGTCCAGCGCCGCGATCTGCGCCAGCGTCACCGGATCGCGCGAGCCGATGGCCATCAGCAGTGGCAGCGGCAGATCAATCGGGGCCGTGGCATCGCCCGGCGGCAGTGCGCGGGCCAGCGCCTCGGCCAGACCGGCGGCGCCGGCATGGATCACCTGATCCAGCGCGTCCGGCAGGACGGCGTCAATCTCGGCATCGCTGGTGGCTTTGGGAATGCGGGCTTCGATACCGAGTGCCGGGGCTATGGCGATCGGCGTTCCGATCCCCGCGCCGGTAACGCAGCCATCGGCGACCACTCGCGCGAGCCGCGGGATCGCCGGGACGGCAAGCACCGGCAGTGGAAAGACACCCCGCAGGGCCGCTAGTTCGGCGGCGATATGTCCCTTCATCCGGCTGTCGATCTTCTTGAACAGGATGCCGTCGAAGCCCGCCGAAGCTTCGGCGATGCGCTGCACCGCCTGCGCGGCCTCGGCCACAGGCACCTCGCGCGTGCCGGTGGCAATGGCGATGACCTGCAGATCAGGATCGGTCAGCGCAGCGGGCAGATCGGCGGGGTCCAGAAGAACCCGGGTGGCATGTCCGCGCATGGCGAAGGCGGAACCGCTGTCCAAGGCGCCGGTCAGGTCATCGGCGATGATGAGGACGCGATAGGTCACAAAGACGCCCCGCCGCAGATGACGATCTCCTGCCCGGTGATGGCGCCTGCAAGTGGCGACAGCAGGAAGGCGACGGTTGCCGCGACTTCTTCGGGTCGGATCATCCGGCCGATGGGCGGCAATTTCGGCGCCTCGCTGGCGCGTTCGGGGTCGCGCAGCATCGGCGTGTCGGTGGCGCCGGGGGCGACGATATTGACGGTGATGCCGCGCGGGGCCAGCTCGGCGGCGACGGATCGCACCAGACCCGACAGCGCCGCCTTGGAGGCCGCATAGAGCGCCCGGCCCGGCGCGCCGCGCGCCACCCGGCTGCCGATCAGCACGATCCGGCCGCCATCCGACAGGCGCGGGGCCAGCGCCCCGATCAGCCGGGCCGAGGTCTCGACATGCAATTGCCACATGCGCGCGCCATCGGTGAAATCGAAGGCGTCATGCCGCCCGACGCGCAGCAGCCCCGCCGCATGGACCACGCCCGCCAGTGGCGGCAGGTCCCCGAGTGCGGCAGTCAGCGCCACCGGATCAGTCAGATCGACCGGCAGATGGGTAAAACCCTCGCCCAAGCCCTTAGGCGCGCTGCGCGACAGGCCGATGACCGAAAACCCCTCGGCCAGCAGCGCCTGCGCGATGGCCAGCCCGATGCCGGAACTGGCCCCTGTCACCAGCACAGCGCCCCGGCTCATCCCTCGGCAGGGGCTGGCACATAGGCCGCGAGATCGACCGGCGTCAGCAGCGGCTGGCCGGCATAGAAGGCGGCGAGGTTGTCCACGACCAGCTGCGCCATCGCGTCCCGCGTCTCGACCGTGCCCGAGGCGTGATGCGGAAACAGCGTCACATTGGGCAGCGCCGTCAGCGCCGGGTCGGGGTCGGGTTCGCTGGCAAAGACATCCAGCGCCGCCTGACCGAGCGCGCCCGAGGTCAGCGCCGCGATCAGCGCCGGTTCATCCACCACCGAGCCGCGCGAGACATTGACCAGAAGGCCCTGCGGCCCCAGAGCCGCCATCACCTCGGCCGAGATCAGCCCGCGCGTGCCCTCGCCACCGGCGACGATGACAACCAAAACGTCGCTGTCGCTGGCAAGCTGCAGCAGATCAGTCTGGAACTGCCACGGCACATCCTTCGGCCTGCGGTTCCAATAGCTGACGTGCATCCGCATCGCCTCGGCCCGGCGGGCGATCTCCTGCCCGATCGTGCCCATGCCGACGATGCCGAGCCGCTTGCCCGAGATGGTGCGCTGCAACGGGAACATGCCCTTTTTGGCCCAGTCACCCGAGCGGACATAGGCCTCGGCCGCGACCAGCGATCGCCGCGCCGCGAGCATCAGCATGATCGCCGTGTCGGCCACGTCATCGCTGAGCGCGGATGAGGTATTGGTCAGCTTCACCCCACGCTCGGCCATCGCAACAAGGTCAAAGCTTTCGAAACCGGCACTGGAACAGGCGACCAGTTCCAGCTTCGGCATGGCGGCGATCATCTCGCGCGTCACCGGCTCGTGCCCGTTGGTGGCGATGGTCCGGCATTTCGGCCCGTGCAGGGCGATGAAGGCCGCCTTGTCACCCGCCAGATCGGCGCGGTGCAGCGTATAGGCTGCCTCAAGCTGCTCCATCGCCTTGGGGCGCATTGGATAGAGCATCATCACATCGGGTTTCGACATCAGGCAACCTCCTTCGACAGTCGTTCGGCGCGGCGGCGGGCCTGAACCTCGGGATCGGGGTCCAGCGAAGCCGCCAGCAGATTTTGGGTATAGGTTTCGCGCGGGTTCTCGAAGATCTCGCGCACCGGGCCCTGTTCGACGATCTGGCCCTTCTGCATGACGATCACCCGGTCGGCAAAGTCGCGCACCACCGGCAGGTCATGGGCGATGAAGATGTAGCTGAGGCCGAATTCATCCTTCAGCTTGTCCAGAAGCTCGATCACCTGCGCCTGAACCTGCACGTCAAGGGCCGAAACCGCCTCGTCGCAGACGATGACGCGCGGTTCCAGCGCAAGGGCGCGGGCGATGGCGATGCGCTGGCGCTGGCCGCCGGAGAACTGGTGCGGATAGCGGTGGGCGTGTTCGGGCTTCAGCCCGACCTGACCCAAAAGCTCGGCCACCCGATCGCGCCAGCGCGCCTTGGGCAGGATCTCGGGATGGATCGCCCAGGCTTCCGAGATGATCTGATAGACCGTCATGCGCGGGTTGAGGCTTTGCGTCGGGTCCTGAAACACCATCTGGATGTCACGCCGCAGCTCGAACAATTCGCGCGGCGACAGGGCGAAGAGGTCGCGCCCGTGATACATCGCCCGCCCGCTGGTCGGTTCCTCGAGCCGCAGCAGCACTCGGGCCGTGGTCGATTTGCCCGAACCGGATTCGCCGACGATGGCCAGCGTCTCGCCCTCGCACAGCTCGAAACTGCAGCCCTTCAGCGCCTCGAATTCCCCGTACTTCTTGCAGACATTCTGCAGAAGCAGGATAGGCTCGGTCGTGGGCGGATCGTCATGGATCGCGCCCTTGCCCGGCGCCGCGCCGATCAGCCGCTTGGTATAGGCGTGCTGGGGATTGGCATAGACCTCGGCGGCCGTGCCCTGCTCGACGATCTCGCCGGCGTTCATCACCACCACCCGGTCGGCGATCTCGGCCACGACGCCCAGATCATGGGTGATGATCAGAAGCGCCATCCCGGTCTCGTGCTGCAACTGCTCCAGAAGCGCGAGGATCTGCGCCTGCACCGTCACGTCGAGCGCGGTGGTCGGCTCGTCGGCGATCAGCACGTCGGGGCGCAGCGCCAGCGCCATCGCGATCATCAGGCGCTGCCGCTGCCCGCCCGAGAACTGGTGCGGGTATTTCCGCGCCGAGGCTTCGGGGTTGGGGATGCCGACCTTGTCCAGAAGCGCGATGGTTTCCACCCGCGCCTTGTCCTGCGGCGTGCCATGGGTGGTCAGGGCCTCCTCGATCTGCCAGCCGACGGTATAGACCGGGTTCAGATGGCTCAGCGGGTCCTGAAAGATCATGGCGATGCGCTTGCCATTGATGTCGCGGCGTTCGGCGGCGCTCATCTTCAACAGGTCACGACCGCGATAAATGATTTCGCCGCTGGTGATCTCGCCCGGCGGGCAATCGATCAGATCCATCACCGCCGAGGCCGAGACCGACTTGCCCGAGCCGGATTCGCCAAGGATCGCCAGCACCTCGCCCGGCGCGACCTGCCAGCTGACATTGCGGACGGCCTCGACCGGGCCACGGGCGGTGTGGAAGGTGACGGAAAGGTTGCGGACTTCCAGAAGGGGCTCAGCCATGTTTCCGTGCTCCGATTTCAAGGCGCCAGCGTTGCACCGGGTCCAGCGCGACGCGCATCCAGTTCGACAGAAGGTTCAGCGACAGCGTGGTCAGGATGATCGCCAGACCCGGCCAGAACGAGAGCCACCAGGCGCTGGTCAGATAGGGCCGGCCCTGGCTGACCATCAGGCCCCAGGTGATCTCGGGAGGCTGGATGCCGATGCCGAGGAAGGAAAGCGAGCTTTCCGCCAGCATCACGAAGGAGAAATCCAGCGTGGCGATGGTCAGGATGGTGGGCAGTATCATCGGCAGGATGTGGCGAAAAATGATCCGCCGCGTCGGCGCGCCCATGACGGTTGCGGCCTGCACGAACATCCGCTCGCGCACCTCCAGCACCTCGGCGCGGGTGGTGCGCAGGTAGACCGGGATGCGGGTGATGGCGAGGACAAGGATGATGTTCCCGACCGAGGGGTCCAGCATGTAGAGGACGATCACGGCCAGCAGGAGCGAGGGGAAGGACATGATCACGTCGGCGAGACGCGGGATCAGTTCCGCCATGCGGCCACGGGAATAGCCGGCGATCAGGCCGAGGGTCGAGCCGATCAGCATGGCCAGCAGCACCGCACCGCCGGCGACGGCCATGGTATTTCCTGCCGCCACGATCAGCCGCGCCAGCAGCGGCCGGCCCAGCTGGTCGCCGCCGAGGATCATCATGAAGCCGCGCGACAGATCGAAGGGCGGGGCATTGCGGCCGCGCAGGTTCTGCTTGGTGGCCACGCCGTCCAGAAGCCAGGGGCCAAGGATGGCGCAGAGGAGCACGATGATCAGGAAGACGGCGGCGAAGAACGCCAGCTTGTCGGCCCAGAGCAGTGAAAGCCAGGTGCGAAAGCCGCTGCGTTCCTTCTCGGGGGCCGCGGATGCGGTTGCTTGGGTCATGTTCGCCTCCCTAATAGCGGATGCGGGGATCGAGCGCGGCATAGGCCAGGTCGATCAGGATGTTCATCAGGAAGATGGCGATGGCCGTGACCATGATCGCCGCGAGGATCACCGAGAAGTCGCGCTGCAGGATCGAATCGATCATCAGCTTGCCGACGCCGGGAAAGCCGAAGATGGTCTCGACGATCACCGCCCCGTTCAGCATCCCCGCCGCCTGATCGCCGATGACGGTAATGACCGGCAGCATGCCATTGCGAAGCGCATGGACGAAGATCTGCTTCTTCGGCGTCACGCCCTTGGCGCGGGCGGTCTTCACATAGGCTGAGGAGAGCGCGTTGATCATCGAGCCGCGCACAACCTGCAGGATCAGGCCGAAGGGCCGGATGAAGAGAACCGCAATGGGCAGGACCCAGTGCAGGGGCGTGCCGGTTCCGGATGTGGGCAGCCAGCCGAGGCCAAGCGAGAAGATGACGATGGCGACGATGGCGACCCAGAAATCCGGGGCGGCGGCGCCGATCAGCGAGAAGAAGGTGGCGATGCGGTCGAAGAAGCCACCGACCTTGAAGGCCGCCAGCGAGCCGAGAATGATCGCCGCCAGCGAGACCAGGAACATGGTGATCAGCGCCAGTTGCAGTGTCCAGGCGAAGGCCTCGATCACCACCTCGAGCGCCGGGCGGGCGCGGCGGATCGAGTCGCCGAAATCCAGATGCAGCACATCCCAGACATAGCGGCCGAACTGCACGATCAGCGGCTGATCCAGCCCGTTGATGGCGCGGAAATTGTCACGCGCCTCCTGGCTGGCATCGACCGGCAGGTAAAGGTCCGTCGGATCGCCGGTCAGGCGCGACAGGAAGAAGACGGCAACGATCAGCAAGAGCAGCGAGATGGCGCTGGAAATTGCCCGTTTGAACAGAAATTTCTTCATCGTCAGATCTTTCTTTCAGGGCTGATGGGCCGGAGAGGAAGGGGCGGCGGCGCGGGGATGCGCCGCCACCCGAGGGGGTTACTTGAACTTGATCTGCGAAAGCTGCAGCTCCGAGTTCGTGGCGATGGTCGGCTTGAAGTCCAGCCGTTCCGAGACGCGGCTGAAGCCCACCATGTGGAACAGGAAGATATCGGCCCAGAGGTCATGCGCCTTCTGGAAGGCCGCGCGCCAGGCCTCGGCCCGGGCATCGCCCGTCGCCGCGGTGGCATCGGCGATCAGCTTGTCCAGTTCCTCGTCGCAGATGCCCGACTGCAACCCGTCGCAGGCATATTTGAAATACATCGAGAAGACCGGATCGCCGCGATTGTTGTCATGCATGGCCGAAACCATCGCCGGGACGTCACCAGCTGCGAAGGGTTTCGAATAATGCTCGACCCATTCCGCCACCTCGACCATCTCGAGCTTCACGTTCAGCCCGACATCGGCGAACATCTGCTGCAGGGCTTCCAGCACCTCGGTCACGTTGGGATAGTTCCCCAGACGACCGATCAGGGTGATCTCGGTATCGACCGGCACACCGGCGGCCTTGGCTTCCTCGATCAGTGCGCGGGCGCGGTCGGGGTCATAGGCCGGCACGCCCAGATCGACATCGGCGCCAAG
Organism: Paracoccus zhejiangensis; assembly: GCF_002847445.1. Taxonomy (NCBI): domain Bacteria; kingdom Pseudomonadati; phylum Pseudomonadota; class Alphaproteobacteria; order Rhodobacterales; family Paracoccaceae; genus Paracoccus; species Paracoccus zhejiangensis. Next base: position 2,774,456 of record NZ_CP025430.1, on the reverse strand, counting down.
CGCGGTCGGGGGCGTCATATGCGTGGCCAGCGTGGCATCGGCCGGCACCAGCGTGCCAAGGAACGCCTCGCGGTCGACCGCCAGGTTCATCGCCTCGCGGATGCGGATGTCATCCAGCGGCGCCTTGCTGCTGTCGAGACGCAGATAGGTGGTTTCCGAGTTCGGATAGGCGAAATCGGTTGCCGGGTTGGTGGCGTCGTTCTGGTTGATCAGCGGCACGATATCGGCCTCGCCCGCCGGCACCATGGCGGCGCGTACCGCGTCATCGGTGCGGAACAGATAGGTGGCCTTGGTCACCACCGGCGCCTCGCCCCAGTAATCATCGCGGCGGTCCAGGATGATGTTCTGCCCGGCGTTCCATTCGCTCAGCACATAGGGGCCGGTGCCGACCGGCTGGCGGGTGAACTCCATCGCAGTTTCCGAGGGCACGATGGTCAGGGTCGAGAACAGAAGCGGCAGGATCGGCTGGGCCGGGTCCGAGGTGATGTCGACCGTCGCGTCATCGACCACCGCCGTGGTCAGGGTCATGCCGCCGAAGAACTTGGCACCGATCTCGCAGGTCAGGTCGGGCGAGACCGTGCGCTCGATCGAATGCTTGACGTCGGCGGCATCAAAGGCCGAACCGTCCGAGAAGGTCACGCCGGGGCGCAGGTGAAAGCGCCAGGTGCCGTTACCCATATCCTCCCAGCTTTCCGCCAGACGCGGCATCAGCGAGCCGTCCTCGGTGTTCAACTCGGTCAGCGTTTCGGAGATGTTCTGCAGGATGACGCGGCCGATATTCGACTGCGAGGCCATGCAGGGTTCGACCGTTTCAAGCTCTTCGTTCAGCGCGATGATGACATCGGTATCGGCGGCAAAGGCGGGTGCCGACAAGGCAAGCAAGGTCACCCCGCCCAGCAGGGTTGCGCGACAGTTCATGGATAGTCCTCCCATAGGAGCGGCTGTTGCAGTCACTCCGGCGGTCGCCGCAAGACGCCGGACAAGCATCTGAACCCGAGGCCTTGACCGGCCCTCCTCCTGGGTCATCCGCGATTTTAGGGTCATCCGCATGTCAGTCGACTCGTTTCTGATGCAGAATGATACGTTCTCGCTATCACTGGTGCTGTCATTGGTATCAGCCCTGCACCACGGCCTGACGCCCGCGCGCCGAGGCGGCCATCAAGAGGATGGCGGCAAAGATCAGCGCCGCGCCGGCCCAGGTCGAGATCGGTGAAAGCTCGCTGAAGACGAACCAGGCCATGGCGGCGACGAAGGGCAGGCGCAGGAAATCGACCGGCGCGACCAGCGAGGCATCGGCCAACTGGAACGCCCGGGTGACGCCCAGTTGCGAAACGGTGCCGATGACGCCCTGCAGCGCCAGCAGCCCCCATTGCGTGGCAGTGGGCGTAGTCCAGAAATACCAGGCCGGCAGCGCGGCCAAAGGCACCGAGACGATCAGATTCCAGGCCACCAGCGTATCGGCACGCTCGGTCCGGCCCATGACCTTCAGCATCAGCTGGATCGCCGCCGTCAGAAGCGCACCCAGCAGCGCCAGCATCAGCGCCTCACCCTCACCCAGCCCGATGGATGGGGCCAGAATCACCACGATCCCGGCAAAGCCCAGAACTAGCCCCATGAGCCGCAGCGGCCCCGGCTTCTCGGACAGGAACAGCCATGCGCCAAGGGTGACGAAGATCGGCGCGGCAAAGCCGATGGCGGTGACCGTGGCCAGCGGCGCCGCCTGCAGCGCGGTAAAGACCGCGACCAGCGAGCCGAGCTTCAGCGCCGCCCGCAGGACATGGCTGAAGCGCGCCTGTGTCCGCAGGATACCGGGCCGGGTCAGGATCAGCGGCAGCATCGCCAGAAGGCCGAAGCTCACGCGGGTGAAACCGATCACAAAGGGATGAACCTCGCCCGCCAGCAACCGCACGATGGCGCTGTCCACGGCGCCGCCAAGCGCCACCAGCGCCATGATCGCGACCCCCGTGATGGCATTGCGGTCCTGCATGATCCCCCCGATTCACGCCTTGGCGATGTGACTTAACAGCTTTCGGTTATTTTGTCATCTTGTAAAATTAGAACTTGTGTATCCGGCGGTTTGTGTGCGCGTATCTTGACAATATATCCAGCAAATACTGACAAAACTAAATGGCCTGACATTTTCATCATAAGATGACAAAATCTTGCATATTGCGACCCAAGCCCAGCTCTCGCAACATGGCGCGAGGGGGCGGGATGAGCGGACCGACGATCGAGTTGAACCAGCTGCGCTATTTCGTGGCCGTGGCCGAAGAGTTGAACTTCCGCCGCGCCGCGCGGCGGCTGAACATGACCCAGCCGCCCCTGTCGCGCCATATCGCGCTGCTGGAACATGTCCTTGGCGCGCGGCTGTTCGATCGCACCAACCGCTCGGTCCGGCTGACCCCGGCGGGGCGCAGGCTCCTCGCCGATGCGACCGATATCCTGACCCGCACCGAAAGCGCGATCCTGTCGGCACGGCAGGCGGCGCGCGGACAGGCCGGGCATATCGAACTGGGCTTCGTGCCCTCGGCCTGTCTCGAGGTTATTCCCCGCATTGCCCGCCGGGTGCGCGAGGCCTTGCCCGAGGTCGATCTGACCCTGCGCGAGGTGATGACCGCCGAGGCGGTCGATGCGCTGCAGGCGGGCAGTCTGGATTTCGCCGTCATCCGCCTGCCGCGCCACAATCCTGGCCTGCCGATCGAGAAACTGTGGAGCGAGCCCTTTGTCCTTGCCGCACCGCGCGGTCATCCGCTGCTGGATCAGCCCGAAATCCCGGTCAGCGCACTGCATGGCATCGACTTCATTGGCTATTCGACCGAACGTGGCGGCTTTCTGGCCGAGGTGGTACAGGGCTTTCTGAACGCGCAGGGGGTGACGCCGCGGATGATCTTTGCGGTGGCGCAAAGCCATACGATCATGTCGCTTGTCGATGGCGGTTTCGGCGTGGCGCTGGTGCCGCGTTCGAACAGCCAGATCGCCATGCCCAATACCGAGATCCGCGATATCGGCCTGCCGCCCGATGCGCTGCATTCCGATCTTTACCTGGCGCTGCGCCCCAAGGAACCCGAGCCACTGGTGCGCGAAATCGCCGCGCTGATCCGGGCGGAACTGACGCCCGAGATTCTGCCGCGCGGCGAGGCCGGTTAGCGGTTCTGCGACTTGCGCCATGCCGCGAATTCCCCGGCGAATTCGGCCTTGGTCTGCGGGTACAGCCCGATGATCGGCGTGCCGGCCTTGACCTTCTCGATGACGAAATCCTCGTAGACGGTCATCTCGGCAGCCTCGTCGGCGCATTCGTCGGCGATCTCGGCGGGGATGACGATGACGCAATCGGCGTCGCCCACGATGATGTCGCCCGGAAAGACCGGGGCATCGCCGCAGCCGATCGGCTCGTTGATGGCGATGGCCTCGTTATTCGTCAGGTTGGTCGGGCTGGACGGGCGGGTGTGATAGGCTGGCATCTCCAGTTCGGCGATGGTGGCGGCGTCGCGGAAGCCGCCATCGGTGACGACCCCCGCCGCGCCGCGCATCATCAACCGGGTGATGAGGATGTCACCGGCCGAGGCGGCATTGGCCTGCTTGCGGCTGTCCATCACCAGCACCGCGCCCGGCGGACAGGTCTCGATGGCGACGCGCTGGGGATGATCGGCATTGCGGAACACCGTCATCGGGTTGCGATCCTCGCGCGCCGGCATGTAGCGCAGGGTGAAGGCTGGCCCCACCATGTTCTTGCCCTTCCAGCCAAGCGGATGGACGCCCTGGATCACCTGATTGCGCAGGCCGCGCTTGTAGAGGACGCTGGCCAGCGTGGCGACGGACACGCCCATCAGCTTGTCGCGGGTGACTTGGTTCATGGTGGCGCTCCTTCTTTGAACTAGATGTCCTGCAGGTCGTCGGGCAGCACGCCCTCGGGGATGTTCTGGAAGCTGACCGGCCGCAGGAAGCGGCGGATCGACAGGGTGCCGACCGAGGTGGCGCCGAAATTGGTCGAGGCGGGGTAGGGGCCGCCATGGACCATGGCCTCGGAGACCTCGACGCCGGTCGGGAAGCCGTTGGCCAGAACGCGTCCGGCCTTGCGCTCGAGGATCGGCAGCAGGCGGCGGGCTTCGGCGGCGTCCTCGGCATCCAGATGGATGGTCGCGGTCAGCTGGCCCTCGAACCCTTTCGCCAGTTTCTCCATGTCATCCGTGCCGCTGACCCGGATCACCAGACCCAGCGGGCCGAAGACCTCTTCGCCAAGCGCGTGATCCTGCAGATAGGTCGCGGCATCGGTTTCATAGAGGTTCGGGTTCGCCTCGCGGCCCTTGCTTTCGGTGGAGAGCAGCGGGGTCACGCTGTTGCGACCCTCGAACCGCGCCTGACCGTCACGATAGGCTTTCGCGATGCCCTCGGTCAGCATGGTCTGCGGGCCGACCTGCGCCAGCGCATCCTTCGCCGCGCTGACGAAGGCATCACCCGCCGCACCGGTCTCGATCACCGCAATGCCGGGATTGGTGCAGAACTGCCCCGCGCCCATGGTCAGCGAGCCGGCCCAGCCCTTGCCGATCTCGGCCCCGCGCGCCTGTGCCGCATGGGGCAGGATGAACATCGGGTTGACCGAGCCCAGTTCTCCGAAGAAGGGGATCGGCTCGGGGCGCTGCGCGCAAAGATCGAAGAGGGCGCGCCCACCGCCAAGCGAGCCGGTGAAGCCCACGGCCTTGATCAGCGGGTGTTGCACCAGCGATGTGCCGACATCGCGCTTGCCGCCCTGGATCAGCGAGAAGACGCCCTTGGGCATTCCGGTCTTTTCAATCGCGGCCAGAACCGCCTCGGCCACGATCTCGCCGGTGCCGGGATGGGCGGAATGGCCCTTGACCACCACCGGGCATCCGGCGGCCAGCGCGGCGGCGGTGTCGCCACCGGCGGTCGAGAAGGCCAGCGGGAAGTTCGAGGCGCCAAAGACCGCGACCGGGCCGATGGGTCGCTGGATCACACGGATATCGGGGCGGGGCAAAGGTTGGCGGTCGGGCAGGGCCTTGTCGTGGCGGCGGTCCAGATAGGCGCCGTCGCGGATGTGCGATGCGAACAGGCGCAGCTGACCCGTGGTGCGGCCCCGCTCGCCCTGAAGCCGCGCCTCGGGCAAGCCGGTTTCCTGAGAACCGATCTCGGTGATCGCCTCGGCGCGCGCCTCGATCTCATCGGCGATGGCGTCAAGGAAGGCGGCACGCTCCTCGCGGGTGGTATAGGCATAGGTCCAGAAGGCCTCTTCCGCCGCCTCGGCCGCGCGGTTCACCAGATCGACCGTGCCGACCGAGAACTGATGCACCGGCCCATGCGCGGGTTCCGAGGCGAAGCTCTGGTCCGATCCGACCCATTCGCCCGCGATCAGGTGTTTTCCGTGGGGGGTGAAGGTCATGGTCGTTCCTTTCAGATCAGGTTGTTCGCGCGCAGGAAGGCCAGAAGCTGCGCCTGTTGTCCATCGCTCAGCGGCCAGGCCGAGGGCGGTCTTGTCGGGCCGCAATCCTGACCGAGGGCCTGCAGCGCCGCCTTTACGCCGGTGACATTGGTGCCGTTCAACTCTTCGGCGCGGATATCCTCGAAGGCGCGCATCTCGGCGATCAGGCGACGGGCCTCGGCGAAATCGCCTGCGTCCAGCGCGCTGTGGATGGCGACCGAGCGTTCCGGCCAGACATTGATCAGCCCCGAGGTAAAGCCCCGCGCGCCCACGGCATAAAGCGCCGGCGCCCAGACTTCGGCAAGACCGCAGACCCAGGTGATCGCGGGATCGCAGGCGGCGATGGCGTCGGCCAGTTTCATCGGGTTGGGCGTCGCCCATTTCACGCCCTTGACGCCCGGGATCTCGCAGAGCGCCTGTATCCCCTTGGTGCCGATGGCGTCGTTCCTGAGATAGAGCATGATCGGCAGGCCCGAGGCGTCCGAGATCGCCCTGACATAATCCACCGTGCCGCGCGGGGCGACGAAGGGATCGGGGGGCTGATGCACCATCAGCGCAGAAGCCCCGGCATCGGCCGACGCGCGGGCCAGCCGCACCGCGTCACGGATGCCGCGCCCGACACCAGCCAGCAGCGGCGCCCGCCCGTCGATCAGCGCCGCAACCTCGCCGACCATGGCAACGGCCTCGTCTGTGGTCAGGGCATAGAATTCGCCGGTATTGCCGTTGACGACCGGCATATGCACGCCCGCCGCAATCGCCCGGTCGATGATCGGCGCCAGTTTCGCCGGAGCGATCTCGCCCGCCGCGTCATAGGGGGTGACCAGAATGCCGGAGATCCCGGCCAGCGCCTTGTCCAGATCGTGAGCCATGATGCCTCTCAGAAGATGTCGGGTTCGCCGGCGGCACGGCCAAAGCCGCGTTCGAGGAAGTCGAAATCGCACCCCTTGTCGGCCTGCGTCACATGGCGCGAGAACATATAGCCCCAGCCACGCTCGAAGCGCGGTTCCGGCGCTGTCCATTCGGCCCGGCGGCGGGCGATCTCGGCCTCGTCGACCAGCATGTCGAGCCGCCGGTTGGGCAGGTCCAGCCGCACGATATCGCCGGTTTTCAGAAGCGCCAGCGGCCCGCCGACAAAGCTTTCGGGCGCCACATGCAGCACGCAGGCTCCGTAGGAGGTGCCGGACATGCGCGCATCCGAGATGCGCAGCATGTCGCGGTGGCCCTGCTTGATCAGCGCCTTGGGGATCGGCAGCATGCCCCATTCCGGCATCCCCGGCCCGCCCTGCGGCCCGGCATTGCGCAGGACCAGCACATGGTCGGGGGTCACGTCCAGCGTCTCGTCGTCGATGGCCTTCTTCATCTCGGGATAGCTGTCAAAGACCAGCGCCGGGCCTTCATGGACCCAGTATTTCGGATCGCAGGCGGCGGGCTTGATGACCGCGCCATCGGGGCAGAGGTTGCCGCGCAGCAGCGCCAGCGAGCCCTCGGCATAGACCGGGTTCGACAGCGGGCGGATCACGTCGTCATTATAGACCACGGCGCCCTCGATCCCCTCGCCAAGCGTCCGGCCGGTCACGGTCAGGGCCGAGAGGTCCAGCCGTTCGGTCAGCTGCGTCATCAGCGCGCGCAGGCCGCCGGCATAGTAGAAATCTTCCATCAGGTAATCTTTGCCCGAGGGACGGACATTGCAGATCATCGGCGTGTCGCGGCCAAGCGCGTCCAGATCGTCCAGCGTCAGATCGACCCCGGCGCGGCGGGCCATGGCGATCAGATGGACCACGGCATTGGTCGAACAGCCGGTGGCCATGGCGACGATGGCGGCATTGCGCACGGCGGCCTCGGTGACGATGCGGTCGGGGGTCAGCGCCTCCCAGACCATGTCGACGATGCGGCGGCCGCAATCGCTGCCCATGCGCTGGTGGCCGGAATCGGCGGCGGGGATCGAGGAGGAACCGGGCAGGCTGAGGCCAAGCGCCTCGGTGATCGAGGTCATGGTCGAGGCGGTGCCCATGGTCATGCAGGTGCCGACCGAGCGGGCGATGCCGCCCTGGATGCCCAGCCATTCCTCGTCCGAGATATTGCCGGCGCGGCGCTCGTCCCAGTATTTCCACGCATCCGAGCCCGACCCCAGCGTCTTGCCGGCATAATTGCCGCGCAGCATCGGCCCGGCGGGCAGGAAGATCATCGGCACGCCCGCCGTGATCGCGCCCATGACCAGCCCCGGCGTGGTCTTGTCGCAGCCGCCCATCAGCACCACGCCGTCCAGCGGGTGCGAGCGGATCATCTCTTCGGTCTCCATCGCCAGCATGTTGCGATAAAGCATCGAGGTCGGCTTGGTGAAGCTTTCATCGACCGACAGGGCCGGCATCTCGACCGGGAAGCCGCCTGCCGCCAGAACGCCGCGCTTCACGTCCCTGACCCGTTCGGGGAAATGGCCGTGGCAGGAATTCAGTTCGGACCAGGTGTTCAGGATGCCGATGATCGGCTTGCCGACGAATTCCTCTTCCGCATAGCCCAGCTGCATCATCCGCGAGCGGTGGCCAAAGCTGCGCAGATCGTCGGGGGCAAACCAGCGTGCGCTGCGCAATTGGTCTGCGGTGATACGTCCGTCCAAGGCCATCCGTCCCCTCCCCCGATTCTGGATGAGACGATGTATGCGCATACATGACGAAGGGTCAAGACGGATTTGCGCGGTGTGCAGGTCAAAAATGCAGGTAGCGCAGCATGACTTGACAAGTTGGTGCAAAATCCTCTCAACTGATGAATGCGTAAACATTGGGCAGGAACGTGATGGGCGACAGCGACGCAACGCGACGGCGGCCGGGCCTGCCAGCCTCCGCAGCCGTCACCATGACGACCGTCGGGCGCATGGCGGGCGTGTCGCAGGTCACGGTGTCGCGGGCACTGTCGGACCCCTCGAAGGTCTCGCCCGAGACGCTGGCCCGCATCCACGAGGCGATCCGGGCGACCGGCTATGTGCCGAACGCGCTGGCGGGCGCGCTGGCCTCGCGCCGCAGCAACCTGATCGCGGCGCTGGTGCCGTCCTTCACGAATATCGTCTATTCCAGCCTGCTGCATGGCTTCTCGGAGATCATGCGGGAAAACGGCTACCAGATCATGCTGTCGGAAACCGGCCATGACCCCGAGCGCGAACAGGCGCTGGTCGAGGCACTGCTGAGCCGCCGCCCCGATGGCGTCCTGCTGACCGGGGTGCATCACGCGCCGGGAACGCGGCGGATGCTGATCGGCTCGGGCATTCCGGTGGTCGAGATCTGGGATATCAGTGAAACCCCCATCGATTGCTGCGTCGGCTTTTCCCATGCGGCAACGGGGCAGGCGGCTGCGGAATTCGCGGTCAAGGCGGGCTACCGGCGCGCGGCGACCGTGACCGCCGGCGATGCCCGCGCGATCCGGCGGCGCGACAGTTTCGTGCAGAGCTTCCAGCGGATGACCGGGGCCGAGGTGCCGGCGGTGGATTTCCAGCCGGGTACCGCCACGCTGGCACAGGGTCGGGCGGCACTGGTCGAACTGCTGGACCGGCAGGGGTTCATAGGTGGCGTGGTCTTCTGCAGTTCCGACCAGTTCGCCCATGGCCTGCTGACCGAGGCGGCGGCGCGGGGCCTCCGCGTACCTGACCAGATCGCCGTGATCGGTTTCGGCGATCAGGATTTCGCCGCCCATACCCATCCGGCGCTGACCACCATCCGGGTCGATCGCGCCGTTCTGGGCGAGGCGGCAGCGGGGGCATTGCTCAGCCGTTTCGGCGAGGGCGTGCCGGGGCCTTCCGTCGTCGATGTGGGCTTTCAGCTGATCCAGCGCGGCTCGGCCTGAGGGCGCTGCATTCCTGCCCACTTGGGCATTTCTAGGCAAATCTACCTAGGCAAAGCCACGCATTTCGCGTGGCGGCGGCATTTCGTATTCTGAACAGGTGATGTGGCAAGTGATTGACAAGGCTGCCGGACCCCGATCCGCAGCTGCAGCGAACGCTCTCTCTGGGTTCGTAACGAGTGACTTTTTTCAAACGATAAGACCAAGACAATAGCCTGCGGCCGCCTGAACCGGTTACCCACCAAGAAGGTTCTGGCGGTCGATTTTTCGTCCTGCCGTGTTCGCCGGACAAAGGCTGCTCTGCCGGGCCTCAGACCTCGCGGGAGGCGACGGGCGGATTATTCAGCCGTCGTGCCAGGTCGATCAGTTCGGCCACCGATCCGATCTGCAGCTTTTCCAGAATGCGCGCCCGGTGGTGATCGACGGTGCGCGGGCTGATGTCCAGCGCCCTAGCGATGCCCTTGCTGGACAGATCGCCGGGATTGGCCAGCATGTAACCGGCAATCTCGCGTTCGCGCGGGGTCAGCCGTTCCAGCTTCGAGCGGGCATCGCGGCTCTGGTTTTCCACCTGCATCAGCCGTTCCGCCGATTCGAGCGCGGTGTTGATTCGCTCGATCAGCTCCGACTGGCGGAAGGGTTTTTCGAGGAAATCCAGCGCCCCGCCCTTGATTGCCTGCACCGATTCCGGCACGCCGCCATGACCGGTGATGAAGATGATCGGCAGGGCGCGGCTTTCCTGGTTCAGGTATTTCTGCAACTCCAGCCCGGTCATGCCCGGTAGGCCCTGATCGAGGATCAGGCAGCCATGGGGATTGCCGTCATAGCTTTCGAGAAAGCCCGCCGCCGAGTCGAAACTTTCCACGGCATAGCCCCGAACCCTCAGCGCCCGCGACAGGGACGAGCGGATATCCGGGTCGTCATCGACGATGTAGACAGTGCCGGCGGGGGCGGTGGTGTTCTCTTCGGCCATGGGTGATTGCTCGTTCTTCATCAGGCGGCCCTTACCGGCAGGGTAAAGCAGAAGCGGGCACCGGCCGAATGATCATGGTCAAGCCACAGCTTGCCACCATTCGCCTCGATCAGCGAGCGGCAAATGGACAGGCCAAGCCCCATCCCGGTGGATTTCGTCGTCTCGAACTTGGTGAAGAGGCTGATCGCCGGATCGACCCCGGGGCCGGTATCGGTGACGGAAACCTCGATCTGGCCGCCGATCTGCCGGGCGGCAACCGTCACCTGCCGCAGCGTCGGGTCGGATTTCTGCATAGCCTCGATGGCGTTGCGCATCAGGTTCACCAGCACCTGGGCGATCTGTACGCGGTTGGCGGCGACCGGCGGCAAGGGCGGCAGGATCGTGTGCAGCGCGACCCCGGCCTCGGTCGCCTCGGGCTGGACGAGGATGCGGGTCTGCTCGACCAGTTCCGACAGGTCGAAGGGGTCGGTGGTGACCTCTTCCTTCCGGATGAAACCGCGCAGCGCCCGGATGATCTCGCCCGCGCGCAGCGACTGTTTCTCGATCTCGGTCAGGATCTCGCGCAGTTCCGGCGGGCTGTCCTTGGCCTGATCCAGCACCAGAAGCGCGGTGTCGGCATTCTGGGCAATGGCGGCCAGCGGCTGGTTCACCTCGTGCGCCAGCCCGGCGGCCAGTTCGCCCATGGTCTCGCCCCGCGCCAGATGCGACAGGTCGCGGTTCAGCCGGGCGATCTGGCCTTCCTTCACCTTGGTCTCGGTGATGTCGTCAAAGGCCACCACGGCATGCAGCGGCTGGCCGTTATGGTCGCGGATCAGGATGGCGTTCACCGTCACGCTGATCGCATCGCCATCCTTGCGGATCAGCCTTGCCTCGCGATGGGTGGCGAAGTCCTCGTCCTGCATCGGGGTCAGGGGCCTGAGCAGGCCGGCATCCTCGGGCGGGGCAAGGTCGGCATAGTCCATGGCTGCCAGTTCCTCGGCGCTGTAGCCGGTCATGTCCGAGAAGGTCGAATTCACCTTGAGGAACCGCCCGCTTTCGGGCGCGATCTGGGCCATGCCGCGCGAGGAACGATCGAAGGTCAGGCCATACTCGCGCTCGGTCTTCTTGCGCTCGACGATCTGGCGCACCAGCGAGGCATTGGCCTCGGCCAGCTCGCTATAGGTCTTGGGCATCGGCTCGGATGGGTCGATCTCGCCCTGCGAGATCAGCGCGGAACGGACGGCAAAGGCGCGCACCGGTCGATGGATGAACTGCGCCAGCGCCAGCCCGATCAGCCCGGTGACGATGGCCACCAGCGCCGCGATCCAGATATTGGTCGCCCGGTTTTTCTTGATCGCGCCGGTAAAGTCGTCCTCCGGCGCATAGACCGCAATGGTCCAGGGTAATTCCTCGCTGATCACCGGCATGACGCTGGCGACATAGCGGGCATCACCGTAGGTGATCTCTGAAAAGGTCGCGCGACGGGTCTTGCCGTCGGCCACGTTCAGCCCGGTGCTGCCGAACGCGGTGCGGGCAATCGGGTCCTTGATCTCGTCGATCTGGGTAAAGCGCAGCGATCCGTCGCTGTTCTCGGTCTGGATCAGGTCCTGGTTGGGGTGGGCGATCACGTCGCCGTTCTGGTTGATCATCAGCGCCTTGCCCGAGGTGCCGATGCGCAGCCGCGACAGGAAGTTCGAGATGCTGCTGATCTCGATATCCACGCCGACCACGCCACGGATGGCACCGCGCGAGGAAAAGACCGGCGAGGCGAGCGTGATGCCCGGCGCCTTGGCCGAGAAGAAGATATAGGGGTCGGTCCAGATCGTGCCCCGCGTCTCGGCGGCGCGCTGGTACCAGGGCCGGGTGCGCGGATCGAACTGGTCGGCCGGGTCCATCTTGCTGTCGACGGCGCTGAAATCCTCGTTCCGCCAGATGAACTGCACCGAACGTTCTGGCTGGGTCAGGATGATCTTGGAGCGGAACCGGCCGGGCGTCTCGGTCCGCATGATCATGACGAAGGTGCCGTTCTCGTCGCCGTAATAGAGGCCCGAGAAGTTCGGCGTCACCCGCAATTGCTGGAACAGGAACTGCTCGAGCAGGGCAGGATCGTCGCTGGCTACGACCCGGTGCTGTGCCAGCCTCGCGGCCAACTCGGCCGCGCTGCGCGCCGGGTCGAGAAAACCCTTGGTATGTTCTGTCGCGTTATAGCCCACATCGGTCAGCAGCGAGCGGGCGTGATCAAGCAGCGTCCGCTCGGAGGTCAGGTAAGAGGACAGCACCACCGCCAGAACGGCGATGAACTGCAATCCGGCTAAGCCGAGTGCCAGCAGCGCCGCAAGTGAATTTCTCATTCGTCGATTGTCCTCGCTCCTAGGCGAAGTCTTGCGCAGATCGGGGGTGCTGGGCAAGTCACCACGTAACCGGCTGTCGGTCGCGGCTCTGGCGCTGGCCTCTCAGCGATGCTCTGGCGTCACGTGGTCCGGATCGCTAGTAATGACGCGGACGGCGCGATGCGGTGCGACGGTCAGGGCGGATGATGGATAAGATAAGGATGAGACCGGTTCTGGCAGTCGAAGATCCCGCGGCGGCGCTGCGGCACCTGGTTCAGGTGCTGGGGCTGGTGGCCGAGGATGCGACCACGCTGCGCTTTGGCGATCAGCGGATTTTCCTCTGCCCTGTCGATGCCCCCCCACCGGGCTTGATCCCGCTGCGGCTGGACCACGTTGCGCTGCGCATTGGCGATGCCGATGCCTGTCGCCAGCGGACCGAGGCCCGGGGTGGGCAGCTGTCCGCCAACTTTACCCCGAACGGCCCCGCCGAGATCGCCGCCTTCTGGGATCACGGCGTGCGTTATGTCTTTTTCGAAGGTCCCGAGGGCTGGCCGGTCGAGTTCTGCGCCCGGATCGGTCTGCCCGATGTGGCCGAGGGTCATGATCACCTGGCGATCCGCACGCCCGACCTGGGCGGGGTCGAGGCGGCGCTGGCGGCCATGGGCGCAGCGCGGGTCGCGCAGCATGTCCTGGGGTCGGGGGATACGGCGGTCGAGGTGCGCTTCGTGAAGCTCGACGAAACGATGTTCGAGCTTTTCGACGAACCGCCGATCCCTGCCCCGGCAGGGCCGGGCGGCTGGATCGGCTTCCTGCCGGATTAGGCGCCGACCACCACCTTGGGCTTCGCGCTCAGGGCGACGCCCATCAACGTCTCGTGATAGGCGATCGCCTCTTCCAGAACCTCGAAAACCCTTAGCTGGCCATGTTCCAGCACGGCGCCCATCGTGCAGGTCTCGCGGATGAAAGGCATCGAGTGGCTGACCACGACCGAGCTTGAATTCTGCATCCGGTCCAGGAACACCGTCTTGGACTTCGCGCGGAACGAGGCGTCGCCGACGCTGCTGACCTCGTCGACCAGGTAGGTATCGAAATCGATTCCCATGCTGGTTCCCATCGCCAGGCGCGAGCGCATGCCCGAGGAATAGGTGCCGAAGGGCTTATGATAATTCGCCCCCAGCTCGGCAAAATCCTCGACATAATCGACCAGCCCGTCGCTATCGACACCGTAGATGCGGGCGACGAAGCGCACGTTCTGCGAGCCGGTCAGTTCGTTGTGAAAGCTGCCCGCGAAGCCCACCGGCCAGGACACGGTGCCATCGCTCATCACCTTGCCCGAGGTCGGCAGCATGGTTCCGGCGATCATCCGCAGCAGGCTGGATTTTCCTGCACCGTTGCGGCCCAGCAGGGCCATCGACTCGCCGGTCGGGAAGACCGCCGAAATGCGGTCGGCCACAACGGTCTGCTTTCCCTCCCGCCGGTAGATCTTGGTCAGATTGTCGATGACGATCATGATCAGCGGCGGTCGCGGACACTGTAGTAGATCAGCAGAAGGACCGACCAGCCCAGCAGCAGCGCCCCGAAGACGCAGGCCAGCAGATAGGGGCGATCGGGAACCAGCGATGCCTCGGCCAGCTTCGGCTCGATATGGGCGGCCAGATAGCGCGACTTGCGCTGTGCCTCGGCCAGCGCAATGTCATAGGCCGCACGCGCCGATTGATAGGCGGTCTGGTCGAACATCATGTCAGAGGACAGCTTTTCATATTCCGACATCAGCTCGGCATAGTTCTCGCCGCCGGGACCTTCGCTGTTGGCGCTGAACTTGGCGCGTTCCTCGGAGATGCGGTTGCGGATCGCCTCGATCTTCTTCTCGGTCTGGATCACCCGCTGGTCGCGGTCGGTCGAGTTCTCGCGCAGCGTGTCCAGCTCGATCAGGGTTTCGGCAAGTGCGCCCTGAAGCGTGTTCAGGATGCCCATCTGGCCCTCGAGGTCGGCCTCGGGATCGACGATCTGGGTGCGCATGCGAAAGGCCGTCAGCGCCTGCCGTGTCGCCGTCAGCTTTTCCTGCGCGCGGGTAAGCTCGTTGCTGGCAAAGCGGGTCGCGTCATCGCGGGCAATGTCGGACAGCCGGTTGATGGTACGGCTGCTTTCGTCAAAGGTCGCATCGGCGATGGCCAGCGCATCCTCGGGCGAGAAGGCCGACACACGAAGCGTGATCAGTCGTGTCGTGGTGTCATAAAGGACCTCTACCCGGCGCTGCCAGTGCTTGGTCAGGTCCTCGATGGTGCCGCTGGGGTCATAGGCAAAGACCGGGTCATTGGGCCATTCCTTCGAGAACTTGCCGCGCAGATCGACCGCCGCATCGATTTTCGCGACGATGTCCTCGCTCTTGAGGAAGTCATAGAGAATGTCGGTGTCCGAGGCGGTGCTGCCGCCGGTGAACTGGGTGAGACCCCCGAGGAGATCGACGCCGGGTGTCGAAGCATCCTCCTTGCGGATCGAGAAGCCGACGGTCGAGACATATTGGTCGACGGCCCGCGTCCAGAGATACCAGGCCGAAACCGCCGTCGGCACGATCACCAAAAGCAGGAAGGACAGGGTCAGGATGATGTGCCGGCGTTCGAAACGAGCCGAACTGACGGCTGGACGCAAATAGGAATGATTGTTCATGGGCTCGCGAGGTGATGAAGTCGGCGCTGGCGCTGGGTTTGCGGCCTGCGGCTTGGTCGTGCTGGTCAGTTCGGTGACGCTGTTCTTCGGCCTGCTGCTCTTGTCCCGGCACTTCAAGCGGCTGATGGAATGACGCCCGCTCAGCCGATGCGGTCCAGCACCGCGCCGGCTGCTGCTGCGGTTTGCGACCAGTCTGGCAGGTGCTGCGCTGCCGAGCGGGCAGCGCCGGCGCAGGCCTGACGCCGCCGCTCATCGGTCAGCATCAGCCGCAGCGCATCGGCAAAGGCTTCGCTATCCTCGGGTGGCACCAGCAGGGCCGTGTCTGCCGGCACCGTCTGCGGCACCGCGCCGGTGGCGCAGCTGACGATGGGCAGGCCATAGGACAGCGCCTCGTCGAAGACGATGCCATAGCCCTCGTACCGGGTAGCCAGCGCGAAGACCGAGGCGCTGGCATAGTGCCGGTGCAGCTCATCCGTCGTGACCCGCCCGGCAAGGCGCAGCCGCGCGCCCAGCCCCGAGCCTTCTGCCTGCAGAGCCAGCGCCTCGGCATGGGCAGGATCCCACGGGCTGCCGATGATGACCGTCTGCCAGTCCAGATCGCCGATCCGGGCGAGCGCGTCGATCAGCAGGTCATGCCCCTTCCTCGGATGCAGGATGCCGACCGAGAGGATCAGTGGGCGCGCGACCGGGGCAGACGGATAGCGGGGCGGATCGACGCCTGGACGGGCGATGGTGATCCGCTCGGGGGGAACGTCATAGCGGGCGACCAGCAGATCGCGGGTATGGGGGCTCGGCACCAGCACATGCTGCGCCAGCCGCAGGTTGTCGCGCTCGGTGGTGAAAAGATGCTGGCGCCGCGCGGGGTCGAGCCCGCTTTCCATCGCCAGCGGATGATGGATCATGGCGACGATCGGCGCCCGGACCCCGGCCAGCCCAGAACTGTCGATCGAGCCGAAGACCAGACCGTCGAGGATCAGCACCCGCTCTGGCTCGACCGCCTGCAGCTGCGCAATGGCCTGCGCCATCGCTGCCGCATCGACATCGGGAAAGCCCTCGGGCAGTTGCACATGCTCCACATTCCGCCCTTGGTCGCGCAGGCCCATCAGCAGGCGGTGCTCATAGATATAGCCGCCGGTCAGCGTCTCGATATCGCCGGGAATGGCGAAGGCGGCCTTGCGCGGCGCGGTCATCGGCGCACCTGCTCGGGCGCGAGGCGCGCCAGCAGCCGCCGCTCGATCCCGGCGATGGCGGCAAAGCCAAGCGCGGACAGCACTGCCACGACCAGCACGCAGGACCAGAGCATGTCGTAATCCGACAGCGAGGCCGACAGCGCCATCAGGCTGCCGATGCCGCGCCCGGTGGCCAGCCATTCGACCACCGTCACCGCCAGAACCGCCGCCGGCACCGCCATGCGCGCGGCGGCGAAGAAGGCGGGCAGCATGGCCGGGATCTGCAGGTCGACCAGCCGGCGCAGGCGCGAGGCGGCGAAGCAGTCGAAGACATCGCGGATCTGGCCGGGTGTCTGCTTGAGCCCGTGCAGGCAGGCAACGAAGGTCGGGAAGAAGACCATCACCCCCACCAGCGTGATCGTGCCTAAGGCTCCGCGCCCCAGCAACAGGACGATCAGCGGCGCGGTAGCGACGATGGGAACCGAGCGCAGGGCGACGGCCAGTGGCAGGACCAGCGCCCCAGCGGCTGGCAGCAGTGTCACCGCCATCGCCAGAGCCGCGCCGATGACCAGCCCGGCCAGATAGCCCGGCAGCAGGAAGATGGTGGTTTCCGACAGCGCCGCCCAGAGCCTCGCCCGCGTCTCGGTCGCATCGGGTGCCATGAGCAGGGCGTCCAGCACATCGTCTGGCCTTTTGGCGAAGAAGGGGTTCAGCGAAAACGTCTCCATGCCGCCCCACCAGATTAGCAGCGCCAGTGCGGCGACCAGCGCCGTGCTGACCAGCGCAGATGGCGCGTGTTCGGTCGAGGGCAGCGACAGGATCAGCGGCGGCGGCTCGCGCAGCATGGCCCGCGCCAGCGCGCCGATGGCGGCATAGGCGAGGATCGAGACCGTGGCGGCCACGGCACAGACCGCCCAGAGGCCCGGCACGTCCAGCGCCCTGAGAAAACGGATGGTCAAGACGCCAAGCCCGCGCTCGGCCCCGGTGAACTCGCCCACCATCGCCCCCAGGAAGGCGGCAGGCGCGGCGATCTGCAGCCCGGCGAACAGATAGGGCAGGGCGGAGCGCGCGCGGATGTGGCGCAGCTCGGCCATCCGCCCACGGCCATAGCTGCGCAGGAGATCGAACCAGACGGCGGGCGCGGCGCGCAAGCCGACCAGCAGCGGGATCAGCGTGGTGTAGAACACCGCAAGCGCCGCCAGCGCGATCTGCGGCCCGTTGCCCGGCCCCATCAGCACCCGCAGGATCGGCCCGGTGGCGACCAGCGGCAGGCAGAAGACCAGAAGCGACAGCCCGGTGATGACCGGCTGGCTGCGCGGCCAGGTCAGCGCCGCTCCGGCCAGCAGGATGGCCGCGAGGTTGCCGAGGGCAAACCCCGCCGCGCCATTCCACAGCGTCACCGCCAGCGCCCGCCCGGTCAGTCCGGGGTTCTCGGCCAGCCAGCGGGCGACCTCAACCGGACCGGCCAGCAGATAGGCGCCGCCCAAAAGTTGCGCGGCAAGTTCCCAAGCCAGCAGCAGGATCGCCGCACCGCCTAGGGTTCGCAGCGCGGGAGCCGCCCTCCGTCCCGGCAGGGCCATGACAACACTCATGCCGCCACGCCCCGCGCCAGCGCTGCCGAGACCTCCGCGGCGAGATCGTGAAATCCGGCGCTGTCGGCCAGGTCAGACCGGCGCGGATGCGACAGGGGCACGGCGATATCCGCGACGATCCGGGCGGGCCGGGGCGACAGGACCAGAATCCGGTCGGCCAGGAACACCGCCTCGCTGACCGAATGGGTGACCAGCAGCGTGCTGGTGCCGCGTTCCTGCCAGAGCGGCGGCAGGTCCAGCGCCAGTTGCCGGCGGGTCAGTTCATCCACCGCGCCGAAGGGTTCATCCAACAGCAGCAGGCGCGGCGCGCTGGCGAGCGCGCGGGCGATGGCAGCGCGCTGACGCATCCCGCCCGACAGTGCCGCCGGGCGAATCGCCTCGAACCCCGCCAGCCCGACCAGCCGGATCAGCCGGTCGACCAGCGCCGGATCTGCGGGCAGACGTGCCAGCTTGCGCCCCAGCGCGATATTGCCGCGCAGGCTGCGCCAGGGCAGCAGCGATGGGTCCTGAAACGCCACTGAAATCGCCGCCTGCCGGCGCATGTGATCGGGCGTCTCGCCGCCGATCAGGATGTCGCCGGCGCTGGGATCTTCCAGCCCCGCGATCAGCCGCAGCAGCGTGGACTTGCCGCAGCCCGAGGGGCCGACCAGCGCGGTCGTCTGGCCCGCAGCAAGGGCAATATCCAGCGGCGACAGCACCTCGACCCCGCCGGAAAAGACCTTGGAAAGCCCCCGGCACAGGATATCGGGCGGGGGCGGATCAGCCGGCATGAACCTCGTCGAGGATCGAGCGGTCCCAGAGATCGGGGGTGACGGTCCGCCCCAGCAGCGCCAGCGTCTCGATATTCGCGGCCACCGCCTCGTCCGTCCACGATCCGAACCCGTTCTGGTCGGTCAGGTCCGAGAACATCAGCGGCACCTGGCGCGCGGCCTGCAGCTTCTGGGTCTCCAGATCCAGCCCGGCATCGGGGAAAAGCCTGACCGTCAACTCGGCGGCCGCATCGGTATCGGCGCGGTAGGCTTCCCAGCCCCGCACCTCGCCCGCCATCAGCGCCACCAGTTCGGCGCGGCGATTGGCAAGGCTGTCCTCGGTGGCGATATAGGTCTGCGAATGCAGCGCATAGCCATGATCGGCCATCAGCATGGTCACATTCTCGATCCCCTGCATGGTCATCGCCACCGGCAGGTCGGTCTCCCAGCAGAGCAGGCAATCGACCTCGCCGCCGACCAGAGGCTGGGCGGAATATTGCGTCGGCACGATCTGGATCGCGTCGATATCGACGCCGTTCAGCGTGCACAGCGCCTGCAGGACCGGGGTATTCGCCAGCGCCATGCCGATCTTCTTGCCGGCGAGATCGGCAGGGGCGTTCACCGGGTTGGCGGGCAGCGAGGCGATGACGAAGGGGTTTTTCTGCATCGCCACGCCCATGATCTTGAATGGCGCGCCCTCGGCCACGGCGGCGGCGGTGTAATCGGCAGCCGAGATGCCGATAAGCGCCGTGCCCGAGACGACCGGCGGCTCGACCGGCGCATTGGGGCCGCCCTGCAACAGCGTCACCTCCAGACCGGCCTCGCGCCACCAGCCGTTCTCGCGGGCGAGATAGCTGCCGGCGAATTGCACCGAATGCAGCCATGACAGCTGCAGGCTGACCGGCGTGGCGGCCTGCGCCAGTGCCCTGCGGGGCAGCAGCACCGGGGCGGCGAGGCCGGCTGTGGCGGTGGCGAGCATCTGCCGGCGGGTCCAAAATCGGTGGGTCATGATGGTTTCCCTTCCTCTTTGCCGCAGCTTACGGGACCAGATCGCTACGGCAAGCCGTCCTTTGTTTGGTCAGTCGTCGAGGGCGGCGGTGGTGCTGTCCGGTCCGAAGCCCTGCAAGATCAGGTCGCGCATGTCCTGCATGGGCAGGGCGGGGCTACCCGGTGGCGGGATCAGCCCGGGCGCAAAGCCCCAGTCGCGGCTCCGCTCGACCAGATCACGCGGGCCGATGAGATGGATCGGCACCTCGCGCCGCTCGTCCAGCGCGATCCGGGCGGCGGCCTGATGGTCGCCCAGCACGATTAGCAAGGGCGGGTCGGCGGCGTGCAGCCGGGCGTAGCCCGCCACCGCCTGCAGCGCATAGGTGATGGCGCCGCGATAGTGCAGCCGCACGTCGTCGTAATCGTCCCACAGCTCTTTCGGTGTCGGCCCGGCCTCGGCCATGGCGTCGAAGACCCGTCCGTCGCCCAGCTGGTCCCAGTCCAGCATCTGCGGAATTGGCACCCATGGCGCGTGCGAGGAAATCAGCGCCACCTGCGCAAACAGCAGCCGGTCATCGTTGCCATTCCGAAGCAGCCGGTCGGTGGCGGCGAGGGTGAACTGGTCGGGCATGGTGACCCAGTTGAAGGGTTTGCCGCGGTAGCCCAGATCACCTGCGCCCAGCACCCGGTCAAACCCCATGCGCGTCGATTCCGGCCAGGGCCGGGTGATCGCCGGCATCACTGCCGCCGTGTGGAACCCGGCCTTTCGGGCCAGATGGAACAGGCCCTGCCGACCACTGGCCAGCGCGGCTTGGTAGCGGCTCTGATCGTCGATCCAGAGACCCGAGGTGAAGGTTGCATGGCTGAGCCAGCTTTGCCCGCCCTGCGTCGGCGCGGTCAGAAAGCCCGAGCGCATGGCAAGCCCGGCATCCGCCAACGTCTCATCGGCGGCGCGCAGGGTGGGAAGGTGGGCCTCGGCATAGAAGGGCGTGTCGAAACTGGTGCGGCCATAGCTTTCGATGAAGATCACCAGCACGTCGCGATCGATCCCGGTCAGCAGCCCGCCCTCTGCCGCCATCGGGTCCTGTTCTGCGAGTCGGCGGAATTCACGCAGGTCGGTCAGGCTGCGCAGTGCCAGCGCGGTCTTGTCCATCGCATAGCTGGCGGTTGCGGCCCGGAGCGGCAGCAAGCCGGGGATCAGCAGGGCCACCAGCCCGACCGCCGCCAGCAGCGCGGGCAGGCGTGGAACCGAAACGCGCTGCCAGACCCCCGCCGCACACCAGAGCATTGCGGCCAGACCGGCGGCGAGCATGAGGCACAGGGCCCCCGCGCCGATGGCGGCCCAGATCCCGAAGCTGCCGGCGATCATCCGGGCCGAGGCGTCGATCAGCGCCAGATCAGCGATCGGGTTGAAACCCCGGCCCAGAATCTCGGCCATGGCCAGATCGGCCAGCTTCAGCGCCGCGATCAGCAGCAGAAGCATGGACACCAGCGCCCGCAACACCCGGTTCGGTCCCGAGGCGATCAGCAGCAGCAGGATCAGCGGCAGTTCGGGCGTCATCAGCCTCGCAGGCGTGATGGCGCCCCCCGCCGCCGGCAGGATCATCACCAGCCACAGCGCCAGCGCCGCCATCCCCGCCTGCCAGAGCGCCGGTCGCCTCATCCTGCCCGCTCGCGCAGCCAGAGGATGTCGACTGCGAAGGACCAGACGACCAGCGCTGCCGCCAGCCGCGCCACGAGGATCGCGGCATCGGGGGTGAGGATGGGCAGCAAGAGCAGGATCAGCGTTGCCATCTGCACAACGCAAATCGTTTTGCGCCGGAACTTCTGCGGCAAGGGCGCGGCGAGCCACGGCCAGAGCAGCATGGCAACCAGAAAGGCATAGCGGGCAAAGCCAAGGATCAGCCCTTCGGCCCCGACTTCGCTGCCGGCCACGACATGCAGGGACAGGATCAGGGCAAGGATCGAATCGGCCTCCATGTCGAAGCGGGCGCCGAAATCCGAGACCAGCCCCTGACGCCGCGCCAGCCAGCCATCGACGCCGTCGAGGGCCAGCGCGACAACTGCGATCCCCGCCACCATCCAGCCGGCGGACTGACCGGCCATGAGCGGCGGAACCAGCGCCAGCGCCAGCGCCACCCGGATCAGCGTGACCGTATTGCAGGCACCGATGCGCCCATGCGGATAGCCCCGCCGCATCTGCCGCGCGACGATGAGCCAGATCAGCGCGAAACCGAGCGCGGCGAGGCCCCAGACGAGGGCACGCGAGCTGTCGAGAAGAAGGTGGCAGGCGAGCATCGCCGCCAGACCGGCCAGCCCGGCTGCCAGCAACCCCCGGCGCAGCGGATCGGCAGGCGCATTTCCCCGATGGACGGCGCTGCGCCCCGGTCGACCCTCTTGCAGATGCTGCGGGTTTCCCATGAGGACAAGCCTAGGCCAAGCCGGAAATGGGTCAAGCACTCCCGCATTGCTGGCAAAAGATTGATCGGCGGCGCGAAAGGGCTATCCTGCCCGGAACGGAGGGTGGTTCTGATGGAACATCAGCAGGGCTATGCGCGTCCCGCCCGGATCTATCACTGGGTCATCGCAGGTCTTGTGCTGCTGATGATCCCGGCCGGGTTGATCATGATCCAGCAGGGCCTGCCCCGGCCGGTGCAGGATACGCTGTTCATCTTTCACAAGAATACCGGGCTGATCGTGTTCCTGTTGATGCTGGCGCGGCTGGTCTGGCGCCTGCGGCATCCGCCGCCGCCCCTGCCGGCCGACATTGCGCCTTGGCAGCGCCGCGCGGCGGAGCTGACCCATCTGGCGCTCTATGTCCTGCTGATCGCGCTGCCGATCAGCGGCTATCTGCGGGTGCGGCTGGAGCGTTTTCCGATCGAATCGCTGGATGCGCTGGGGGTGCCGCCGCTGGTGCCGAAGAACGAGGCGCTGGCCGGGGTCTTCCAGTCGGTGCATCAGGCCTGCGCCTTCCTGCTGATCGCGCTTCTGGCGTTGCACATCGCGGCGGCATTGCAACACGCGCTGATCCGGCGCGATGGGGTCTGGTCGCGGATCTGGCCGCTTTAGCCGGGCTTTGCTTGCCCGGCCCGGCATGGAATAGTCTGCCTGAACCAGAGGAGAAGGGCGATGTTCGAGGGGTTGGGCACGACCACCAATGTCATTCAGGCACCCATGGCTGGGGTCTCAACGCCCGCGCTGACCGGGGCGGTCGCGAATGCCGGGGGTCTGGGATTTGTCGCACTGGCGACCTTCACCGCGGCCCGCGCCCGGCAGGAGCTGGACCAGACCCGGGCACTGACCGACAGGCCCTTTGGCGTGAACCTCTTCTGCCATGAACCGGCTACGCATGACCCGGCGAAAGAGGCGCGCTGGCTCGAGACGCTGGCGCCCGATTTCGCCCGCTTCGACGCCACCCCGCCCGAGGAATTGCACGAGATCTACACCAGCTTTCGCGTCAATGACGAGATGCTGGCCCTGCTGGTGGCCGAGCGACCGCCGGTCATCAGCTTCCATTTCGGCCTGCCGCGCCCCGACCAGATGCAGGCCCTGCGCGAAACTGGCGCGATCCTTCTGGCCACGGCTACCTGCCTTGGGGACGGGCGCACCGTCGCGGCGGCCGGAGTCGATGGCATCATCGCGCAGGGTTGGCAGGCCGGCGGGCATCGCGGGCTGATGGACCCGGTGGACATGGCGGCAGACACGCGGCTGGAGACGCTGCCACTCTTGGCCGAGTTGCGTGAACTCGGCCTGCCGCTGATCGCGGCGGGGGCGATCATGGAGGCGGCGGACCGGCGTGCGGCGATGGCGGCCGGCGCCGTGGCGGTGCAATGCGGCACCGCCTTCCTGCTGTCACCCGAGGCGGCCACCACACCGGATCACCGGGCGCGGTTGACCACCACGCCGACCGAGATGACCCGCGCGATCTCGGGCCGGCCCGCGCGCGGGCTGGTCAACCGCTTCATGGCGATGGATCAGCAGGATGCGCCGGGCTACCCGATGGCCTATGACGCGGCCAAGGCACTGAACGCGGCGGCGTCCGCCAAGGGAAATCACGATTACGCGGCGCAATGGGGCGGCAACGGCGCGGCAAAGGCGGTGGCGCGGCCCGCTGCCGAGACGCTGGCGGCGATCAGCGGCTGAATTCCTCGGCGGAATAGCCCTGCAGATAGAGAAGCGCAGTCAGGTCGCCGTGGTTGATGGTGATCCCGGCCTGCGCCGCGACCACGGGCTTGGCGTGCAGCGCGACGCCCGAGCCGGCCAGCTGCAACATGCCCAGATCATTGGCCCCGTCGCCCACCGCGATCACGTCGGCGGGCGTCAGTCCGCGCGCCGCGACGATCTCGTTCAGCGCCTCGACCTTGGCCTCGCGCCCCAGCACGGGCAGGGTGACATGCCCGGTCAGCACGCCCTCTTCCGACAAAAGCGTATTGGCGCGGTTCTCGTCAAAGCCCAGCTGTTGCGCGATCGGGCCGGTGAAGCTGGTGAACCCACCCGAGACCAGCGCCGCATAGGCGCCGTGCTTGCGCATCGTCGCCACCAGTTCCGGCCCGCCCGAGGCGAGGGTAATGCGCGTGTCCAGCACCTTCTGGATGGTCTCCTCGGGCAATCCGGCCAAGAGGCCGACCCGTTCGATCAGCGCCTCGTGGAAATTCAGCTCGCCATTCATCGCCCGGGCGGTGATCGCCGCCACCCGTTCGCCCACCCCGGCCTCGGCGGCCAGCTCGTCGATGCATTCCTGATCGATCATGGTCGAATCCATATCTGCCAGCAGCACCCGCTTGCGCCGCCCGGCTGTCGGCTGGATCGCCAGGTCGATGGCGATGCTCTGCAGATCGGACCAGACCTGCTGCCAGTCCGCCGGCGCTTCGACCATCTGGAACTCGGCGGCGATGCCGGGGCTGAGCCAGCGCATCTCCGAGCCGCCCCAGTCCTTCCGCAGGCTGTCGATCAGCGCCGGTTCGAGATTGGCATTTTTCGGTGCGGCGATCAGCGAGAGGGTCAGCATGGACGAACCTTTCTTGCGGCAGACGGCGCCACGGATGAAGGGAAAGAGGCGAGGCCGGCTTTAAGCGAAACTTTCTTCTTGCGCCAGACCGGGCTGGCGCTCGGGACCGCCGGTCCTTTCCTCGCATTGGTCGGGACGGAAGCGAGGGCCGAATTCCGTCGCCGATACCAGCGAGAATATTCAGGTAGGGATTTGCCATTTCCCCGCTTCTCGGATCGCTGAGAAGATGGCGATTGCTCATGAGAAACCCCGTCTCGATAGTTTCTTGCATTCGTATGCAAACCTGCTAGCCTTGAGGGAATCGAGGATTGGCTGGGCACAGACGGGAAGGATCTCACATGTCAGCGAAGGATCGGACGGCCGAGGATGAGGCGCCGGGGGCGGGACGTGGCAAGGCCGAGGCCGTGCTGCAGGTCGAGCGGCGCGACTTCGTCGAACTGGTTCCCGAGAACCGGCCGCGCGTCCAGAAGATGCAGGGCTTCGACGAGATCTATACTGACATCGTCGACTATATCGTCCGCTGCACCCATCGCATCTGGGACGAGCGCGACATCGGCCTGATTTATACCCATTACACCCATAACTGCGTGCTCTACGGCACGATGGGGACGATCTATGACCGCGAGGATGTGGTGCGCGACACCATCCAGCGGCTGGTCAGCCTGCCCGAGCGGCGGGGCATGGCGACCCATGTGATCTGGGATGGCGATGACCAGCAGGGCTTCTATACCTCGCATCTGGTCACCGGCTCGGGGCGGCATACGCAATACGGCCACTACGGTCCGCCGACCGGCCGCACTTTCACCTCGCGGACCATTGCGGACTGCATGATCCACGCCAACAAGATTTATCGCGAATGGGTCGTGGCCGACCAGATGGCGATCATCCGGCAGCTGGGGCTGGACCCGAACGGCTTTGCGCTGAAGGTGGCGCAGAAGCTGTTCGACAAGGGGATGGTCTCGGTCGATATCGGCGAGAACCGCCGGATGGTCGGGCAATATCCGCCCGAGGCCAAGGCCGATCTGTCCATCGCCAAGACCGATCTGGAGCGGCAGACACTGGACTGGCTGCACGCGGTCTGGAACCAGCGGATGCTGGGCCGGATCAAGGATGTCTATGCGCCGACCTGCCAGTATCACGGGCCGCTGATGGCCGAGATGTATGGCATCGCCGCCGTCACCCACCAGACGCTGGGGCTGATCGGCTCGCTGCCCGATGCCTCGTTCACGCCGCTGCACATCTGCTCGACCCCTTGCGAGGAGGGCGGCACCAAGGTTGCCGTGCGCTGGATCATGGAAGGGCACCATCTGGGCTACGGCCTGCTGCAGGGCCTGGGAGAGCCGACCGGCAAGCGCGTGCAGCTGATGGGGATCAGCCATTACCACTACAAGGATGGCAAGATCGTCGACGAATGGCGGGTCTATGACGAGCTGTCGCTGCTGATGCAGATCCGGCTGGCACAGCTGGCCGATGCCCCGGCGGCGACCATCGCCAGCGCGGAATAGGCGCAGGGTCCGAGGTTTCGAACGCCCCGCCGTCTGGCGGGGCGTTCTGCGTTCCGGGGGTCAGGCACCCCGGCGAAACTGGCGCTGCATCCGGTTCAGCACGTCGACGCCCATCTGCATCAGCAGGTTCAGCACATCCAGCGGCACCCAGTTCTCGCGGATCAGGCCGTGATGATGCAGGTAGAAATCCATCACCCGCATGGTCACAGGGCGGCCGGTGGGGCCAAGGCCAAGGAAGCCACCGCCCTGATGCAGGGCAAAGACGCTTGGCCAGCCGCCGGTGACGGAATAGGGGCCGTCGCCGATGCGGATGTAATGCCCGCCGCCATGCTGGGCTTTCAGTGCCGCGATCTCGTCCCATTGCCCGCCGCCCTTGCGGTTCGGAAAGGCGATGCGGAAGGGCAGCTGGTGGTCATCGACGAATCCCTCGAGCCCGCGCGTGGTGCCGATACCGCTCGGGCCATACCACATCATCCGGGGATGCCAGTGCTGGCGCTGCGGCATGTTGAGCAACCCCTCGCGCCCGGCGCCGGTCGTGTCGTTATAGGCGCCAAGCGTCGCATGCATGGCGAGGGTCTGGGCCAGGCTGGCGGCGCTTTCATTCGGATCCTGCGGGGTCAGCACCAGCCCGTCGCCGGTGATCGGGCCGGGCCATAGGCCCTCGACCCCAAGGCTGGGTGCCAGCGGCCAGAACCCGGCCTGCCGGATCAGGTCGAGAATGTCCCAGAGGCAGGTCGATTGCACGATCCGGCCGTCGTGGACCTGGTGCACCTCGCCATAGCGCAGGAAGGCGGTCCGGCCCGTGGCCGGGATGGTCAGCCAGTCATGGCGGAAGGTGCCGCAGTAATGTCCGACCGCCGCCACATAGTCGCGGCCCTCGTAGGAGCCGCCGACAAGGATCAGGTCCCGACGCTCGAGATCAGGGAAGGCGTGCAGCAGCGGTTCCCAGACTGCTCCGGCAATCGCCGTCGTGCCGCGCATCTCGTTCAACGGATGCGAGCCGCGCCATTCAGTATCGGGTGCATAAAGCGCGGCGAGACGGTCGGGCAGGTGGCCGGGGGACGATTCTGCCAGGCGGGACAGGTCGTGAAGCAGTCGGGTCTTGGTCGCGATAGGGTCGGTTTTCATCGTGATACCAGTGGTTTGCCGGTGAGTTTCTGGCGGCGCCAATATTTCTTGCATTCGTATGCAAGCATCGCTAGCATTGACCTTGCGTTAACGGGAATCAACCCCGAAGCGGGAAAAATCCAGGGCTTCGCGCCGGGCCGCCGCAAGGCCGCGCCGAAGTCAGCTTGTGCCCCGGACCGCCGGGGCAACACACAACAGGAGACGGATGATGAAAGACTTCCTGAAAGCCTCGGTCGCGATCACTGCCCTGTTGGCCTCGGCCGGGATCGCCTCGGCGGAATGCGGCATCGAAAAGGGCTCGGTGCGGATCCTGTCGAACGATTTCGCCGCCCTTCACGCCATCGCCACGGCCGCCGAGACCTGCGCCAGCGATACCGTCACCGTGACGAAGAACCAGACGACCGAGCACAAGAACATCCAGGTGCCGGCGCTGACCACCAATCCGGCGAGCTATACTGTGGCTGTCATTGCCACCAATTCGGTGGTGCCGCTGCTGACCGGTGATCTGGTGCGGCCGCTGGATGACTACGTGGCGAAATGGGGGCAGGATCTGCAGGAAAGCCAGCTGATCCGCGTGGACGGCAAGGTCATGGCCATTGCCTTCATGGCCAATGGTCAGCACCTGTTCTATCGCGAGGATATCCTGGCCGATAACGGCATTGCCGTGCCGACCTCTTATGAAGAGGTGCTGGCAGCGGCCAAGACCCTGCGCGACAAGGGAGTGATGCAGAACCCCTTGGCCTCGGGCTACAAGCCGGGCTGGGATCTCGCGGCGGAGTTCGTGAACACCTATCTCGGCACCGGCGGCGAATTCTTCAAAGAGGGCAGCGCCGAGGCCGATATCAACAATGAGAACGGCCTGACCGCGCTGGCGACGATGAAGGAGATGAGCACCTTCATGAGCCCCGACTGGGTGACCTATAACAGCAACCTGATGCGGCCCATCTGGGAGGCGGGCGATATCGCCATGCAGATCGGCTGGGGTTCGGTCGCCGGTTCCTATATCGCCGAGGACAGCCCCTCGCCCGAGATCGCCAAGGCCACGAAATTCGCTGCCGCGCCGACGATCGGTGGCGGGACCATCCCCTCCGCCGCCCTGTGGTGGGACGGGTTCGTGATCTCCAAGAACATCTCGGACGAGGATGCCGAGGCCTCGTTCCGCGCCATGATGGTCGGCATCTCGCCTGCGACGGCTGCGGCCAATGCCGATGCGGCGGTCTGGCTGGTCAAGGGCTACGAGGCGACGCCGGCCGCCGTTGGCGTGGTGGCCGACATGCAGGCGGGTGCGCGGCCCTATCCGATGGTGCCCTATATGGGGCTCTTGCACACCGCGCTTGGCGACAACCTGGCCGAGTTCATGCAGGGCCAGGAAAGCGCCGAACAGGCTCTGGCCGATGTGACCGCCGCCTATAACACCGCGGCGAAGGAAGCCGGCTTCCTCGACTGACCGATCCTGACTTCGGCGGGGCTACCCGGCCCCGTCCTCTTCGCCCGCCCTGAGGCGCCCATCCGCCCCGACCTGTTCGACGGAGTGACCGATGCCGCACAGAACCTTTCTTGCCTTCATCTGGCCCTCGCTGCTGGCCATGGTCCTGTTCATCGCGATCCCGATCCTCTCGGTCGGTTATCAGTCGCTGTTCGTCGAACATCCTCAGATGATGACCGAGGTCGAAAGCTGCGGCCCCTTCGGCTGCAGGACCGAGCGCCGGGTGGATGCCGCTGCCATGAGCGAATTGCGCGCCGAAAGCCCGATGGGCCGGTTCAACGGCATGGGCACCTACGCGAACCCCAGCCATCTGGCCTTTGACGAGGTCGGCGCGGCCTGGCGCAGCAGCGAGAGTTTCGGCCAGTTCCTGCGGCTGGTGATGAACCTGCCCTTCTACAAGGCGCTGTTCTTCACGCTGGCCTATACCTTCATCGTCACGCCGCTGGTCATCGTTCTGGGCTTCTGCATCGCCATCGCCGTCAACACCGTCTCGGCGCGGTTGAAGGGGCCGGTGATCTTCTTCTCGCTCTTGCCGATGATCGTGACGCCGCTGATCGGGGCGCTGGTGCTGTTCTGGATGATCGATGCGCGGGGCGTCATCGGGGCGACGCTGCAGCAGGTGTTCAACGATCCGCAACTGTCGCTGAAGGCCTCGCCCACGCTGACCTGGGTGACGCTGTTCGTCTATGGTGTCTGGCACAGCGCGCCCTTTGCCTTCGTGGTCTTCTATGCCGGGCTGCAGACCGTGCCGCAGGACACGCTGGAAAGCGCCATGGTCGATGGTGCGAGCCGATGGGAGCGGGTCCGTTTCGTCACCATCCCCTATCTGATGCCGCTGGCGACCTTCATCGCGCTGATGCAGCTGATGGACAATTTCCGGGTCTTCGAGCCGATCATCGGCTTCTCGGCCGAGGCGAATGCCACCTCGCTCAGCTACCTGATCTATTCCGACCTCAGGTCCGGTGATTTCCCGCTGTTTGGCTCGGCCGCGGCCAGTTCGATGCTGACCATCGGCGGGGTGGTGATCCTGCTGACCCCGGTGCTGATCCGCACCTGGCGCGAATTCAAGAGAAAGGGCTGATCCGATGGCAAAGGCACTGAATCAAAGACCGCTGCCGCTGGTCGCCCTGTCCACGGGCTTCGTCATCCTGTGGGTGCTGCTGGCCGCCTTTCCCTTCGTCTGGACCGCCTGGGGCTCGTTCAAGGTCGAGGCCGATTTCTTCTCGCGCACCGACTGGATGAACGCGATCTTCGGGCCGAAGACGCTGCAGCAGACCGGCGGCACCTTCACCGGCGATGCCTATGAAGCCGCGTGGATCCAGCAGGGCTTCTGGAAGGCCGTCCTGAACACCAGCATCGTCGTCGTCTCGGTGGTCACCATCTCGCTGACCTTCGGCACGCTCGGGGGCTATGCGCTGGCGCGTTCAGGGTTCCGCTATACCTTCTGGCTTCTGATCGCGGCGCTGATCTTTCGGGCCATGCCGCATGTGACGCTGGTCTCGGGCTATCTGCTGCCCTTCTTCGAGATGAACATCTGGGGCTATCTGCCCACCACCATCATCGTGCTGGTGGCGATCAACCAGCCCTTTACCCTGTGGATGCTGCATTCCTTCTTCATGACCATCCCCAAGGACCTGGATGAAAGCGCGCTGGTCGATGGCTGTACCCGGTTCCAGGCCTTCCGGCTGGCGGTGATCCCGGTGATGTGGCCGGGCGTGGTGACGACGGGCCTCTTCAGCTTCCTGCTGGCCTATAACGACTTCACCGTGACCTCGATGCTGCTGACGCAGGAAAACCAGACGATGGTCCCGAAAATCGCGAGCTTCCTCGGCTCGACCCAGCAGGAAGGCAAGGTGATGCTGGCCGTGTCCGCCGCCGTCTCGGCGATGGCCCCGCTCTTCGTGCTGGTCATGGTCTTCCAGCGCCAGATCGTCAGCGGCCTGACCGCCGGCGCCGTGAAAGGTTGAAATCAGATGGCTGAACTTCGTCTCAAGAATATCTGCAAGCGTTGGGGCGCCTATACCGGGGTCGACAATTTCGACCTGCATATCGCCGATCAGGAATTCATCGTGCTGCTGGGGCCGTCGGGCTGCGGCAAGTCCACAACCATGCGGATGATAGCGGGACTTGAGGATGTGACCGAGGGCGAGATCTGGCTGGGCGACCGCATGGTCAACAAGCTGGAGCCCAAGGACCGCGACATCGCCATGGTGTTCCAGTCCTACGGGCTTTACCCGCAGCTTTCGGTCTATGAGAACATCCGCTTCCCGCTGAAGGTCCGCAAGGTCCCGAAGGAACAGCATCACGAGAAGGTCATGGCCGCCGCCGCCATGGTGGAACTGACCGATCTCCTGGACCGCCGCCCCGCCGCGCTGTCCGGCGGGCAGCGTCAGCGGGTGGCGCTTGGCCGCGCCATTGTCCGCAAGCCCACGGTCTTCCTGATGGATGAGCCGCTGTCGAACCTCGACGCCAAGCTGCGCGTCTCGACCCGGGCGCAGATCAAGAACCTGCAGCACAAGCTGAAGACCACGACCATATATGTCACCCATGACCAGATCGAGGCGATGACGCTGGCCGACCGGGTTGTGGTCATGAACAAGGGCAAGATCCAGCAGGTCGGCACACCCACGGATATCTATGACAACCCCGCCAATACCTTCGTGGCCAGCTTCATCGGCAGTCCGGCGATGAACCTGGTCGAGGGCACATTGCGAAACGGCGTCTTCGAGGCCGAGGGCATCCGCGTGCCGGGCCTCGACGTGGCCCATGACGGGCCGGTGATCCTGGGCTTCCGGGCCGAGGACGTGTCGCTGGCCGCCGAGGGTGGCGAGCTGAGCGCGCCGGTCTATTCGATGGAGCTGCTGGGAGAGTCCTCGATGATCTCCTATCGCATCGGCGAGGCGCTGGTCTCGATCAAGGCACCCAAGGATTTCCGCGCCGAGATCGGCGAAACGGTCGGCACCAGCATTCCCGCCGCGATGTGCCACCTGTTCGACGCCAAGACCGGCCAGCGCATGACCGGGTGAGGGCAGACGCCCCGCCCCGGTGAACAGGACAGGACGCGGCAGCGCCCGCATTTCGAGAAGGCATGAAATTATGGCAATTCAACATCTGAAATCCGGCAAGCCGGCCGAGGCGCGGGCCGAGGATGATGCCCGCGTCAGCGCGACGGTCGAGGCGACGCTGAAGGATATCGAGACGCGGGGTGATGCCGCCATCCGCGATTTGTCGGTGACCTTTGACAAATACGATCCGCCCTCGTTCCGCCTGTCGCCGTCCGAGATCGAGGCCGCCATGCAGCAGGTCAGCACGCGGGACATGGAGGATATCCGCTTCGCCCAGACCCAGATCCGCCGCTTTGCCGAGGCGCAGAGGGCATCCTTGCAGGATATCGAGGTCGAGACCCTGCCGGGCGTGGTGCTGGGTCATCGCAATATCCCGGTGCAATCGGTCGGCTGCTACGTGCCGGGCGGCAAGTTCCCGATGGTCGCCTCGGCGCATATGTCGGTGCTGACCGCCTCGGTCGCCGGCGTGCCGCGCATCGTCTCGGCGGCGCCGCCGGTCAATGGTGCACCGCATCCGGCCATCGTTGCCGCCCAGCATCTGGGCGGGGCGCATGAGATCTATGTTCTCGGCGGGATGCAGGCGGTCGGCGCCATGGCCATCGGCACCGAGACGATCGAGCCGGTGCACATGCTGGTTGGCCCCGGCAATGCCTTCGTCGCCGAGGCCAAGCGCCAGCTTTACGGCCGCGTCGGCATCGACCTTTTCGCCGGCCCGACCGAGACCATGGTGATCGCCGATGACACTGTGGATGCGGAACTGTGCGCCACCGATCTCTTGGGTCAGGCCGAGCATGGCTATAACTCGCCCGCCTGCCTCATCACCAACAGCCGCAAGCTGGCCGAGGAGACGCTGGCCGAGATAGACCGGCTTCTGGACCTTCTGCCCACGCGCGAGACGGCGCTGGCCTCGTGGCGCGATTACGGCGATGTCTATCTGTGCGACAGCCATGACGAGATGCTGCAGCTGGCCAATGATCTGGCCTATGAGCATGTGCAGGTGATGACCGACCGCGACGACTGGTATCTGGAGAAGATGCACAGCTATGGCGCGCTGTTCCTTGGCCCGCGCACCAATGTCGCCAATGGTGACAAGGTGATCGGCACCAACCACACCCTGCCGACCAAGAAGGCCGGGCGCTATACCGGCGGTTTGTGGGTCGGCAAGTTCCTGAAGACCCACAGCTATCAGCGGGTGACGACCGACGAGGCGGCGACGCTGGTGGGCGAATATGGTTCGCGCCTGTGCCTCTTGGAAGGTTTCGTCGGCCATGCCGAGCAATGCAATATCCGGGTGCGCCGCTATGGCGGGATCAATGTCCCCTATGGCGCACCGGCCCCCTATCGCGATGCGGCCGAGTAGATCATGAGCCTGCCCGTTTCCCCCACCTTCCGCCTTGATGGCCGCCGGGCCCTGGTCACGGGTGCCTCGTCCGGCATCGGTGCCGCCTGCGCGGCGGCGCTGGCCGGGCAGGGGGCGCATGTGGTCTGTGCCGCGCGGGGCGTCGAGAAGCTGCAGGCGGTGGTGGACGAGCTGACCGCGCGGGGCCAAAGCGCCAGTGCGCTGGCGCTGGATGTGGCCGACCCCGCTGCCATGGCCGCAACGCTCGAGGCGGAACCGGGCTTTGACGTGGTGGTGAACTCGGCCGGGCTGGCGCGGCATTCGCCGGCGCTCGAAACACGACCCGAGGATTTCGACGCGGTGGTCGGGGTCAATCTGCGCGGCGCCTATTTCCTCTCGGCGGCTGTTGCCCGCAAGATGATCGCAGCGAGGAAGGGCGGCTCGATCATCCATATTTCCAGCCAGATGGGCCATGTCGGCGGCACCGACCGGGCGCTTTACTGCGCCACCAAGCACGGGCTGGAGGGGATGCTGAAGTCGATGGCGCTGGAATGGGGCCGCGACCGGGTGCGGATCAACAGCGTCTGCCCGACCTTCATCCGCACGCCCTTGACCGAGGCGACCTTCGCCAACCCCGAGCGCGTCCGCTGGATCGAGGAGAAGATCAAGCTGGGCCGCGTCGGCGAGGTCGAGGACATCATGGGCGCGGTGATCTATCTGGCCTCGGATGCCTCGGCCTTGGTAACAGGTTCGGCGCTGATGGTTGACGGAGGTTGGACGGCGGACTGATGACGGTGGAAAAGGTAACTTCGCAAGATGTGGCGCGGCTGGCCGGGGTCAGCCAGTCGGCGGTCAGCCGGGTCTTTACCCCCGGGGCCTCGGTCTCGCCCGCCATGGCGGAAAAGGTGCGGGCGGCGGCGGATCAGCTGGGCTATCGCCCGAATGTGCTGGCGCGCTCGCTGATCACCGGGCGCTCGCGGATCATCGGGCTTGTGGTGGCCTATCTGGAAAACCAGTTCTACCCGGTTGCGATCGAGCGCCTGTCGCGCGCGCTGCAGGCCGATGGCTATCACATCCTGATCTTCATGGCCGAGAACTCGGACAGCCAGGTGGCCGAGGTGATGCAGGAGCTGATCGACTACCAGGTCGATGGCATCATCACCGCCTCGGTCGCCATGACCAATGACCTGACCGCGCGCTGCGGCGCCGCCGGCATTCCGGTTGTGATGTTCAACCGGGGGCAGGACGGAACCACCCATTCCTCGGTCACCTCGGCCAATGTCGCGGGCGGGGTGAAGGTAGCCGAGTTCCTGCTGGCCGGCGGGCATCGCCGCATCGCCCATATCGCCGGATGGGAGGGATCATCCACGGGGCGCGACCGTCGGCGCGGGTTCCTCGACACGCTGACCGCCGCCGGGCAACAGCCCGTCGCGGTGATTGACGGCATGTATGCGCGCGAGGCTGCCGCCGAGGCGGCGCGGCAGATGATGGCGCTGACTGAACCGCCCGACGCGATCTTCGTCGGCAATGACCACATGGCTTTCGCCGTCATGGATGTGCTGCGGTTCGAGCTGGGCCTGCGCATCCCGGAAGACGTTTCCATCGTCGGCTATGACGATGTGCCGCTGGCGGAGTGGCCGGCCTACAACCTGACCACGGTGCGCCAGCCAGTCAACCGCATGGTTCAGGCCACGGTCGAGACCATCCTTGGCAAGATCGAGGACCCGGCGCGGCAGGCGGAAAAGATCGAGATCGACGGGCCGCTGATCCTGCGCGGCTCGGCCCGGATACCGGAAGGATGGATATGATGAAGGATTTCGACCCCAAGTTCCGCGACTTCCCCGACTATATCCTCGGGATCACCCGCGAGATCTGGGAAGACCGCGGCATCGCCACGCTGCACCAGTATTACGCACCCGATATCGTCGTGCGCTCGCCCGCCTCGGTGGTGGTCGGCAATGGCGATGTGATCGCGGCGACCATGGCGACGCTGGCCGAGTTTCCCGACAGGCAATTGCTGGGCGAGGATGTGATCTGGTCAGGCACGCCCGAGGAGGGGATGCTGTCCTCGCACCGGGTCTTCTCGACCGCCACCCATGCGGGCGATGGCATCTATGGCAAGGCCACCGGGCGCAAGCTGCACTATCGCATCCTGGCCGACTGCCATGCCATCGCCAACCAGATCAATGATGAATGGCTGATCCGCGATCAGGGTGCCATCGTGCGCCAGATGGGTCTGGACCCGCGCGATTTTGCCCGCGCCCAGATCGCCTCCGAGGGCGGGGCCGAGGCGGCATCGCGCCCGCTGACCCCCGCCACCGACCGGCCCGGCCCCTATCTCGGTCGCGGCAACGACAATGAATGGGGCCAGCGTTATGCCGACCTGCTGACCCGGATCATGGGCGCTGACCTGGCCGTCATCGGCACGGAATATGACCGGGCCGCGCAGCTGGAACATCCGGGCGGCGTGACCGCCCATGGCCGCGAGGCTGCCGATCATTTCTGGATGGGCCTGCGCGCCGCGCTGCCTGCGGCGACCTTCACCATCCACCACGTCATCGGCCGCGACGATCCGATGATGCCGCCCCGCGCCGCCCTGCGCTGGAGCCTGACCGGAAAACATTCCGGCTGGGGCGCCTTTGGCCGACCGACCGGGGCCGAGCTGCATGTCATGGGCATGTGCCATGCCGAGTTCGGTCCCCGGGGTCTGCGCCGCGAATGGGTGCTGTTCGATGAGACCGCGATCTGGAAGCAAATCCTTTTGCATACGGGTGAGCTATGAGTGCCGATCCGAACCCGGTCGAGCAGGGCGCGCGCCCCGCGCCGCGCTATGACGATCCGGTCAGCTATATCCTCGGGATCACCAAGGACATCTGGGAAGATCGCGGCATCGCGCTGTTGGAAACCGCCTATGGGCCGCAGATGATCATGCGCAATGCCGGCGGGATGAAGATCGGCAACCAGTCGGTCATCAATGACACGCTGGCCAAGATGGCCGCCTTTCCCGATCTCGAGATTCTCGGCGAGGATGTGATCTGGTCGGGCGATCCGAACGGGCGATACCTGTCGTCGCATCGCAGCGTCATCACCGGCACCCATACTGGCCACGGCGTCTGGGGCCCGCCCTCGGGCAAGCGCTTCACCGTGCGCTGCATCGCCGATTGCTCGGTTCTGGACGAGGTGATCGACGACGAATGGCTGGCCTATGACACCGGCGATCAGGCCCGGCAACTGGGCCATGACCCCGCCGATTTCGCCCGCGCCCGGATCATCGCCGAGGGCGGACCCGAGAAGGCGACGCGGCCCTTTACCCCCGATCAGGACCAGCCCGGACCCTACACTTCGCGCGGCAATGACAGCGAATGGGGCGCCCGGCTGGCCGAGATCGTCACCCGGATCATGGAGAAGGACATTTCCGTGATCCGCCTGGAATATGACCGTGCCGTGCGCATCGAACATGCCGGCGGTCATGGCGGTTGGGGTCAACAGGCGGCCGAGGCGATGTGGATGCGCCTGCGCTCGTCCTTTCCCTCGGCGCGCTTCGCGGTCCATCACGTCATCGGTCGCTCGGACCCGCATCAGCCGCACCGCGCCGCGATCCGCTGGAGCCTTGACGGGCTGCATGACGGCTTCGGCCGCTTCGGGCCGCCCACCGGCGCGCCGGTCCATGTCATGGGCTTTACCCATGCCGAGTTCGGCCCCTGGGGACTGCGCCGTGAATTCACCCTGTTTGACGAAGTCGCGATCTGGAAACAGATCCATCTGCACACCGGAGATCTCTGATGGAAACCCTCGAACGAGACCGCATCACCAGCGCCGAGATGGAGGCGCGCATCGTCCGCTATGGCGACCTGCAACCCTGCAAGACCGCCTTCATCGATGCCCATACGCCGGGATCGAACCAGAAGGAGAACTTCACCATCATCGGCGGCGGGGTCAGCGAAAGCCCGGACCAGCATGTGCATATCTCGATCCCGCACGGCTTCAACATCGGCGCCGCCGGCCAGCCGCCGAAATGCCGCAACAGCCTGCATTCGCACCGCACCGCCGAGGTGTTCTTCGTCCTCAAGGGCCGCTGGCGCTTCTTCTGGGGCCGCTGGGGCAATGCGGGCGAGGTGGTGCTGGAAGAGGGCGACATCTTCAACATCCCCACCGGCATCTTCCGCGGCTTCGAGAATATCGGCACCGATTACGGCATGATCATGGCGATCCTCGGCGGCGACGATGCCGGGGGCGGGGTGATCTGGGCGCCGCAGGTGATCGAGGATGCGCGCGACCACGGGCTGATCCTGTCATCCAAGGGCAAGCTTTACGACAGCAAGAAGGGCCAGGCGCTGCCCGAGGGCGAAAAGCCCATGCCGCTGCTGACCGAAGACGAGCTGAAGGCCTTCCCCGAACCCACGACCGCCGATGTGGTGCCTCACTATGTCGCCCGCTATCTGGACCTGATGGCGCTGGCCGACCGTCAGTCGGCACGGGTCATCGGCGAGAACGGCAAGCTGCGCGACAAGCCGGGCTTCGAGGTTGATTTCATCACCAACCGCTCGGCCTCGGAGGCGAGCCAGAGCCATGACCATCCGGCGGTGCTGATGCCGGTGAAGGGGCATTGGAAAGTGGTCTGGGAGGGTGGCAGCGCCACCTTGGCACCGGGCGATACGATGAGCGTGCCGGAGAACCTGCCCTATACTCTGACCCCCTCGATGACCGGCGAGGCCGCGCTGTATCGCTCGGTCGGGACCGCCGATCCCGCCGGTGCGACCTGGGCCCCGGCAGCCTGAGCCAGTCACCCATGACGCCGCTGATCCTTCTGCCCGGAATGATGTGCGATGGCCGGTTGTTCGACCCGCAGATCGCCGCATTGGGCCAGACCCGTGAGGTCCGCGTCGCGCCGATCAGCGGCCACAGCTCGACCGCCGCGCTGGCGGCCGAGGTGCTGGCCCATGCCCCACCGCGTTTCGCGCTGGCGGGCCTGTCGATGGGCGGGATCGTGGCGATGGAGGTTCTGGCGCAGGCGCCTGACCGGATCGAGCGGCTGGCGCTGCTGGACACCAATCCCCGCGCCGAACTGCCCGAGGTTCAGGCCCGCCGCGCGCCGCAGATCGCGGCGGTCGAGGCGGGCGGGCTGCGTCAGGTCATGGCCGAGCAGATGATCCCGAACTATCTGGCCGACGCGGCGGGGCATCCCGATCTCCTCGACCTCTGCATGGAGATGGCGCTGGACCTTGGCCCGCAGGTCTTCGCCCGTCAGTCGCTGGCGCTGCGCGACCGGCCCGACCGGCAGGAGGTGCTGGCCGGCGCGGGGATGCCCACGCTGATCCTCTGCGGGCGCGCGGACCGGCTGTGCCCGGTCGAACGCCACGAGCTGATGCACCGGCAGGTGCCCGGCTCGAACTTGGAGATCATCGAAGGCGCGGGCCATCTGCCCACGCTGGAACAACCCGAACACACCACGGCGGCCTTGGCCCGCTGGCTGGAGGCATGATGGATACCGCCCTGCTGGACCTGCTGAGATCGGTCGACACCCCCACGGTCTGCAATGCCATCGAGGTGGCCGAGGGCCGTCGCGGCTTTGACCGCTTCACCCGTGGCACGGTCATCTGCACCGAACCCGAGGCCGGGGCCATCGTCGGTTACGCCCGAACCGCCAGCCTCTCGGCCATCGCGCCCCCGACCGAGCCGCCCGAGGTGATCCGGGCGCGGCGCATGGATTACTACCGCTACATGGCCGAGGCACCGAAACCCGCCATTGCCGTGGTCGAGGATCTGGATGTCCCGAACGCCATCGGCGCCTATTGGGGCGAGATCAATGTGACCGTCCACAAGGGCTTCGGTCTGGCGGGCACGCTGACGAATGGCGTGGTGCGCGATCTGGGCGATCTGCCCAAGGGCTATCCGGTGATCGCCGGCTCGGTCGGGCCGAGCCATGGCTATGTGCATCTGCGCAGCGTCGGTCAGCCGGTGCGGGTCTTCGGCCTGACCGTGGCCGAGGGCGATCTGGTCCATGCCGACCGCCACGGGGCGCTGGTGGTGCCTGCCGAGGTGATCCCGGTGCTGGCCGCCTCGATCCGCAAGCTGTTGGAGACCGAAAAACTGGTGCTGGAACCCGCCCGGGCCGAGGGCTTTGACTTCGCGGCTTTCGAGGCGGCATGGTCGGCCTTCGAGAAGGCACGGACCTGATGGCCCTGAGCGATCAGCAGAAATTCGACAAAGCGCTGGAGAAGGCGGGGATCGCGCTGGATGCGCGGGACAGGGCGGCGGCATTGCCGGTTTTTTGCTCGCTTGCCGCTGCCTGCACGCTGCTGAAATCTGCCGAGGCCGCCGCGCATGAACCCCGCTGACCTGCCGCTTGCCGAGGCTGCTGCGCAGCTTCGCGCCCGCCAGCTTCGCGCCCGCGATCTGGTCGAGGCGCATCTTGAACGTATCGCCGCGCGCGACGGCAGGATCGGCGCTTTCGTGGCGCTGGATGCCGAGGGCGCGCGCCGCGCCGCCGATCTGGCGGACACCGCGCTGGATGCAGGGGAGGAAGGCGGCCCGCTGTTGGGCATTCCCGTCGCGATCAAGGACCTGGTCGAGGTCGAGGGTCAGCCCCTTACATGCGGCAGCCGGATCTTTGCCGATCGCGTGGCCACCAAGGATGCCGCTGTCATCTCTGCACTGCGCCGGGCCGGGGCGATCCCGCTCGGCATGGTTGCCACCTATGAATTCGCGCTGACCGGCCCGACCTTCGACAGCGCCTATCCGCCGGCGAGGAACCCGTGGAACGTCGAGCACATCACCGGAGGCTCGTCCTCGGGCTCGGCCGCCGCCGTCGCGGGCGGGCTGGTCAGGATCGCGCTTGGCACCGATACCGGCGGCTCGGTGCGCAGCCCCGCCGCCTATTGCGGGGTGGTGGGTCTGAAGCCGACCTATGGGCTGGTGCCGATGGAGGGAGTGTTTCCCTTGTCGCCCGGCCTCGATCATCTCGGGCCGCTGGCGGCCAGCGTCTCCGATGCCGCGCTGATGCTGGAGGCGATGGCACCGGGATCGTCGGGTCTGGACGGGCTGGGGCTGGGCGTTCGCGGGTTGCGCATCGGCTATGCCCGCGACTGGTTCGCCGACGATCCCGCCGCCACTCCGGCTCTGGTGGCGGCGATGGATGAGGCGGTGTCGGTCCTGTCGATGCTGGGGGCCAAGATCCGGCTGATCGCCCTGCCCGATTATGCGCTGGCCGAAGCTGCCGGTGCTGTGATCCTCCATGCCGAGGCGTTGCACCTGCATCGGAAGATGCTGGCGGATCAACTGGATGGCTACGGGCGTCAGGCGCGGCAGAGCCTTGCCGCCGGGGCGGGGCTGTCGAAAGCCGACATGGCCCGCGCCCGCAAGGCGGG
This sequence comes from Paracoccus zhejiangensis, assembly GCF_002847445.1. Taxonomy (NCBI): domain Bacteria; kingdom Pseudomonadati; phylum Pseudomonadota; class Alphaproteobacteria; order Rhodobacterales; family Paracoccaceae; genus Paracoccus; species Paracoccus zhejiangensis. The sequence goes on along the minus strand of NZ_CP025430.1, from coordinate 2,733,853 downwards.
GGTGTCGATCCGTGCTGCGATCGATTCTGTCATGTCCGATTGCGATGTGATCGTCACACCGACCACGCTGGCCGCAGCCCCGCCCGTGGCGGCGTTCCAGCGTGAGGAAACCGTCTGGACGGCGATGCGCACCTTGCCCTTCAACCTGACCGGCCACCCGGCGCTGTCGCTGCCCATCGGTTTCGAGGGTGGTTTGCCACTGGGGATGCAGATCATCGGGAAGCATCGGGCCGAGGCGATGATCTGCCGCGTCGGCGCCGCCTTCGAGGCGGCGACCGACCATTCGGCACAACGGCCCTATTTCGCCTGAAGCAGGTCCAGCCGCAGCTGCGCGGCGCGGCGATGACCCTCCAGCCCCTCGCTGGCGCTTTGCCGTGCGGCAGGCGGCGCAACCTCGCGCACACCCTCGGGCGTCAGCCATTGATGCGTGGCGATCTTCGCATAGGCCCCGACCCACAGCCCGCCGGTATAGCGCCCCGCCGCCATGGTCGGCAGAGTGTGGTTGGTGCCGGCGCATTTATCGGAATAGACGACACTGGCCAAGGGGCCGATGAACAGCGAGCCATAGTTGCGCAGCTTCGCCGCCATCGCCTGCGGATCGCGGGTATGGACCTGCAGATGCTCGGCCGCGATCACGTCGGAATAGGCGATCATCGCCGCCTCGTCGGCGCAGACCGCGATCTCGCCATAGTCGCGCCAGGCCGCGCCGGCGGTCTCGGCAGTCGAGAGGGTTTGCAGCTGGCGCGCCACCTCGGCCTCGACCGCCTCGGCCAAGGCCTTGTCGGTGGTAATCAGGCCGACGCGGGTGCGCACGTCATGCTCGGCCTGGGCCAGCAGGTCGGTGGCGATCATCGCCGCATCGCCGGTCTCGTCGGCGAGGATGTAGATCTCGGAGGGGCCGGCCAGCTGGTCGATGCCCACGGGGCCGAAAACCTGCCGCTTTGCCTCGTTCACATAGGCATTGCCGGGGCCGACGATCTTGTCGACGCGCGGCACCGAGGCGGTGCCGAAGGCCATTGCGGCGATGGCCTGCGCCCCGCCGATGCGGAAGATGCGGTCAGCGCCCGAGAGGTGGCAGCCGGCGATCATTGCGGGATGCGCATTGGGCGGCAGGCAGGCGATGATCTCGCCGACGCCCGCCACCGTCGCCGGAACGATGGTCATGATCGGCGCCGACAAGAGCGGATAGCGCCCGCCCGGCACATAGCAGCCGACCCGCTCGACCGGGATGACCCGATGGCCCATGTGCACGCCAGGGCGGGGCTGAAAATCGGACAGCGCGCCGATGGTCGCAAGCTGGGCCTCGGCGAAGGCACGGACATTGGCGATGGCGAATTCGGTATCGGCGCGGGTCTGCGGATCAAGCGCCGCGACGGCGGCTTCGCGGTCGGCCATGGAAACCTCGAAGACCTCGGGCGCGGTGCCGTCGAAGCGTTCGGAGTACTCCCTGACCGCGGCATCCCCGCGGCTCCGGATATCGGCCAGGATCTGGCGCACGGCGGCCTCGACCGGGGCATTGTCGCCACTGGCGCTGCGCGCCGGCTGGCGCAGCCAGGTCACGCCATGCGGCAAGTCTTGGATCAGGCTCATCTTCGGTTCCTCCCGGCTACGGATGACAGGCGGAAGGCTAGTGGCCGGGCCGGTCAGCCGTCAATTCGGCCGGAAGGGCCTGTCCAGTATATCGACCGCGTCAGTAGTTCGGCGGGGTGACCGCGCTGACGATCTCGGCGATGGTCCCGCCGATGTTGCGGAACCGATGCTCCTGCCGGCTGTCGAAGTAATAGGCGTCGCCCGCCTCGAGGATCGCGATCTTCTCGCCCACTGTCAGCTCGACCCGGCCCGCCAGGACATAGCCGGCCTCCTCGGCGGCATGGCTGAGCCCGCCGCCACTGTCGGCGCCGGGGCGATAGCTTTCCTTGAGGAACTGGATCTGACGCGCGGGAAAGTTCAAGCCGATGATCTTGTAGGATATTCCATCTGATCCGCCGATCTCCGGTAGGTCGTCTGCGCGGTAGAACGGGTTCGCCTGCGCAGTCCGCCCCGAGGACATGAATCCGACAATGGTGGTGCCAAGTGCATCGAGGATCGCCCCCAGCGTGTCGATGGTCGGGCTGATCTGGTCACGCTCGATCAGCGAGATGGTCGAATGCGACACACCGGACCGCGCCGCCAGCACCCGGATGCTGAGCTGCCGCCGGCTGCGCAGTTCCTTGAGTTGGCGACCGATCTTTGCCATGCGGAGGTGCCTCTGTGTGGGGCCGGTGGTGGAGAGTATAATGGACAGGCCGATGGTTGGCCAGTCAGAGATCGGTAGGAGGGTTATCGGTTTCGGCCTGCTGGCAGAAATCATTCCCCCACGGAAACCGGCCTTACCTCGCATGGTCACTACCCCGGCGATGGTGATGATCGCCGCCGAGGTGATCGATAGGTCAGGTGCCAAGGCTGCTGAGCTCAAGCTTGCGAGGCGCAAATGCACCAGCCAACCCTTCGGTTCACGGGGATGTAGAACCTATGTCGGATAATCGGAACGATGGTTGACGGCTTTCGAGTGACGCGTTTGGGATGGGGATCACGATGGTTTCTGATCCGCGTCCGCATGCGCGATGCGGCCCGCAGTCAGATGGGAGGGACGGCCATCTGCGGCGGCACCGGCCGACCTGTCCTCCCATCGGTCCGGTGCTGCGCTTCCACGGCGTCGAGCAGGGCCAGCACCCTGGGTGTCAGACTGGCGTCATAGATCTCGGAGCGGGCCCGAATGCGGCCCGCATAGGGTGCCGGATCGAAAACCGACTCGGGATGCGCGCGGCGCAGCTGAGCATGCAGGGCCTTTCCGATGCGGATCAGGGTCAGAACCGCGGCGCCGTAAACGACAAGGAAATCGCCATCACCGGGGGAACCGCGAAAAAAGGATGGCGGACACATTGACCTGCCACGGGTCTTTCATCTCGCGTAGTGGGTCGGGCGATTGCGCTGGTCAGGTGAAGGGCGAACCCCGTGGGGGTTTGGTAGCCCAAGGCCGAGTGCGGCCGCGCGGTGTTGTAGTCGATCGCCCAAGCCGTGATCAGCTCGCGAGCATGAGCCAAGTTGCGGAACAAAGTCTTGTTCGGGAACTCGTAGCGGAACGGTCCATTGAAGCTTTCGACGAAGCCGTTCTACAGAGGCTTGCCCGGCGCAAGGTCATGCCAGTCGATCCCGTTCTCGGCACACCACCGCAGGATTGCATTGGAGGTCAACTCTGTGCCGTTATTGGACGCGATCATGCTCGCCTTGCCTCGGCGCTCGAACAACGATGCCAGTTCCCGCAAGACGCGGCGGCCGAGATCGATGTGTCCGGGATCGCCGCCTGGCATTCACGGGTGGCGTCATCGACTACGTTCAGAATCCGGAACCGCCGACTGCAGGCGAACTGGTCATGCACGAAGTCCAAGGACCTGCGGGCATTGGCCCGCGCATCGATCAATATAGGGGCGCGCGTTCCAATGGCCTTGCGGCGCGCCCTGCGCTTGCGCACCATCAGCCCCTCTGGGCGATACAAACGATAGATCCGGTTGATACCGGACGGCTCGCCTTCCTGACGCAGCAGGATGAACAGCCGCCAAATCCTGCATCTGTTCAGCCAGCAGCTTCTTCAGCTTGAGGTTCTCGTCCTCAAGTGCCCGAAGCCTCTTGGCCTCGGACACCGCCATCCCGGAATACTTTGCCCTTCAAGCGTAGAACGTGCCCTCCGACATGCCGTGCTTGGGGCAAAGGTCGGCGCACTTCGCACTGGGCTCGTGCTCCAGCAGGATACCAATGATCTGCTCCTCGGTCAGTCTACCTTCTTCATCGTCTGCCCGCTCCTTGGAAAGGATTCTAGTTACAGATGGAGGAAAAATCTCATGGCAGGTCAGAAGGGTCATCAACGAGTTGTTCGGTCGGATGAACAAGAAGGGACTGACCATCGAGACATCGCCGATTTCCGCAGCGTAGCTTGACGGAGTAGTCGACCTGGTCGCCTCGGGCTGGATCGCCAAGGACCTGATCGAAATTCCGTGGGCCGAGGGCGGCGAACCCGCCGAGATCGTGGCCGCGCGAGGCATGAAGCAGGTCTCCGGTCTGGGGTCCATCGAAACCGACGTGGACGAGATCATCGCCGCGAAGCCGGCTCAGGTCGAGAGGGAGAAGGCGAATCCGAAACTCGCCGGCTGGCTCGTCGGCCCGGTGCTGAAGGCCACTGGCGGGAGGGCCACTGGCGGCAAAAGCCAATCCGGCCGTCGTGGACGAGTTGGTGGCAACGAAGCTGGGGCTGTGATCACCCGCCTCTGACGGGGTGCTTTGCGGATCCTTCGCAGGCGACATCGTTCGGGCGAGATGCCGCGCCCGGCCTTCAGATAATCGCCAGGTTGCCGGTACCGACAGCCACGCCAAAGACGATCAGGTTGGCGATGGCATGGGCCGCGATCGCATCGGAGATCCGTCCGGTTCGCCGGGTGACCAGCGAAAAGACCAGGCCGGCGATCAGCGCCTCGATCCATCGGTCGTGAAGGGCGGCGAAAAGGCCGGCAGTGATCGTCGCCGCAAGCAAAACCCGCCACAGGGGAGCGGGCTGGTCGGGTGCGGCACCGCGGATGCGGCTTTCCAGGTAGTCGCGGAAGAACAGCTCCTCGACCAGCGGCACCAGCAGCACCGTGCCGATGCCCCGGAACAGGAACCACAAGGCCAGCGCCCCTCCCGCCAGGCTGCCGTAGGGCGGGGGGCCGTCGATCGGGGTCACGGGGATGGCGATCCACATCACCCCAACAGCTGCACCGGCGATCCAGGACAAGGGCGCGACGCGGCGGGGCAGATCGCGGATGACCGGCCAGACCAGCGCAACGGCGGCGGCGAGAAGCAGCACCCGGATCGGGTAGAACATCGCCGGGTTCTGGCTGATCGCGGGGACGACCACGGCGGTCAGCATGAAGACCGCGAAGGGCAGGATGCGTGCCGCCACCGGGTCACGGCGCAGCGGCGGCAATTCCGGTGCGGTGGCCACGGCGGCCGTCGGCGCGCGGTGCAGCCAGCCGATCTGCCGCGCCACGGCGATGATCCCCAGCGCCACAGCGGTGAACATGACCCATCCGGCATGGCTGTGGAAGCCGCCGACGGCCAGCTCTGGCCGGCCCTCGATCCCGATGATCAACAGCACGGCGATCCGCACCACGTTCAGCGTGGCACTGGCCAGGATACCCAGCGGGTAGAGCAGCAGGGCATGGGGAAAGCGCAGCTCGGCACGAAACAGCCACAGGTAGAGGCTGACGAAGATCGTGACCAGGGCGATGCCCTCGATTCCCGAGCAGACAGGGGCAACCGAGATCATGAAATCCTCGGTCCCGATATGCTTCTGCACCGGGTCCGAGAGGGTCACGTAGCCCGCGGCATCGATCAGCCAGGCAACGGCACTGAAGGTCAGGTCTGCGATGGTGTCCAGTTGCCAGACCGGTTGCAGCTTGACCGCAAGCGCAGGCGCGGCCGCACCGGCGGCCACGACCACGGCCAGCGCGCCGCCCCCGGCGCGCAGGAACTGCCGCCACAAGCGCCAGGGCGCCAGCCAACCCAGCAACCCGACCAGCAGTAACCCCATGCCCAGTGCCCACAGCGCGAAGGCCGGCAACAGCATGGCTGCCCCTTGCCCCTGCCGCATGAACAAGGCGGGCAGCATGGCCAGCGCGAACCCGGCGAGGTTCAGCCCCAGCGGCTTCAGGCTGCGGCCAGCCTCGGCCAGAAGGGTGCGAAACAGCGCCGGACGCAGCAGCGCGAAAAGCCCGATCGCGGCAATGATGCAATAGAGCGCCGCCAGTGACTTGCTGGCCGTGGCACAGGCCGGTTGCGGCCAGTTGTCGAGACAGCGGAACTCGATCCCGTGCTTGAAGGTCACCCCGATGACAAGGAACTGGGCGACCAGCAGAAACGCCGCCAGCAGCAGCGGGCGGAACGGGGGACGGGCGGGTATCACACGGCTATCTGACATCGCAGGCAATCGTTGAAGAACAGGTTCTGGAATGAACAGGCCCGCCGAAGGGCGGGCCTGTCAATATACCGATCGACAAAAACCGATCAGTGGGCGCGACGACGACGCTCCCAGGTCAGCAGCACGATGGCGGCCAGCGCGGCGATCGCGGCGGTGCCTTCGAGGGCGCTGATTTCCGGGACTGGGGTCGGGCGCGGCCCCATGTTGGCGAAAGCGACGCCGCTCGCCAGTGCGGTGGTCAGGCTGGCCATCAGGCCAGTCAGAGCGATTTTCTTCATCTTAGAGCTCCTTCAGGTTTACCAGACGGCAATCCAAGTTACCGCCACTCTTCACGACAGAACCGCACCCGCGATCCCGATCCCGGCGCTTGGAAGCCGGAATAGCCGCCGCGCCGCCACCACGGGCGGCGCGGCCTTTTGCACGGTCAGAAGCAGAAGCAATCCTGAGCCAAAGCGTCGAAGGCGACGCCGACGATCAATGGCTGCGCATTGCCTGCCAGTTCGGCCTCGTCCGTCGGATCAAGGATCAGGCCGACGATATCACCTTCGCCTGCCTCGAAACCTGTCAACGGCGGAGCAAAAACCGGCCACGGGGCGGCGCAAAAGCAGGCCACTTTCTTGCGCGCTTGAGCCCGCCGGGAGGGCGTAGCCCGAGCGGCGGGCTCAAGCGCGCGTTGCGGTTTTCTATGGGGTCTGGCCGGCGTTTCGGGCCCGACTTTGCGCGAGCCTGTAGCTCTCGCCATTCATCTCGAGGATGTTGACGTGGTGGGTCAGGCGGTCGAGCAGAGCGCCGGTCAGCCGCTCTGTTCCGAAGGTCTCGGTCCATTCGTCGAACGGCAGGTTGCTGGTGATGAGCGTGGCGCCGCGCTCGTAGCGTTGCGAGATCATCTCGAAGAGTAGCTCGGCGCCGGTCTTTGACAGAGGCACGAAGCCCAGTTCATCGATGATGAGCAGTTTGACCGAAGCCAGCTGCTTCTGGAGCCGCAGGAGGCGGCGCTCGTCGCGGGCTTCCATCAACTCGTTGACCAGTGCCGCGGCCGTAGTGAAGCTGACCGACATTCCTTTCTGACAAGCGGCCAGTCCCAGCCCCAGAGCAACATGCGTCTTGCCCGTGCCACTCGGTCCGAGCGCAATGACGTTTTCGCGCCGCTCGATCCATTCGCAACGGGCAAGGTCCAGCACCTGCATCTTGTTGAGCTTCGGGATCGCCTTGAAGTCGAAGCTGTCCAGGCTCTTCTTGGCGGGGAACTTTGCAACCTTGATCCGGCGTTCGATCATCCGTCCCTCGCGGTCGATCAGTTCCAGTTCGACCAGTCGGGCGAGGAACTGGACGTGGTCCAGGCCCTCGGCTGCACATTGGCGCGCCAGCTTCTCGTGCTCCCGCAAGAAGGTCGGGAGCTTCAGCGTCTTCAGGTGATGAGCAAGCAGGATCTGCGGCGCACCGGTCATGCCGCGTCTCCCGACAGCAGAGACATGTAGCTTGCCGCCGAGGTGGTCCCCACGTTGGCCCGCGGCAGGTAGGGATAGACATCGAGGTCCAGCTTCGGCGGCCGTTTCTCAACATGGCAGAGAGCGAGGTGCTTCACGGCATCGAAGCCGACAGCGCCCAATTGCAGGGCCTTCTTCACGGCCGCGTGGAGATCATCGATGTCGAAGGTTTCCAGCAGGCGCAAAACCTGCACATATTCCCGGCGTCCCGCCTTGATCATCCGCGCCTCCATCAGGCGGCGCAGGGTTGCGAACTCCGGCGGCAGGTTCCATTCGGCAAGAGGCGCGGCCTGATCCAAAGCATTGATCTTCCTCTCGATGAGCGGGAGGTAATGCACCGGATCGAACACCATGTCCTCGCGGTCATAGCAGCGGGGGTGGCGTGCGATGAGCTCGCCACCGCAGCCGATCACAACCTCGTCGACATAGCCCCTGATCCAGACATCGCGGTGGCCGTAGGCGACCGGCACCGAGTAATCGTTGGTCTTGTAGCGCACCAGCGCTTGGGAACTGACTCGCCCGGTGGCTTGGTCGCAGGCATCGAACGGCGCGGGTGGCAGATCAGACATCACGACCAGATCTCGCACGAGGCGTTCCCCGATGGTCTCGGACTGGCCGCGCAGAACATCCGCCTGACGTTTGCGACACTGCTCCTCCAGATAGGCGTTGAACGAAGCCCAACTCACAAACCGCGGGACCGGGACCATGAAGTTGCGGCGGGAATAGCCGACCAATCCTTCCGCGTTGCCCTTGTCGTTCCCCTTGCCGGGGCGGCCATAGCGGTCTCGGAACAGGTAGTGGGACAGGAACCCGCTGAAGAGCGTGGCCCGCTGACGTGTGCCGTCCGCCAGGATCTTCGCAACAAGACAGCGATCGTTGTCGTAGAGGACCGATACCGGCACCCTGCCGAAGAAGGCGAAGGCGTGGACGTGGCCGTCTACCCAGGCTTCCGCTGTCGCCGCGGGATAGGCGCGCACGAAGCAGGCATCACTGTGCGGCAAGTCCATAACGAAGAAGTGCGCCTTCTGCTCGACGCCGCCGATGACGACCACAGCCTCGCCGAAGTCGGCCTGGGCATGTCCTGGCGGATGGGCTAGCGGCACGAAAATCTCTCGGCCGCGCCGCTCGCGCTCCCGCATATAGTCCTTGATGATCGTATAGCCGCCGGTGAAGCCATGCTCATCGCGAAGCCGCTCGAATACCCGCTTCGCCGTGTGCCGTTGCTTTCGATGGACCTCGCGATCCCCCTCCAGCCAGCCATCGATGATCTCGGTGAACCCATCCAGCTTCGGCCGCTTCACCGGCGCCGTCCGCCGGTATCCAGGCGGAACCGAGAACGCCAACATCTTCCGAACGCTGTCGCGGGAAACCCCAAACTGACGCGCAGCCTCGCGCTGGCTCATGCCTTCTGAACAAGCCAGGCGAACCTTCCGATACAAATCCACGGTGAAAATCCTCCCGCCCTCCCTGTCGCCAGAAAGGGTAAAGGTGGACGACTTTTACGCCGCCCGCAGCGGGCTCATCCCGCCGCTACCGTGGTCGACTTTCTCACCGCCGTTCTCAGCTGGTCGAGGCAAAACTGTCAAACGACGGATGTCGTCCTGCAAGCTATGCTTATGGCAGTCTGTCGGCGAGCATTGAAGGGAATGGCGCCGATTCCTTCAGATCAGGGTAGTCAGTTCTCAGCATGGACAGGACGGCATTCTTGCGCGCTGCGATCTTGACCATTCGATGAATCGTCCTCGCAACTGTCACGATAATGCGGTCGCCGTGAGCTTCTTCAATCTGCTCAAGCGCGAACGGATCAGGCGCGGGGCCAACAGGACCCGCGAGGAAGCAAGGCAGAACGTGTTCGATTGCATTGAAATGTTATACAACCCGAAGCGCAAGCCTGCGAGGAGCGGGATGCTGTCGCCTGCCGAGTCCGAGCGGTGGAAGATGACAAGACGCGAAGGCGTCTAAGGAACTCGGGGCTATTCACAATAGCGATTCCGCCGATGTTATGGCGCAGACCCTAACGTCTGGATGTAGCAAATCTTGTAGCGGAATATGTAGCAAAATGCTATCGCTTCATGACTCATGTGCAGCCAAGCCATTGAGGAATAAAAATTTTCTAAAAATCCACCTGATTTATCTGGTGGAGCCAAGGGGAGTCGAACCCCTGGCCTCATCATTGCGAACGATGCGCTCTACCAACTGAGCTATGGCCCCACAGCACGCGGTTCTAGCCTGCGGAGGCCGATTGTCAAGCCATGTCAGCCGGCGACGCGGGTGCAATCGAAGCTGTCGCCGGACTGGTGCGAGAACCAGGTCATGGTCTGGTCGGTCACGTTCTGCAGCGACATGCGGTTGCCATTGGCCAGCGTGATCTGGGTCGCGCCGTTGGCGGTGCGGAGGAATTCGGCGACGGCGATCGGCGCGTCCTCGTTCGAGGGCATGTAGCCGTCGGGCAGGAAGGTCATCACCGTCACGCCGCAATCCCAGCTGCCCATGAAGGCGAAATCGGCCGGGTCGGTGGGGCCGGGCGCGGGGGTGCAGGCGGCCAGCAGGGCGGAGAGGGACAGAGGGGCAAGGCAGCGGGGCATGGCAGGCTCCATTCGCGAGTCGGACCCTGCCATGATACGCCGCAAGTTACCGGTCCTGAACGGAAATCAGCGCGCCCCGACTGCCACCTCGGCAAAGCGGACCAGGTCGGCGGCGGGGCGCGCGCCCGCCTCGCGGGCCAGTTCGCGGCCGCCGCGGAACAGGATGAAGGCGGGGATGCCGCGGATGGCCCAACGCTGGCTGGCGGCAGGCTCGCGTTCGGTGTCGATCTTGGCCAGGCGCACGCGGCCTTTCAGCGTGCGCGCGGCCTTCTCGAACTCGGGCGCCATCTGCCGGCAGGGACCGCACCAGGGCGCCCAGAAATCCACCAGCAGCGGCACCTGGTCGGTCTTCGCGGCCTTCTCGAGCGTCCTGGCATCGACGGCAACGGGCTTCCCCGGCATCAGCGCCACGCCGCAGGTGCCGCATTTGGGATCCTGGGCAAGCTTCTCGGCCGGCACGGCATTGGTCTGCCCGCAATCGAGACAGGTCAGTTTCAGCTTCTCGGCCATGCGTAGGCTCCCCGGTTTTTGAAAAGGTTATCTGGGGGTTTATGGCGCGGTTGCAAGGATTGGGGAGAGGTCGGACTATTCCGGGATCGCGCTGCGGGTCCCGGGCTTCGGCGGGGCGTTGCGCAACGGCGGCGTGCGGTGGGTGTTGCGCGGGAGGAGGGGTGAGCGGCGGAAGGGCCAGCAAATGCTGGGGATGGGGGTGCACAGTGCGTACACCGGGTGTGCACAGGCTGTGCACAGGGGGTGCACGGGTTAGGATATCGGTGTGGTGAATGATGGGTCACAGCATTGTAGATTGGCAGGTGAATCCCAGTTGCTAGAGCGGGAAAAATGGGTACTGAACAAAAAATGGCGCTTTTGGGCGTATTGATGGCCGGCGCATCCTTAACTAAGCGTTAGGGATGTATGCAAAAGACCTCTCACTACGCCTCCATCGTGATCTTTCTGAGATACAGAGCTACGACCAAACGCTTGAACGCTTTCAAAGTTTGCGTGGGTATGGTCAGCTTCCGCGAGGTCGTGAAAGAGCGACACAGCGGCTTACAAATGAGGAAATTGCACGTTCAATTTTGGGCTATGTGCCCATCCTCAGTGGATGGGCAGGGCAAGTCGCTTCAATCATGAGCGAGCTTCGACCCGTTGGTGGAGTGAGCGGATCGTTCAGAAATACAACGTCGCTCGTGGCGGCTATCGCGGCTTTGTTGCAAGAAGAATGCCACTGCAATGCCCTTATCTCCTTGTCGCTGTCCATAGCTCGTATTCCCGGGAACGATGAGTATCACGCAAAGTTCCTCTTCGAGGAGGGCGGTTCCCGAAAGACGGCAAGTTATGTGTCACGGTATGCATCGTCGCTAACCGCCGAAGGTGCCGGCAAGGACTTTGACCATGACCAGCTTGTGTCGAGCAGCACGCGCCAATTGGTCCTAAGTCGCGAGTTTTTTCGAGCGTTGAAGCAGGAAGTTGACCTTTCCCGCGAAATGGGCTTGCCGCTAAAGACGGACCGGCGCGAATATGAGAGTGAGGATGAGCGCAACGCATTTCACAAACGGCTCGGCGTCCAAAGCCACTCGAAGTTCTTGAATCTTGGCGTTGATACAAATGTCACTTGGCCAAAGGATCCGACACGGATCAAGTTTGGTGGCCGCCATTTCGTTCTATTTCCTAAGACGAAAGACAACTCCTATTCGTTAAGCATCGATCTCTTCAACGAAGGCGTCACGGCTGAGGAGGCGAGGACGCTTTTCAATCGTTTTCTGAGCCTTCTGTCATGGTGTGATAATCGCTACGCGATCTTGCGTGAGGGTTGGTCTGGCAACCCGGTGCCCGTACCCGTTCCGAGACGCGATATAGCCACCTCGACTATGTCAATCTGGGCGTTCGGTCGCACCATGCCAGATGACGAGCGGCTATTGAATTGTCTTTCTTACTACCGTGAGGGCTTGAACGCTGCAGAAGCTGAAATTGCATCTCAAGAGGTGCTCAGCTTCTTCAAGGTGTTTGAAATGAAGCGGAAGGGACCGAGGGTTAAGGCATGGATTGCCTAGGTCTTCGACCAGGCCTGCGCCGAAGTTCCTGAGAAAATGTTGAAGATGTTCAATGAAAATAGACAGGACCTCTCTGTTGAAGAGTATGTCTATCGAAATTGCCGTGTTGCTACTGCTCATGCATCGAAGGATTATCCATCGGATGGGGATATCTCATCCGAGACCCGCAGACTATCCGTGGCTGCAGAAATTATGCGGGCTTTGGCGCGATATTATATCAAAACGCAATTTGATTTTTCCGATTCGTATTTTCACGACTGAAAGATGTTCTCCACCGGGGCCGGAAATATACCGCGGCCTCTAGACTTTCGAGATAGGCTTTGGGTGCGGTGTCTATCGAATTGTACCAAAGTCCACTCTCCCCCGACGAACCCCGGCCCGGAATCAAGCGCGAGGCGCGCCGGGCCAGCGGCCGACCACCCCCTGGGCGGCAGCTTTGGTGACGGTCAGCGCCGAACAGCCGTTCGATATATTTTCGCCATAAAGGTGCTTTGCTCAACCTCCCCTGCGTCCCCCGGCGGTCAGCCGCTGGCCCTTGGTCAGATGCGGCGGAAGCGAGTGCCCCCCTCACACCTCCGGCACCAGCACCTCGCGCTTGCCGACATGGTTCGCCGAGGACACAACCCCCTGCTCCTCCATCTGCTCCACCAGCCGCGCGGCCTTGTTATAGCCGATGGCGAGTTTGCGCTGGATATAGCTGGTCGAGCACTTGCGATCCTTGGCGACGATCATCACCGCCTGGTCGTAAAGCGCATCGTCGCTGCCATCGCCGCCGAGGCCCAGCACGGCGTCGATATCCGAGGCGACCTCGTCCTCGGGGCCCTCGACCACGCCGGATTTGTAGCTCGGGGGGCCGAAGCTCTTCAGGTGGTTCACCACCTCCTCGACCTCCTCGTCGCTGACAAAGGGGCCGTGGATGCGGGTGATGCGGCTTCCGGTGCCCATGTAGAGCATGTCGCCCTGGCCCAGAAGCTGCTCGGCCCCCTGTTCGCCCAGGATGGTGCGGCTGTCGATCTTCGAGGTCACCTGGAAGCTGATCCGGGTGGGGAAGTTCGCCTTGATCGTGCCGGTGATGACATCGACCGAGGGGCGCTGCGTCGCCATGATCAGGTGGATGCCCGAGGCGCGGGCCATCTGCGCGAGGCGCTGGATGCAGGCCTCGATCTCCTTGCCGGCGACCATCATCAGGTCGGCCATTTCGTCGACGATGACGACGATATAGGGCAGGCTCTCGGGAGCGAATTCCTCGGTCTCGAAGACCGGCTCGCCGGTATCCTCGTCAAAGCCGGTCTGGACGGTGCGGCGGAACATCTCGTTCTTCGACAGCGCCTCGCGGACGCGACCGTTATAGCCCTCGATGTTGCGCACGCCCATCTTGGACATCTTGCGATAGCGGTCCTCCATCTCGCTGACGACCCACTTCAGCGCCACGACGGCCTTCTTGGGGTCGGTCACGACCGGGGACAAAAGGTGCGGGATGCCGTCATAGACCGACAGTTCCAGCATCTTCGGGTCGATCATGATCAGCCGGCATTCATCCGGCGTCAGCTTGTAGAGAAGCGACAGGATCATGGTGTTGATGGCCACCGACTTGCCCGAGCCGGTGGTGCCGGCGATCAGCAGGTGGGGCATCTTGGCGAGGTTTGCCACCACCGGATCGCCACCGATATCCTTGCCGAGGGCCAAGGGCAGCGGGTGGCTGCCATCGCCGAAGGCGCGGGCCGAGAGGATCTCGCGCAGCACCACCTTTTCGCGGCGCTGGTTCGGCAGTTCGATGCCGATGACGGTGCGGCCCGGCACGGTCGAGACGCGGGCGGACAGCGCCGACATCGAGCGCGCGATGTCATCGGCCAGACCGATCACCCGGCTGGCCTTCAGGCCCGGCGCGGGTTCCAGTTCGTAAAGCGTGACCACCGGGCCGGGGCGGACCTCGGTGATCTGGCCCTTGACGCCGTAATCGTCCAGCACGGCCTCGAGCATGCGGGCGTTTTCCTGCAGTGATTCCTGGCTCATCTGGTGCTGCGGGCTGGCGACGGCGGCGGTCAGCAGCGACAGCGGCGGACGTTCATAGGCGCTGGTGGATTCGTCAAAGCGCAGAGCGGGCTGGGCCTCGGCCTGGGCCTGGCGCGAGGGGGCAGGGGGCTTCACCTTGGGTGGCATCACCACACGGGCGGTCTCGGCGCCGAAGGGGCGGGCCTCGGCGGGTTCGATCTCGTCGATTTCGGGTTCGGGCTGACTGCGGCCGCCGTCGCGGGCCAGCCGCGCGGCCACGGTCGCCAGCACCGAGGGGCGGTTGCCGTGGGATTTGATCGCATCGCTGATGCGGTGGTTGACCTCTTCGGCCGAGGGCGCCTCGCCGTCGTAATGGGCGCTGCGATCGACCAGTTCCGGCTCGGGCCAGTCCTCGGTCAGCTGCTCCATCGGTTCCGTACCGGCGGGCTGGCCGCGCAACCGGGCCATCAGGCCCATACGTGCCTCGGTGAAGGTGGGTGCATCGGGCACAGCCGAAGCCCGTTGACGCTTCTCGGCCCGCTTCTCGCGCAGGCGTTGGGCGGTCTGGGTCGACAGGACCGCACCGCGACCGGCCAGCCGCATGGCGCCGTCATAGGCGGTCACCAGCCCGATGACGAAGCGCCGCCACAGCTGGCGCAGCTCAGTCTGGTCGAAGCCCAGCACGAAGGCCGAGAATGCCAGTGCGCCGGCGGCGACCAGCAGGGCGGCGAGCTTGATGCCGACATAGGGGCTGAAGGGCAGGACGGTCAGGATCGCGCCCATCACCATGTCGCCGAAATGGCCGCCAAGGCCATAATTCTGCGCCCATTCGGCGGGCGGGACCATCGAGGTTGCATAGATCGACCAGAGCGCCACGGCGATCGGCAGGAAGATCGCGCGCATGATCCGCTCTTCACCCCGGTGCAGCATCAGGCGCAGGCCCCAGACCACCGCACCGACGACCAGACCCCAGGCGCCATAGCCGGCGATCATCATCAGCGGCGAGGCGATATAGGCGCCGAAGGTGCCCAGCAGGTTTTCGGCCGGCTGGTCGGTGGCCGAGAGGAAGCTCGGGTCATCGGGGGACCAGCTCGACAGCATCATCGCCACGATGATGCCCAGAAGCACCAACCCGCCGCCCAAGAGTTCCTTGCCGCGCCGTTCCAGCGCCGCCTGCGTCGTCTGATCGAACAGCGGATCGCGGTGTTTCGCCTGCCAGCTTGCCATGATCCTTACCCTTCCCTACTCGCCCGCATCATAAAGCACGGCCTTGAGCCGCGTCAGTGCGGTTTCTGTCTCGTCTGCCGGGCCGACCAGGGCCACCCGGATGAATCCTGCGCCGGGATTGCGGCCCCCGACCTCGCGCGAGAGATAGGCACCGGGCAGGACCTGAATCCCGGCCTTGGCCCAAAGCGTCTTCGCCGCCGCCTCGCCATCCTCGACCGGCAGCCACAGGAAGAAACCGCCAGCGGGGCCCTGATAGCCCGGCACATTGCCCAGCACCCGGTCGGCGATGGTGAATTTCTGCTGGTAGAGGCGCAGGCTCGCGGTCACATGCGCCTCGTCGCGCCATGCCGCCTCGCTGATGCGCTGCGCCGGCAGCGACAGGGGCGCACCGGCAAAGCTGCGCAGCTTGCGGATCTGGGCGATGTTCTCGGCGCTGCCCGCGACGAAACCCGAGCGCAGCCCGGGCAGGTTCGACCGCTTGCTGAGCGAGTTGAACATCACCACCCGATCGGCCTGACCCATGGCAGTGGCGACGGCCAGCGCGCCGGGCGGCGGCGTATCGCGCCAGATCTCGGAATAGCATTCATCCGAGAAGATCAGGAAGTCATGCCGCGCTGCCAGCGTCACCAGTTCCTGCAGGTAATCGACCGAGGCAATGGCGCCCTGCGGATTGGCCGGCGAGCAGATATAGGCGATGGCGGTGCGATCCAGCAGATCGGTGGGCAGGCTGGCATAGTCCGGCAGGTCGTCCGTATCGCGCGTCGCCGGGACATAGACCGGATCGGCGTTCACGGCGGCCGCCGCGACTGTATAGACCTGATAGAACGGGTTCGGCATCAGCACCGCCGGCCGCTCGCCATTCTTCCACTCGGGGCAGAGCGCCAGCGCGGCATTGAACAGCCCCTCGCGCGTGCCGTTCAGCGCCATGATCCGCTCTGGCGCGACCTGCAGCCCATAACGGCGCTGGAGCCAGCCGGAAATGGCGTCCAAGAGGCCCTGCGTGCCCTCGTTGGTCGGGTATTTGGCGAACTCGCCGATATGCTCGGCCATCACCGAGGCGACGAAATCGGGCATGGCATGGCGGGGCTCGCCAATGGTCATCACCATCGGCTCGCCGCCGGGCTGAATGCCCGACAGAAGCTTCCGCAGACGCGGAAACGCATAATCCGGCAGGTTCGAGAACCGCTCGGGGATTGCCATACTGCCTCGCTTTCGGGATCTGATGTCCCGTTTTGCTGTCAGAGTAACGTGAAGCCCGGTTCCCGTCCAGCAAAAGGACGGCGGCAACAGGGGGTTGTGGCTTTTGGGTCGGGGTGCCGGGACCGGCTCCGCAGGGTGCGGCGGGGGTCAGAGCCGCCCCAGCCGCTGCAGGATGCGGACCACATCCGGACCGATGTGGTCATAAAAGGCATAGAGCCCGGCACAGAGATAGTTCAGGCCCGGCTCGCCCGTGGCGGTGCGGATCAGCCGGTTCTTGGGACATTCGCCCCAGCAGAGCCGCAGATAGGCGCAATCGCGGCACTTCTGCGGCAGGGTGGCGCTTTTCGCCCGGCCGAAATCCTGTTGCGGCTTGGAAAAGGCCAGCTCTCCCAGATGGGTCTCGCCGATATTGCCGATACGATAGTCGGGATAGACGAAATGGTCGCAGGAATAGACCTCGCCATCATGCTCGACCGCCAGCGCCTTGCCGCAGAACTCGCTTTGCGTGCACATCTGCGCCGGCTGGCCGGCGGCCTGCGCCACGGCGGTCTCGAACAGGTTCACATGGACGCGGCCGATATCGGTGGCGAACCATTCATCCCAGACCGCCGACAGGAAGGCGCCGTAATCGACCGGATCGACCGACCAGTCGGTGACGATCGAGTCCGGCAGGCCGGGGCGGGCGCGCGGCTCGTCCTCGCGCGGCTGGTCGTGGGTCAGGGCGGGGGCGTCGGTCTGGAACTGGCGCGGCTCGACAGCGGGGGTGAACTGGACACGCCATGTGCCAAGTTCGTCGGCAAGGAAGCGATAGACCGCGCGCGGTTCCAGCGCATTTTCGCGGTTCACCACACAAAGCGCGGCGAAGGGAATCTCGGCCTCGCGCAGCAGCTTGGCGGCGGCAATGACCAGATCGAAGGTCGGCTTGCCGTTCTTGGTCACGCGGAAGCGGTCATGCAGATGGCGCGGCCCGTCGATCGACAGCCCGACATGGAAGCCGTGCGCTTTCAGGAAGGTGATCCAGCGCGCATCCAGCAGCAGGCCATTGGTCTGAAGGTCATTCTCGATCCGCTGGCCGGGTTTGCGGTATTTCGCCTGCAGCACCACGACCTTCTGGAAGAAGGGCAGGCCCATCAGCGTCGGCTCTCCGCCCTGCCACGAGAAGATAACCTCCTCGCCGGTCTGGCCCTCGATATATTGCCGGATATGCTGCTCGAGCACCTCGTCGGACATGCGCGAATGGGCGGGGTGATGCAGCAGCCCCGACTTGTGCAGGTAGAAGCAATAGGTGCAGTCGATATTGCACTCGGCCCCCGAGGGTTTGACCATCGCGTGAAAGCGGTAGGTCTGACCGCTCCTGCGGGCTGTCGGGTCCAGGGCAGGGGCTTGGGCCATCGTCACGGGTTCCACATGGGCAACAGGGGCGGCGCGCCCGATGGTTGGGGCGCGCCGCAAGGCTGGTTACTGGTTGGCCGCGTTCATCTGCTTGATCATGGCCGAGAAATCCAGCGTCGGCGCGGACTGCACCGGCGGGTGCTCCATGAGTGATTGCACATGCTTGCCCAGAAGATCCTGCACCGGCTCGGACAGCCATTGCTTGCGCTGCATCGCCTGCGAGCGGTCGCCGACGGTGTCGAAGGATTCATAGGGATCGAAATGCAGGTTGTAGATCATCGGGAATTTCTGCGTGACCCACTCGCTGTAATAGTCCTCGCTGGTTGCGAAATGCAGCTTCCAGTTTCCGACCCGCACCGCCTTGATGTCGCCCTCGTAGTAATACAGGAAATCATTGCGCAGCGACTTGTCGGTCTTGCCTTCCCAGAGGTCGAGGTTGTTCACGCCGTCGATGACCTGATCCTGTTCAGCCAGAATCCGTTCGGCGGCATCCGGAACCCCGGCGGCGGCGGCCAAGGTCGGCAGCACGTCCATATGGGCCTGAATGCCGTTGATGACCCTGCCGCCGGGGATCTGTTCGGGCCACCAAGCGATGAAGGGCACGCGGACTCCGCCCTCATAGGTGGTCATTTTTTCGCCCCGGAAGGGCGTGGTGCCGCCATGGGCGCGGGCGCTGTGTTCCGGGCCATTGTCGGTCGAGTAGATGACGATGGTGTTTTCCAGTGCGCCCATCTCTTTGATCGAGTCGAGGAAGGCCCCGACCTGGCGGTCATGCTGCATCAGGCCCGAGCCGTAGAGATCGTGCTCGGTCGTGTCGTTCAGCGCCAGATAGCGATCCTCGTCGGTCAGATGCGTGTACATGTGCATCCGGCTGGGGTTCATCCAGACGAAATAGGGCTTGTCAGCCTCTTCGGCGCGTTTGATGAAATCAAGCCCGGCATCATAGAATTCCTGATCGACGGTTTTCATCCGCTCGATGGTCAGTTGGCCGGTATCCTCGATCCTTTGCGTGCCGATGCGGCCGAACCGCGGGTCCTCGGTCGGATCATCGACATCGGTGGCCCAGCTGTGCACCACGCCGCGCGGTCCGTAGTTCTCGAAGAAGGGTGCGGGCGGATAGTCCTTCTGCTCGGGTTCTTCCGAGCTGTTCAGGTGATAGAGATTGCCGAAGAACTCGTCGAAGCCGTGCATGGTGGGCAGGTGCTCGTTGCGGTCGCCCAGATGGTTCTTGCCGAATTGGGCGGTGGCATAGCCCTGGGTCTTCAGCACCTCGGCCAGCGTGGGCGTGGCGGGCTTCAGGCCCAGATCGGCGCCGGGGCGGCCTACCGTGGTAAGGCCCGAGCGGATCGGGTATTGCCCGGTGATCAGCGCCGCACGTCCGGCGGTCGAGGAGGGTTGGGCATAATGTTCGGTGAACATGATGCCTTCACGCGCCAGTCGATCGATATTGGGCGTGTGGTACCCCATCACCCCTTGGCCATAGGCGCTGATATTGGTCCAGCCCACGTCATCGGGGAAGATGATGATGATATTGGGTTTGCTGGCTGCGTCTGACTGCGTGGCGTCACCCGTGGCTGCGGGCTCGGCTGTCGTCTGTGCAAGGACCGGACCGGCAAGCATCGCGGCCAGCGCCAGGCTTGAGGTCGCAAGGACGGTCCGGATCGACGTTGGGGGTCTGAAAGACTGAGACATGGCTTTCCCTTTGAATGTAAACGCCAGCTCGGGGGGCCACGCGCATGATACCATGCTTAACCATGATCTGTGAAAGGCCCGGGGGGTGTGACCAATTGGCGCACAACCACAGGGAGGTGCGGCCGGGAGGGCGCGCACACCGTCCAGATCGGGAAATTTCTCTTGGGATTTTAAGGCGTTCGGCCCGCGATCCGGGCCGAACTCAGGGTCAGCCGAGTGCGGCCTCGATTCCGGCCGCCACCCGCAGCAGCAGCCGGTCACCATCGGTTGCGCCCATGGCCATCAGCCCGCAACCGGGCTGGCCGGTAGGCAGGGTGGCCGCGGGCAGGCCCATCAGGTTGCCGACCCGGGTATTGCGCAGCGTCAGCAGGTTCGCCTTGACGAAATAATCGGTATCGGTTGCCAGCCGTTCGGCATCGGGCGGCAGGACCGGCACGGTGGGCAGGATCACCGCGTCATAGCCCGCCATCTCGGCTGCCCATTCCCGGCGATAGCGCACCAGCGATTCCCACGCGGCGACGAAATCCGGGGCGCTGACCTCCTTGCCGCCCCGGAAACGCTCGAGGATCGGCGGATGCATCGCCTCGGGCGCGGCCTCGATCTGGTCGCGCCAGATGCCATAGGCCTCGGGCGCAAACAGCAGCGGCGACAGCGCCATGGCCTTGGGCAGAAAGCCCGGCGCGGTGCGCGAGATGATGGCACCCGCAGCGGCAAGACGGTTCACCGCGTCCTCGAAGGCGAGGACCGGGGCCTCTTCGGCCTCGTCGAAGGGCACGCCGTCCAGCACCATCAGCCGCAAGCCGGCGACCGAGGCACCGGCGAGATCGACCGGCTGATCGCCGCGCAGCGCCGCCAGCAGGAAGGCGCAATCCTCGACCGTGCGGGCCAATGGGCCCACCACATCGAACTTGCGCGCCAAGGGCACCACGCCGCGGCTGTCGGTCCCGCCATGCGTCGGCTTGAACCCCACCAGCCCGTTCCACGCTGCCGGAACCCGGATCGAGCCGCCGGTATCGGACCCGATTGCCGCCGCCGCCAGCCCCATCGCCACCGAGACCGCCGCCCCGCTGGACGAGCCGCCGGGCGCCAGCGCCGCATCCAGCGCATTGGGCGGCGTCGCCGTCATCGGGTTCAGCCCAAGACCGGAAAAGGCCAGCTCGGTCATATGGGTCTTGCCGAGGCAGACGGTTCCCGCCGCCGTGGCATTGGCCAGCGTCGCTGCATCCTGCGCCGGGATCCGGCCTTCCAGCAGCCGCGAGCCGGCCTCGGTGGCGATGCCGGCGCTGTCGATATTGTCCTTCCAACTGATCGCCACGCCGTCCAACAGGCACCGGCGCATCCCGGCCTTGTTGCGGTCATGGGCGGCAATGGCCTCGACCTTGGCGCGTGCCGGGGTCACGCGGGCATAGATGCGCTTGGCATAGGGATTGGCCTCGATCGCGGCCAGATAGGCCTCGGTCTGGTCGACCGGGTCCAGAAGCCCGGCCATGATCGCGCGGCCCTGTTCGGCCGCCGACGCCCTGAGCCAGTCCATCAGAAATCCACCGCCAGACCGTTCTTCTCGTAATCGCCAAAGCGCACCGGCTCGGCGCCATCGCGCCCGCCATATTCCTTGGGCGGCGGCGGCAGCGCCTCGGCCTTTTTGCGGCGCTCGGCAGCTTCGGCAAGGGCACGCTTCGCGGCGGGGGGAAGGTCAGCGGGGATATCGTGCTTGTCGGTCATGGTCTTGGACCTCTAATGCGCCTATGTGTCTCACTTCGGTTTAGGCGAAGGAAGCGGCTTTGGCAAAGGTTCAGGATCGGGCGGTTCAGGATGGCGCGCGCAAGGGTGCGCTGACGCTGCTGGCGGGTCTGCGCGAGGGGCGGTCACTCGGCGATCAGGCCGGGCGGCTGAACCACCTGCCGCATGGCGACCGGGCGCGGGCGCAGCGGCTCGCACTGGCCGCCCTGCGCCACCGGGATCGCGCCGACCTAGTGCTGGGCCGGTTCCTACAGCGCAAGCCAAAGCCCGAGGTGGCTGACCTGCTGCGTCTGGCGACGGTCGAACTGCTGGAACTGGGCGAGGCCCCGCATGGCGTGGTGAATGCCGCCGTCGGGCTGGTGCGCGGCATGGGCAAGAAGGGCGCGGCGGCCTCGGGCATGGTGAACGCGGTTCTGCGCAAGGTGGCCGAGGTCACGGACTGGGCCAGCCTGCCGGTGCAACCCCTGCCCAATTGGCTGAGGAAGGCGCTGGTCGCCGCCTATGGGCGCGAGGCCCTTGCGGCGATGGAGGCGGCGCATCAGGCCGGCGCGCCGCTGGACCTGACCCTGAAACCGGGTGCTGCCGGACCCGAAGGCGACCTGCTGCCCACCGGCTCGGTCCGTCTGGCCGGCTCGCCGCAGCTTTCGGCGCTGCCGGGATTCGAGGCGGGCGACTGGTGGGCGCAGGATGCCGCCGCCGCACTGGCGGCGAAGCTGCTGAACGCGCAGCCGGGCGAGACGGTCGTGGACCTCTGCGCCGCGCCGGGCGGCAAGACGCTGCAACTGGCCGCTGCCGGGGCCAAGGTCACGGCGGTCGACATCTCGGATCAGCGCATGGCGCGGGTGGCCGAGAACCTGGCCCGCTGCGGGCTTTCGGCCGAAT
The DNA here is from genome assembly GCF_002847445.1 of Paracoccus zhejiangensis. Classification (NCBI taxonomy): domain Bacteria; kingdom Pseudomonadati; phylum Pseudomonadota; class Alphaproteobacteria; order Rhodobacterales; family Paracoccaceae; genus Paracoccus; species Paracoccus zhejiangensis. The sequence goes on along the minus strand of NZ_CP025430.1, from coordinate 2,711,613 downwards.
TGGTGGTGGCCGATGCGCTGGACTGGACCCCGGCCAGCCCGCCCGATGCGGTGCTGCTGGATGCGCCCTGTTCCGCCACCGGCACGATTCGCCGCCATCCCGACCTTCCGCTGCTGCGCGATGGCGAGGGGCTGGCCGAGATCACCGCGCTGCAATCGGCGCTGATCGACCATGCGCTGGCGATGCTGCCTGCGGGCGGTCGGCTGGTCTTTGCCACCTGCTCGCTGCTGCCCGAAGAGGGCGAGGCGCAGCTGGCCGCCGCAGTGGCGCGTCACCCGGACCTGCAGGTGATCCGCCCCGACCTGCCCGGCGTGGACCCCGCATGGATCACCCCCGAGGGTGGGCTGCGCCTGCGCCCGGATTATTGGCCGGATCGTGGCGGCATGGACGGGTTCTTCATCGCCGCTCTGCGGAAAACCGCCTGAGTGCTGGACGCCGCCTCGCCCTAGAGGTAACTGACCCGCAAACCACGCCCGAGGACCCAGATGACCGACCTGATCCCGCTGCGCCGCGCGCTGATTTCCGTTTCCGACAAGACCGGGCTGATCGATTTCGCCCGGAGGCTGGATGCGCGGGGGATCGAGATCCTCTCGACCGGCGGCACCGCCAAGGCGCTGCGCGAGGCCGGGCTGACGGTCGTGGACGTGGCCGATGTGACCGGCTTTCCCGAGATGATGGACGGGCGCGTCAAGACGCTGCACCCGGCGGTGCATGGCGGTCTTCTGGCGCTGCGCGACAATGACGAGCATCTGGCCGCGATGGAGGCCCATGGGATAGGGCCGATCGATCTTCTGGTGGTGAACCTCTACCCGTTCGAGGAGACCGTGGCCAAGGGCGCGGGTTACGACGAGTGCATCGAGAATATCGACATCGGCGGTCCGGCGATGATCCGCGCGGCGGCCAAGAATCATGCCTTCGTCAATGTCATCGTCGATGTGCAGGATTACGACGCGCTTCTGGCCGAGATGGATGCCAATGACGACCGCTGCTCGCTGGCGTTCCGCAAGCGGCTGGCGCAGACCGCCTATGCCCGCACCGCGGCCTATGACGCGGCGGTCTCGACCTGGATGGCCGGGGCCATCGGCGAGGAGACTCCGCGCCGCCGCGCCTTTGCCGGGACGCTGGCGCAGGGGCTGCGCTATGGCGAGAACCCGCACCAGGCGGCGGCCTTCTATGTCACCGGCGAGGCGCGGCCGGGCGTTGCCACCGCGCGCCAGTGGCAGGGCAAGGAACTGAGCTACAACAATATCAACGATACCGATGCGGCTTTCGAGCTGGTGGCGGAATTCGACCCGGCTGAAGGCCCGGCTTGCGCCATCATCAAGCACGCCAATCCCTGTGGTGTGGCGCAGGGCGGTTCCGCGCTCGAGGCCTACAAGCGCGCCTATGACTGCGACCGGACCTCGGCCTTTGGCGGGATCGTGGCGCTGAACCAGCCGCTCGACGGGGCGACGGCGGAAGAGATCGTGAAGATCTTTACCGAGGTGGTCATTGCACCCGATGCCGACGAGGAAGCGAAGGCGATTTTCGCCGGCAAGAAGAACCTGCGCCTGCTGACCACCGGCGGCTTGCCAGATCCGATGGCCGCGGGGCTGACCTTCCGGCAGGTGGCGGGCGGGTTCCTCGCCCAAGGGCGCGACAATGGCCATGTGGCGCGCGAGGCGCTGAAGATCGTCAGCAAGCGCCAGCCCTCGGATGCGGAACTGGCCGATCTCATGTTCGCCTGGACCGTCGCGAAACATGTGAAATCCAATGCCATCGTCTATGCCAAGGACCTGGCGACCGTGGGCATCGGCGCCGGCCAGATGAGCCGCGTGGACAGCACCCGCATCGGCCGCCGCAAATCCGAGGACATGGCCGAGGCGCTGGCCCTGCCGCTGCCGCTGACGGTTGGCTCGGCGGTCGCCTCGGATGCGTTCTTCCCCTTTGCCGACGGGATCGAGGCTTTGGCCGAGGCCGGGGCCAAGGCGGTGATCCAGCCCGGCGGTTCGATGCGCGATGCCGAGGTGATCGAGGCCGCCGACCGTCTGGGTCTGGCCATGGTCTTCACCGGCCAGCGGCATTTCCGGCACTGATCCATGACCGAGAACAGCGCTCCGCCGCCGCTGCGGAAAAAGCCCGCAGCAGCCAAGCCCAAGCCCCGCGCGCCGAAGATCGAGCCGCGGCCCGATCCCGCGTTGACCGGCTCGATGCGTCTGGTCGCCTGGGTTGCGGGTGCGATCGTCCTGATCGATCAGGTGCTGAAGTACTGGGTCGTGCATGTGCTGGAGCTGGACCGGGTTCGGGCCATCGACCTCTTGCCCCCCTGGCTGAACCTGCGCATGGCTTGGAACGAGGGGGTGAATTTCGGCCTTCTCTCCAGCGAGAAGGATTTCATGCGCTGGGTGCTGATCGCCGTGGCGGTGGTCATCTGCCTCTGGGTGTGGTTCTGGCTGAAGCGCAGCGCGCAGGGGCGGATCGCCAAGATTGCCGGCGGGCTGTTGATCGGCGGGGCCATCGGCAACGTCATCGACCGGATCTATTTCGGCGCGGTGGCGGATTTCCTGAACATGTCGCTGCCGGGCTGGCAGAACCCCTACAGCTTCAACGTGGCCGATATAGCGATTTTCGCCGGCGCCATCGGGCTGATCCTGATGCCGGCCAAGGACAAGGCAGAAAAGCCGGGCGACAAGACCCGTGACGAGCCTCGGAATTCACGCTAGAACGGGCCGAAAGAGACAGAGGGCAGGCACAGTATGCGGGCATTCGCGCTGACATTGACGATCACGGCCGGGCTTGGACTGGCCGCTTGCAGCAACGATCCGCGGCTGATGAACCTGAAATCCGGTCAGGACGGGCCGGACGAGTTTGCCATCCTGCCGACGAAACCCCTGTCCATGCCGCCCGACCTCGCGCTGCTGCCGACGCCGACGCCCGGTGGTGGCAACATTACCGACCCGACGCCCTTCGGCGATGCCGTGGGCGCGCTTGGCGGCAACCCGGCGCGGCTGGCCAATAACGGCGTCGGCGCGGCCGATGGCGGGCTGGTTTCCTATGCCTCGCGTTACGGTGTTCAACCGAACATCCGCGGCGAGTTGGCGCAGGCCGATGTCGAATGGCGCTCGGACCATTCGCGCAAGCTCTTGGAGCGGCTGGCCCAGACCAGCGTCTACATGCGGGCCTATCGCCCGATGACGCTGGATTCGGATGCCGAGCTCTTGCGCTGGCGCCGCGCCGGGGCGCAGACCCCAAGCGCACCGCCGCCGCCCGCCGACGAATAAGCCTGCCGACGAATAAGACGGCGCGATCAGGGCCGCGTCGCCGCGCCCCAGGGATAGCGACCGACCTTGATGGTCTTGACCGGGTTGCGGCTGGCCACGTCGATCACCGTCACATCGCCCGATACGCCGTTGGTGGTGAAGAGCTGGCTCATGTCCGGTGAAAACGCCATGTGCCAGACCCGGCGGCCAACCAGCACGTAATCCTCGACCTCGAGGGTCTTCATGTTGACCACGGCGACATGGTTCGCCGGACCCAGCGCCACCCAGGCAAATTCGCCCTTCTCGTCGAACTCGAAACCGACAGGCTGAATCTTGTCGGGATGAATGTTCGGCATGTCGAAGCGCACCTTGCCGAGTTCTGCCTGAGTCTTGGCGTCGAAGACCGTGATGGTGCCGCCGATCTCGGAACTGACCCACAATTGCCCGCCGTCATGGGTGAACTCGGCATGACGGGGTCGCGAGTCGACCAGGGTATTGGCGAAAAGCTGCTGCGTCCCAGTATCGATCCAATGCGCCATATTGGTGGTTTCCGAGGTGGTGATGGCGATCTTGCCATCGGGGCTGACGGCCATGCCCTCGGGCTCGATCCCCACATTGATCTGGGCGACCACCTTATGCGTCTCGGTGTCGACGACGGTGGTGATCGCGTCATCCTCGTTGGCGATATAGAGATGCTTGTCATCGGGATGCAGGACGAATTGCTCGGGGTCCTCACCCGAGGGCAGGTCATGCAGGATCTCGCCCGTCTCCGGGTCCATCACCTGCACCGTGTCGCTGTCCGAGGCGCAGATATAGACGACGCTGTAATCCTTGCTGAAGGTGATGCCGCGCGGGCGCTCGCCGGTCGGGATGGTGCGGGTCACCTCCAGCGTCGCCACGTCGATCACGCTGATCGAGTTGTCCTTCTCATTGGTGACCCAGATCTCGGCGGCATGGGCCATCGGGGCGGCGGACAGGGCGGCCAGAATCGGGGCGGAAAGGGCAAGACAGCGCATGGCAAACGTCCTTGGTCAAATCAGTCGGAAAAGGCGGAGCAGGCGGATTCGGCGCGGTCGGTGCCAAGCGTGTCGAGCTCGGTCACCTGATGCATGAAGCCCTCGATCGGGGCGAGCGCGACCACGGCGCGGTCGCTGACCAGCGGGATCGGCTGGCGCATCTGGCCGTTCCAGTCGCGGAAGCTTTGCGGGCGGCCCTTGAACCCGGCCAGTTGGAACTGGTCGGAGAGAAGGAAATCCCGCAGCGCGGCCGGATCGGAGCTGTTCAGCCGCGTCACCGCCTCGCCCACGGCGCGGACGGCCGCCCAAGCGGCGTAATCGGCCGATTGCATCTCGCGCCCGTTCAGGTCGATGAAGCGGCTTTGCAACTGCGCCGCGCCCGATTGTTCGACCGAAGGCGACCATGCCGCCGGCACGATGCCCTCGGTGCCCCCGGTGGGACGGGGAAGCCAGGTGTTGAAAGGGATGTAACGGTCGAAATCGTCCAATGTGTCCGACAGTAGCAGCAGGTCGTAATCGCCGAAATCCTGGGTGAACAGCGGCACCTCGGCGCTGGCATTGCGGCGCATGTCGGCGTCAAAAGCCCAGGTCTTGCGGGCGGCGATCTTCTGCCCGAATTTCGTGGCCGAGGCTTCCAGCGCGGCGGAAAATTCCGCATCGCCCGGATGCTCGCCCTCGATCAGCACCAGATCCGACCATTGTCGCCAGGCGATGAACTGCATCAGCGCATCGGTCAGCATCGAATCCGAGGGCGCGGTGTGAAGCAGGTTCCGGCGGCAATCGGCACCGCGCAAGCTGTCCTCGCCACGCGCGATGTTGAAGATCAGCGCCCCCTGCGCCTCGGGCAGGTCGGCGATCTGGATCATGGTCTGGGCCGGGGCATCGACCAGCAGGAAGGGGGTCGCGGCCAGTGCCGAGCGGGCGGCGGCCAGCGCATCCTCGCCCTCGGGCACGAGGGTTTCGGTCAGCTGGTAGTCATGGCCCATGAAGCTGCCGGTGGTGGCATTGTCCTCGCGCCCCAGCCTCGCGCCGGCAAGGCCGGTATCGGCGGGCGGCGGGGCAAGGTTCGACAGGATCGGCGGGGCAGGCTGTTCGACCTTCAGCCAGCCGATGGGTACCGGCAGCGGCTCTTTCGCGGCTGTCTGGGCCAGCGCGGGCGTTGCCAAAACTGCGACCAGAAGCGCCGCGATTGGTAAGCTGCGCCAGTCGCAGCGGGCGGCCTGTGCCGGTCCGGTCATCCTCGTCCTCCCCTTTCGGAAAGAATAAAAACTGTCGCGGACATGCCCAATTCGACCATGGTCCCATGCCGCTCTGCTGCGGCGCGGCGCGGCGCGACCAATGTCGAATAGCCGTGAAGGACCGCCCCGACTTAGACCAAGGGCAAGGTGACAGGCTGAGGAGGAGTTTGCCATGTCCGGACTTGCGAAACCGACCGAACGGCTGATCCTGGCCGCGATCCTGAGCGTGGCGACGCTGACCCCCGCTGCCGTTCTGGCCCATGGCGACGTGGCGCCGCAGGCCGTTGATACGGCCGGCCTGCCCGAGATCGCCGCCGATGACTGGGCGACCGTCAACCCCTACCGCGCCGATACCGCCGGCGACGAGGTGTTCAACAAGGCGGTCGAGATCGGCGCCTCGGGCTATAACCAGAACTGCGCCCGCTGCCACGGGCTCGAGGCGATCTCGGGCGGGCTGGCCCCCGACCTGCGCTATCTCGAGGCCGAGGAATATGGCGATGAATGGTTCATCGAACGCTTCCGCGAGGGCTACACGCAGGACGGCGTGACCAAGATGCCGGCCTTTGGCGAGCTTCTGGGCCCGGCGGCTGCCTGGGCGATCCGCAGCTATGTCGAAAGCCGCCCCGATGACGGGCAGGTGACCGAGGCCGCGCCGGAGCTGACCGAGATCCGCGACTCGCTGAAGGCCGCAGCCGATGGCGGCAGCGCCGACAGTGCGGCGATTGCGGCGCGTCTGACCGAGATTGCCGGTGCCATCGAGACCCTGTCGGGCGCCCCGGTTTCGGACAATATCGCCATCCGCGCGGCCCATGTGCTGGAAGCCAAGCCCGAAGCCTATGGCGAGGCGGCCGAGGTGTTGACCATCGGGCTGTCGGCGGCGCATTGATGCCGATGTGATGCGGATGCGAACGAATTTCATCGCAGGCAAGGGGGCGCAATGCGCCCTTTTCGCCGTTCTGGCGCTTGGTCTTGTCATGCCAACTGCCGCACAAGAGGCTGGGACGAAAGCCCCGCTGTCGCCCTTCGCCGTCACCACCCCGCCTTCAGCCGAAACGGCCAAGGGCAAGCAGGACCCCTGCGCCGATTTCGTGCCGCAGGCGAAGCCGCAGAATGCCAGCCGCGACATCGTCGGGCAGGATCTGGATCAGGTGCGGGAACGCGGCTTCATGACCTTCGCCGTCTATGACGCCTATCCACCCTATTCGTGGCTCGAGGGTGAGACGCCGCGCGGAGTGGATGTGGACATCGCCAAGCTCATCGCCGGCGAGATCGGGGTCGAGCCGCGCTTTACCTTCGTCATGTCGGGCGAGAATCTGGAAACCGACCTGAGGTTGAACATCTGGCAGGGCTCGGCGCTGAATGCGCCGGTGTCGAACGTGATGATGCGCGTCCCCTATGACAGCCATTTCGCCTGCCGGGTCGAGCAGGTAGTGTTCAACGGCCAATATGCCGAGGAATCCATCGCCATCGCCTATGCCAAGAAGGATTACCCCGAGAACCCGCCGGTGCCCGCCTATTTCCGCATCGATACGGTGGGGGTCGAGAATGACTCGATCTCGGATTTCTACCTGACCAGTTTTGCCGGCGGGCAGACGGCGGCGGGCGTGCGGCGCTATCCGACCGTGGCGGCGGCGATGCAGGCGCTGGCGGATGGCGAGGTGATGGCGGCGATGGGGCCGCGCGGGCAGCTGGAATATGCCATTGCCGAGCTGGGCCCCAAGGCCGGGATCGGGCTGCACCAGCCGCCCTTGCCGGGGCTGGCCAAGTCGCGCTGGACGCTGGGGACGGGCGAACATTTCGCCCATCGGCCTCTGGCCTATGCGGTGGATGACGCCATCGCGGCAGGTCTGGCCGATGGCCGCATCTCGAAGATCTATGACAGCTACGGCATGACCCACCAGCCGCCCGAGAGGTAAGGGCTTTCAACCCTCGGAGGGTGTGACCGAGGCCAGAAAGCTGCGCAGGGCGTCGGTGTCCAGCGGCTTTGGCAACAGCGCCATCCCCTCGGCCAGACAGGCCTCGACCAGCGTCGCCGAGCGGTCGGCCGAGATGATCCGGCCGGGGCGGCGGCCAAAGCGCAGCTCGACCTCGCGCGCCAGATCGAGCCCGGTTTCGCCCTCGCCCAGCTGATGGTCCAGCAGCACCGCATCCGGGGCGATGCCGGTCTCGTCCAGCAGCACCAGCGCCTCGGCATAGCTGCCGGCCTCCAGCACGCTGACGCCCCAGCTGTCCAGAAGGCCGACCATCGCCTCGCGCATCTGGTCATCGTCATCGACCAAGAGCACGATCAGCCCGTCACCCGGCAGGGTCTGGTCTTCGGCATCCGACAGATTGCCGGCCGCGATGGTCAACAGCGGTGCGGCCCCCGACCCGGCCAGCGGCAGCGTCACCTTGAACACGGTGCCCTTGCCGGGGATCGAGCAGAGTTCGAGGTGATGCCCCAGTCGCGCGCAGGCGCGTTCGACGATGGCAAGGCCAAGACCCATGCCCTCGCTGGCGCTGGCACGGCGGTTCAGCCGGCGGAACTCCTCGAAGATCACCCGCTGATCGGCCTCGCGGATGCCGGGGCCGGTATCCCAGACCTCCAGCCTGAGCGCGCTGCCCTGCCGCCGCGCACCGACCAACACCCGGCCCGAGGCGGTATAGCGGATGGCGTTCGACATCAGGTTCTGCAGCACCCGGCGCAGGAAGCCAGCATCGCTGACCACATGGGCGGCGCTTGGCATCACCCGCAGGTCCAGCCCCTTGGCCTCGGCCTGCGGCGCCAGCGCATTGGCGACCGGGATCAGGATCTCGTCCAGCGGGAAGACATAGCGATCCAGCGGCTCGTCATCGCTGTCCAGGCGCGAGATATCCAGCAGCGCCTCGATGATGTCCTCGACATTCTGCAGCGCCTGTTCGGCCTTGGCGATGGTCTCGGCCTGCGGCCCCTCTTTGGCGCCCATCAGGTAGAGCTTCGCGGCTGACAGCGGTTGCAACAGGTCATGGCTGGCGGCGGCGACGAAACGGTTCTTGGCGGCGTTCGAGCGTTCGGCCCCGCGCAGGGCCAGCTGCAATTCGGCGGTGCGGGCGCGCACGCGATCTTCCAGCGACTGGTTCACCCGGGTCAGGTCGGCCAGACTGGCGCGTTCCTCGGTCACGTCGGTCAGGCTGATGATGAAACCGTCATCCGGCAGGTGCTGCATGAAGGTTTCCAGCGTGCTGCCGTGACGGTCCGAGAGTTCCTGGAATACCGGCGCCCCGCGGCGGCTGTGGTCGCGCACCCAGTCGGTGATGCGGTGGCGCGCCTCGGCATCGGGCAGCACGAACATCTGCTGCAACTGCTCGGCCACGCGTTCGAAATCCGCACCGATGCGGAAGGCGGTGGGCGGCAGGCGGGTGAGGATGCGGAATTGAGAGTTCCACAGCACCAGCCTTGCGTCGCGGTCGAACACCGCCACGCCCTGCACCAGATGATCCAGCGCCGCGCGGATCACTTGCGACTGGTTGTCCAACAGGTTCTCGCGCGCCGCGCGTTCGGCCCGGATCAGGTCGGTCACGTCGGTCTGGATGATGGCGGTGCCGCCATTGGCGGTGCGGTGCTCGCTGATCTGCAGCCAGTGATCGCCGGCGAGCCCGATGGTCAGGTTGGCATGGGGCTGACCGTGGCTTTGCAGCCGCGCCTCGCGCCAGTCGTCGCGGCTGACCCCGCGCGGCAGGCGCAGATGGGCGCTGTCACTGGCCAGCGAGATATAGCTGGTAAATCCCATGCCCAGCCACAGCCGGTCCCGCACATCGCGCAGCCCCCAGCAGAAGCGGCTGTTATAGAGCTTCAGCCGGTCGTCCTGATCGAACAGCGCAAAGCCTTCTTGCACGGTTTCCAGCGCGCTTTCGACATCGCGCCGCTCGCGTTCGATCAGGGTATTGGCCTGCGACAACTGCTCGTTGCTTTCGTTCAGCAGACGCAGCGCGGTTTCCAGTTCCGAGGTGCGACGGCGAACCTCTTCCTCCAGCACCACCGCGCGTTCGAAATGGGCATAGGCGGCGCCATCGGCATCGGTCTGGGCCTCGACCCGGCGCATCAGTGCGTCGCAGATCGCCGTCATCTTCGACAGCTTCCGCTCGAGTGAATCGGCGGGGTCCAGCAGGCTTTCGGTCATCGCCGCGCCGGTTGCTGGGGATGGAAGAAGGCCACGCCGGTCATGGTCATGTTCACATGGGTCGCGCCATATTGCTCGCCATAGGTCGAGAAGCCCACCACGTCATGGCGCCGAAAGCTGTCGGACATGGTGCGGCTGGCCTGTGTCTGCTCGGCCTCCTGCCGGCGCAGCACGCAGTCGCAGATCAGCACCCGGTCCAGATCGCCCATCTTGGCGATGGCCTGCAGGTCCTGTTCCAGCGTCTCGGCAATGTCGCGGGTCTGCGCCAGCGTCAGCACCACCCCCTCGTCAATGGCCGAGTAGAAGACCAGATCGCCGTCCTCGGTGACGCGCTGGATCGAGCGGACGTAATACTGCCCGCCCACCCGCACCACCAGAGGATGCGCGGCAAAGGTAAAGGTCGACAGCTGGTCCGGGTCCTTGCCGAGGATGCGGGCATATTCGCGCGCCGCCGGCTCGTCATTGATCCGCCGCACGATGCGGCCGTCGCGGTCGGCCTCGGTCACCACCATGCGCTTGTCGCCGGGTTCCAGGTGGTCGAAGCTGAACACCTTGATCGGGCAATCGGTGCGCAGGAAGGCCAGCACCGCGGCATTGGTCATCACCCGGCCATTATGGGCGACAAGGCAGCGGTGGAATTGCTGGCCGTCGCCGGCCGAGCCGCCAAACAACGGCACCGGCCCCAGCCCCTGCGCCACCATCCGCATCAGCGCGTCCTCGCGCATGGTGATGCCATCGACCATCAGGAAGGCGAATTCATGGTGGAAATCCGGCCCGGCCCGCATCGTCGCCTTGCGGGCAAGGATCAACTCGCGCACCTGCCGCGCGGCATCCAGCGCCCCGAGATCGGGGAAAACCACCGTGGCGGCGCGGAAATGCGCCTTCGGCAGGCCGACGGCGACGATGCGGCCCTCGACATAGCCGCGATCGATCTCTCCGGCGGTGGTGCAGGCGATGACCGCGACCTCGGGCAGGGCCTCGCTGGCGGCGGCGCAGACGGCGGCGAAATCGGCGGCGGGGGAGACGAAAAGCGCTAGCAGCGCCAGATCATCACCAAGCGCCGCGCGCAATTCGCCGCCGACATCGGCGCAATCGGGCGGCAGGTTCGCCACGCGGGTCAGGCGGTCGACAGTCTCGCTCACGTCTCGAACGAACCCAGGTTGCCGATCCGCGCCTCTTGCGCCACTAGCACCGCCTGCGTGCGGCTGTTCACCCCCAGTTTGCGCATGATCGAGGTGACATGCGCCTTGACCGTGGTTTCGGCGATCGACAGCTCATAGGCGATCTGCTTGTTGAACTTGCCCTCGCAGATCAGCGCGAGGATGCGCGCCTGCTGCTGTGTCAGGCTATTTACCCGGTCGGCGGCGGGGTTGCCCGATCCGCCCTCGGAGGGGCGCGGCAGCACCGTGCCCTCGGGCAAAAAGCTCTCGCCCCGCGCCAATGCGTCGAAGGCCGACTGGTAGACATGGCGCTGGCTGTGCTTGGGCACGAAGCCTGCGGCCCCCGCGCTCATGGCGGCGGCGATGATGCGCGGATCGGTGACGGATGATACGATCATCACCAGCGATCCCGGTGCTGCCCGGCGCACCCGTAGCAGCCCCTCCAGCCCGTCCACATCGGGCAGGTTCAGGTCCAGAAGGATGATGTCGGGCGGCGGCGCGCTTTCCAGCCGGATGATCGCCTCGTTCAGCGTCTCGACGGCGGTGACATCGGTGATCCCCCGCACCATGCGAAGCGTGATCGAGATCGCATCGCTGAACAGCGGGTGATCCTCGACGATCAGGGCGGTTTCGATGCGCCGGTTCTGGCCGTCGCGGTTCGATTCGGGGTGTGTGGCGTTCTGCTGCATGAAGCCAGCATATCGCGATTGCGAAGCTTGTCGCCACGGTTGCGTGAAGGACGGGGGACGGCTCATGTCACCTCGGTGATGAGATCGCCATTCGGGGCGATGGCGGTGATGCGGGTGACGGCGGGGCCAGCGCGGCGGAGGATCGCCGCCAGCGCGGCGCGGTCGGCAAGGCAGAGGGCGGTGGAGAGCCCGTCGGCCAGCGCGGCGTTCTCGGCCTCGACGCTGAGAGTGGACCAGATCGGGGCGGTTTTCCCGGCAGGATCAAGGATATGCGGCGCGGCCCCCAGCATCAGGGCAGTCGGTGAGGAGGTGGCGATGGCATTGCCCTGAAGTCGCCGGTCCAGCACCAGCCCAAGGCCCGGATCGCTAACCCCCACCCGCCACGGCCCGCCAAGCGCGGCAAATTCGCCCAGATCGACCAGCGCGCGGGTCAGGCCATGCTGCGCCAGCACCGCGCGCACCGCATCGGCGGCAAAGCCCTGCGCGATGCCGTTCAGCGTCAGCGCCTGCCCCGGCGCAAGTTGCACCCGATCGGCGGTGATCCGAACGCCGTCCCAGCCAATCAGCGCGCGGGCCGGGCCGGGGTCGCCCCCCTCGGCCAGCGCCCGCCAGAGCGGCTGCACCGTCGGATCGAAGCGGCCTTCGGTCAGCGCATGGACATGGCCGGCAAGCCGCAGCAGGGCAAGAAAATCCGGGTCGGGATCGTCCAGCCGTCCGCCCGCATTCAGCCGCGACAGTGCCGAGCCGGGGCGGTAGAGGCTGAACAGGTCCTCGATCTGCGCCATCCTGGCCAGCGCGGCAGTCAGGGCCGGGCCGGTCTGCCCGGGTGGCCCGTGCAGCGTCAGACGGGCATCGGCGCCCATGACCACGCCCTGCCAGTCGGCGGGGGCGGCCTGCGTGGGACGGGCCAGCGCTGAGAAGGCGGTGACGGCGAGAAAGCGGCGGCGGGTCAGGGCGCTCATTCCGCCGCCTCCGGGATGCGCAGCGCGCGGCGGCGCGACAGGACCAACGGCACGCATTGGCGCGCATCATCATGGATGGTGACGCAATCGAGGCATTGGAAGCACTCGGCATAGTCGATCTCGCCCGATTTGCGGATCGCCGCATAATTGCAGCGCACCCGGCACAGCTGGCAGGGCGTGCCGCATTCGGCCCGGCGCGGAATCCAGTCGCGCCCGCGCAGCGCCCCGCCGATCGCCATCAGCGCGCCAAGCGGGCAGAGATAGCGGCAGAAGCCCTTGAAGACGAACATGCCGAGGACCAGCCAGAAACCGGCATAGGCGACATAATACCAGTCGCGGATGAAGAAGACGGTGATGGCGGTCTTGAACGGCTCGATCTCGACCGCCTTGTCGAGATGGCCGGGCGAGATCAGCATGGTGGCGACCAGCCCTGCCAGCGCGGCGAATTTCACCAGCTTCAGCCGGGCGTCCCAGACCGCGCGCGGCTCGATCCGGGGCAGGCGCAGGGCGCGGCCGATGTGATGGGCGAATTCCTGCAACGCGCCGAAGGGGCAGAGCCAGCCACAGAAAAGCCCGCGCCCCCAGAGGAAGAAACCAAGGATCGCGGCGCCCCAGATCACCAGCGAGAACGGGTCATAGAGGAGGAAGTTCAGGCTGCCCCCATCGATCAGCGCCCGGGCGGTTGCCAACGGCGTGACGATGGAAAGCTGTCCCTGACCCCACCAGCCGACGAAACCCACCACGACCGCAAGGATCGCCAGCCGCACCGGGGTAAAGCTGCGCAATCCGGCCAGCCAGCTTTGGCGCAGCAGCAGAAGCGGCAGCAGCGCCGCCAGCCCCCCGGCCAGCAGGATCAGGTCGCTTTCGCGGTTCAGCAGCGCCTCGCGCCAGGGCGGCAGGGTCTGCGGCGGCTCGATCGTTTTGAAGAATCGCGGGTCGGAGCGCGCGGCGATCTGGATGTGCTGGCTGCCGGTCTCGGGCTGGAACATGCCGTGCTGGCGCACGATCTGGACGTTCAGCAGCCAGTCCTGCACGGGGTTGAAGCCAAGCCGGCGGTCGGTGCGCAGGATCATCGCCGTGCCGTCATGTAGCGCCTCGGGCACCTGATCCGACAACCCGACCAGCAGATCGGCATCGCGCAGCGCCACCGGCAAGCCGCCCTGCTCTGCCGTCAGCCGGTCGGGCGCGGTATTCCTGACGAAATCCGGCGAAACCAGCCCGTGCCGGCCCGTGTCGATCACCAGCAGCGGCTCATCATCGGGCGAGATCTGCTGGAAATCCTGCAACTCGGCCAGCGTGCTCGCGTCCAGCGCGGCGCGGGCGACCGAGGGCGGGCCGATATCGATCAGCCAGAGGTCCAAAAAGGGCGCCTCGGGCTCGGCCTTGGCCTCGGGGTCGTCATCGGCCCAGATCGTGCCTTTGAACAGGGCGTCCACCTCGGCATTGCTGACCCGGCGATGCGCCGCCAGCCCCTGCGCCACCAGATCATCCCAGCTCAGCGTCTCGTCATGATCCGGGTCGGGCGCGGCGGGCGGGCCGCTGGCAATGCCCTGCATCCGCTCGCGCGCCACCTTCAGCGCCGCTGCCAGCAGGGTTTCATGGGCGATGCGGACGCTGGCCGTGGCCTTGGTCACACCGTCCAGATAGATCAGATCGCTGCCCGCCCCGCCCGCGCCATAGGCGTTGCCGACGACCATCGGATCGGCGATCGACAGGCCCGGATATTGCTCGAAGAAGGCATGGAACGGCGCCTGACCCAGACCCGAGACGAAGATCGGCTCGTTATGGTCCAAGAGCTTCACATCCAGGAAGCGGCCGTTCAGGTCCAGCACCACCAGCATGTTGATCGGTGCGCCCGAGAAGCCGGGAAGGGGCGCCAGCGGTCCGGTCTCGAAGACATAACCTGCCAGCGCCCCGCCGGAATTCAGCAACTCGTAAACCCCGTCCTCGCTGAGCGGTTCGCCCAAGGTCATCGGCGGCACGATCAGCGCGGCGATGCGTTCGGGCGGGCTGGGCATCACCTTGGGGGCCGCCTCGATGCGGGCGGGCAAGGCCAGAAGGACAAAGAGGACGATCAGAACTGCGCGCATGGCCCTCAGCCTAATCGTGGGCCGGGTTTGGCCGTAGTTCGACTTAGGTCTTGGCCGGGGGTTACGACCATGGTCCGTCTGGTCAGCTGGGCCGCGCAACCCTAGCCTCACCGGCAGGAGGTGAGAATGTCTGAGCCTGCAACCTTCCCCTGCATCGCCGCCCTTGCCCTCACGCTGGCTTTGCCGGCCGTGGCGCAGCAATCCGATCCTTACGGCACGCTCAATCCCGACGAGCAGAGCATGGAGCGGATGATCCAGAACGCCCGCGAGGGCAAGCTGGACATGATGACCTGCGCCTCGGGCTATGCCATGACCAAGAAGGGCGAACACGGCATTGCGCGCGAGACCTTCACCGCCTGCGCCGATGCCGGCTGGACAGCGGCGATGACCTGGATGAGCCAGCTCGATAATAACGCGCTGGCCGGTCCTTATGACCCCGATGCCGCCGCAGAATGGAGCCGCCGTGCCGCCGAGGCCGGCGATCCGATCGGCAAGTTCAACCATGGGCTCGACCTGATCCGCGGCTATGGCGTGGCGCGGGACGAGGATGCCGGGCGGGCGCTGATCGATCAGGCCGCCGCCGAGGGCGTCGATTCCGCCATCCGCTTGCGCAACGCCGGTTACGACCCCGACGAGGTGACGCCGGATGCCGACAACTGGCGTTATGGGCCGATGTTCTGATCGGCCTTGTGATCCGCCGCTATGCGGCGAATCAAATCGGCGCAAATCTCATACCAAAGTCTTACGACAATACGAGAATTGATCGGTTTCGGGCCCCGGACTTAACTCGGCGAAGCGTGCGCGAGATGCGCCACCGCGAGGGAGGATACCGATGAAATTACTCACCGCGACCGCAATGCTGGCGGTCATGATGGCAGTGCCGGCTCTGGCGCAGGTCACCGAGGAAGACCTGGCCAAGGACCAGAGCGTGACCGAGACGGTGCTGACCAATGGCATGGGCCGCGATCTGCAGCGCTTCAGCCCGCTGGACAAGATCAACAAGGAAAACGTCAAGCAGCTGGTTCCGGCCTGGGCCTTCTCGATGGGCGGCGAAAAGCAGCGCGGTCAGGAAACCCAGCCGCTGATCTATGACGGGGTGATGTATGTCACCGGCTCCTATTCGCGGCTTTACGCCATCGACGTGAAGACCGGCGAGGAACTGTGGCAATACGACGCCCGCCTGCCCGAAGGCATCCTGCCCTGCTGCGACGTCATCAACCGGGGCGCCGCGATCTATGGCGACAAGATCTATTTCGGCACGCTGGACGCGCGCATCGTGGCGCTGGACCTGAAGACCGGCGATGTCGTCTGGCGCGACCAGATCGCCGATTACAAGGCCGGCTACAGCTACACCGCCGCGCCGCTGATCGTCGACGGGCTGGTCATCACCGGCAACTCGGGCGGTGAATTCGGCATCGTCGGCGAGGTGCAGGCGCGCAATGCCGATACCGGCGAGGTGGTCTGGACCCGTCCGATGATCGAGGGTCACATGGGCACCTTCAACGGCGCCGAAAGCACCATGACCGGCACACTGAACGCGACCTGGCCAGGGGATCTGTGGAAGACCGGCGGTGGCGCGACCTGGCTCGGCGGTTCCTACGACCAGGACACCAAGACGCTGGTCTTCGGCGCGGGCAACCCCTCGCCTTGGAACAGCCACCTGCGTGGCGCCGGCACCCCGGTCGAAGGCAACAAGGGCGACAACCTCTATGCCGCCTCGCGCGTCGGCATCGATCCGGCCAATGGCGAGATCAAGTGGCATTTCCAGACCACGCCGCGCGAGGGCTGGGACTATGACGGCGTGAACGAGGTGGTGTCCTTCACCGATGCCGAGGGTGCCAAGAAATACGCGACCGCCGACCGCAACGGCTTCTTCTACGTGCTGAACCGCGAGGACGGGAAATTCCTGAACGCCTGGCCCTTCGTCAAGGACATCACCTGGGCCTCGGGCATCGACGAGACGGGCCGGCCGATCTTCGTCGAGGAGAACCGCCCGGGCGACCCGACCGCCGCGACCGAGGGCAACAAGGGCGCGACCGTCTTTGCCTCGCCCAGCTTCCTTGGCGGCAAGAACTGGATGCCGATGGCCTTCAGCCAGAATACCGGCCTGTTCTATGTGCCCTCGAACGAATGGGGCATGGACATCTGGAACGAGCCGATCACCTACAAGAAGGGCGCCGCCTATCTGGGCGCAGGCTTTACCATCAAGCCGAACTACGAGGACCATATCGGTTCGCTGAAGGCCATCGATCCGATGACCGGCGAATGGAAATGGGAGTTCAAGAACGGTGCTCCGCTGTGGAGCGGCGTGATGACCACCGCCGGCGGGCTGGTCTTCTTCGGCACGCCCGAGGGCAAGTTCATCGCGCTGGATGACAGCACCGGCGAGGAACTGTGGTCGTTCCAGACCGGCTCGGGCATCGTCGGGCAGCCGGTGACCTGGGACATGGATGGCGAGCAATATGTCTCGATCGTCTCGGGCTGGGGCGGCGCGGTTCCGCTCTGGGGTGGCGAGGTGGCCAGCAAGGTCAACTACCTGAACCAGGGTGGCATGGTCTGGACGTTCAAGCTGCCCTCGGGCGCCAGCACCGCCGCGACCGAACCCGCTGGAGAAGCACCGGCGGAAGCCGCCTCCAACGGCTGACGTCCGATCTGACATCTCCCTGCAGAACGGCACGACAGCGCCCCGCCGGCCCGAAAGGTCGGCGGGGTTATTTTGTTGGGTTTCCTGTGTCGTTTCAGGACCGTCCAATTTCACCGGCTGATCTGGAGACATCGCCCGGAACAAGGGTCGCAGACCCGCCGGGCGAGCGCCTGCCCGTCCGGGCGGGCTGGCGCTTGGGTGACGCTGGTCCCGAGTTCAGGCAACAGAGGGCCTTGGCACCATAAATCGCGCAGGCGTGCCGTCGGCAGCGCCATCCCACGGCCAGGCGCTCGCCCTGTGTTCCAGCCGGGGCATCGGGTCGGGCGACCGATCTTCCATGCGCTCCCCGCACTTCCCGCTTGACCCACGGCCAAACTCCTGTCCAATCGGCGCGCCCCCACGTTGCGAGCCCGCCATGGACCTGACCCAGATCCTGACCTTTGCCAGCGTCACTGCGCTGCTGGTGATGTCGCCCGGCCCGAATGGCCTGTTGATCGCCAAGACTGTGCCCACATCCGGGCGCGCGGCGGGATTTGCCAATATCGCCGGGTTCATCGCCGCCTTCTTCGTCCACGGCACGCTGTCGATCCTCGGCATCTCGGCCATCCTGATGGCCTCGGCCACGGCTTTCGCCTTCATCAAGCTCTTGGGCGCGGCCTACCTGATCTGGATCGGGGTCAAGGCGCTGATCGGCGCATGGCGCGGCGGCACGCCCCCCGTCGAGGTTCAGGCCGCGCGCCGACCGCGCAGTCTGCGCCGCGCTTTCGTCGAGGGGTTCCTGACCAATGCGCTCAATCCCAAGGTCTCGATGTTCTATCTCGCGGCCTTCCCGCAATTCATCGCCGCCAGCCATGCGGGCATCGGGTCGGCCTATCTTCTGGTGGTCGTTCACAGCCTGATCAACGCGCTGTGGTTCGGCTGGATGGTGCTGATGTTCGCCCAGCTTGGACGCTTCAGCCGCAGCACCCGCGTGCAGCGCTGGCTGAAGGGGGTGACGGGGGTCGTCTTCATCGGCTTCGGGCTGAAGCTGGCCAGCCTTCGTCAGGGCTGAAGCAGACCGGCAGGAATTGGTCCGCATTCGACATTTTTCCCGGCATTCCTGCCCGCTCATCGGCTTGCGGGTCCGAAATGGCTTCCTATATAGACCAGCGAAGGCCGGACGTTGTCTGTCACCCTGTGCAGGCAGCGGCTCGGAACTCATGGGATCGGGCCGCGGAGGCCGTAATGGATCCGGGGCCCATTATATCGCCGTAAGAAAGGTTACATGAATGTCTAAAGTCATTGGGATCGACCTTGGCACCACCAACAGCTGCATCGCCATCATGGACGGCAGCCAGCCCAAGGTTATCGAGAACAGCGAGGGTGCGCGTACGACCCCCTCGATCGTCGCCTTCACCGAGGGTGAGCGACTGGTCGGCCAGCCGGCGAAACGCCAGGCGGTGACCAACCCCAGCAATACCATCTTCGCCGTCAAGCGCCTGATCGGTCGCCGCCTGACCGACCCCGAGGTCGAGAAGGATCGCAAGCTGGTGCCCTACGACATTGTCGATGGCGGCAATGGCGACGCCTGGGTCGAGGCCCGGGGCGAGAAATATTCCCCTTCGCAGATCAGCGCCATGATCCTGCAGAAGATGAAGGAAACGGCCGAGAGCTACCTGGGCGAGACGGTCACCCAGGCGGTCATCACGGTTCCGGCCTATTTCAACGACGCACAGCGTCAGGCCACCAAGGACGCGGGCAAGATCGCCGGTCTCGACGTGCTGCGCATCATCAACGAGCCGACCGCGGCCGCGCTGGCCTATGGTCTGGACAAGAAGGAAAACAAGACCATCGCGGTCTATGACCTTGGCGGCGGTACCTTCGACATCACCATCCTGGAAATCGACGACGGTCTGTTCGAGGTGAAATCGACCAACGGGGATACCTTCCTCGGCGGCGAAGATTTCGACATGAAGATCGTCAACTACCTGGCCGACGAGTTCAAAAAGGAACATGGCGTCGACCTGACCAAGGACAAGATGGCGCTCCAGCGCCTGAAAGAGGCGGCGGAAAAGGCCAAGATCGAATTGTCGAGCGCCAGCCAGACCGAGATCAACCAGCCGTTCATCTCGATGGACAAGAACAGCGGCGTGCCGCTGCACATGGTGGTCAAGCTGACCCGTGCCAAACTGGACAGCCTTGTCGGCGATCTGGTCAAGCGCACGCTGAAGCCCTGCCAGGACGCGCTGAAGGATGCCGGCGTCTCGAAGGGTGACATCGACGAGGTGATCCTCGTCGGCGGTCAGACCCGGATGCCGCTGGTCATCGAGGAAGTGACCAAGTTCTTCGGCAAGGAACCCCACAAGGGCGTGAACCCCGATGAGGTCGTGGCACTGGGTGCCGCGGTTCAGGGTGGCGTGCTTCAGGGCGACGTGAAGGACGTGGTTCTGCTCGACGTGACCCCGCTGTCGCTGGGGATCGAGACGCTGGGTGGCGTGTTCACCCGCCTGATCGACCGCAACACCACCATCCCGACCAAGAAAAGCCAGATCTTCTCGACCGCCGAGGACAACCAGAACGCCGTGACGATCCGGGTCTTCCAGGGCGAGCGCGAGATGGCCGCCGATAACAAGATGCTGGCGCAGTTCAACCTCGAGGACATTCCGCCGGCACCGCGTGGTCTGCCGCAGATCGAGGTGACCTTCGACATCGACGCCAACGGCATTGTTTCGGTTTCAGCCAAGGACAAGGGCACCGGCAAGGAACAGAATGTCACCATCCAGGCCTCGGGCGGTCTCTCCGACGAGGATATCGAGCGGATGGTGAAGGATGCCGAGGAAAACGCCGATGCCGACAAGTCCCGGCGCGAGCTGATCGAAGCCAAGAACCAGGCCGAAAGCCTGATCCACTCGACCAAGAAATCGCTGGAAGAGCACGGCGACAAGGTCGATGGCTCGACCGTCGAGGTGATCGAGCTGGCCGTCGGTGCGCTGGAAGAAGCCGTCAAGTCCGAGGATGCCGGCAAGATCAAGTCGGGGATCCAGAACGTCATGGATGCGTCCATGAAACTGGGCGAGGCGATCTACAAGGCGCAGTCGGCGGAGGGCGCGTCCGACGAGGGCGATGCTGACCGTGACGGTCCGCGTGACGTGGATGACGATATCGTCGATGCCGATTTCGAAGATCTCGGCGACGACAAGAAACGGGGCTGATCCCCGCCACACTTCTGGGGCCGGTCCGCAGCGCGGGCCGGCTTCTTCCGTGAGGGTCCGGAACAGGAAACTACATGGCTAAGCGCGACTATTACGACGTTCTGGGTGTGACTCGCGGTGCTTCCACCGACGAGATCAAGAAGGCCTATCGCCAGAAGGCGAAAGAGCTGCACCCCGATCGCAACATGACCGACAACAGCTGCGAGGCCCGCTTCAAGGAAGTGAACGAGGCCTACGAATGCCTGAAGGACGACCAGAAAAAGGCCGCCTATGACCGCTTTGGTCACCAGGCCTTTGAAAATGGCGGCGGCTTCGGCGGACGTGGCGGGCATCCGGGAGATTTCGGCTCGGCCTTCGCCGATGTGTTCGAGGATCTCTTCGGCGACATGATGGGCCGTCGCGGCGGCGGCGGCGGGCGTACCCGGGCGCAGCGCGGGCAGGACCTGCGCTATAACCTGCGGGTGACGCTGGAAGAGGCCTACCAGGGCCTGCAGAAAAAGATCACCGTTCCCGGCTCGGTCACCTGCGAAGAATGCAATGGCACCGGTGCCGAGGGCGCGATCGAACCGACCACCTGCCCGACCTGCTCGGGCATGGGCAAGGTGCGGGCGCAACAGGGCTTCTTCACCGTCGAACGCACCTGCCCGACCTGTGCCGGTCAGGGCCAAATCGTCAAGAATCCCTGCAAATCCTGTGCCGGCGCTGGCCGGATCGAGCGGGAACGCACGTTGTCGGTGAACATCCCGGCGGGGGTCGAGACCGGCACCCGCATCCGTCTGGCCGGCGAGGGCGAGGCGGGGATGCGCGGCGGTCCCTCGGGCGATCTCTATATCTTCGTCGAGGTGCAGGAACACGCGATCTTCCTGCGCGACGGCAAGATGCTGGCCTGCCAGGTGCCGGTCAGCATGGTCACGGCCACGCTTGGCGGCGAGGTCGAGGTGCCCAGCATCGATGGCGGCCGCTCGCGGGTGAAGGTGCCGGCAGGCAGCCAGACCGGCCGGCAGATGCGCCTGCGCGGCAAGGGCATGCCGCCCCTGCGTCACGGCGCCGGCGCCCATGGCGAGCCGGGCGACATGCTGATCGAGCTGACGGTGGAAACGCCGGTCAACCTGACCGCACGGCAGAAAGAGCTGCTGCGCGAGTTCGAAAGCGTCAAGGCCGACAACAGCCCGCAATCGACCAGCTTCTTCAACAAGGTCAAGGGCTTCTGGGACGACATGACCAGCTGACTCGGTGGGGCGGGCAGTCCCGCCCGCCCCGCCTTCCCCTCAGGCCAGCGCCTGCACCTCGGCCCAGACCTTTTCGTCCACCGGCACGCCGTCCTGCAGGTTCTCGGCCCGCATGCGCCGGGTATTCTGCCCCGGATAGGTGACACCTCGCCCGGCCTCGGCCGGGGTCGATGACGCCAGATGCCGGGCCATGCCCGCCAGCGTCTCGCGCAGGTGGTCGGCGCTGCCAAGCGTCTCGGGATCGAAACCCATGTAGATCTGCGAGCAGCCAGTGCAGCTGCCTTCGCCCACCTTGTCGATGCCATCGGTCGCCAGCCCCTCGGACAGCGCCGCCGCCAGCACATCCAGAACGATCGACAGCCCCGCACCCTTCCACAGCCCGGTCGGCAGGATCCGCCGCGTCGCCTCGATCGCCGCCGGGTCGGTGGTCAGCTCGCCCGCGCTGTCAAAGCCGCCCGGATAGGGCAGTTGCCGGCCCTGCTGCCGCGTCACCTCCAGCTTGCCATAGGAATATTGCGACATCGCCATGTCGAGGACCAGCGGCGCATGATCCGGCGTGCCGGGCAGGGCGATGACCAGGGGGTTGTTGCCGATCCGCGCATCGGTCCCGCCCCAGGCCGGCATGACAGATTCGGTATTGGTCCAGGCGATCAGGATCTTGCCGGCCTCGGCCGCCCGCCAGCCATAGGCGCCGCCGCGCATCCAATGGGTGGTGTTGCGCAGCGCGACAATGCCGCAGCCCTGTTCCGCCGCGATCGCCAGTGCCCGGTCGGTCGCCGCCAGCGCGTTCAGCACGCCCGGACCGCGCCGTCCGTCCCAGATCTCGATCGGGCCGACGCGGCGGGCCAGCGCGGGCTCGGCCCCGGCATCGACCCAGCCGCGTTGCAGGTAATCGACAAAGCGCGGCACGCGGTTCAGCCCGTGCGAGGCAACGCCGTCGCGGCTCGATTCCGCATGGATCCGGGCGCAGATCCTCGCCTTGTCGGGGGCCATGCCGGCGCGCCGGAAGGCGGCCTCGATTGTGTCTGCAACGGTGTCGAATGGCACGCGCATCTGTTGTCCTCCCTCGTTCACCGGCAGTTGATCGCTTTCTTTCCCCAAGGGAAAGAGCCGCCGGTGATCCTGCGCGGTTTCTTTACCGAATCTTCAGCCCCGCCGTGCCAGCCTGCCGCCATGGCCCCGAATCGCGCCTTTTCCGAAGCACCGCTGCCGCTGTTCTTGCCGGCTGCGGATGATGTCGGCCTGCTGCGTCCCGTCGTCGCAGGGCCGCCGGGCAAGGCGGCACCGTCCTATCTCGTCGATCACCGCGCCCGGCTGCGCGACCGCCTGCTGAGCGGTGGGGCGGCGGCCATGCCGGATTATGAGCTGCTGGAGTTGATCCTGTTCCGCGCCGTGCCGCGTCAGGACATGAAACCCTTGGCCCGGCTGCTGCTGGACCAGTTCGGCGATTTCAACCGGGTCATCAGCGCCACCCCCCAGCGGTTGCAGGCGGTGCCGGGTGTCGGTCCCGCCGTCATTGCCGAGCTGAAGGTCGTCGAGGCCGCGGCGCAGCGGCTTGCCCGTGCCCGGGTGATGAACCGCCCGGTCCTCTCCAGCTGGCAGGCGCTCTTGGATTATTGCCATACCGCCATGGCCCATGCCGAGACCGAGCAGTTCCGGGTGCTCTATCTCGACCGCAAGAATAACCTGATCGCGGACGAGGAACAGGCCCGCGGCACGGTCGACCATGTGCCGGTCTATCCGCGCGAGATCCTGCGTCGGGCGCTGGAACTGAACGCCTCGGCGCTGATCCTGGTGCATAATCACCCCTCGGGCGACCCCAGCCCCTCCGAGGCCGATATCACCATGACCGCCCGCATCGTCCAGGCCGCGGCCAGCCTGTCGATCACCGTCCATGACCATCTGATCATCGGAAAATCCCGCGAGGTCAGCTTTCGTGCCGAAGGGCTGATCTGATCGCTCTCCGACGATTCGCCCCTCTCGCGTCTCTGCCCAATCATCCGTGCTGAAAATATCCCGCGGGTTCGGGGGCAGCGCCCCCGCCTTGCCGCCCTGACCGGCCCGAGCCGAACCGGCATCCCGGGGCCGCGACAATTTTCCAACAACCCCGGCCCTTTGCCACCATTTGCCCGGGCAAACCCGCTGGACTGACGCGAATTTGACCGCTACAACGCCCCGGCAATGGCTGCCATCCGCGCGGCCCGGATTGTCGTACCGGCCAAGCATAAGGCCCGAACTGGAGAAAAACCCGTGTCCAACGTAGATGATCACGCAGGCACCCGGAGGGACTTCCTCTATTATGCCACGGCCGGGGCCGGCGCCGTCGCCGCAGGTGCCGCCGGCTGGACCCTTGTGAACCAGATGAATCCCTCGGCCGATGTCCAGGCGCTGTCCTCGATCCAGGTCGATGTCAGTGGTGTTCAGCCCGGCTCGCAGCTGACCGTCAAATGGTTGGGCAAGCCCGTGTTCATCCGCCGCCGCACGCCCGAAGAGATCGAGGCGGGCCGCGCCGTCGACCTGGGCGAGCTGATCGACCAGGGCGCCGAGAATGCCAACAAGCCGGACGAGCCGGCGACCGACGAGAACCGCACCATGGACGAGGCCGGCGAATGGCTGGTGATGATCGGCGTCTGCACCCATCTGGGCTGCGTGCCGATCGGCGATGGCGCCGGTGACTTCGGCGGCTGGTTCTGCCCCTGCCACGGCAGCCATTACGACACGGCGGGCCGCATCCGCCGCGGCCCCGCGCCGCAGAACCTGCATATTCCCGTTGCCGAATTCGTCAACGAAACCACGATCAAGCTGGGCTAAGGGGGCACCACATGGCCGGAATTCCGCACGACCATTACGAGCCCAAGACGGGCCTGGAAAAGTGGCTGCATCGCCGCCTGCCGGTGGTCAGCATCATCTATGACACGCTGATGATCCCGACGCCGAAGAACCTGAACTGGTGGTGGATCTGGGGCATCGTCCTGGCCTTCTGCCTGGCGCTGCAGATCGTGACCGGCATCGTGCTGGCCATGCATTACACGCCGCAGGTTGATCTGGCCTTTGCCAGCGTCGAGCACATCATGCGCAACGTGAACGGCGGCTATATGCTGCGCTACCTGCACGCCAATGGCGCCTCGCTGTTCTTCCTCGCGGTCTATATCCACATCTTCCGCGGCCTCTATTACGGCAGCTACAAGGCCCCGCGCGAGGTCACTTGGATCATCGGGATGCTGATCTACCTTGCGATGATGGCCACCGCCTTCATGGGCTACGTGCTGCCCTGGGGTCAGATGTCCTTCTGGGGTGCCACGGTGATCACCGGCCTCTTCGGCGCGATCCCGGGCATTGGCGAATCGATCCAGACCTGGCTGCTGGGCGGGCCCGCCGTGGACAACGCCACGCTGAACCGCTTCTTCTCGCTGCATTACCTCTTGCCCTTCATCATCGCGGCGCTGGTCGTGGTGCATATCTGGGCCTTCCACACCACCGGCAACAACAACCCGACCGGCATCGAGGTGCGCCGCACCTCGAAAGCCGAGGCGGAAAAGGACACGCTTCCCTTCTGGCCCTATTTCGTCATCAAGGACCTGTTCGCGCTGGCGCTGATCCTGGTGGTGTTCTTCGCCGTCGTCGGGTTCATGCCGAACTACCTCGGCCACCCCGACAACTACATCGAGGCGAACCCGCTGGCGACGCCCGCGCATATCGTGCCGGAATGGTACTTCCTGCCCTTCTACGCCATCCTGCGCGCCTTCACCTCGGATGTCTGGGTGGTGATGCTGGTCGAATGGCTGAGCTTCGGCATCATCGACGCCAAGTTCTTCGGCGTGCTGGCGATGTTCGGCGCCATCCTGGTCATGGCGCTGGTGCCCTGGCTCGACACCAGCCGCGTGCGCTCGGGTCGGTTCCGCCCGCAGTTCAAGTGGTGGTTCTGGCTGCTGGCCGTCGACTTCGTCGTGCTGATGTGGGTTGGCGCCATGCCGGCCGAGGGGATCTATCCCTATATCGCGCTGGCCGGCTCGGCCTATTGGTTCGGTTATTTCCTCGTCATCCTGCCGCTTCTGGGCGTGATCGAGAAGCCCGAGCCGATGCCCTCGACCATCGAGGAAGACTTCAACGACCACTACCGGGCCGCGGCCCAGCCTGCCGAGTAAGGAGAGCCGAGAATGACCCTGAGAACCAAGACGCTCTCGGCCGTTTCGGCCCTGCTGATCGGCTCGGCCGGTTTCGCCTTCGCGCAGACCGCAACCACCGAGCAGCCTGCCGAAGCGCAGGTGGTCCCGGCTCCGGCCGAGACGGAAGCGCCGGCTGCGGCCGAGCCCGCTGCCGAGGCCCCCGCTGCCGAGGAACCGGCGGCGGAAGCTCAGGCTGCAGAAGCACCCGATGCGGAAGCCCCGGCGGCCGAGCCTGCCGCTGAACCTGCAGCCGAGCCCGCGGAAGCGGCCCCGGCGGCAGAAGCCCCGGCGGTCGAGACCCCGGAAGAGGCTGCTGCGGATGATACCGCTGCCGATGCCGCCCCGGCCGAAACCGTGGCCGGTCAGCAGGATTCGGAAGAACTGCCGGCCGATGCCTCGGCTGACCAGTCCGAAGCCGAAGAGACCGCCCAGGACGAGACAGCGCCCGCCGCCGACGAAACCGCGGTAGAAACCACCGCGACCGAACAGGACGCGGCCGCCGGCGACACCGCCGAGACCGCCAGCGAGATGGTCGAGGCCGATGCGCCGACCGCAGCCGAAGGCGAAACCACGGCCGAGGCTGACGAGGCTGCCGAACACGCGGCCGAGGAAGAGGGTGGCGATCACGGCGGCGGTCATATCGAGGATATCGCCTTCAGCTTCGAAGGCCCCTTCGGCGCCTATGACCAGTTCCAGCTTCAGCGCGGGCTGCAGGTCTATACCGAGGTCTGCGCAGCCTGCCACGGCATGAAGCAGGTGCCGATCCGCACCCTGCATGACGAGGGCGGCCCCGGCCTGCCCGAGGATCAGGTGCGCGCCTATGCGGCGCAGCTGTCGATCATGGACGAGGAAACCGGCGAAGAGCGTCCGCGCCTGCCGACGGATCACTTCCCGACCGTCAGCGGTGACGGCATGGGTCCGGACCTGTCGCTGATGGCCAAGGCCCGCGCCGGCTTCCACGGCCCCTATGGCACCGGCATCAGCCAGCTGATCAACGGCATCGGCGGCCCGGAATACATCCATGCGATCCTGACCAGCTATACCGGTGAGGACATGGAGCAGGCGGGCACCGTGCTCTACGAGAACACCGCCTTCTCCAGCGGCTATATCGGGATGCCGGCGCCGCTGTCGGATGATCTGGTCACCTACGAGGACGGCACGCCGGCCACGGTCGACCAGATGGCCCGCGACGTGTCGGCCTTCCTGATGTGGACCGCCGAGCCGAAGATGATGGACCGCAAACAGGTCGGCCTGGTTTCGGTGCTGTTCCTGATCGTGCTGTCGGGCCTGCTGTTCTACACCAACAAGCGGCTCTGGGCGCCCCACAAGGGCAAGCACTGATCCCAGACGCAGCGATCGTGATTTCGGAACGCGCCCTTGCCGGGCGCGTTTCTTTTTGTCACATCGGCTTGGCAGGGATCAGCGAAGGGGCAGGCCATGACCGTCTGGAATCTCGGGTCGATCAATATCGACCATACCTATCATCTGCCGCACCTGCCGCGCCCCGGCGAGACGCTGTCGGCCCGTGACTATCGCAAGGGCTTGGGCGGCAAGGGCGCCAACCAGTCGCTCGCCGCAGCGCGCGCCGGGGCCAGCGTGGTCCACCTGGGCGCGGCGGCGCGCTCCGATGACTGGGTGGTCGGACGCCTGACCAGTGCCGGCGTCGACACCACCCATATCGTTCGCCACCACGACCAGGCCACAGGCCATGCCATCATCCTCCTGGACGATGACGGCGAGAATTCCATCGTCATCCATGGCGGCGCCAACCGGACCTTGCAGCAAGAGCAGTTCAAGTCCGCCATCGCCCGGATGAAGGGCAGGGACTTCCTCTTGATGCAGAACGAGACGAACCTGCAGGTCGAACTGGCGCAGGTGGCGGCAAAGCGAGCGGTTCGGGTGGTCTATTCCGCCGCGCCCTTCGACATCGAGGCGCTGCGCGCCGTGCTGCCACATGTCTCGATCATCGCGGTGAACGAGGGCGAGGCAGCGGAACTGACGGCGGCCTTCGGCGAGGATCTGGCGGTCGAGGGGATGCTGATCACCCGTGGCGCCAAGGGGGCGGAATACCGCGATCTGCGCGGCGGGCGCAGCTTCGAGGTGCCGGCCTATCCGGTCGAGGTCGTGGATACCACGGGCGCGGGCGACTGCTTTGCCGGCTATTTCATCGCCGGGCTGGATCGGGGCGACGACATCCCGGTGGCGCTGCGCCGCGCGGCGGCGGCGGCGGCGCTGAAGGTCACCCGCAGCGGCGCCGGTGACGCCATCCCCAAGCTCGACGAGGTCGAGCAATTCCTGGCCAGCAAGGAGCAAGAATGACCCTTCCGACCCCCAGCCTGCCTCTGGACGGCAGCGACTTCCCGGTCCGTCGCATCTTCTGCATCGGCCGCAACTATGCCGACCATGCCGCCGAAATGGGCAACGAGGTTGACCGCGAGAAGCCCTTCTTTTTCACCAAATCCGCCCATGCGCTGACCGGGCCGGGCGATGTGCCCTATCCACCGGGCACCACGGACCTGCACCACGAGGTCGAGCTGGTGCTGGCCATCGGGACGGAGTTGGTCGATGCCACGCCCGAGGCGGCAGCGGCGGCGATCGTCGGGCGGGCCGTGGGCATCGACATGACCCGGCGCGACCTGCAGGCCGAGGCCAAGGACAAGCGCCGCCCGTGGGACGCGGCGAAGGATTTCGATTTCTCTGCGGTGGTCGCGCCGCTGTCCTCGGCCCCTGCCGGCCCCGGCATCCGGCTCACCGTCAACGGGGCGGTGCGGCAGGACGGCCGGCTCGACCAGATGATCTTTTCCGAAGCCGAGATCGTGGCCTTCCTGTCGACCCTCTACCGGCTGATGCCGGGCGACCTGGTAATGACCGGCACGCCCGCCGGCGTCAGTGCCCTGCAGCGCGGGGACCGGATCGAGGCGGAGGTGGACGGATTGCCGCCGCTGAGTGCGCTGATCGTCTGAGCGTTCCGCCCTCTCTTCAGCCGATCTGGCCGCGCACCCCGCCGGTCTGCGCCCGGTCCATCAGCAGGTGGTCGAGGATCACGCAAGCCGCCATTGCCTCGGCCACCGGCACGGCGCGGATCCCGACGCAGGGATCGTGGCGGCCCTTGGTGATCAGGTCGATCTCCTCGCCCTTGGCGTTGATCGAGCGGCGCGGCGTGGTGATGGAACTGGTGGGCTTCACCGAGAAGCGGACCACGATGTCCTGACCCGAGGAGATCCCGCCCAGAATCCCGCCGGCATGGTTCGACAGGAAGATCGGGCCGTCATTGCCCATGCGGATCTCGTCGGCATTGGCGGTGCCGGTCAGGGCGGCGGCGGCCATGCCCTCGCCGATCTCGACCCCCTTCACCGCGTTGATCGACATCATCGCCGCGGCCAGATCCGTGTCCAGCTTGGCATAGACCGGCGCGCCGAGACCCGGCGGGCAGCCCTCGATCAGCACCTCGACCGCCGCGCCGACGCTGTTCTGGTCCTTGCGGATGCCATCGAGATAATCTGCCCAGGCATCCGCCGCCGTGGCATCGGGCAGGAAGAACGGGTTCTCGTCGATGGCCGAGCGATCGAAACGCCCGCGCTCCAGGTGCATCGCGCCCATCTGCACCATATAGCCAGTGATCCTGAGGTCGGGCAGCATCTGTCGCAGCACCGCATGGGCCACGCCCCCGGCGGCGACCCGCGCCGCTGTCTCGCGCGCCGAGGAACGCCCGCCGCCGCGATAGTCGCGATGGCCGTATTTCAGCTGGTAGGTGATATCGGCATGGCCCGGGCGATAGGCCTGCGCGATATCGCCGTAATCCTTGCTGCGCTGGTCGGTATTCTCGATCATCAGCTGGATCGGCGTGCCGGTGGTCCTGCCCTCGAACACGCCCGAGAGGATGCGCACCTGGTCGGCCTCGCGCCGCTGCGTGGTGTGCTTGCTGGTCCCCGGACGGCGGCGGTCCAGAAACTGCTGGATGAAGGCCTCGTCCAGGGGCACGCCCGGCGGCGTGCCATCGACGGTCGCGCCAAGCGCCGGGCCGTGGCTTTCGCCCCAGGTGGTGAACCGGAATTCGCGGCCAAAGGTGTTGTAGCTCATGCGGTCTCTCCGGTCAGGGATTTCAACTCGTAGATCAGGTCCAGCGCCTCGCGCGGGGTCAGGCTGTCGGGATG
Source organism: Paracoccus zhejiangensis (assembly GCF_002847445.1). Taxonomy (NCBI): domain Bacteria; kingdom Pseudomonadati; phylum Pseudomonadota; class Alphaproteobacteria; order Rhodobacterales; family Paracoccaceae; genus Paracoccus; species Paracoccus zhejiangensis. The sequence continues at coordinate 2,681,696 of NZ_CP025430.1, read as the reverse complement.
GATGGCCTTGATGCGCGCATCAACCGGGCTTTCCTTGGCCCTTGCCGGGGCAGGGGCCGCAGGGGCCGCTCGGAAGAGGGGCAGGTCGTCGATCAGCGCGGCCGGACGGGCTGCCCCCTCGCGTTCGCCCGATTCCAGCGCGGTCAGCACCTCGCGCGCGCGCTCGACGACCGAAGCCGGCAGGCCCGCCAGCCGCGCCACCTGCACGCCATAGCTGCGATCGGCGGCGCCCTTTCGGACTTCATGCAGGAAGATCACCTCGCCCTCCCATTCGCGCACGGCGACGGTGGCGTTTTCCACCCCGTCGAGCCGCGCCGACAGCGCCGTCATCTCGTGGTAATGGGTGGCGAACAGCGCCCGGCAGCGGTTGGCGCCGTGCAGATGCTCCATCACCGCCCAGGCAATCGATAGCCCGTCCCAGGTTGCAGTGCCGCGCCCGATCTCGTCGAGGATGACCAGCGCATGATCGTCGGCCTGATTGAGGATGGCGGCGGTCTCGACCATCTCGACCATGAAGGTCGAGCGTCCGCGCGCCAGATCATCTGCCGCGCCGACCCGGCTGAACAGCTGGCTGACCATGCCGATATGGGCGCGGCGGGCCGGGACATAGGCGCCGGCCTGTGCCAGCACCGCGATCAGCGCGTTCTGGCGCAGGAAGGTCGATTTGCCGGCCATGTTCGGCCCGGTCAGCAGCCAGATCGCCGGGGTCTCGCCGGTGGTCAGGTCGCAGTCATTGGCGACGAACCCCTCGGCCTTGCGCTTCAGCGCGCGTTCGACGACCGGATGCCGCCCGCCCTCGACCAGGAAGGCGCGGCTGTCATCGACGCGCGGGCGCGACCAGCTTTCGCCGGTGGCGATATCGGCAAAGGCGGCAGCCAGATCGATCTCGGCCAAGGCCCGCGCCGCCTGACCGATGGCGGCGGCCTGATCCAGAACCGCGCCGCGCAGGCGTTCAAAAATGCCGCGCTCGATCTCGAGCGCCCGGTCGCGGGCGTTCAGGATGCGGGTTTCCAGTTCCGACAGCGGGACGGTGGTAAAGCGGATCTGGTTGGCGGTGGTCTGGCGGTGGATGAAGGTCTCGTTCAGCGGCGGGGCCAGCATCTTCTCGGCATGGGTTGTGGTCGTCTCGATGAAGTAACCCAGCACGTTGTTGTGCTTGATCTTCAGGCTTTGAACGCCCGCCAGCGCGATGTAATCGGCCTGCATCCCGGCGATGACGCCCCGGCCCTCGTCCCTGAGCCGCCGGGTTTCGTCCAGATCGGCCTCATGGCCGGGGGCGACAAAGCCGCCATCGCGGGCCAGCAGCGGCGGTTCGGCCACCAATGCGTCATCCAGCAGGTCGATCAGTTCGTCATGGCCTGTCAGGTCGCGGGCGGCATCCAGCAGCACCTGCGGCGCGTCCTCGGGCAGGCGGGCGGCGATCCCGGCGCCTTGGGTCAGCCCGGCGCGGATGGCGGAGAGATCACGCGGGCCGCCCCGGTCCAGCGCCAGCCGCGACAACGCGCGGTCCATGTCGGGCACGCGCGAAAGGGCATCGCGCAGGTCGGCGGCAAGGCGGGCATCCTCGACCAGCGCCGTCACCGCATCCTGCCTTGCATGGATCAGCGCCAGATCACGGCTCGGCGCGCTGATCCGCCGTTCCAGCAGACGCGCCCCCGCCGCCGTCACCGTGCGGTCGATGGCCGACAGCAGCGACCCCTCGCGCCCACCCGACAGGGCCTGCGTCAGTTCGAGGTTGCGACGCGTGGCGGCGTCGATCTGCATCGCCCCGCCGGCGCGTTCGCGGACAGGCGGGCGCAGCAGCGGCAGCTTGCCCTTTTGCGTCATGTCCAGATAGTCGACGATCGCGCCCATGGCCGACAGCTCGGCCCGGGTGAAGGCACCGAACCCGTCCAGCGTCTCGACCCCGTAAAGCGCCGACAGCCGCCGCGCCCCCGCGCCGCTGTCGAAGGCACCGGGCGGCAGGTCGGTCAGCGCCGCACCGGCATCCGCCGCCAGATCGTCAAGGTCCGCACCCTCGACGGCCAGAAGCTCGCGCGGGGCGAGCCGCGCCAGTTCCGGGGCAAGGCGGGGCAGCGAACATTCCATCACCTGAAAGGCGCCAGTGGAAATATCGACCCAAGCCAGCGCCGACTCCTCGCGCACCGTGGCGAAGGCGGCGAGGAAGTTGTGGCGGCGCGCCTCCAGCAGCGATTCCTCGGTCAGTGTGCCGGGGGTGACCAGCCGCACGACATCGCGGGCGACCACAGATTTCGAACCGCGCTTCTTGGCCTCGGCCGGGTCCTCCATCTGCTCGGCAATGGCCACGCGGAAGCCCTTGCGGATCAGCGTCAGCAGATAGGACTCGGCGGCATGGACCGGCACGCCGCACATCGGGATCGGCTCGCCCTGATGGGTGCCGCGCTTGGTCAGCGCGATGTCGAGTGCGGCGGCCGCGGCCACCGCATCGTCAAAGAACATCTCGTAGAAATCGCCCATGCGATAGAACAGCAGCGCGCCGGGATTGGCCTCCCGGATCGCCAGATATTGCACCATCATCGGAGTGGGCTGGTCAGTCATCTGCGCCTTGCCTGTCGTTCCTGGCGTTTCTAGCCGCTTGCGCTGGCCGGTGGAACCTCTACATTTGCAGCCACCTCGGGGTGCCCACAGGGCTGAGACGCGATAGCGGACCCGTTGAACCTGATCCGGCTCACACCGGCGGAGGGAAGGTTTCGCGATCCTTCTTTTCGGAACCCTGACAAAGGAGGTCGCGATGAAACGCCTTGCCCTTCTGGCCCTGCTGGCCGCCAGCCCCGCGCTGGCGCAGGAAAAGCCGGTGCTGACCGTCTATGCCGAGGATTACGTCACCAGCGAATGGGGGCCGGGTCCGAAGATCGAGGAGGGGTTCGAGGCGATCTGCGGCTGCGACCTGACATTCGTCACCGGCGACATCCTCCCCCGCCTCCTGATGGAAGGCGAGGGGACCGAGGCCGATGTTGTCTTCGGCCTCAACACCGATGTGCTGGCCCGCGCCCGCGCCTCTGGCCTTTTCGCGCAGCATGGGCAGGACACTTCGGATATGTCTCTGCCCGTGGCTTGGGAGGATGACATCTTCCTGCCCTATAACTGGAGCGAGACCGCCTTCATCTATGACGAGACCCGCACGCCAAATCCGCCGAAAAGCTTCGCCGAATTGCTGGACGCGCCCGAGGATCTGAAGATCGTCATCCAGGACCCGCGCGGTTCGATCTCGGGTCTGGCGCTGCTCTTGTGGGTCAAGTCGGTCTATGGCGAGGGCGCGCCGCAGGCCTGGGCCAAGCTGGCGCCGAAGGTGCTGACCGTGACCAAGGGCTGGTCGGAAAGCTATGGCCTCTTCACCGAAGGCGAGGCCGATATGGTGCTGTCCTTCACCACCTCGCCCGCCTATCACATCGAGGCCGAAGGCGACAAAACCAAGCACGCCGCGATTTTCCCGGAGGGGCATTATTTCCTGACCGAAGTGGCGGCGCAGGTGAAGGGCACGGATCAGCCGGAACTGGCGCAGAGCTTCATGGACTGGGTGCTGACGCCCAAATTCCAGAGCGTCATTCCCCATGCCAACTGGTCGCTGCCGTCGAAACTGCCCGAGGCCGACTGGCCACAGGTGATGCGCGATCTGCCGCGACCGGACAAGACCCTGTTCTATAGCGAGGACGAGGCCGAGGCGCTGCGCCGGCCGGCGCTGGATGAATGGCTGGCGGCGTTCTCGCAGTAAGACCCGGTCTTGGCGGGGTGGTCACGGCCGCGCTGCTGGCCGGGCTGATCCTTGGCACGCTGGCGGCGGTGGCAAGCTTTGCCGGCGGGCTTTCGGGGCTGGGGCCGTGGGACTGGCGCGCGGTCTGGTTCACGCTGTGGCAGGCCGCCGTTTCGGCCACGCTTTCGGCCATGCTCGCGATCCCGGTCGCGCGGGCGCTGGCGCGGCGGCGGTTTCCGGGCCGTTCGGTGCTGGTCACGCTTCTGGGCGCGCCCTTCATCCTGCCGGTGATCGTCGCGATCATGGGGCTGATCTCGGTCTTTGGCCGGAACGGGCTGCTGAACGAGGGTCTTCGTGCCCTCGGCCTGCCCGAGATCAGCATCTATGGCTGGCAGGGCGTCATCCTCGCCCATGTCTTCTTCAACCTGCCCTTGTCGGTGCGGCTGCTGTTGCAGGGTTGGCAAGGGATCCCCGCCGAACGCTTCCGGCTGGCCGAGAGCCTTGGCTTTGCACCCCGCGACATCACCCGGCATCTGGAACGGCCGATGCTCAGGGCGGTGCTGCCCGGGGTCTGGCTGGCGGTGTTCCTGGTCTGTCTGACCAGTTTCGCCGTGGCCTTGGCGTTGGGGGGCGGGCCGAAGGCCACGACGGTCGAGCTGGCGATTTATCAGGCCTTCCGCTTCGATTTCGACATGGGCCGCGCGGCGACGCTGGGGCTGGTGCAGGTTGGGCTGTGCCTTGGCGCCATGGCGCTGGCCAGCCGGTTCACCATCCCTGCGGGTTTTGGCGCCGGCATGGACAGCGCGGCATCGTTGCGCGGGCCGGGTGGCTGGCGGCGCGGGGGCGATGCGCTGGCGATCACGCTGGCGGCGGGCTTCCTGCTATGGCCGATGTTGACCGTGATCCTTGCCGGCCTGCCGCGCCTTCCGGCGCTGGAGGCGACGGTCTGGGTCGCGGCGGGGCGCTCGGTCATCATGGCGCTGGTCTCGGCGCTGCTGACGCTGGCGCTGGGGCTCGTCTTGTCGCTGGCCATCGCACGGGGAAGTGCGGGATGGCCCGCCCGGCTGATCGAGGCCGCCGGGATGCTGCCGATCATTGCCTCGCCGCTGGTGCTGGGTACTGGCCTTTATCTGATCCTGCGGGTCTGGATCACGCCGGGGCAACTGGCGCTGCCGGTGACGGTGGCGATCAACGCGGTGATGGCGCTGCCCTTTGCCCTGCGCGCGCTGATCCCGGCGGCGCGGGTGCTGGAACAGGACTACGGACGGCTGGCGGCGTCGCTGGACCTGCGGGGCTGGGCGCGGCTGCGCCATCTGACCCTGCCGCGTCTGGCCCGGCCCTTGGGCTTTGCCGGCGGGCTGGCGGCGGCGCTGGCCATGGGTGATCTGGGGGTCATCACGCTGTTCGCCAGCGACCAGCCGACACTGCCGCTGAAGCTTTACCAGTTGATGACGGCCTATCGCATGGCCGATGCCGCCGGATGTGCGGTGCTGCTGATGGCGATCAGCTTTGCCCTCTTCTGGGCCTTTGACCGGGGAGGGCGGCTGAATGCTTGAGTTTCGCGGGGTGCGGCTGGCGCTTGGTGATTTCCGCCTCTCTGCCGATCTGACCGTCGGGACCGGGGCGAGGGTGGCGGTGATCGGGCCGTCGGGATCGGGGAAATCGACGCTGCTGGGGCTGATCTCGGGCTTCCTGGTCCCCGATCAGGGACAGGTGCTGTGGCAGGGGCGCGATCTGGCGCCACTGTCGCCGGGGCAAAGGCCGGTCTCGGTGCTGTTTCAGGACCAGAACCTGTTTCCGCATCTGAGCGTCGGGCAGAATGTCGGCCTTGGGTTGCGCCCCGACCTGCGGCTGTCACCGGCCGAGCGGGAACGGGTCGCAGGCGCTTTGGCGCGGGTCGGGCTGCAGGACATGGCAGACCGCCGACCGGCGCAGCTCTCGGGCGGCCAGCAAAGCCGGGTGGCGCTGGCGCGGGTGCTGCTGCGGGCGCGCCCGCTCCTGCTTCTGGACGAACCCTTCGGCGCGCTTGGCCCGGCGCTGAAGGACGAGATGCTGGACCTGCTGGCCGAGATTGCCGGGCAGACCGACGCCACGGTGCTGATGGTCACGCATGATCCCGACGACGCGCGCCGCTTTGCCCCAGAGACCATCGTGATCCATGACGGCCGCGCCGAACCGCCCGTGCCGACCGGCCCGCTGCTGGATGATCCGCCGCCGGACCTCAAAGCCTATCTGGGAGGATAGATGGACGAGCATTGCGCCCGGCAGGAGTTTCGCCCCATCATGCGGCGAAAAGCGGAAAGGAAGCGGATGAAACGGTTGCTCATCACGGGGGCAGCGGGCGCGCTGGGGCAGATGTTGCGAGAACGGCTGGCGCCGATGGCCGAGGTGCTGCGGCTGTCGGACATCTCGGATCTGGGACGGCCGGCGAAGAACGAGGAAGTCTTTACCTGCGATCTGGCCAATGAAGAGGCGGTGTTCGACATCGTCGCCGATTGCGACGGCATCGTGCATCTGGGCGGCGTTTCGGTCGAGCGCAGCTTTGACCAGATCTCGCCGGCGAACCTGCGCGGGGTCTATAACCTCTACGAGGCGGCGCGGGTCAACGGGATGCCGCGCATCCTTTTCGCCAGCACCAACCACACCATCGGCTTCTACAAGCAGGATCAGCGCCTGCACGCCAGCGACCCGGTGCGGCCTGACGGGCTTTACGGCGTTTCGAAGGTCTTTGGCGAGGCGATGGCGCGGATGTATTATGACAAGTTCGGGCAGGAAACGGCGATCGTCCGCATCGGCTCTTGCACGCCCGAGCCGAAGGACTGGCGGGCCTTGGGAAGCTGGTTCAGCCATGACGATTTCGTCTCGCTGATCGGCACGGTGTTCCGCGTCCCGCGCCTTGGCTGCCCGATCATCTGGGGCGCGTCGAAGAACGATGCCGGCTGGTGGGACAATTCAGCGGCAGGTTACCTGGGTTGGGAGCCGCAGGACAATGCTGCCGACCACCTTGACCGGATCGTGTCCGAGGTGCCGCGCCCGGCGAAGAACGCGCCGGTCGCCGTCTACCAGGGCGGCAGCTTCACCGCCGAGCCGATTCACCGCGAGAAGAAGTAGTTCCGAGCCCTTCGCGGGCTGACCGGATGCCAAATCAGAAGATCGCGCCTCAACTGGGGCGCGATCTTCTTCATTTTGTGCAAAACTCGGGCAGATGGGCGCCCTTTCCCCGCGTCTTTCCCGCGGACATCGAGGTTTTTGCAGGGCTGGCACATAAATGGTATACCAGAATTGCGGAAACCATGTTAGACGGCGTGCCATCGCAGAGGAGGACTGACGAGAATGACCATCAAGAAAACCATGATCTGCACCGCTGCCCTGATCGGACTGGCCGTGCCGGCGGCAGCCGAAACGCTGCGGATTCAAACGCATTACGCCCCCGAAACCACTTCGGGCAAACTGGCGCAGGGCTTTGTCGACCAGGTTGCCGCCGATTCGAACGGCGATCTGACCATTGAAATGTTCTATTCATCTTCGGTGGTGAAGACGGTCGAGACCTTCGACGCCGCTGCCAATGGCATTCTCGATTGCGACATGACCGGCGGCGCCTACCAGACCGGCAAGAACCCGGCCTTCCAGTTCGTCGGCGACATCATGGGCGGCTATGACGTGCCGCAGCAGCAATATGACTGGCTGAAGCAGCCGGGCAATGTCGAACTGGTGCAGGCGCTCTACAACCAGTACGGGATGCAGTTCGTCGGCTGGTGGATGTATGGACAAGAGGCGCTGGCCTCGTCGAAGCCGCTCGACAACCTTGACAGCCTGAAGGACTGGAAATTCCGCTCGCCCCCGGGGATGGAGACAGAGATCTTCGCCAAGCTTGGCTCGAAGCCGGTGGTGATGGATTTCACCGAGGTCTTCACCGCGCTGGAAACCGGCATTATCGACGGCGCCGATGCCTCGGCCATCTCGAACAATGTCGGCCTCGGCCTCTATGACGTGGTGAAGAACGCCACCTATCCCGGCTTCCACTCGATGCCCGCCGACCACCTGGCCTGCAACAAGACCAAATGGGACAGCCTGACAGACGAGCAGCGCGCCGTGGTGCAGAAGGCCATGGACGACCTGTCGATCCGCTCGGCCGAGACCTTTGCCGCCGCCAACGAGGAAGCGGCCAAGGCACTGACCGAAAAGGGCATCCATATCTCGGACTGGTCGCAGGAGGACCGCGCCGGCTTCCGCAAGGCGGCGCAGGAGACCTGGCAGGAATGGGCGGCCAAGACCCCCGAGGCCAAGTCGCTGGTCGACAGCCACATCGCCTACATGAAGGAAATCGGTCTCATCACCGAGTAAACCGGCTCGCTTCTCGCGCGGCCCGGAAGCGGGCCGCGCCACGTTTCCCCCGTGAAAGGACATGGCGATGCAACCAGCGATGCGCTTTGGCAAGGACATGATGTGGCCGGCGATCTTCGTCGCGGCGATGATGTGGGTGATCTGGTTCTTCCCGCGCTTCATCGTCTCGATGGGCAAGGCCAATGACAATCTTCTGTCAAAATACCAATCCGCCGGGCTGATCGACTATGTCTTCGCCTTGGTCGCGCTGGTGGCGCTGATCATGGGCATCCGCACCGCCCGCGCCACCAAGGGCGAGATCGAGCTGCGCAGCAGCTTCGACCGTTTCGCGCTGTTCGTTTCGCGCGTGACCATGCTGATCCTGACCGGCGTTGTGGGCGTCATGTTCTTCGAAGTGGTCGCCCGCTATGTCTTCGAGCGCCCGACGCTCTGGGCCAACGAGACCTCGCTGTGGATGGCGGGGTTCATCTACCTGCTGTCGGGCCTCTACGCGATGCAGCAGCGCTCGCATATCTCGATCTACCTTGTCTATGACCAGATGCCCCGCGGCCTGCAGCGGCTCTGCGACCTGATCTCGACCGGGCTGATCTGCCTGTTCGCACTGGCGATCCTCTGGGGGTCCTGGACCGAGGCCGCACAGAAATTCATGCGGTGGGAGACCTTCGGCACCGCCTTTGACCCACCCCTGCCGGCGACGATGAAGATCATGGTGATCTTCGCCACGCTGGCCATCGCGGCGCAGGCCGTCGCCAACCTGATCGTCGACTGGCATCGCGGCCCGGAAAGCCACGGCGTCGTGGATGAAAGCGAAGTCGGCGAGATGATCGAATCCGCCCAGCACCAGTTCGACCACTCCAAAAGGGCGTAATTCATGGATATCTCGACGATCTCGATCATCCTTCTGGGTGCGCTTTTCCTGCTCTTGATCATCGGCATGCCGCTTGGCCTCGCCTCGGGCGTGCTGGGCGTCGCGGTGCTGGTGATGAAATTCGGCCCCACGCTGCTTTTCGCCGATTTCGGCAGCGGGCCGCTGAACATCATCGGACAGCGCATCTATGGCATCCTGACCGATTACGTCCTGATCTCGGTGCCACTCTTCATCCTGATGGCGAACCTTCTCGAACGCTCGGGGATCGCGGCCGAGATGTACAATTCGCTGAACGTCTGGCTGAACCGCACCCGCGGCGGCATCGCGCTGGTCACCTCGATCATGGCCGTCATCATGGCCGCCATGTCGGGCATCATCGGCGGAGAGGTGGTTCTGCTGGGCCTGATCGCCCTGCCGCAGATGCTGCGGCTGGGCTATAACCGCAACCTCGCCATTGGCACCATCTGCGCCTCGGGCTCGCTTGGCACGATGATCCCGCCCTCGATCGTGCTGATCATGTACGGCATGATCACCGAGACCTCGATCAAGGCGCTGTTCACCGCCAGCTTCCTGCCGGGCTTCGTGCTGGCGAGCTTCTATCTCATCTACATCTTTGTCCGCGTCCGCCTGCATCCCGAGGATGCACCGCTGCCGCCCCCGGTTCCGGGCGAGCCGATGGGGTCGGAAAAGTCCGCGCTGTTCGGCACCTTCCTGCTGACCTTGCTGGCCGGTGGCACCGGCGCGCTGGCGCTGCGGGCGATCTTCCTGACCGTGACCGGGCAGAATGCCGTGGTGGCGGGAGTCGATCCGATCGCGCTTGGCACCCCCTCGCACGCGATCTGGCTCAGCGTCATTGCGCTGGCCGCGATCGCCGTGATCCTTTTCGTCTGCGGGCGCGAGCGTCTGGCAACCTCGTGGAGCATGGGCAAGGGCATGGTCGCGCCGCTGATCGTTATCGGCGTGGTTCTGGGCTCGATCTACGGTGGCGTCACCGGCATCACCGAGGCCGCCGGCATGGGCACCATCGCCGTCGCCGTCATCGCCACCCTGCGCGGCGAGATGACCATGGACCTGCTGACGGAATCGCTGAAGCGCACGCTGAAGGCCACCGGCACGATCCTGTGGGTGACCATCGGCGCGACCGCGCTGGCCGGCGCCTATACCATCGTCGGCGGCCCGAACTACATCGCCAGCACCATCATCGGCTCGGACATGCCGACCATGGTCGTCATCCTGATCATGATGCTGATCTTCCTGGTCCTTGGCATGTTCATGGACTGGGTCGGCATCGTGCTGCTGGTCATCCCGGTCTTCCTGCCCATCATCAGCCAGTTGCCGATCGAGGAGATCGGTTTCATCGGCCAGATCGCGCCGGAACATCTGGCCATCTGGTTCGGCGTGGTCTTCTGTATGAACATGCAGGTCAGCTTCCTGTCGCCGCCCTTCGGCCCCGCCGCCTTCTACCTGAAATCGGTGGCCCCGCCCGAGATCTCGCTGACCGACATCTTCAAGGGGTTCCTGCCCTTCATCTGCCTGCAGCTTCTGGCCCTGTCGATCCCGTTGATCTGGCCGAATATCGTCTCTCTCTTCCTCTGAAGGCACCACCGACATGACCCGTATCGTGATCCTCGACCCCGCCGACAATGTCGGCACCGTCACCGGCGCGCTGGCCAAGGGGGAGCAGGGGGCCAATGCCGCCATCCCGCGCGGCCACAAGATCGCGCTGGCCGACATTCCCAAGGGGGCCGAGGTCACGAAATACGCCCAGGTCATCGGTTGGGCCTCGGAGGAGATTGCCAAGGGCGATCACGTCCACACCGAGAATGTCGAGTTTCGCAACATCAGCCATGAACATGTCTTTGGGGTGAACCTGCGCCCAGCGGCGACGCCGGCGAAGATGGACAGTTTCATGGGCTATCGCCGCCCGAACGGCCGGGTTGGCACGCGGAATTTCATCGCCATCCTGACCTCGGTCAATTGCTCGGCGACGGCGGCGCGGCAGATCGCGGCGCATTTCACCCCCGAGAAGCTGGCCGATTACCCGAATGTCGACGGCGTCACCGCCTTCGTCCACGGCACCGGCTGCGGCATGGCCGGGTCGGGCGACGGGTTCGAGGCGTTGCAGCGCGTCATGTGGGGCTATGCCAAGAACCCGAATGTCGGCGCGGTGCTGATGGCGGGTTTGGGTTGCGAGATGAACCAGATCGACTGGCTGATCGAAGCCTATGGCCTGACCCCCGGCCCGCTGTTCCAGACGATGAACATCCAGGACGTGGGCGGCTTGCGCAAGACCATCGAGCTGGGGGTGAAGAAGGTCGAGGCGATGCTGCCCATCGTCAATGCCGCCGAACGGACGGAATGCCCGGCTTCCGAGCTGATGGTGGCGCTGCAATGCGGTGGCTCGGACGCCTGGTCGGGGATCACCGCCAACCCGGCGCTTGGCTATGCCTGCGACCTGCTGGCGGGGCAGGGTGCGACCGGCGTTCTGGCCGAAACGCCCGAGATCTATGGCGCCGAACACCTGCTGACCCGCCGCGCGGCCAGCCCCGAGGTGGGCGAGAAGCTGTTGTCCCTGATCTCGTGGTGGGAGGATTACACCGCCCGGAACAAGGGCAGCATGGACAACAACCCCAGCCCCGGCAACAAGAAGGGCGGGCTGACCACCATCCTTGAAAAGTCGCTGGGCGCGGCGGCCAAGGGCGGCACCACGCCACTGAACGGCGTTTACAAGTATGCGGAACCGGTGACGGCGCGCGGTTTCACCTTCATGGACAGCCCCGGCTATGACCCGGCCTCGGTCACCGGCCAGATCGCCTCGGGCTGCAACCTTGTGGCCTTCACCACCGGGCGCGGCTCGGCCTTTGGCTCGAAGCCCTCGCCCTCGATCAAGATCGCCACGAACAGCGAGATGTATGGCCGGATGACCGAGGATATGGACGTGAATGCGGGCCGCATCCTGACCGGCGAGGCGACCGTGGAAGAGGTCGGGCGCGAGATCTACGAGCTGCTCTTGCGCATCGCCTCGGGCGAGAAGTCGAAATCCGAGGCGCAGGGACTGGGCGATTACGAATTCGTGCCCTGGCAGATCGGCGCGGTGATGTAGCCCGCCGATGCCGACCAGTGCCGAAATCCTCGCCCGGCGGCTCAGGCCGAAGGGCGACGATCCCGACGCCGTCGACCGCCTGGCCGGGATCGCCATCTTCACCTGCGCCGTGGCGCTGTTTGCCGTGGTCGATACCTCGGCCAAATGGCTGATCCTTGCCGGCGTGCCGACGCTGACCGTGGTGTTCGTGCGCTATTTCGGCCATCTGGCGCTGATCCTCGCGGTGACCCTGCCGCGCGACGGGCTGAAAAGCTTCCGCTCCGTGAACCCCAAGCTGCAATTCTTCCGCTCGATGTGCCTCCTCGGCTCGACGCTTCTGAATTTCACCGCGCTCAGCTTTCTGCCGCTGCCGGTGGCCATTTCGATCATGTTCGCCGGGCCGATCTTCGTCACGCTTCTGTCCATGCAGCTTCTGGGCGAGCCGGTGACGCGCGGGCGGCTGGCGGCGGTCGGGCTGGGCTTTCTCGGCGTGCTGGTCGTGGTCCAGCCCTGGGGCGGGGCGTTTCACCCGGCCATGCTGATCTCGATCTGTGCCATGCTCTGCGCCTCGATGTATTTCATCCTGACCCGCCGGCTGTCGCATGAATCGACCATCACCCACCAGATCTGGTCCGGCGGCGTGGCGACGGTGGTGCTGCTGCCGATCCTGCTTCTGCATTGGGAATGGCCGCAGGGGGCGTTGGAATGGATCGTCTTCGTCCTGATCGGCCCGGTGGCGCTGGCGGCGCATACGCTGGTGGTGCAGGCGCATCAGAAGGCGCGGGCCTCGGTGCTGGCGCCGGTCGTCTATCTGCAGCTGATCTTCGTCAGTATCACCGGCTACCTGGTCTTTGGCGACGTGCCGGGCCTCAGCGTCATCATGGGCGGTGGCATCATCATCGCCGCCGGGCTGTGGCTCAGGCAGATCGAGCGGGCGAGCGTGGGTTAGTCAGCACCTGAACCGGCGCCGAAATGCGCCTCGATATTGCGCAGCATCCCGGTCATGTGGCTGTCGATATGGCGGCGGATCTCGGCGGGGTCGCGGCGGGTCAGCGCATCGACCATGCCGGCATGATCGCCAAGCGTGCGGTTCATGTCGTGTCGCTGGCGTGCCGACAGGAAGCGGATGCGCCAGAGCCGCTGCAGATATTCCTGATGGGTCCGGGCCAGCGCCGCATTGTGGCTGGCGGCGACGATGGCCGAGTGCATGGCCATGTCCAGACCGAAGACATCGACCTTGTCGCCGCTGTCATAAAGCTCGGCCACTTCGAGCGCCTGTTCGCGGATGCGGTCGATTTCCGCGTCCGTGGCGTTGCGGCAGGCCAGTTCGCCCGACATCAGCTCCAGCATCCGCAAGACGGCGATCTCGTTGCGCACCTCGTCAAGGCTGGGTGCGGCGACGATGGGACTGCGCAGCGGGCGCAGCGTGACCAGACCCTCCTTGGCGAGGATGCGCACCGCCTCGCGCAGCGGCGTGCGGCTGATCCCCAGCCGGTCGGCATTGTCGCGTTCCTTGATCTGGGTGCCGGGCGGCAGGTCGCCGTTCAGGATCTCGCGCCGCAGCTGGTCGGCGATGGCGGCGGGAATGGTGCGGTCGGCGCCATGATCCCCGCTCTGCGCTGACTCGGCGTCCATCATGGCGACCCTCCCGTGACCCGGTCAGTTGACCGGCGTTGACAATGCTGTCCCGTCCAGCCCCGCGCGCAGGTTCCGGCGCTGCAGATCGCCCATCGCCCCACGGGTCTCGACCGTTGCCGAGCCGATATGGGGGAGGGGATAGAGGTTGTCCAGTTTGACCAGACGTTGATCCACCTTCGGCTCGCCCCGGAACACGTCCAGCGCCGCGCCGCGAATGGTGCCGTCGGTCAGCGCCGCGATCAGCGCGTCCTCGTCGATGACGCTGCCGCGCGAGATGTTGACCACCACGCCATCAGGGCCGAGTGCCTTGAGCACTTCGGCATTCACCAGCCCCTGCGTCGCCGGGCCGCCAACGATGGCAATGACCAGGTCATCCACAGCCCCGGCCAGTTCGACCGGATCGGCGTGATAGGTCCAGCCCGCCGGCGCGTCCTTGGGGCTCCGCGACTGGTAATGGATCTCGGATTTGAATGCGGCCAGCCGGTCGGCGATCTCGCGCCCGATGCGGCCCATGCCAAGGACGCCAATGCGCCGCCCCGACATCTTGCGCCCCAGCGGCAGGTCGCCCTTCGCCGCCCAGTCCCCGCTGCGGATAGAGGCCGCGCCGGGTTCGAAGCGGCGGTTCAGCGCGATCAGCAGGCCCACGGCCAGATCGGCCACATCGTCATTCAGCACATCGGGGGTGTTGGTGACCTTGATGCCGCGCGCGCTGGCAGCGGCAACGTCGATGGCATCGTAACCCACGCCGAAATTGGCGATCACCTTCAGACCCGGCAGCTTGTCCATCTCGGCTGCACCAAAGGGCGTGCCGCCGGCATAGGCGAGGCCGCGGATGCCCGCCCGCTCGGTCTCGGTCAGCGTATCGATCTCGTCAGGCCGGGCCAGCAGCCTTGCGCCGAAATCCTCGCGCAGCGCGGTGGCGTCGCGGTCGAGATAGGGGCCGATGGCCAGCGTATCCGTCATGTCCTGTTCCTTCACAGCGAGGCGGTGATGCCGCCATCCACATAGAGCGTTGTGCCGTTGACGAAGCTCGAGGCCGCCGACGACAGGAAGATCGCCGCGCCGACCAGTTCCGGCAATTGCCCCCAGCGACCGGCGGGGGTGCGCTTGGCCAGCCAGGCGCTGAACTCGGCATCCGCGACCAGCGCGGCATTCAGCGGCGTGTCGAAATAGCCGGGCGCGATGGCATTGCAGTTCAGCCCGTATTTCGCCCAATCGGTCGCCATGCCCTTCGTGAGGTTCGCCACCGCGCCCTTGGTGGCGGTATAGGGGGCAATGCCGGGGCGGGCGAGCGCGCTCTGGACGCTGGCGATGTTGACGATCTTGCCTGCACCCCGCGCGATCATGTGGCGGGCGACGGGCTGGGCGACGTTGAAGACGCTGGCGATATTCGTCTGCATCAGCCGCTGAAAGGCTTCCGCCGGGAAATCCTCCAAGGGGGCGCGGTGCTGCATCCCGGCATTGTTGATGAGGATGTCAATGGCCCCGCTCTCGGCCTCGAACCCGTCCACGGCGGCGCGGGCGGCCGCGTGATCGGTCACATCGAAGGGCAGGGTCGACACGTCGAGCCCGTCGAGGCGCAGCAGATCGGCGGCCTCGTCCAGCTTCACCGCATCGCGGCCATTCAGGACGATCGAGGCCCCTGCCGCCGCCAGCCCCTGTGCCAGCGCAAGGCCGATGCCCTGCGACGAGCCGGTGATCAGCGCCCGCTTGCCGCTGAGATTGAAAAGCGACAGGCTCATCTCAGCCCCGCCCGATGAAGGGCATCTTGGTCGCCATCACGGTCAGGAACTGGATATTCGTCCCCTCAGGCTGGGTCGCCATGTAGAAGACCGACTCGGCCACGCGCTGCGCATCCATCATCGGCTCGGCCTTGATCGAACCATCTGCCTGCGGCACGCCGCGCTGCATCCGCTCGGCCAGCGAGGTCAGGGCATTGCCGATGTCGACTTGCCCGCAGGCAATGTCGAAAGGCCTCCCGTCCAGCGAGATCGCCCGGGTCATGCCCGTCACCGCATGTTTCGAGGCGGTATAGGCGATCGAGCCGGGCCGCGGTACATGGGCCGAGATCGAGCCGTTGTTGATGATCCGCCCGCCCTGCGGCTCCTGCGCGCGCATCACCCGGAAGGCGGCGCGGGCGGCCAGGAACATGCCGTTCAGGTTCACGTCGATCACCTTGCGGAAATCGTCGGGGTCGATCTGGTCGGGCGTATTCGCCGGAATATTGGTGCCGGCATTATTGAACAGCACATCCACCCGGCCCCATTTCGCCACCACCTGGTCAAAGGCCGCATCTACCGCCGCCGCATCGGTCACGTCGCAGGGCAGGGCCAGCGCATCGGCATTGTCACCCGCTACCTCGCGCAGCTGGTCCTCGCGCCGCCCGATCAGGCCGACGCGCCAGCCGTTTGCCAAGAAATGCTCGGCGGTGACGCGGCCGATGCCGCTGCTGGCGCCGGTGATGATGATGGTCTTCGGATCGGCCATGGTGGTTCCCCTTTAGTGATTGTCGCGCGGCAGGCTTTTCGCCACCTTGTGATAGGCCGTCGCCAGTTCCAGGCAACCGCCATCGGCCAATTGCCCCACATGCTTGCGATAGATCTCCTGCCAGGGCGTCTGGTTCACCAGCTCGGGCGCATTCCACGCATCGCGGCGGCGCTGCCATTCGGCTTCGTCCACCAGCGCGTTCATGGTCCGCGCGTTCAGGTCAAGCCGCACCCGGTCGCCGGTCTCGAGGAAGGCCAACCCGCCGCCGACCACCGATTCCGGGCTGGCGTTCAGGATCGAGGGGCTTTCCGACGTGCCCGATTGCCGCCCGTCACCCACCGTCGGCATATGGTTGATGCCCTGTTTGATCAGCGCATCGGGCGGCTGCATGTTCACCACCTCTGCGCTGCCCGGATAGCCGACGCAGCCCACGTTGCGGATGAAGAGGATGCAGTTTTCATCGATATTCAGCGCCGGGTCGTTGATCCGGTCGTGGTAATCCTCGGGGCCTTCGAAGACGATGGCGCGGGCCTCGTGGATGCCCTCCTGCCCCGGCTGCGACAGGAAACGCTGCCGGAAATCGGCCGAGATGACACTGGTCTTCATCAGCGCGCTGTCGAAGAGATTGCCCGAGAGGACGAGGAAACCGGCATTCTGCCGTAGCGGCTCGGCGACGGTGCGGATCACGTCCAGATCGCCGCTGTCCCAGCCCGTCAGGTTCTCGCCCATGGTCTTGCCGCTGGCGGTCATCGCCGCGTCACGGATCAGCCCGGCCTTGCGCAATTCGCCCATCACCGCCGGAACGCCGCCGGCCCGGAAGAAGCTTTCGCCCAGATATTCGCCCGCCGGCTGCATGTTCAGCAGCAGCGGCACCTCGAAACCGATGGTTTCCCAGTCCTTCACGGTCAGCTCGACCCCGGCATGGCGGGCGATGGCCTGCAGATGTGGCGGCGCATTGGTCGAGCCGCCGATGGCTGCATTGACGACAATGGCATTCTCGAAGGCCTCGCGGCTCAGGATGTCACTGGGCTTCAGGTCGTCCAGCACCATCTGCACGATGCGCTTGCCGGTCTCGTAAGCCATGTTCATCCGCTCGCGGAAGGGGGCGGGGATGGCGGAATTGCCGGTCAGGGTCATGCCAAGCGCCTCGGCCATGGCATTCATGGTGCTGGCCGTGCCCATGGTGTTGCAATGGCCAAGGCTGGGGGCCGAGGCGCAGACCCGGCTGATGAACTCGTCATAGTCGATCTTGCCCTCGGCCAGAAGCCGGCGGCTTTCCCAGACAATCGTGCCTGAACCGGCGCGCTTGCCCTTCCACCAGCCATCCAGCATCGGCCCGCCATTCAGCGCGATAGCCGGAATGTCGACGGTTGCCGCGCCCATCAGCATGGCGGGCGTGGTCTTGTCGCAGCCGGTGGTCAGCACCACCCCGTCGATCGGATAGCCGTGCAGCACCTCGACCAGCGACAGATAGGCGAGGTTGCGGTCCAGCGCCGCCGTCGGGCGCTTGCCGGTTTCCTGGATCGGATGGACCGGGAACTCCATCGGGATGCCGCCACCGTCGCGGATGCCCGCCTTGATCCGGTCGATCAGGAAGACATGGATCTTGTTGCAGGGGGCAATGTCGCTGCCGGTCTGGGCAATGCCGATCACCGGGCGCTCGGATTGCAACTCCTCGCGGGTGTAGGCCTGATTCTGGTAGCGTTCCAGGTAAAGCGCGGTCATGCCGGGATTGTTCGGGTTGTCGAACCATTCCTGGCTGCGGAAGCGTTTGTGGGCGCGTGTATCCGACATGGTTTCCTCTCCCGAACCGGCGAATTGCCAAAGCTTGAAATTTTGGTATACCATTTTTGGAGGCGCGTAAAGCGCAACCATGACCGCACCCGAGGAGGAATTCGCATGACCCCAGCCACCAACCTGCCCGAAACCGGGATCTTCGCCGGGCGCATCTGGCGACCGGGCATCGGCCCGGTGCTGGTGGTGCTGCGCGAGGGCGCGGTCTTCGACGTCACCTCGCCCGCGGTGCCGACCATGCGCGACTTGCTGGAACTGGACGATCCGGTGGGCTGGCTGGCTGCGATGCCGGGCGAGCGGGTCTGCGATCTTGCCGATCTCGAAGGCGAAACGGATGATCCCGATGCGCTGCGGCTGATCTCGCCCGCCGATCTGCAGGCGATCAAGGCCAGCGGCGTCACCTTTGCCGAATCGATGGTCGAGCGGGTGATCGAGGAACGCGCTGCCGGCAATCCCGACCTTGCCGCCGAGATCCGCGCCCGCATCGGTGCGCGCGTGGGCGACAATCTTCGGGGCATTGTCCCCGGCTCGGACCGCGCCGCCGAGGTCAAGCGGGCGCTGCAGGAAGAGGGGCTGTGGTCGCAATATCTCGAGGTGGGCATCGGCCCGGATGCCGAGGTCTTCACCAAGTGCCAGCCCATGGCCTCGGTCGGCTGGGGGGCGCGGGTCGGGTTGCACCCGATCAGCCGCTGGAACAATCCCGAGCCGGAGATCGTGCTGGCGGTGGACAGCCGGGGTCGGATCAAGGGCGCGACGTTGGGCAACGATGTGAACCTGCGCGATGTCGAGGGGCGCTCGGCGCTGCTTCTGGGCAAGGCCAAGGACAACAATGCCAGCGCCGCCATCGGGCCGTTCATCCGGCTGTTCGATGCGGGCTATGGGCTCGAGGATGTAAGGCAGGCCGAACTGACCTTGCGGGTCGAGGGCGCGGACGGGTTCGTGCTGGACGGGCGGTCCTCGATGCGCCGGATCAGCCGCGATCCCGCCGATCTGGTCAGCCAGACGTTGGGCCGGCACCACCAATATCCGGACGGGATGATGCTCTATCTCGGCACACTCTTCGCGCCGACGCAGGACCGCGACGCGCCGGGGCAGGGCTTCACCCATCACCCGGGCGATCTGGTCACCATCAGCGAGCCGGGACTGGGCGCGCTGGTCAACCGGGTGGCGCTGTCCACCGATTGCCCGGAATGGCGCTTTGGCACGGCGGCGCTGATGCGCAATCTTGCCGCACGCGGCCTGCTGGCAACGGCTTGAACTTCCCCGCAACCGCTGGGTAACGTATACACTGCTCGACGCCGGGCAGCGGCGGGAGGAGTCTATGGTGCAGGTTCTGATTCTGGGGGCCGCGGGCATGGTCGGCCGCAGGCTGGCGCAGCACCTGCTGGCAAGCGGCAGGCTGGGCGATCAGCCCGTCAGCCGCATCACCGCCTTCGACATGGTGCCCGCCGATCTGGAGGCCGGGGCCAGCGGCATCGACCTCAAGATCGTCACCGGCGACATCTCGGACGCGGCGACCATCCGCGCGCTGGTGGCGGATCGTCCCGATGTCATCTTCCACCTCGCCGCCGTGGTTTCGGGCGAGGCCGAGGCCGATTTCGACAAGGGCTATCGTATCAACCTCGACGGCACGCGGCATCTCTTCGAGGCGATCCGGGCCGAGGCCGATTACCGCCCGCGTGTGGTCTATACCTCGTCCATCGCCGTTTTTGGCGCGCCCTTCGGCGACAAGATCGGCGACGAGTTCCTGACCGCACCGCTGACCAGCTATGGCACGCAGAAGATGATCGGCGAGCTGTTGCTGAACGATTATTCCCGCCGCGGCATCTTCGACGGCATCGGCATCCGCCTGCCGACCATCGTGGTCCGACCCGGCAAGCCCAACAAGGCGGCCTCGAGCTTCTTTTCCGGCATCATCCGCGAGCCGCTGGCCGGGATCGAGGCCGACCTGCCGGTGGATGACGACGTGCGCCACTGGGTCGCCAGCCCCGATTCCGCCGTCGGTTACCTGGTCCATGGCGCGACCATGGACCTCGAACCCGTCGGCCCACGCCGCTGCCTGACCATGCCGGGCCTCTCGGTGACCGTGGCCGAGATGCTGGCGGCGCTGCGTGACGTGACGGGCGAGGATGTCGTGGCGCGGGTTCGCCGCAAGCCGGACGAGACCATCCGCCGGATCGTCGCTGGCTGGCCGCGCGATTTCGACGCCACGCGGGCCGCGGAACTGGGCTTTGTCACCGATGCCAGCTTCCACGAGATCATCCGCGCCCATCAGCGCGAGACCGGCCATGGCCTCGCCTAGGACCGGGGCGCCCCGCCCCGGCGACCGTCGCGCCCGCTCGCGTCCCAGCCTGCAGGGCATCGCCGACCTGCCGGCCCGCGACCGCGCCTATCACGACCTGCGCTATCGCATCCTGACCGGGCGTCTGGCCCCCGGCACCACGCTGCTGGAAACCGAACTGGCGGCACTTCTGTCGCTGTCGCGTACCCCGGTGCGCGAGGCGACGATCCGGCTGGCCGAGGAGGGGCTGATTGCCATCCGC
Source organism: Paracoccus zhejiangensis (assembly GCF_002847445.1). Taxonomy (NCBI): domain Bacteria; kingdom Pseudomonadati; phylum Pseudomonadota; class Alphaproteobacteria; order Rhodobacterales; family Paracoccaceae; genus Paracoccus; species Paracoccus zhejiangensis. The sequence continues at coordinate 2,661,228 of NZ_CP025430.1, read as the reverse complement.
CCGCGCCACGGCATCACCGTGCGCAGCCTGACGCTGAACGATGTGCGGGATATTCTCGACGTGCTCTCGGCGCTGGAGATCCGGGCGGTGGAACTGGTAGCGCGGCGCGGGCTGGCGCGGGCGGATCACGACCGTCTTTTGCACCTGATGGACCGGATGGAGCGGGCGACCGAGGCCGGCGATATCGCGCAATGGTCCGAGATGGATGATGATTTCCACTCCACCGTCGCGGGGCTCTGCGGCAATGACCGGCTTCTGTCGACGCTCGACGAATACTGGTCGCAGCAATACCGCCCGCGCATGATGATCGTACCGCTGCGCCCCAAGCCGACGCAATCCAATATCGAGCATCGCCGCATCGTCGAGGCGCTGGCCGCCGGTGATGTCGAGGCGGCGCGGCTGGCCCAGCAGCAGCACCGCGCCCGCGCCGACCGCCAGCAGCTTGACCTGCTGCGCGACCGGCTGGCCGATGGCGCGGATCGTGCGTGACCCCTTTTCCGGGCGGCGCGAAATCCCTAGATCAGCGCCATGACCGATTATGACTCCCTCTCCGCCCGCATCCGCGCCCTGACCGAAGGCGAGACCGACGAGGTCGCGCTGATGGCGACACTCGCCTGCGAGCTTCACCAGTCCGATGACCGTTTCGACTGGACCGGTTTCTACCGCGTCACCGCGCCGGACCTGCTGAAGATCGGCCCCTATCAGGGCGGGCATGGCTGCCTGGTCATCCCCTTTTCGCGCGGCGTCTGCGGCGCGGCGGCGCGAACGGGCGAGGTGCAGCTGGTGCCTGATGTGGACGCCTTTCCCGGCCATATCGCCTGCGCCAGCTCCACCCGGTCCGAGATCGTGCTGCCGGTCTGGGGGAAGGATCGCCGGCTGATCGGCGTGCTGGACATCGACAGCGATCTGCCCGACGCTTTCACCGCCGAGGATGCGCGGCGGCTGGAGGCGATTCTGCATGACACATTCGGCGGGCTCTGAATTTTCCGGCTCCTGCCTTTGCGGGCAGGTGCGGTTCGAAGGCACGTGGGGCAGCGACCCGCTGCGCGCCTGCCATTGCGGCCAGTGCCGGCGCTGGTCGGGCCATGTCTGGGCCGCCGCCCTTGCCGACCGGCTGGAGATCACCGGCGAGGTGACATGGTTCCGCTCCTCCGCGCAGGCCGAGCGCGGCTTCTGCCCGACCTGCGGCTCGTCGCTTTTCTGGCACCGGCTCGGGTCCGACAAGATCGACGTGGCGGCGGGTTGCGTCGATGCGCCGACCGGGATCGTGCTTTCCGGACATATCTACGTGGCCGACAAGGGCGACTACTACGCCATCGATGACGGTCTGCCACAGGTCGAACGCGAATGATCGCAGGGACCTGCCTCTGCGGTGCCGTGCGCTTTTCCGGCGCGGCTGACAGCCCCGAGGTCACCGCCTGCCATTGCGGCATGTGCCGGCGCTGGACCGGCCATGTGAACGCCGCCTTCCACATGCGCGCGCCCCGGATCGAGGGCGAGGTGCGCTGGTTCCGCTCCTCCGACCGGGCCGAGCGGGGGTTCTGCCCCACCTGCGGCTCGTCGCTCTTCTGGCGCGAACCGGGCGAGACGGGGATGGCCGTCGCCGCCGGGGCGGTATCGCACCCGACCGGGCTGCGGCTGGTCGGGCATATCCATGTCGAGGGCAAGGGCGATTACTACCGGATCGCCGACGGCCTGCCGCAGCGGGGGCGCTGATGATCGCGGGATCCTGCCTTTGCGGCGCGGTGCGGTTCTCGGGCCATCCCGAGACGCCGCATGTGATCGCCTGCCATTGCAGCCAGTGCCGGAAATGGTCGGGCCATGTCTGGGCCTCGTTCCACCTGACCGACGCGCGGATCGAGGGTGAGCCGCGCTGGTTCCGGTCCTCGGATCACGCCGAGCGGGGGTTTTGCGCCACCTGCGGCACCTCTCTGTTCTGGCGGCTCGAGGGGCGCGAGGCGCTGTCGGTCTCGGCCGGGGCGCTGACCGATCCGACCGGGCTGAACCTGGGCGAGCATATCTATGCCGCTGACAAGGGCGATTATTACGAGATTGCCGACGATCTGCCCCGCAAGGATCAGGATTGACCTTTCAGCCGCTGCGTTGGATGCAGCGGTGAAACCTTCAAACCGGATGGGCTGAGATGATCTGGGACACCATCGCCAATATCCCGCTGGCGCAGCTGACGGCCTTCATCGCCGGCGGGCTGGTGCTGAATTTCGCGCCGGGACAGGACGTGTTCTTCGCCAGCGCCTGCGGCATCCAGGGCGGTCCGCGCGCCGGTGCGCTGGCGGGTTTCGGCGTGGGCTTGGGCGTGCTGTTCCACCTGACGCTGGCGACGGTCGGCCTTGGCGCGGTGGTGGCGGCGCATCCCGAGGCATTGCTGGCAGTGAAATATGCCGGTGCCGCCTATCTGCTGTGGCTGGCGTGGAAAAGCTGGAATGCCGGGCCGGTCGACCCGACCGCGCAGGCGGCGCGGCGGCCCTGGAACATCGTCCGCCGGGGTGCGCTGTCGAATATCCTGAACCCCAAGCCGGTGCTGTTCCTGCTGGCCTTCCTGCCGCAATTCACCAGCCCCGCCTATGGCGCGATCTGGCAGCAGATCCTGGGCCTCGGGCTGATCTTCGCCTTTACCGGGATGTTGGTCACCATCGGCTATGGCGTGGTCGCGGGCTATGCCGGGCAGGTGCTGGGCCGGCGTCTGGGGCTGGTCAACAAGATCGCCGCGGTGCTGTTTGCGGGTCTGGCGCTGCGACTGGTTGCGAAGTGAGCTTTTCCTACAGCCCGCCGCCCGATCCGCCCGAGGTCATCCATGCCGATCACGAGATCCTGGTGGTGTCGAAGCCGGCGGGCCTTCTGTCGGTGCCTGGTCGCGGCGAGGACAAGGCCGATTGCGCCATCGAGCGGCTGCGCGGCGCCTTTCCGACCATCCTGCTGGTGCATCGGCTGGATCAGGACACCTCCGGGGTGATGATCTTCGGGCTGACGCCCCATGCGCAGAGGAACCTGTCGAAGCAGTTCGAGGATCGCAAGACCAAGAAAGCCTATGTCGCCCGCGTGGCCGGCCGGCTGGAGCCGAAGACCGGGACCGTCGATCTGCCGCTGATTGTCGACTGGCCGAATCGCCCGCGCCAGAAGGTCGACCACGCCGAGGGCAAGCCGGCGCTGACCGAATGGCGGGTGATCCGGGCGGGTGATGACGAAACGCGGGTGCGGCTTTTCCCGCTGACCGGGCGCAGCCATCAGCTACGCGTGCACATGGCCGAGACCGGGCATGCGATTCTGGGCGATCCGCTTTATGCGGCAGGCGCGGCGGCGGATTTCCCTCGGCTGATGCTTCATGCCGAGAGTTTGCGGATAAAGCATCCCGATAGCGGCGTGCAGATGACGTTTACGGCGCCGGTGCCGTTCTAGGCGGGGCAGAGGTACGCTTGCAGGCCCCGGCCCGGAGCAAGGCACGCAGTGCCGCCGGGCCAGCGGCCGACCGCCCCCCGGGGCGGCCGCTCTGGTACGGTTCTGCGCTGAACGACCGTTCCATATGCTGGCACCATAAATGCGCTTTGCACAATCGCCTCAGCGGCCACCCGGCGGTCAGCCGCTGGCCCTTTGCTGCGCCTGCCCTTATCCCCCCGGATACCAGTTGGCGATCACCACCTGCGAGCCCGAGCCCCCAGCCTCGACCAGGGTCTTGAAGGCCTGAACATCGCTGCCCTTGTGGTGATAGGGATAGACAAAAGCCGGCTTGAAGCCCTCGACCCCTGCCGCCGCCTGCTCGACCGTCATGGTATAGGGCAGGTTCATCGGAAGGAAGGAAACCTCGATGCCGGTCAGGCCCTTCATCTCGGGGATGTCCTCGGTATCGCCGGCGATATAGACGCGCTTGCCGCCTAGGGTCAGGACATAGCCATTGTCGCGCCCCTGCGGGTGATATTGCAGCCTGTCCTCGGTCAGGTTGTAGGCCGGGATGGCCTCGATGCCGATGGCGCCCTGCATCGCCTGCGCGCCGTTCTCCATCGCCGTGGCGCGGGCCTTCAGCGCCTCGGGCAGCATCGCATGGACGGCGGGATTGGTGATGATCGGGGCGGCGCCGCCGATGCCTTCCAGCGTCGGCGCGTCGTAGTGATCGCCGTGCTCATGGGTGATGAGGATGAGGCCGGCCGGCGGCAGGGCGGCATATTTCTCGGCCCCGCCGACCGGGTCGACCCAGATCACCCCGCCCGGGGTCTCGATCACCATCGAGGCGTGATCGACCGGGTGGATCACCACATTGCCGCCCTCGACGGCATAGGAATTGGCGTCTTGCGCAAAGACATGACGTGGCAGCGCGGCCATGCTCAGCGCGGCGGCGCCGAGCTTCAGGCTGGAACGGCGGGTCATCGGCATCTTCGGTCCTCCTGTTTGCGGGTCATTTTGGGGGCAGAGGCCCAACGCCCGCGGACCGGGCAGGTTCCGGGCGGGTCTGCTGCGCCTTGTCGCCACCTGCCCGCTGTCCTAGACACATCCTGCAAACCGAGCGGGGGACAGCATGACGCATCTCTGGGTCCGGGCGGAAAGCCGCCCCAATGAAGACCGGGTGGGCATCACCCCCGAAGGCGTAGCGGCGCTAATCGCCCAAGGCATGACTGTGACGGTCGAAGAGAGCCCCAGCCGGGTCATCCCGATCGAGGATTACCGCAAGGCCGGGGCTGATATTGCCCCCGCCGGCGCCTGGGTCGATGCGCCGGACGAGGCGATCATCTTTGGCCTCAAGGAACTGCCCGAGGATGGCACGCCGCTGAAACACCGCCACATCATGTTCGGCCATGCCTTCAAGGGCCAGCCGGCGGGGCGGGTGCTGCTGAAGCGGTTCAAGGCCGGCGGTGGCAGCCTCTATGACCTCGAATACCTCTTGGACGAGAACGGCCGGCGGCTGGCGGCCTTCGGCTATTGGGCCGGGTTCGCGGGTGCGGCGGTCTCGCTGAAGGCCTGGGCGGCGCAGCAGCAGGGCAGCATCTGCGGCCCGGTGCGCAGCTGGCCCGACAAGGAGGCGATGATGACCGACCTGCGCGCGGCGCTGGACGGGACCGGCCGCCCGCGCCCCTCGACCATCGTCATCGGGGCCAATGGCCGGGTGGGCACGGGCGCCAGCGACCTGCTGACGGCGATGGGCTGTTCGGTGACAAAATGGGACATGGCCGAGACCGCCAGCGGCGGACCCTTCCCGCAGATCCTGATGCACGGCGTCTTCATCAATGCCATCCTCGCCAATCCCGGCTGCCCGGTCTTTGTCCCGGCAGAGGCGGTGCATCCCGGCCGGGCGCTGTCAGTCATCGGCGACGTGGCCTGCGACCCGACCAGCGAGTTTTCCCCGATCAAGGTCTATGACCGCACCACGACATGGGCCGAGCCAGTGCTGCGGGTGACCGATCACCCGGTTCTGGACGTGATGGCAATCGACAACCTGCCCTCGATGCTGCCGCGCGAAAGCAGCCTCGACTATGCCGCCCAGCTTCTGCCGGTGCTGAGCCGGCTGGACGCCATCGACGCCGGCCCCTGGGGCGGCGCAAACGACCTGTTCACCAAGCATCAAAGCGAGGTCTGACATGACCATCCACTGGATCGGCACCGGTCTTTCCGCCATTCCCGGCCTGCGCCGCCTGATCCGCGAGGGGCGGCCGGTCGTGGTCTGGAACCGCACCGAGGCCAAGGCGCGCGAGGCGGTCGGCGACCTGACCGACGACATTCGCGCCTATTCGCCCGAGGCACTGGCAGGCGCGGTGACCAAGGGCGACATCATCGTCTCGATGCTGCCCGCCGATCAGCATGTGGCGCTGGCCCAGATGGCGATCGAAAAGGGCGCGCGCTTCGTCAGCTCCAGCTATATCGCACCCGAGATGGCGGCGCTTGACGCGGCGGCCAAGGCGGCGGGCGTCGCGGTGGTGAACGAGGTCGGGCTGGACCCCGGCATCGATCACATCATGGCGCATGAGCTGGTGGCCGATTACCGGCAGGTGGCCAAGCCGGGCGATGTCATCAGCTTCACCTCCTATTGCGGGGGCGTGCCGAAATACATCAACACCTTCCGCTACAAGTTCAGCTGGTCGCCGCTTGGCGTGCTGCGGGCGCTGCGCTCGCCGTCGAAATCGATCCGGGGCGGCGAGACCCGCGACGTGTCCCGGCCCTGGCTGGCGGTCGAGACCTATGACGCGCCCTTGCCCACGCCGGAACGCTTCGAGGTCTATCCCAATCGCGACTCGCTGCCCTTCCTCGGGCAATACGGGTTCGATCCGGACTGGACGGTCGATGAATTCGTGCGGGGCACCATCCGCCTGAAAGGCTGGAAGGAAGCCTGGACCCCGGTCTTCGAGGAGATCGAGACGCTGCAGGGCGAGGCCGGCGAGGCGCGACTGCGGGCGATGGCCGAGGAATTCTGGCGCGCCAATGCCTATGCCCCGGGCGAGGCCGACCGGGTGGTGCTGTTCGTGGCGCTGAAGGCCGAACGCGGCGGCAAGACCGTCTGGCACAAGGAATGGGTGCTCGACGCGCATGGCGACCGGGCGGGATCGGCCATGGCCAAGCTCGTCTCGATCCCGGTGGCGCTGGCGGTCGAGGCGGTGGCCGACGGTCGGATCGCACCGGGCGTTCATGCCGCGCCCGAGGATCCCGAACTGGTGGCGGGCTGGCTGGTCGAGGTCGGCCAGATCGCCCAGCATCTGGCCAAGGTGAACCACCTGAAGGCGTGAGCCGGCCAACGCAGATGTGAAGGGTCGGGCGGCGCGGGGGCCGGAACGGATCGACCCCGCGTCGGTTGGGTTCCCAAGCATTTGTAAAAGGGAAGGTTCCGCCATGAAACGCATTGCCCTGACCGCCGCCTCGGCCCTTCTGGCCAGCGCCGCCTGCGCCCAGGATTTCAACAGCGAGGCGCCGAACGTGCCCGATCAGCAGCCCGCCTTCGAGGGTCAGACCCGTGCGCCCGTGCTGGCCGATGACCTGCGGCTTTCGACCGAGGCCGTGGCCGAGGGGCTGGAAAACCCCTGGGGTATGGCGGAATTGCCCGATGGCGCCTGGCTGGTGACCGAGCGGCCGGGCCGGATGCGTCTTGTCGCTGCGGATGGCAGCCTCTCCGAACCCATCACCGGCCTGCCCGAGGTCGACAACCGGGATCAGGGTGGCCTTCTGGACGTGGCCGTTGCCAATGATTTCGCCGAGACCCGCCGGGTCTGGTGGAGTTTCTCGGAGCCGCGCGAAGAGGGCAAGACCGGCACCGCCGTCGGCACCGGCACCCTCTCTGCCGATGGAACGGCAATGGAGGATGTTCGCGTCATCTTCCAGCAGCAGCCGGCCTGGGATTCGGCCATGCATTACGGCTCGCGGCTGGTCTTCGACAACGAGGGCGCGCTCTACGTCACCACCGGCGAGCGTTCGCATCCCGAGCCGCGCCAGCTGGCGCAGGATGTGACCACGCACCTGGGCAAGGTGCTTCGGATCAGTCCGGATGGCGGCGCGGCCCCCGGCAACCCGGCGATCGAGGGCGGTCAGCCGGAAATCTGGTCCTATGGCCACCGCAACCTGCAGGCGGCGGCGCTGGCGCCCGATGGCACGCTCTGGACAGTCGAGCATGGCCCGCGCGGCGGGGACGAGCTGAACCACCCGAAGGCCGGCCGGAACTATGGCTGGCCGGTCATCACCTATGGACAGGAATACAGCGGCGATCCAATCGGCGAGGGCCAGACGGCAGCGGAGGGGATGGAGCAGCCGGTCTATTACTGGGACCCGGTCATCGCTCCGAGCGGGATGGAATTCTACCAGGGCGAGATGTTCCCCGAATGGCAGGGCGATGCGCTGGTCGGCGGCATGGGCGCGCTGGCGCTGGTGCGGCTGGAACTTGACGGCGAGCGGGTGACCGGCGAGGCGCGTCATCTGCCGGATATTGGCCGGGTGCGCGATGTGGACGTCGCCAGCGACGGGGCGGTGATGCTGCTGATCGACGATCCCGAGGGCAGCATGATCCGCGTGACGCGGGCCGAGTGATCGTTCCGCAGGCGGCAGACTGGAATGCGACGGCGCGGCGTGGCACAAGCGTGGCTGTGTTCTGACGAGGGGTTTTCATGTTGCGATCTACCGGAATGGCCCTGTGCCTCGTTTGCGTCGGCCCCGCCATGGCGCAGGATTTCAACGAGTACCCGCCCAATGCCGCGGGACAGGCCCCCGCCTTCGAGGGCCAGACCCGCGCGCCGCTGCTGACCGATGAGATCGCGCTGGAAACGACCACGGTGGTCGAGGGGCTGGAACATCCCTGGGGCATGGCCGAACTGCCGGATGGCAGCTGGCTGGTCACCGAACGCCCGGGCCGGTTGCGCATGGTTTCCCCGGAAGGCGCGCTGTCGGCGCCGATCACCGGGCTGCCCGAGATCGATCCGCGCGGGCAGGGCGGTTTGCTGGACGTGGTCGTCAACGATGATTTCCCCGAGACCCGCCGCGTCTGGTGGAGCTTTGCCGAACCGCGCGCCAAGTGGAAAAGTCTGATCCGAGGCCGCAACTACGCGGCCAGCCGCACCGCCGTCGCCACCGGCACCCTGTCCGAGGATGGCACCGCCATCGAGAATGCCGAGGTGATCTTTCGGCAGGACCCGGCCTGGCACGGCAATTCGCATTTCGGCTCGCGGCTGGTCTTTGACCCCGAGGGCGCGCTGTTCGTGACCACCGGCGACCGCTCGGACCCCGAGGCGAGCCCGCTGGCGCAGGATCCGGGCACGCATATCGGCAAGGTGCTGCGCCTTGCCCCCGAAGGCGGACCGGCGGCGGGCAATCCCGAGATCGAGGGCGGCCAGCCCAAGGTCTGGTCACTTGGCCATCGCAACCTGCAGGCTGCCGCACTGGCGCCTGACGGTCATCTGTGGACTGTGGAACACGGCCCGCAGGGCGGGGACGAGCTGAACCGACCCGAGCCGGGGGGCAATTACGGCTGGCCGGTCATCAGCTATGGTCAGGACTACAGCGGCGCGCCGGTCGGCGAGGGCCAGACCGAGGCCGAGGCGATGGAGCAGCCGGTCTATTACTGGGACCCGGTCATCGCCCCCAGCGGCATGGCCTTCTATACCGGCGAGATGTTCCCCGAATGGTCGGGCGACGCGCTGATCGGCGGGCTCGCCGGCATGGCGCTGGTGCGGCTGCGGCTGGCCGATGGCAAGGTCATCGGCGAGGCGCGGCACCTGCAGGATATCGGCCGGGTGCGCGATGTCGAGGTCGCCAGTGACGGCGCCATCATGCTGCTGATCGATGATCCCGAGGCGCCGATGATCCGGGTGACGCGAGGCAACGGCGACGCGTCCTAGACGAGCAATTTCAGGCAGTTGTTCGTCCCGAGAGGTCATCGGCAGTCATCTGGCAGCGGAGGCCAGACTGCGCGGTGAACTTGCCTGATCGCAGGGTCACGTGGTAGTCTGGACATGTTGCGGGGCCAGGAATTTCCCTGCGGGAGATTGCTTTCGTACCATGGTTATCATAACTCGGTGGAGAGTCCGCTGCGCAGGAGCCGCAGCTAGGACTCGACATCTCTCAGAATGATCAGGCGGCACGGCGATGATGTCGGTTGATCGTCCATAGCATCCAGTATCTGAACAAGGGGCAGTGCCAAGCGTCCCGTCGATCCAAATGGAGGCAAGGATGATACGTGAAACTCGGCGGTATCTGCGGCGACTGGCTCTAGCTGCTGCAATGGGTCTTCCCTTCCTGTCAGCCCCCGTCGGGGCCACCGCCCAGGAGATCGAGGGCCTGCAGGGCAACGCGGCAGGGGCCATCGAGGCGCAAATCAGAAGCGCGAACTTGCGCTATCCACAGGTGCACATCTTCTATGGTGACTTGACGGGTCGCGGGACAAGCGATGCCGTGTCCTTCGTCTACTACGATGCTGGCGGCAGCGCGGAGCGACTGGCGACCTGGATCTGGCTCGACGCGGACGGGGAATATGAACTGGCCCGGACGGTCCCCAACGAAGAGGTATTCGGCTACGAGCCACGGGGCGTCTCTTTTGCTCCCGGTCGCGTGACAGTGACAACAACCGTCCCGCAAGCAAATGATGCTCATTGCTGCCCGACAGGCGAACGCACCTTCGTGCTGGAGCTTGGCGCCAACGAAGCACCCGAAAACAGCCCGGCAACCGCCGCGCGGAGCAGCGGCAACTGGGTCGCAACGGCCCAAAACTCCCCTGCCGGGGTGACGGTCACCGGCACCGCACGGGATGGCAGAACCACCTTCTCGGGTGGGTGCAACCCTCGCATGGGGAAGGGGTTCATGGGGTCTCTCTATGGGTATGGGGGTGATGCGCTGCAGCGCGTTGATGATCAGAGTGAACCCGTTTCTTTCAAGGTGGCCGGGCGTAGCGGAACGAGTTCATTTGCCGGGCAGATGCATTATTTCGCGCCCGATGAAGCATGGGTTATCACGGGGTCGCTTCCGACTGATTTTCTCGACGCCTTTGCCCGCGGCAATACCCTTTCCATCCAGAATGGCCGGGGCGAAGAAGCCGTGGCCTTTGATCTCGGCGGATCATCGAAAGCCGTTCAGGCCATGCGTCAGGTATGCGGCATGTAGCGACACTGTGGTTAGTCTCCGCCGGGGCCCCAGGCATGACCCGTTGAACCGATCAGCCCAATGGGTGTGCAAGCTGATCAGAGCGACGTCCTAGACCGGCTTCTGCAACTCGTCCTCGGCCGCCTCGGGCGAGAGGCCAAGCGCTTCCATTCCGGCCTCGAGGTAATCGGCCAGTTGCGGGTCGCCCATCAGGTAATCCTCGGTCGGCGTGGTGCGTTCCGCCCGTGCGGTGGCGATGGCCTCGTCCAGATCCTCGGCGTCAAAGCTGTCGCGGCCGATCCACATGACCGCGACCAGGCTGGCCTGCTCGTCCTCGTTCAGGCTTTCGATGAAATCATGCAGTTCGGTCCGGGTGCCATATTGGCGGCGCTGGCCGTTATCGGCCCAGGCATCAATGCTGCTGCCATATTCGCGGGCGCGGATGATGACATGGGCGATCTTGTCCGGGGCAATCTGCAGCATGACGGGCCTTTCGGGTTGGCCCATGGTGGGCCTCGCCGGCCTGCGGGTCAATCCTTGCGGCCGAACAATCGCTCGATATCGGCCAGTGGCAATTTGACCCAGGTGGGCCGGCCATGGTTGCACTGGCCGGATTTCGGCACCCGTTCCATCTCGCGCAGCAGCGCGTTCATCTCGTCCGCCGTCATCCGCCGGCCCGAGCGGACCGAACCATGGCAGGCCATGGATGAGAGCACCGCATCGATCCGCCCCCTCAGCCGGTCCGAGGCGCCTTGATCGTCCAGATCGTCAAGGATGTCGCGGATCAGCGCGCCGGCGTTCAGCCGGGTCAGCAGTGCCGGCACCTCGCGCACGGCGACGCTGCCGCCGCCGAAGGGTTCGATCACCAGCCCCAGTTCTGCGAGATCCCCGGCGATGGACAGGATCTGCGCGGCCTCGGCCTCGGACAGCTCGACGATTTCGGGGATCAGCAGCGACTGGCTGGCGATGCCGTTCTCCTCGGCCTGCGCCTTCAGCCGTTCATAGACCAGCCGCTCATGGGCGGCGTGCTGATCGACGATGACCAGCCCGTCCTCGGTCTGGGCGATGATGTAATTCTCGTGGATCTGTGCGCGGGCGGCGCCGAGAGGCGCGGCGACGGGTTCGGGCACGGTCTCTGGCATCGGCTCGAACCGGGCCGAGGGGGATTCGGCGAAACCGGGGCTCTCGAAAACGGGGGCCTCGAAGACCGGCGCCTGCAGGTCCAGCGAGGCGCGTCGGGCGCTGGCCGAGGGGCGATAATCCATCTGGTACGGGCGGGGGGGGGCGACACCTTCCGGCTCGACCCGGAAGGCCCCGAGCGTCGCCGTGCCAACCGTCGACGAGGCGCGATGCCCGGCCCCCGCCAGTGCGTGCCGCAGCGCACTGACCACGAGGCCGCGCGCCAGACCGGGATCGCGGAAGCGCACCTCGGCCTTGGCTGGGTGGACGTTCACATCGACCAGCTGCGGGTCACAGGTCAGGAACAGCACCGCCGCCGGATGCCGACCCGAGGCCAGCACATCCATGTAACCCGCCCGCATCGCCCCGGTCAGCAGCTTGTCCCGCACCGGGCGGCCGTTGACATAGACGTGCTGCGCCACCGCCGCGCCGCGCGAATAGGTGGGCAGGGCGGCAAAGCCGGTCAGGGTGATCTCGTCGCGGGTGGCGTCGATCGGCAGGGCATTGTCGATGAAGTCGCGGCCCATGACGCGGGCCAGTCGCGCCTGCAGCGCGCCGAACAGCTCCCCCTGCTCGGCATCGGCACGAAACACCACGCGGTCGCCATCGGTCAGGGTGAAGCCGACATAGGGCTCGGCCATGGCAAGGCGCTTGACCACATCGGCGATGGCCTGCGCCTCGGCGCGGTCGGTGCGCATGAATTTCAGCCGCGCGGGCGTGGCGAAGAACAGGTCGCGCAGCTCGACCACGGTGCCGCGATTGCCGCTGGCAGGGCGCACGGGCTGCATCCGCCCACCGGCCACGGTGATGCTGGCCCCGTCCGCGCCCGCGGCGCGCGAGGTGATGGTCAGCCGCCCCACCGCGCCAAGGCTGGGCAGGGCCTCGCCGCGAAAGCCGAAGCTGCGGATGTTCAGCAGGTCCGAGCCGTCGATCTTGCTGGTGGCATGGCGCGCCAGTGCCAAGGGCAGGTCCTCGGCCAGCATGCCGCAGCCGTCATCGCTGACCCGGATCAGGCTCTTGCCGCCATCGGCGATGGTGATGTCGATGCGGGTCGCGCCGGCATCCAGCGCGTTCTCGACCAGTTCCTTCACCGCCGAAGCAGGACGTTCCACCACCTCGCCAGCCGCGATGCGATTCGCGGCGGCCTCGTCCAACTGCCGGATAACAGGGCGGATATGGGGTGCCTGACTGTTCATGACCCCAGATATAGCATTGCGGGCAGGCTGCGGGAAGGAATTCATCCCGGGATCGTCGCAGCGAGGAAACCGGATTGCCCAATCATTCGTTGAACCGGGCAAACACATTCAACTCAAGGAGATTGGCCATGACGAAAATCGCTATCCTTCTGTGCGGCGCTGCCCTGACGCTGGCGGCCTGCGGACCGAACACCGCGACCCGCGCGACCACCGGCGCCGCAACCGGTGCTGTCGTGGCCGGCCCTGTGGGCGCGGTGGCGGGTGCCGCACTTGGCGGAACCGGTGCCGTTCGGGTCAACCCGTAACGACTCCACGGTAACGAGTTACCCGCGCCGGGGGCGAACCCTCAGTTCGTCTGCGGCGCGGATTCGGCGCTCGCCTCGGCCGCTGCCGCATCATCCGTGACGCCCACGGGCCGGCCGACCAGCACGAAGCGCAAGTCATCTGACTTGAGCAAACGCTCGGCCACGCGCTGCACATCCTCTTTCGTCACCGCCTCGACCATGCCGTTGCGGGTGTTGACGTAGTCGATGGGCAGGCCGATCAGCTGCATCCCGGCGAGGATGCCCGCGATCTTGCCATTGCCGTCAAAGCGCAGCGCATATTCCCCGGTCAGGTAGGTCTTGGCGTCGGTCAGTTCCTTGTCGGTGACGCCCTCGGCCATGCGGCCCCATTCCTGCCGGATCAGATCGACGCCCTCGGCCACCTTTTCATTGGCGCTGGCCATGCCGCCGGCCCAGGTCTGGCCATAGATGCCGGTCGCCAGCCCGGTGCCGATGCCATAGGTCAGCCCGCGTTTCTCGCGGATCTCGTCCATCATCCGCGAGGAAAATCCGCCGCCGCCCATGATGTGATTGGCGACCGTGGCGGCGAAGTAATCGGGATCGTCGATCGGCAGGCCCGGCCCGGAGAAGGTCACGATGGTCTGCGGGCTGTCCCAGTCAACCACGGTCACGCCCGGCGTGAGTTGCAGGCTCGCCGGTTCGGGCAGGGGCGCGGTGCCGGTTTCCGGCAACCCGCCGAGGATGGTGTCCAGCAGCACGCCCAGTTCCTCGGGGGTGATGTCGCCCGCCGCGCCCACGACCACCCGGTCGCGCGCCAGCACCCGGTTCTTGGCGGCAATCAGATCCTGCTGGGTCAGCGCCGCCAGCGATTTCTGCGTGCCGTTCACCGACGAGCCATAGGGGTGATCGCCCCAGGCCTGATGCGCCATTTCCTTGGCGGCGATGCTTTGCGGCTCGGTCGCCTCGGAGCGGATGATCGCCTGCACCTGCGCGCGCACCCGCTCGACCGCATCGGCGTCAAAGCGCGGCTGGGTCAGCGCAAGGCGCAGGAGTTCGGCAGATTCGTCGCGATGTTCGGTCAGCGCGCTGAGATTGATCGACAGCTCGTCATCGCTGACATCGAAATTCAACCTTGCGCCAAGCGCCTCGAGTTCCTGCGCGAAGGCGGTGGAATCCATCGGCCCGGCGCCTTCCTCCAGCGTTGCGGTCATCAGGTTGATGGCCCCGCGCTTGCCGGGGGCCTCCAGCGAGGCGCCGCCCCTGAAATCGAGCGAGATGGCGGTGAAGGGGATCGAGTGATCCTCGACCAGCCAGGCCTTGATGCCGGCGGGCGAGGTTACGTTCTGGATCTCGATGGCCTGTGCCGGCAGGGCCAGGAGTGTCAGGATCAGGGCGTAAGCGGCGCGGATCATCCCTGTTTCTCCTCTTTGGGGGCGGCCTTGGTGGTTGCCGGCGTCCCGGCCTCGGTCTCGGCGGGCGGTTCGGGCAGCAGCCAGCCGGTGACGCTGGCGTCGCTGTCCAGCACCTCGCGGGCGGCGGCCATCACATCCTCGGCGGTCACGGCGTCCAGGATATTCGGCCAGTCGTTCACATCCTCGACGGTCAGCCCGGTGGCCAGTCCCTGCCCGTAATCATAGGCGCGGCCATGGGCCGAATCCTGGGCATAGATCTTGGCGGCGCGGATGCCGGTCTTGACCCGCTCCAGGTCCTCGGGATCGGGGCCGGTCTCGAGGAATTTCGCCAGCACGGCGTCGAACTGCGCCTCGGCCTCCTCGGGCGTCACGTTGTCGGCGGGGACCATCGACAGGTAGAAGGTGGTCGGATCTACCGCCAGCCCGTCATAGCCCGCGCCCACCCACAGCACCTTGCCGGGCAGTGCCAGCTCGCGCCCCAGAACCGAGGTCTGCATCGACCCACCCAGCAGTTCCGACAGCACTGTTAGCGCCGCCGCCGTCTTCTGGTCGCCGGGATTGCGCTCGGCCGCCAGGGTGGTGCGAATCATCGTGGGCTGCGCCACGCGCGGATCGACCCGGCTCATCCGGCGGGGCGAATCCTGTTCGGGTTCCTGCGGGCGGACGCGGGGGGCGATGTGATCCTCGGCGGCGATGGGACCGTAATACTGTTCCGCCAAATCGCGCGCCCGTTCCGGCGTCACGTCACCGGCCAGTACCAGCACGGCATTGTTCGGGGCATAGTGCGCGTCATACCAGGCGATGGCGTCGTCGCGGGTCAGCCCCTCCATCTCGGAACGCCAGCCGATCACCGGGCGGCCATAGGGATGGTTGTAGAACTGCACGGCGTTGCGTTCCTCGCCGAACAGCGCACTCGGGTCGCTGTCGGTGCGTTGGGCGCGTTCCTCAAGCACCACCTCACGCTCGGCCTGCCAGTCATCCTCGCCGATCTTCAGATTGGCCATCCGGTCGGATTCCATCTCCATGATCAGCGGCAGGCGATCGGCGGCGATGCGCTGGAAATAGGTGGTGAAATCATAGGAGGTGAAGGCGTTGTCATTGCCGCCATTGGCGGTCACGGTCTTCGACAACTCGCCCGGCGCCAGCTTGTCGGTGCCCTTGAACATCAGGTGTTCCAGGTAATGCGCGATGCCCGATTTGCCCGGTGCCTCGTCGGCCGAGCCGATCTTGTACCACAGCATCTGCACCACGACCGGGGCGCGGTGATCCTCGATCACCACGGTTTCCAGCCCGTTGGGCAGGGTGAAATGACTGATGCCCTCGGGCATCTCGGCCAGCGCGACCGCCGGCAGGGCGGTCAGGGCGGCGGTCAGAAGAAGGGCGCGCATGGAAAGCTCCGGCAGGGACGGGCAGAAGGTGCAGCCGCCGCCCGCCGGGCGCAAGCCGCCCTCGCGCGTTTGTGTGGATCGATTTCCTGCGACGCAGTGGCGCAGCACCCTGCGCAGATTCGGCCCGGGCGGCCAAAAGCTGCCCTTTTCGACAGATTTTTGTCGATTGACTTGCCGAAAATGCTCTGGTCAAGCGGGATATGATTTGATTTTTATGTTTCTGTGGATAGCAAGCGCGCAAGTCTTGATGCGCAAGGACGAGTAATATGGTTGTTTGGTTTTCGCGCCCCCATGATCGCATGGTGGCCAAAGGGTTCCGCTGGTCGCATTTCCGCCAGAGTACCGCGCTGATCGGCGCGACCTTGCTGTTCTGCCTTGCCGGGGTCGGCGCAGAGGCAGATACGCTTTATTACAACCATGGGAGCAATGGTGTCTCCGAAGGGCTACAACCCCTACCAGAGACGGGCGGCATCTGGTCACTGAGTTCGAATGATCGGAACTGGGTTGAGGGTAATGGCGAAGATTATTCGAGTGTAAACAGGTCGTTCGACAACCGGAGCGATCCGCTAAGGCATGATGTCTATTTCTTGACTGCCGATGACGGGCTTGTCGAAATCGAAATCGACGGTGGGATCCGCGCTGACGATATGTTCATCGCCGACGGGAGCTTCGAGTTCAACGACGAGAATGACCGGTATGGTAGCATTGATGCCGAGACGCTGACAATCAGGGCGCCGGGCATCCTCTATCTCGACGCCAATTTGACCATCGAAGCGGCGACCACCGTCCAGGGTTCCCTTTTTATTAGGGACAACACGACCTTGACCCTGACCGATCTTCGCGATGGGACCGAAAACGCGTTGGTCGTCAATGGCGGAAGCTTCACTCTTGATGGAACGGTCGATGGGGGCGTTACGATCAACGCGAACAGCCAGCTGGTTTTTGGGGACACTGCCATCATCACCGGCACGCTAACTCTCAATGCAACGACCTTCACGGGCGCCGGGCAATTGGGTCGACTGATTGTCGGCGAGGATTCCAGTGTAACTTTTGGTGGTGCCTCGGCCGAAGTGGATGGCGCGGTCGAGAATGCCGGGACCTTAACCCTTGGCGCCGGCAGCTACGGCGGCACGCTGTCCAACAGCGGAACGCTTGTTCTTGCCAGCGACGTGGCCTTCGCCGATGCCAATTCCTCCGACACGTTGGACGGCGAGAATCTGGCCGGCGCGACCATCCGCGTCAACAGCGGCAACCATACCCTGTCCTTCGTCCAGAATTTCCAGAACGACGGAACGCTGGAAAGCCTGGGCGCCGGCAATTCGCTGACCATCGAGGCGGGGTTGCTGACGCTGAACCAGAGCACGGTGATCTCGGGCAATGTCATCCTGTCGGGGGCAATCCGCAACCTGACCGATCTCGATCTTGTCCATGTGCCGGTGCTTGGGGGCGATATCACCAATGCCGTTGACGCAACCGCGACGGTGACCAGCGATGTGGACGGCAACGGGCATGATTTCACCAACGTCGGCACCTTGCTGGTGGCGGGCGGTGATCTGACCGGGCTTGCCAGCCTGGAGAATACCGGCTTCCTCCAGGTTGCCACGGGACAGGCGCTCGGCGCGACCACGATCTCGCATGACGCCGGCACGCTGACCAGCCAGGGCACGCTTGCGGGCAGGATCACCTCCTCCGCGACCGCCCTGATCCAGGGCCGGGTCGACGGGCGCTTCGAGGTTGCGGGTGGCGTGACCACCATCACCGGCGCGCTGACCGCGACCGGGGGAGATGACAGCCGTTCGCTCGTCGTCCGTTCCTCGGGCGAATTGGTCATTGCCGACGACACCAACGTGACGACGGATATTCTGGTCAATGACGGTCGGCTGGTTCTGGGAACAGCGGCCTCTGGAACGACCGATACCGTCATCAGTGGCAATGTCATCAACTCGGGCGAGATGAGCGGCGAAGGGCGGATCACCGGGAACCTGACCCTTGCCGGCGACAGCGCCACGGATTTCACCGGCATGTTGCTGAGCGTCGATGGCACGCTGATCAACGATCTCGATTCTGCCGTCTTCCTGCGCGATTTTGTCGGCGTGACCTTTGGCTCGGTCGGCAACCTCGGCAACCTGACCATCGCCGATGCCATCACCTCGGATGTATTCAACTACGTCGGTGGCACAATGAGGGTCAACGCGGCGATCACCGGCGATCTCGCCAGCCACGGGGCAACCACGCTGAACAGCGAGGTGATCGGCCAGTTGCGGGTTGTGAACGGCACCACCAGTATTGGTCCGAATGTCGCGGGCGGCCCGGTCCTGGTCGGCGGCGGTACGAACCGGGAACTGCCCGTGTTCGCGGATGGCGTGCTGCTGGTCAACAATGGCGACCTGACCTCGTCGGGCGCGGTCCGGGCCGCCGGACAGATCCGGGTGTCGCAGCCCCAGACCCTGACCACCCCGCGCCTGATCATCACCGGCGACAGCGGCAGCTGGGTCCGGGGTACGGTGGCGGGCGCCATCACCGTCGCGGCCACTGGCCGGCTGGAGCTGAATGGCGGGATCGTCACCGAACTGGTCACCAATGCCGGACGGTTGGACGGGGCCGACACGACCGGCCGGACTGTCCGCCTGCAGGGCGGGTTGCAGAACAGCGGCGTGGTGCGGATGTCCTCACCGGGCCGCCCGGTCATCATCACCGGTTCACTGCGCAACGAGGCCGCGGGCGATGCCGAGATCATCGGCAATGTAACCGCCACCGACGACGCAAATGCCAGTGTCGTCAACCTGGGCGAGCTGACCATCACCGGCAATATCGACGGCGCGGCCACGAACAGCGGCCTGCTGACCCTGAACGGGAACGCGTTCCGTCTGGACAACAACCTGAACGGCACCGCGACGGTGAACGGCACAATTGGTGTTGCCGGCACGCCGGCTGCCTTCGATGTCGTCAACCGCGGCACCTTCAACCTGGACGGCACGATTGCCAACAGCCTGCAGAATATCGGTACGGCGACGATCGACGGCACGATCAACGGCAATGCCGTGAACACCGGTACGCTGAACCTCGCCGGCAATGTCGGGTTGCAGCTGCAGAACAACGGCGCGGGCGCGACGCTGAACATCATCGAGGACAGCCGGGCCGCCGAACTGGTCAATACCGGCACGGTCAACGTTCGCGCGGACCGGAGCCTCGATCTGACCAGTGGTCAGCTGACCAACGGCAGCGGTGCGAACCTGAACATCTATGGCACGGTCGAGACCTCGGCCCCCTCGGGTGTGCTGGCAGTGCAGAATGACGCGGGCGGCAGGCTGACCCTTGCCAATGGCGGCACGATCTCGGGCAACCTGACCAATGCCGGGATCGCCGGGATTGCCGGCCAGGTGACGGGCAGCGTCGTCAACAATGGCACGGGGGTCATGAGCCTGCGGGACGGTGCCCAGATCGACGGTGGCCTGAACAACCAGGCCAACGTGACAGTTGTCGCCGGGGCGACGGCCACGGTGCAGGGCGGCACGACCAACCAGGGCAGCCTTGGCGTCGAAGGCAGGCTGGAGTCGAATCTGGTGAATGCTGCGGGCGGCACGCTCGCGATCACCGCCGGGCGGGTTGTCGGCACGGTTCGCAATCTCGCGAATGCCAGCATCATCAGCAGCGGTACGATCGAGGGCGATGTAACGAATGCGGGCACCTATTCGACGGACCTGTTCAGTGAGGTCCAAGGCGACTTCACCAATGACGGCCTGCTGACCCAGTCGCGGAACAACTCGCAAATATCGGTGACGGGAACCATCACCAATAACGGAACGATCAGCGCCGGCAGCTTTGCCGATGCCACGATCCGGATCAATGCCGAGACCTATGTCAACAATGGCACGACCGAGGGCAGCATCATTCTCGACGCCAATATCGGCAACGTCGATCAACTGATCTTTCGCGGGAACAGCCAGCTTCTGGGCGACCTGACCAACCAGGACAACGGCGTCGTCCGGGTCTGGGGCAACGTGACCGGGACCGGCGACAATACCGTCATCAACAACGGCGTGTTCGATGTCTCGGACATTGGCGCCCTGACCAATGTCGATACCATCACCAATTACGACCAGTTCCTGATCGCCGCTGGTGGCCGGGTTCAGGCCAACAGCTTCATCAATGCCGACGGGCTTCTGTCCAATGGCGGCCGGATCGAGGCCGATCTCGCCAACCGCTCGGGTGCCGAGTTGCGCTCGACCGGGACCATCGCCGGTGACCTGACCAATGCCGGCCTTGCGGCCCTGGCGGGGCGTGTCGAGGGTACGCTGCTCACGACGGCTGCCGGCAACACCACCGTTTCGGGCGCGCTTGCGGTGACCGGTCCGCTGCGGAACGACGGCATGATGCAGATTGCGCAGGGCGCGAGGCTGACATCGACTCAGACCGTAGTGAATGGAAGCACCGGCACCCTGACGGCGCAGGGCGCGATCACCGGCACCGTGCTGAACTATGGAACGGCGCAGCTCTTCGGCGGCCTGACCGGCAATCTGAACAATGCCGGCGAGGCGCTGCTGGCGGGCGCGATCAGCGGTGCGCTGGTCAATAACAGCACCGATGCAAGCTCGGTTGTCCGTATCCGCGACAGCCTGCAGGCCGGCTCGGTCAACAACCAGAGCGGCATGTTCGTGGTCGGTGCGGGCCGCAGCCTGACCGTCCAGAACCAGTTCCAGAATGGTAGCGACGGTGCCCTGACCATTGCCGGCACGGTTAATCTCGGTTCCGACCAACCGCTCTCCAATGCCTCGGGCGCGCGAATGGCGATGCTGGACGGTTCGACGCTCAACGGCGATCTGCTGAACGACGGTCGGGCCAATCTGGCTGGCACGGTCGATGGCTCGGTGCTGAACCGGGAAAGCATGACCGGCGCGGGGCTGATTTCCGGCAGCCTGACCAACCAAGGCGGCACATTCGACACGGGTGGCAATTTGGTCGTCAACGGCGCAGTCATCAACCAACGCGCGCCGTTGACCGGGGGGACGTCGCAGGGAGGCATGGCGCAGCGCGCCGCGCCGGGCGATCCTGCCATGCTGCGGGTCAACGCGAATACCACACTGACGGCGCGCGGCGGCGTGACCAATGACGCTTATTCGACCGTCGAGGTCGATGGCACGCTGAACGGCAACCTTGCCAATGATGGCCGGTTCAGCCTGACCAATCGCCTGAACGGATCGCTGTTGAACCGCGGAACGGCCGAGCTTGAAGGCGAGATCAGCCGAGACGTGAGCTTCCGTGCAGGCAGCATCGCGCTGACCGGCGATCTGACCGTCGGTGGCACCTTCGACGCCTTCCAGGACTTCACCATTGCAAGTGGCCGGACCCTGACCACCGACCTCTACAACAACAATGCGGAACAACGGCTGACCGTCAATGGACGCCTGGCCGGCGCGGTGCGCAACGCCGGGATCATCGATGCCGGCGATGGCGTCTCGATCGGCAGCCTCACAAACGAGGGCACGGTTCTGGTCGGCAGCGCCCTGAACATCCAGGGATCGCTGGTCAACAATGGCCGGATGAACCTGCAAAACACCAATGTCGGGGATGTTCTGACCGTCAATGGCGGCGCTGGCGGGAACGGCGTTTATGCCCTTGATATCGACATCAACGGCAATGGTGGCACCGGGACCTCGGACCGGATCGTCGTTCGCGGCGGTGCGGTCACCGGCTCGGTCCTGCTCAGCTTCGACGCGGGCAATATCGAGGCGCCAAGCGACGCATCCCGCCGCATCCTGGTTTTCGACGTGGATGGCAGCCGGGGCGCGGATAACAGCTTCACCTTCGCGGCCGAGAACCTGCCGCAGGCCAGCGAGCGGATCATCTACGCGCTGGTGCGCGACGGCCAGAGCGGGGACATCTATGTCACCGACACGATCAACCCGGCGTTGGGCGCGCTGGCCGGCAACCTGGCGCTGACCCAGAGCCTGATCGGCTCGGTGGTGAACCGCCCGACCAGTCCCTTCGTGCCGGGTCTTGCCACCGATGCCGGCGACAAGAAATGCGGTCCCGGTGCCTGGGCCCGGGCCGTCGCCGGTCACGCCAGCGCCACCGGTCAGAGCCAGAGCGGCGAGGTCACGGCTGCCAGCGAGATTGAGGCGAATTACCGCGGTCTGCAGTTCGGTGGCGATCTCGCCTGTTTCGAGAACAGCGTGCAGGGCTGGAACGTGGCGGTCGGTGTACTGGGCGGGGTCAACGACGGGTCGACCACGCAGCCCGTCTTCATCAACAACTCGACCGATCCGAACAGCACCAGCGGGCTGCTGACCAGCATCAACCGCGGCGATTTCCGCCAAGTCTATGCCGGGATCTATGCCACGGCGACCCGTGACCGGCTGAGCCTCGACCTGCAGGTGCGCCGCGAGCGGACCGAGTTCACGATCGACAACCAGCCGGTTGGCGACAATGACGGCCTGCGGCTGGCGACGCCGGATTTCGACAGCAACGCCACCACCATCAGTGGATCGCTGAGCTATGCCTATGATCTGCCGCGGGATGGCTGGATGTTCGTGCCGACGGCGGGCTTTGCCTTCTCGAACCTCTCGGTCGAGAAGATCACCTTCACCACCGGTGACACGTTGCAGATCGAGGACAGCAAGAACCGTGTCGGCTTCATCGGCGGCACCCTGTCCAAGACCTTCGTCAACCCCGCCAAGAACTCGGCGATCTATGCCTTCGGAACGGCGACGATCTACAAGGACTTCGCGAGCGACACGAATTCGATCTACACCATGGTCGGCTCTGACGGCTCGGTGGTCCGCACCGACAACCTGTCGTCCAGCAACCTCGGCACCTATGGCGAGCTGAGCCTTGGGGCGAATTACCTGAAGGTGCTGGATACGGGTAGGGCGGGAGCACCGCGCCAGTTCAACGCCTCGATCCGGGTCGATGGCCGGACCGGTGACGTGCTGGACAGCTATGGCGTGACGGCGCAGCTGCGGTTCCAGTTCTAGGAACGATGATGTGGCAGGGGGGTTGACCCTGCGCGCCGGGTGGCGGAACCTGCGCCGCGCCCGGCGCTGATACAATCATACGGGGAAATTCATGTCCTGGTTCAGCAAGGTCGCCTGGAAGGAAGGGCTGTTTCTGCAGCCCCAGCATCTGCAACAGGCCGACCGCTATCTCGAGAACCTCGTCCGCGCGCGGACCGATGTGATTACGCCCTATCCATGGGGCGTGGCCGAGATGCAGATCGATCGCGACATGGCCCAGCAGGGCCGCATCGGGCTGCGCGCCGTCACCGGCATCATGCCCGACGGCACGCCCTTCGATGCGCCCGGCACCGGCCCGCTGCCCGTGGCGGTTGAAGTGCCCGATGACGCTGCCGGCAGCTTCGTCTGGCTGACACTGCCCGATGTCTCGCCCAATACCCGCGATGCCGCACCGCTGGACGATCAGGGCGCCACGACACGCTGGGGCGTGGTGGCCGAGACCGTGGGCGACAGCGCCAGCAGCGCCCGGATCGAGCAGGTGCTGGAACTCGCGGTGCCGCGGCTGGAACTGGCGGTGCGCAAGACGCCCCGCCCCGGCTACCAGAACCTGCGACTGGCGCGGATCACCGAGGTGCGCGACGGCGTGGTCAGCTTTGACGACACCATCCCGCCGCCGGTGCTGGTGCTGGCCGGGCACCCGCAGGTGCTGGGCTGGCTCACCCGCGTCATCGGCTGGATCGAAGCGCGGCTGGAAACCTTGGCCCGCTATGCCAGCGACCCCTCGGCGGGCGGGGGGATGCAAGCCTCTGATTACCTGATGCTGATGTGCCTCAACCGCGAGATCGGCGTGCTCAGGCATCTTAACAGCATCCATGCCATCCATCCCGAGCGGCTGTATGAGCGGCTGGTGGGTCTGGCCTGCGAGTTGGCCACCTTCGACAATGGCAGCCGCCTGGCGCCGGTCTATGCGGCCTATGATCATGGCGATCTGAAGGCCAGCTTCACCCCGGTGGTGCAGGACATCCAGCGGCTCCTCAGCCGCGACATCGGCCGGGCGATCCGTCTGAAGCTGCGGCAGGTGCGGCAGAACAGCTATATCGCGCAGGTGGACGACCGGAACCTGTTCCGCGAGGCGACCTTCGTGGTCGAGGTTGAAAGCGCCAAGCCGCAGGGGCAGGTGCAGGCGCAGTTCCCCGAACTGTGCAAGGTCGGCCCGAACACGCGGATGAACGAGATCGTCAACAACAACCTGCCGGGCATCCCCCTGCAGCACCTGCCGAACCCGCCCCGGCAGATCCGGGTCCTGTCCTCGAATGTCTATTTCCGGCTGGAAAAGAACGCCGCTCTCTGGCGCGAGTTTTCCACCGCACCCGCCATCGGCATGCATTTCGCCGGTGACTGGCCCGAGCTGAAGCTCGAGCTTTGGGCCATTCCGGAGAAGGGCTGATGGCCGGGCGCGACGACGAAAAGACGGTCTTCGGCGGCCCGCTGCCGGGCGCAGGGGCGCGCAAGGACCAGACCCGCGCCCCGCGTGATGACAGCCCCTTCGGCCGCGAGACGCCCCTGCGCGGGATGGATACGGGCGGCGATGACCGCACCGTCATCGGCGGCCCGCTGCCCTCGCTCGGGCGTCCCGGCGCGGGGGGCGGCCAGTCGGGATCGCCCTTCGATCAGCGTCCATCGCCCTCGGACTGGGACCGGCCGCGCCCCGCGCCGCCATCGCAGGGCTGGCCGGCGCAGCGGCCGGAATCCGGCAATACCTGGATCGGCGGGCCGCAGCAGCCGGCCTATCCGCCGCAGCAGCCCTATCAGCCCGCCCAGCAGGGCTGGTCCGGTCAGGCCCCCGGTTATGGCAATATCGGCAGCGCCGCCGGTGGTGATCGGGGCTTTTTCCCCGACATTCCGCGTGACCGTGCCGGGCAGGCCGCGCCGATGCAGGGTCCGAAGATCCCGCTGCAACAGGCGTTGCAGGTCAAGGGGCTGGGCAAGGGCGCCTCGACCAACCCGATCCTTGCCGCCGCCGCGCCGCTGCTGATCCTGCTCGGGCGGCTGCGCACCGGGCTCGTGGAGATGCAGGCCGCGCCGCTGATGGATCACGTTACACGCGAGATCGACCAGTTCGAGCGCAACCTGCTGTCCCACGGCGTGAACCCGCACGAGGCGGCGGTGTCGAAATACATCCTCTCGGGCACGGCGGATGATATCGTCCAGAACCTGCCCGGCGCGGATCGCGGCGACTGGCTGCAATATTCGATGGTCGCGCGCTTCTTCGGCAAGCGCGATTCCGGTGTCGGCTTCTTCCAGGAGACCGAGAAGGCGATGCAGGTGCCGGGGCAATCCTATAACCTCCTGGGCCTGATCCTGACCTGTCTGAACCTCGGTTTCGAGGGCCAGTACCGCACCCTGCCGAATGGCGCGGTGGACCTGTCGCGCATCCGCAATGCCATCTACGAAACCCTGCGCCGGGTGACGCCGCGCCCGGACGAGGATATCGCGGTCACCTGGGCACCGGTGGTGCAGGGAAAGGGCCGGCGCTTCGCCGCTGTCTCGGTGCCGGCGATCCTTGGCGGGGCGGCGATCCTGCTGCTGGGCAGCTATGCGCTGCTCTCGACCCTTATCAACCGCGATGGCGCGGCGGCGGCCGAGGCGCTGAGGGCGCTGCATCCCGGCAATGCCATCATTGCCATCGAGCGCACGCCGGGTCCGGTCTATGTCGCCAGCCAGGCGCAGCTTGACCGCATCCGTGAGGCCTTCGCCGCCGAGATTGCCGACGGGCTGATCAGCGTCGATGAAAAGGGCGACTACATCGCCATCCGTGTCGGCAACCAGCTTCTCTTCGACAGCGGCAAATCCGACGTGCGCGAGGAATTTGCCCCGCTGGCCGCCCGCATCACCGAGGTGCTGAATGCCGAGGGCGGGCCGGTGCTGATCCAGGGCTATACCGACAACGTGCCCCTGCGCGGCACCGGGCGGTTCAAGAACAACGAGGAGCTGTCGGCGGCCCGGGCGCAATCCGTGACCGATGCGCTGACCGGCACCATCGACGATGCCGCGCGCTTCCGCGTCGAGGGCAAGGGCGAGGCCGACGCGGTGGCCGACAACGCCACCGAGGAGGGCCGGGCCCAGAACCGCCGGGTCGAGATCATGCTGGCCAAGGAGGGCACCTATTGAGGCTGTTCGGCATCATCCCGCTGCCCCGGATGCGCATGAGAAACCAGCCCTGGCTGCGCGTGGTGCTGACGATCCTCGGCCTGATCCTCTTCGCCGTGGCGGTCTGGATCGGCCTGCCGATGACCGGATGGGCCACCGGCTCGACCATCTGGTTCCGCGCCACCGTCATCGGTGTCGTCTGGGGCATCTTCTTCCTCGTCTGGTTCATCCGCTGGCGCCGTCGCGTCCGCGCCGCCCGCGAGATCGAGGCCGCGCTGGTCCCCGAGATCCCCAAGGGCGACGGCAAGGAACTGGCAGAGCGGATGGAAACCGCGCTCGCCACGCTGAAGAAATCGGGCGGCGCCTCCTATCTCTATGACCTGCCCTGGTATGTCATCATCGGCCCGCCCGGCGCCGGCAAGACCACCGCGCTGGCGAATTCCGGCATCGAGTTCCCGCTGTCGCAGGCCGAGGCGATCTCGGGCTTCGGCGGCACCCGCTATGCCGATTTCTGGTTCTCCGAGGATGCGGTGCTGATCGACACCGCCGGGCGCTATACCACGCAGGACAGCGACGCCGAGGCCGACAAGGCCAGCTGGGACGCCTTCCTGGAGCTGCTGAAGAAATCCCGCCCGAACCGGCCGATCAACGGCATCATCCTGTCCTTCTCGGTCGAGGACATGATGACCGAGGAACCCGCCAGCCTTGCCCGCCATGCCGAGACCGTGCGCGCCCGGCTGGCCGAGGTGCATGAGGTGCTGAAGGTTGATTTCCCGGTCTATGTGATGTTCACCAAGGCCGACCTGATCGCCGGCTTCCGCGAATATTTCGCCTCGTTCAGCCTCAACCGCCGTAAGCTGGTCTGGGGCGCGACCTTCCAGACCGAGGACCGCAAGGCGATCACCGTCGAGGCGGTCCCGGCCGAGTTCGACAAGCTGGTCTCGCGCCTGTCGGACGAGGTGATCGACCGGCTGAACGAGGAACCCGACGGCATTTCCCGCATCGCCATCTTCGGCCTGCCCGGCCAGATGGCGCTCTTGCGCGACAACGTGACCGATTTCCTGCGCCGGGTGTTCGAACCGACGCGCTACAAGTCGAACGCCATCCTGCGCGGCTTCTATTTCACCTCGGGCACGCAAGAGGGCACGCCCATCGATCAGGTGCTCGGGGCGATGAACAAGGCGGGCGGCGGCGTCAGCTTCCAGCCGAGCTTCATGTCCGGCAAGGGCAAAAGCTATTTCATCCACGACCTTCTGCGCCGGGTGATCTTTGCCGAACAGGGCTGGGTCAGCCTTGACCAGAAGGCGGTGCGCCGCTCGATGATCCTGCGCGGGCTGGCCTTTGGCGCGATTGCTGCGGTGACGCTGGCGGCGCTGACCGGCTTTGGCGTCAGCTATTGGAAGAACTACCGGCTGGTGAACACCGCCGAGGCCGAGACTGCCGCCTATGCCACCGCCGTCTCGCAGGAATTGCAGCGTCAGGTCATCACCGACCCCGACCTGACGCCGGTCCTGCCGCTGCTGAATGATCTGGCCGGCATCCCCGCCGGCCTCGGCCAGCCGGGCTTCTGGGAACGCTTCGGCCTTGGCCAGCGCACCCGTGTGGTCTCCGCCGCCAGTGACGCCTATTCCGACGCGCTGGAGCGGATGATGCGGCCGCGCATGATCCTTGATCTGGAACAGCAGATTCCGCAGATCATCCGCGATGGCGAGACGACGGCGATCTATCGCGCGCTGAAGGTCTATCTGCTTCTGGGCGGGCAGGGCGAGCGCACCGATGACGATGCGATCAAGACCTGGTTCGACGCTCGCTGGCGCGATCTCTATACCGACCGCGCCGGGATCGACATGCGCGATCAGCTGGGCGGGCATCTGGCCGCCATGCTGGCGATGGACAGCGACCGCAACCTGCTGGTCGATATCGATCAGGCGACGGTCGATGCCGCGCGGCAGGCGATTGCCCAACTGCCGGTCGATGAACAGGCCTATGCCATCCTGCAGGACGGGGTTGCGGCCTCGGGCCTGCCCGACTGGTCGCTCATCGATGCGACCGACCCGAATGGCGACATGGTCTTTGCCACCCGCGACGGCACCGAGCTGGCGAACATGATCGTCCCGGCCATGTATACCTATGAGGGCTTCTGGTCCTATTTCTATCCGGGTCTGGAAGAGGTCGGGCAGAAGTTGCGCGACGATCAATGGGTGCTGGGCGATCTGGCACAGCGGGCCGAGATCGAGGAGCGGCTGAACCGTCTCGACCGAGACCTGATGGAACGCTATCGCCGCGATTTCAAATCGGCCTGGGACAAGGTGCTGAACAACCTCGCGCTGACCAATCTCTCGGGTGACAAGCCGCGCTACCAGGTGCTCGAAGCCGCGGTTTCGGCCAGCGCCTCGCCGATCCTGGCGCTGGTCAAGGCGGTCGATGACGAGACGCGGCTGACCCGCGAGTTCGAGGGGCTGGACGGGATGACCCCGGAACAGCTTGCTGCGGCGGGCGGCGAGGGCGGCACGGCGGGCGAGGTGGGCAGCGATGTCGGCAATGCCATCGGCGACCGCATCCGCAGCCGCTCGACCGGGGTGCAGCGCATCCTGCTGGACGCGGCGGCCAACAATGCCAAGTCGCAGACCAGCGCCCTCGGCGGCGCGGGTGGCGGCGGGCAGCGCGAAAGCGCCGTGCGCCCGATCGAACTGATCGCGGAAGACTTTGAGAACTGGCACGAGATCCTGCGCGGCGAGGTCGGCAAGCGCCCGATCGACACGCTTCTGGGCAATCTCGGCGCGGTCTGGCAGAACCTGCGTCTGGCCGAGCAGAGCCCCGACCAGTCGGCTGCCGTCCTGCCCTCGCTTCTGAACAGCCTCACCCAGTATAACAGCCAGCTGCCGCAGCAACTGGCCGGTCTGGTGAACGAGGCCGAGGGCGATTTCCAGGAGGATGCCAGCGACGCCAGCCTCGAGCAGATGAACCGGGCGCTGGCCGATGACATCACCTTCTTCTGCCGCGAGAACATCACCTCGGCCTATCCCTTCGGCTCCTCGGCGCGCAGCCTGTCGATCGACAATTTCGCCCGCTTCTTCGGACCGGGCGGCGACATGGACCGCTATTTCACCGAATATCTCGAGCCCTATGTCGAACGCAGCCCCGACGGCTTGCGCTATCGTCAGGACAAGCCGCTGGCCGGGCGCATGTCCACCGCCGCGCTGCTGCAGTTCCAGCGCGCCGAGATGATCCGTCAGGCCTTCTTTGCCAGCGGCGGCACCACGCCTTCGGTGCAGATCACCGTGACGCAGGTCGATGCCCATCCGACGGTCGAAAGCGCCATGCTGTCGATCAATGACGCGATCATCCCCACCGTCACCGGCTCGCTGCCGCAAACCGTCACCTGGCCTAACACCGGCAAGGCCACGGTGCTGCAGCTCAGCCCGGCGCTGAACACCGCCTCGCAGCTGCGCTTCGAGGGCAGCGCCTGGACCTTCATGCAGCTGCTGGACGCCGCCAGTTCTGCCAACCAGACGGGCGACACGCTGCGCGCGACCTTTGTGGTCGGCGGGCGTTCGATTACCTACGATTTCACCATCAACGCGGTGAAGAATCCCTTTACCATGGCCGAACTGCGACAGTTCGAGTGCCCGCAAAGCCTCGAATAGGGAAACAGGAGCGGCGATGGCGGCACCCGGCATCTATGGCAAGCATCCCGGCTTCGGCGATTTCATATCGGCCGACCTGCCGGAGCTGGCCGATCGCGAGTTGGTGCCGTGGATGACCGGTCTTTTGGCCGAGACCCGCAAGGGGCTGGGCGAGGATTGGGAGCCGGTCTGGGACGTGGCCCTGCCGCTGCGCTTCTGGATCGGCGGCGCGATCTGGGGCGGGCCGCATCTGAAGGGCGTGGCACGGCCAAGCCGCGACCGCGTGGGCCGCCGCTTTCCGCTGATCGCCGTGGCCGAGACCGCTGATGCGCCGCCGGTGCAGCACCCGGATCAGGACTTCTACCAGGTGACCGAGGCCGCGCTGGCGGGCGAAGTCACCTCGGCCAGCGCGCTGCGCGAGCAACTGGCGGCGCATTTGGGCGACGCGACGGGGGCGGTGGATGTGGCACCGGCGGCGACCTTCTGGGCCGCCAATCCGGCGCTGGACGTGGCCGACCTGCTGGGCCAGATCGAGGCCACCGACCGGCAGCGGGCGGCGGCGGCGCGCAGCTATTGGTGGACAGGGGCGACCGAGGGGCGCGCCAGCGCCGTGCTGGCCTGCGACGGGCTGCCGCGCGCTGGCGAGTTGGCATGGCTTCTGGCCGGTGTGCCGGCTGAAGCGCGGGTCGGGACAGAGACCCCGTTGCAAATCCCGCCGGCAGAGCCGAGGCTGATGGCGAACAGCGAGGACAGGAATGCCGGGCGACAGTGATCTTTTCCTCTTCGACACCGGCGCCGGCAGCGATACCGGCCGGCTGCGCGAGCATAACGAGGACAGCTATCTCAGCCTGCCCTCTGCCGGGGTCTGGGTGGTGGCCGACGGCATGGGCGGGCATCAGGCGGGCGATGTCGCCAGCGCCATCATCACCAGCGAGATCGAAAGCGTCGGCGTGCCGGTCTCGGCGCAGGACCAACGCGCCCGTGTGTCCGAACGGCTGGACCGCGCGCATCACCGCATTCTCGCCCGTTCGGCCGAGATGGGGAACGTCACCATCGGCGCCACCGTCGTCGCGCTGCTGATCCACGAGGCGGGTTTCGTCTGCCTCTGGGCCGGTGACAGCCGCATCTACCTGATGCGGCAAGGCCGGTTGTCCCGGCTGACCGTAGATCACAGCGAGGTGCAGGAACTGCTGTCCTCGGGCATGATCGACGAGGAAGAGGCCCGGCACTGGCCGCGCAAGAACGTCATCACCCGTGCCATCGGCATCCATGACGGGCCGAATTACGAGACCGTCACCGGCAGCGTGCAGCAGGGTGATGTCTTCCTGCTCTGCAGCGACGGGCTGACCGAACATCTGCGCGATGAGGAACTGGCCGAGGTGCTGGCCAGCGACCGCGCCACGGCGCAGCAGATGGTTGACCACCTGATCGACGAGACCCTGCGGCGCGGCGCGCGTGACAATGTCACCTGCCTTGCCGTCCGTTGCCTGCCCCGCGGGGGCGAGGGGCATGACCTTTGAGCGCGGCATCCGATCAGGAGCCTGAGAACGACGGGGACCGCACCCGGATCACCCCGGCGCCCGCACCGGGGGACGAGCGCACCCGGCTGTCAGAGCGGCCGTTGCCGACTCGCTCCGCCACCGCTCCCTTGCCCGAGGTTTCGCTGCAGGGTCCCCTTGCCGACCGCGTGGTCGAGGCGGGGGTTCTCATCAACAACAACTACCGCATCCAGCGGATGCTGTCCGCCGGCGGCATGGGCGAGGTCTACAAGGCCGAGAACGTCTTCACCGGCGACCCGGTGGCGGTCAAGATCGTGCTGCCGAGCCTCGCCAGCGACGACGGCATCATCCAGCTGTTCAAGCGCGAGGCCCGAATCCTCGGCCAGCTGAACGACAGCGCCATCGTCCGTTACCACAATTTCGTGCTGGATCAGGGGCTGAACCGCTATTGCCTGATCATGGAGTACATCGACGGCAATACGCTGTGGGACCAGGTCGACAGCTATGGGCCGATCCCCGGCGATGCGGCGCTGCACCTGATCGGCAGGCTCTCCGAGGGGCTGGCCAAGGCCCATGCGCGCGGCGTCACCCATCGCGATCTCTCGCCCGATAACGTGATGCTGCGCGGCAACCGCATCGAGGACGCGGTGCTGATCGATTTCGGCATCGCCCGAGCGGTGGATTTCGGCGAGGGCACGCTGGCGGGGCGTTTTGCCGGCAAGTTCAAATATGTCTCGCCCGAACAACTGGGCCATTACGGCGGCGAGATCGGCCCGGCGGCCGACATCTATGGCATGGCGCTGATGGTATCAGCCGTGCTGCGCGGCAAGGCGCTGGACATGGGCAGCTCGGCGGTCGAGGCGGTCGAGGCGCGGCGCGGCATTCCCGACCTCTCGGGCCTGCCACACGAGATCTATCCGCTGTTGCAATATATGCTGGAACCCGATCCGCGGGCGCGGCCGGCCTCGATGGAAGACGTGGCGCTAATGGCCGAGGACCCGACGCGCATTCCCCTGCGCTACCGGATGCCGCTCTGGGGCGGGCAGGGGGGCGGGGATCGCGCCACCACCGGCGCCTTGACCGGCCCGATCTCGGTCCATGGAGTCGAAACCACCTCTGACAGTCCCTTCGGCCCTGCGACCCAGCCGGTCGAGCCCCAGACCGCAGAGCCCCAGCCGCGCCGCAAGCTGCCGCTGGTCCCGCTGGCCGCCGCCGGAGTGCTGGTGGCTCTGGCGCTTGGCGGATGGATGGTGCTTGGCAGGGGGGATCAACCGCCGCCGGATGTGGCGGTCACGGGCGGCAGCGAGACCCCGCCCGACGCGGCGATGGTCCTTCCCGCACGCGACCTGACCACGCGCGAGGGGTTTCTGGCCGGCTATGACCTTGGTGCCTGCGCGCATGTGCAGCGGGTCGCCTCGGGTCTCGATGCCGGCAAGCTGGCAGCGGTCGCGGACCGGGTGCTCGATACCGAGCCGCTGGTTGACGCCTATGACACGGCGTTCGGGACAAGGCCCGAGGTGATCGCCAGCCGCATCGATCCCGCGCAATGCGCCGCTGCCGATTTCGTCCGCACCCTGCAAGGCCGAGCCGAGCCGCCGCCGGTCCTGTCGCTTGATGCGCCCAGCCTGCCGGTCGGCGGCACCGTCGCTGGCCGCGTGCGCGAGGCGCAGGGGCGCAGCATCTGGCTGTTCCTTGTCGCCGCCGATGGCGGCTTGCACGACCTCTCCTCGCGGCTGGTGCCGCAAGCGGATGGCAGTTTCACCTTCAGCTTCGGTCTGGCGCTGCAGGACCTGACCGCCGCCAGCCCGCAACTGATCGTGGCCCTGGCCAGTCGCAGCCCACTGGTCGCGCCCACCACCATCGCCGCCGCCGCCCCGGTGGCAACCGTGCTCCCACAGGTGCTGGACGAGATCACCAAGGCCGGCGGATTTGCCGCAGCCGATCTGGCTTTCTTCGCGCTGACTCCACCCGATACCGGGACTATTCCCGAGAACTGACCGGGGCGAATGCCTGCCGTCAGCCTTATGTCCCGGCGCTTTCGCTGCGCTGCGGCGATTGTCATGAAACTGTCACGAGATGGTCGCATAAGCGTCACCACGGGGGGCTAGGTCACGAGACAAGCCGATTCTGGCTCCGCATTGAAGATCAGGAGAGATCCATGAAATCCGTCAAACTCGCCGTTTCGTCGCTGGCGCTCATCGCCGCCTCGGCTGGCATCGCCGCCGCGCGCGATCAGGTTCAGGTGTCCGGCTCGTCGACCGTGCTGCCCTACGCCACCATCGTGGCCGAGGCCTTTGCCGAGAACATGGGCATGCCGGCGCCGGTGGTCGAGGGCGGTGGCTCCTCGGCGGGGCTGAAGCAGTTCTGCGAGGGCGTGGGCGAGAACACCATCGACATCGCCAATGCCAGCCGCCAGATCAAGCCGGCCGAGATCGAGACCTGCAAGGCCAATGGCGTCACGAACATCATTGAGGTTCGCATCGGCTATGACGGCATCGTCTTCGCCAGCGACGTGAACGGTAACGAGTTCGCTTTTACCCCGGCTGACTGGTTCAAGGCGATCGGCGCCAACCAGGTGGTCGACGGCAAATCCGCGCCGAACGCCAACGAGACCTGGGCGCAGGTGAACCCGGAGCTGCCGGACCAGCCGATCCTGGCCTTCATCCCCGGCACCAAGCACGGCACCCGCGAAGTATTCGAGGAAAAGGTGATCCTGAAGGGCTGCGAAGACAGCGGCGCGATGGAGGTCTTTGCGGCCGAGAATGGCGGCGACGAGGACAAGGCAGAGGAGCTGTGCCTCGCCATCCGCGCCGACGGCAAATCGGTCGATATCGATGGCGATTACACCGAGACGCTGGCCCGCATCGAAAGCGACAAGAACGGCATCGGCGTCTTCGGCCTGTCCTTCTACGAGAACAACACCGACAAGCTGAAAGTGGCGACCATGTCGGGCGTCGCGCCCTCGACCGAGACCATCGCCTCGGGCGATTACCCGGTGTCGCGCCCGCTCTACTTCTACGTAAAGAAGGACCATATCGGCACCATCCCGGGCCTGAAGGAATTCGCCGAATTCTTCGTCGCCGACGAGGTTGCCGGCCCCGATGGCCCGCTGGCCGAATATGGCCTCGTCTCGGACCCGGAACTGGCCGCGGTCCAGCAGACCGTCGCCGATGAAGTGACCCTGCCCTGATCCGAACCGGGGCGGGCGGGGCCAAGCGGTCCCGCCCGTTCCCTTCCTTCACGCTGCCCGGAAGGCCCGCATGTCGATCCTCTCCCTCACCCTGATCCTGCTGGCGCTCGCGGCCTTGGGCTATGTGCTCGGTTCGCGCCGGGCCCTGGCCGCGACCGGCGGCGATCCCCGCAAGTTGCATTCCCGCCCGGTCTATCACGGCTGGAACGTGGCGCTGCTGGCCGTCGTCCCGGCGCTTCTGGCGCTGGTCGCCGGGCTGCTGCTTGTCGGACCCTCGACCGCACTGGCCCCCGCCGTCCTGGTCCTCGCGCTGGCCGGTGCCGGGTGGGGCCTTAGCCGCATCAGCGCCGAGTTCCGCGCCCGCAACGCGGTCGAGATCATCCTGCGCGGTCTCCTGATCCTCTGCTCGACCATCGCCGTCCTGACCACCATCGGGATCGTGCTGTCGCTGGTCTTCGAATCCGCCGGCTTCTTCCGCCTCTACCCTTGGCAGGAGTTCTTCTTCGGCACCGAATGGACCCCAGCCTTTCAAGGGAATTCCAAGCTGGGCGTGCTGCCGCTTCTGTGGGGCACGCTCTATATCAGCCTGATCGCGCTTCTGGTCGCGGTGCCCATCGGCCTGTTCGCCGCCATCTACATGTCCGAATATGCCGGTCCGCGCGTCCGCTCGCTGGTGAAACCGGCGATCGAGATCCTCGCCGGCATCCCGACCATCGTCTATGGCCTCTTCGCGCTGGTCACCGTCGGCCCGATGCTCAGGGACTGGATCGCGCAGCCGGCGGGTCTGGGCGACAGCGCCTCGTCGGTGATGACCGCGGGGCTGGTCATGGGCATCATGCTGATCCCCTTCGTCAGCTCGCTCTCGGACGACATCATCAATGCCGTGCCGCAATCCCTGCGCGATGCCAGCCTCGGCCTCGGCTCGACCCAGTCCGAGACCATCACCAAGGTCGTGCTGCCCGCCGCCCTGCCGGGCATCGTGGG
The DNA here is from genome assembly GCF_002847445.1 of Paracoccus zhejiangensis. Lineage (NCBI taxonomy): Bacteria > Pseudomonadati > Pseudomonadota > Alphaproteobacteria > Rhodobacterales > Paracoccaceae > Paracoccus > Paracoccus zhejiangensis. Next base: position 2,625,816 of record NZ_CP025430.1, on the reverse strand, counting down.
CGCCATCCTGCTGGCCGCCAGCCGCGCCATCGGCGAGACGATGATCGTGGTCCTGGGCGCCGGCGCCATGGCGCAGATCAGCGGCAACCCGTTCGAGGCGATGACCACCATCACCACCCGGATCGTGGCGCAGCTGACCGGCGACAATGACTTTGCCAGCCCGGAAACGCTGGTGGCCTTCGCCCTCGGGCTGACGCTGTTCGTCATCACCTTGGCCCTCAACGTTCTGGCGCTCTACATCGTGCGCAAATACCGCGAGCAATACGAATGACCGATCTGACGCATCTGCCCGCCCCCGCGACCGCGCCGAAGAAACCCTCGCTGATGGTCGCCGACCCGAACACCCGCCGCCGCCACCGGGCCGAGGCGCGGTTCAAGGCCTATGGCATCGGCGCCATCCTGATCGCGCTGGCGGCGCTGGTCTTCCTGCTGGTGACCGTGCTGCGCGACGGCTCCGGTGCCTTCCAGCAGACCTATGCCAGCCTGCCGGTGACGCTGTCCGCCGATGTCGTCGACCCCAAGGGCAACCGCGATCCGGCCGAGATGTCCAAGGTGCTGACCATGTCCTATGGCAAGCTTCTGGATCAGGCGCTGACCGACTGGATGGCCGCCAATGACGTGACCATCGACGGGCTGAAGAAATCCGACCTCAAGGGCTTCATCTCGGGTCAGGCCTCGGCGGACCTCAGGAACGCCGTGCTGGCCGATCCGGCGCTGGTCGGCCAGTCGCTTCAGATCACCACGCTGGCCTCGTCCCGCGTCGACGGCATGTTCAAGGGCCGCGTCACCGACGAATCCGCAGCCATCGATTCCAAGACCTCGCCCGAACAAGTGGCACTGGCGCGGATCATGGCCGAGAAGGGCGCGCTCGACACCCGCTTCAACCCCGATTTCATCACCAATCCCGACGCTTCCGAGACCCGTGCCGAGGCGGCGGGCCTTGGCGTCGCCATCATCGGCTCGCTTTACATGATGCTGATCGTGCTGGTCCTGTCGCTGCCCATCGGCGTCGCCGCCTCGATCTATCTCGAGGAATTCGCGCCGAAGAACCGCTGGACCGACATCATCGAGGTGAATATCTCGAACCTCGCTGCCGTCCCCTCCATCGTCTACGGCATCCTCGGCCTCGCCGCCTTCATCAACTTCATGGGCCTGCCGCGCTCGGCCCCCATTGTCGGCGGGCTGGTGCTGACGCTGATGACACTGCCCACCATCATCATCGCCACCCGCGCCGCGCTGAAGGCGGTGCCGCCCTCGATCCGCGATGCGGCGCTGGGGGTGGGCGCGTCGAAGATGCAGACGGTGTTCCACCACGTCCTGCCGCTGGCGATGCCCGGCATCCTGACCGGCACCATCATCGGCCTGGCCCATGCCCTTGGCGAGACCGCGCCGCTTCTGTTGATCGGCATGGTGGCCTTTGTGCAGGACATTCCTTCGGCCCCGCCGGGTGGTCTCTTCGAACCCTCCTCGGCCCTGCCGGTTCAGATCTACAACTTCACCCGCCGCGCCGATCCGGCCTTCTTCGAGCGGGCTTCGGGCGCGATCATCGTGCTCTTGATCTTCCTTCTCTGCATGAACCTGCTGGCGATCTACCTGCGCCGCAAATTCGAGCGCCGTTGGTAACGGAGCCGAGGAATGAATATGATGAACCAGATGCGACTGGCGGAGAGCGCCGTGACCCAGAACGACACCAAGATCTCGGCCCGCGACGTGCAGGTCTATTATGGTGACAAGCACGCCATCAAGGATGTCAGCGTCGAGATCCTCGACAAGACCGTAACCGCCTTCATCGGCCCCTCGGGCTGCGGCAAGTCGACCTTCCTGCGCTGCATCAACCGGATGAACGACACCATCCCCATCGCCCGGATCGAGGGCACGATCCGGCTGGATGGCGAGGATATCTATGACCGCCGCGTCGATCCGGTGCAGCTGCGCGCCAAGGTCGGCATGGTGTTCCAGAAGCCGAACCCCTTCCCGAAATCGATCTATGACAACGTGGCCTATGGCCCGCGCATCCACGGCCTGGCCCGCAACCGCGCCGAACTGGATGCCATTGTCGAGAAATCGCTGCGCGGCGCCGCGCTCTGGAACGAGGTCAAGGACCGGCTGAACGAACCGGGCACCGGCCTCTCCGGCGGCCAGCAGCAACGGCTCTGCATCGCCCGCGCCGTTGCCACCTCGCCCGAGGTGCTGTTGATGGACGAACCCTGTTCGGCGCTGGACCCGATCGCCACCGGGCAGGTCGAGGAGTTGATCGACCAGCTGCGGCAGGAATTTTCCGTGGTCATCGTCACCCATTCGATGCAACAGGCCGCCCGCGTCAGCCAGAAGACCGCCTTCTTCCACCTCGGAAACCTGGTCGAATATGGCGATACCGACGACATCTTCACCCGGCCGCAAGATCCGCGGACGGAATCCTATATCACGGGCCGGATCGGCTGAGGCGACAGGGGCAGACGACATGAACCGCGACAAGCATATTTCCTCGGCCTTCGACCGCGATCTGGAAACCATTCAGGCGCTGGTGGTGAAGATGGGCGGGATGGTCGAAAGCGCCATCTCGGACGGGGCCAGCGCGCTGATGAACCGCGACGAGGACCTGGCCGACGAGGTGCGCCGCCGCGACAAGGCCATCGACGCGCTGGAAGCCCAGATCAACGAGGACAGCGCCCGGTTGATCGCGCTGCGTGCGCCCACCGCCACCGACCTGCGGCTGGTGTTGTCGGTCATCAAGATCGCGGCGAGCCTCGAGCGGGTGGGCGATTACGCCAAGAACATGGCCAAGCGCACCCATGTTCTGGCGCAGATGCCGCAGATCGCCGGCTCGGGCATCGCGCTGAAGCGCATGGCTGCGACGGTGGAAAAGATGCTGTCGGATGCGCTGGACAGCTATATCCAGCGCGATGCCGATCTGGCCGGCGACGTGCGCGCCCGCGATCTGGAAGTGGACCAGATGTATAACGCGCTGTTCCGCGAGTTCCTGACCCATATGATGGAAGACCCGCGCAACATCACCGCCTGCATGCACCTGCATTTCATCGCCAAGAACATCGAGCGCATGGGCGATCACGCGACGGCCATCGCTGAACAGGTGATCTATCTGGTGACCGGCGAACTGCCCGATGACAGCCGCCCCAAGGATAACCGCGTACCGCCCGCCGATGCGGTGGCACTGCCGGGCGAGGGCTGAGCCGATGGCGTCGCAACAGACCCCGCTGGTTCTGGTGGTCGAGGACGAGGGCGCGCAGCGCGAGGTGCTGCGCTACAATCTCGAGGCCGAAGGCTTCGGCGTCGCCATGGCCGAGAATGGCGATGAGGCGCTTTTGCTGGTGGCCGAGGAACAGCCCGACCTGATCGTGCTCGACTGGATGCTGCCCAACGTCTCGGGCATCGAGATCTGCCGCCGGCTGAAGGCCGATCCGGCGACCCGCCCCATTCCCATCATCATGCTGTCGGCGCGCAGCGAAGAGGTTGACCGGGTGCGCGGGCTGGAAACCGGCGCCGATGATTACGTGGTGAAACCCTATTCGGTGGTCGAGCTGATGGCCCGGCTGCGCACACAACTGCGCCGCACCCGCCCCGCCACCATGGGCGAGCGGCTGAGTTACGAGGACATCATCCTCGACGCCGCCGAGCACCGGGTCTTCCGCGCCGGCCAGGCCCTGCATCTCGGCCCGACCGAGTTCCGCCTGCTCTCGACGCTGATGGAAAAGCCGGGCCGGGTCTGGACGCGCGAGCAGCTTCTGGACCGGGTCTGGGGCCGCGACATCTATGTCGACACCCGCACCATCGACGTGCATGTCGGCCGGTTGCGCAAGGCACTGATGCAGAACGGCGGGGATAACCCCGTGCGCACCGTGCGCGGCGCCGGGTATGCGCTGGGGTAGCAGACCCCGCCCGATACGCGGTCCGCAAGACCGCCGGGCGAGCGCCGGACCTGTGCCTCGCCTACCGCCCCAACAGCATCAAGCTCAACGCCGGCACTGCCGCAATCACCGCCAGCCCGATCAGGCTGGTCAGCAGGAAGGGCAGCGCCCCCCGCGCCACCTTTTCCAGCGGCAGCCGGGTGATGTTCGCCGCGACATAGAGGTTGATCCCGACCGGCGGGGTGATCAGCCCGATGGCCAGGTTGACCATCACCAGCACCCCGAACCAGATCGGGTCCCAGCCCAGTTCCCGCGCCACCGGCAGGAAGATCGGCAGGCAGATGAACATGATGGTGATCGCGTCCATGAACATGCCGCAGATCAAGAGGACCAGCATGATCACCGCGAGGATCACCCATTCGTTCGACGAGAGGCCGAGCAAGGCGCCGGAATAGGTGCCGACCAGATCATCCACCGTCACCACCCATCCGAACAGCCCGGCATAGGCCACGACCAGCATCACCACCGAAGACGAGGCAGCGGAATCGGTCAGCGCCTGCATCAGCCCGGACCAGTTCAGCGTGCGATAGGCAAGCGCCCCGACGGCCAGCGCGTAGACCGAGGCGACGATGGCGGCCTCGGTCGGGGTGAAGATGCCGGAATAGATCCCGCCAAGGATCACCACCGGCGTCATCAGCCCCCAGAAACTGTCCAGAAAACAGCGCCACAGCCGCGCGCCATAGCCGAGACCCGGATAGGGCGGCGGCACCAGCGCGCGGGTCGCCGCAGCATCGCCGACGCGCCCGAAGGGCAGGGCACACAGCATCAGCGCCCCGCAGACCAGCCCCGGGATGATCGCTGCGATGAACAGGTCGGCGATCGAGGTCTCGGCCAGCACGCCATAGATGACGAGCCCGATCGAGGGCGGAATGACGATCGACAAGGCCGCCCCGGTGCTGACCAGCCCGGCGGCGAAAGCCTTGGAAAACCCGTCCTCCTCCATCGAGCGAATGATCATCGGCCCGATGGCCGCGACCGAGGCCGGGCCCGAGCCGCTGACCGCGCCCCAGAAGAGGCAAACGACCGTGCCGACCAGCCCCATGCCGCCGGGCAGATCGCCCACCAGCACGCGGAAAAAGCGGATCATCCGGTCGGCAATGCCGAGCCGCCCCATCAGGTTGCCGGCGAGAATGAAGAAGGGGATCGCCAGCAGCGAGAATTTTGCAATGCCTGCCGTCAGCAGGTCGCCCACGAGGTCGAGGCCGAAGCCCAGCTGCCACATGGCGACCAGTGCCGAGAGGCCGAGCGAGAAGGCCACCGGCACCCGCAGGATCAGGAACAGGAAGAACAGCCCCACCATCAGGCTGCCGGAACCGATCTCACCCATCACGTTCAGGCCCCCGGACCAGCGCCTGCACATAGCGGACCAGCACCAGCGCAAAGCCAAGCGGCACCGCCGCCGAATACCACCAGAGCGGCAGGTTCAGCGCATAGCTGGTCATGCCCGTCCGGATCTGGTTCTGCACCAGCCCGATGGTGAACCAGACCGAGGCCACAAGCAGCGCGACCGACAGCGCCCCGGCCAGCCAGATCACCACACGGCGGGCGGGCGGGGGCAGCAGGTCCGAGATCAGTTCCACCGCCAGATGCTCGCCTCGCCGCGCCGCGATGGCGGCGCCGAAAACGGTCAGCAAAACGAAGCCGCCAGTCAGCAATTCCTCGGTCGCGGCAAAGCTATGGCTGGTGCCATAGCGCACGACGATATTGGCAAAGCCAAGCGCGGTCATGCCCAAGAGCAGGACCGCGCAGACGATCTTTTCGAAATCGTCGATCAGGCGCATTCAGTTCGCCGCGTTGGCTTCGTCGGTGAACAGCTTCACGATATCCGCGCCGACCTTTTCCGACCATTTGTCGAAGCTGGGCTTGGTCGCGTCCTTGAAGGCCTGCAACTCCTCGGGGGTCAACTCGGTGACCTCCATGCCCTGTTCCTTCAGATAGGCGATGCCCTCGTCGGTGGCCTTGCGGCTGATCTCGATCTGGTAGGCCATGGCCTCGTCGGCGGCCTTCTGGAACTGCGCCTGCGTGGCCTCGTCCATCTCGTCCCAACGGGTCTGGGCGATGCCGAGGAACAGCGGGTCATAGCTGTAATGCCAGGGCGTGATGTACTTCTGCACCTCGTAGACGCGCTGCGGGATGATTACCGCGCCGATCGGGTTCTCCTGCCCGTCGACCACGCCCTGCTGCAGCGCCGGGAAGGTCTCGGACCATTGCATCTGTTGCGGATTGGCGCCGAGATCGGTCATCACGTCGATATACATCGGCCCGGCCACGCGCATCTTCAGCCCGGCCATGTCGGCGGGCGTCTTGATCGGGCGCTTGGAATTGGTCACCTCGCGGAAGCCGTTCTCGCCCCAGGCCAGCACCTTGATGCCATGCCCGGCCATGATCTCTTCCATCTTGTCGCCGGCCGCGCCCTGCGTCGTGCGGTCGACGGCGGCGTAATCGGCATAGAGATAGGGCAGCGAGAAGGCGGCCATTTCCGGGGCCAGCGGGGTCACGTTGATGGCCGAGGTCAGCACCAGGTCGATGGCGCCGCGTCCGGTCATCTCGGCCTGCTTCATCTGGTCGCCACCGGCCAGCTGGGCATTGGGGAAGACCCGCACGTCATAGGCTCCGCCGGTTTCCGCCGCCAGCAACTCGCCGAATTTCTCGGCCCCCTGCTGCCAGGTGGTGGTGTCGCCGACATTGTGGGACAGGCGCAGCGTCTCGGCTGCGGCGGGCAGAGCAAGGGCCAGCGCGGTGGTCGCGGCCAGAACCAGTTTCGTATACATTGTTTTCCTCCTCCTCGTCTTCTTGCGCTGTTGATTGCAGATTGCGCAGGCTCGCGCAAGTTGCCCGCGCGTCCGTTCTGGCCTGCCTCTACAGGAAAATATGGGCTTTCATGCGAGATTTTCTGACCGATCGGTGCAGTCACAAAGAAACGAGCGATCAATAAACTCTTGATTTGAATCCAGCCAGACGGAACAGTGCAGTGGGGAGCAAAGTATACAAATAACCTGGGAGGAAGACACATGACGGAAGACACGATCAAACCTGCGGTGTCGCGCCGCTCGTTCCTGCGGCGTGGCGGGGCCATCGCCGGGGGGGCTGCGGCCAGCACGCTGTTGGCGGCGCCGGCGGTTCTGGCGCAATCGCCGCTGGTCCTGAAGATGCAGACCAGCTGGCCGGCCTCGGACATCTGGCAGACCATGGCGCAGCAATATGTGGACCGGGTGCAGGCCATGTCGGGTGGGCGCATCCAGATCGACCTGTTGCCGGCCGGCGCGGTGGTCGGGGCGTTCCAGGTGATGGACGGGGTCAGCGATGGCGTCATCGACATTGCCCATTCGGTCTCGGCCTATTGGTATGGCAAGCACAAGGCGGCCTCGCTGTTCGGCACCGGTCCGGTCTTCGGCGGCGACCCCACCAATATGCTCAGCTGGTTCTATCAGGGCGGCGGGCGCGAGCTTTACCGCGAGCTGACGCAGGACCAGATGGGGCTGAATGTCGTGGGCCTGATGGCCTTCCCGATGCCGGCGCAGCCTTTCGGCTGGTTCAAGAACCCGATCGCCGGGGTCGAGGACATCAAGGGGATGAAATACCGCACCGTCGGTCTGGCCGCAGACCTGCTGCAATCCATGGGCATGTCGGTCGCGCAGCTGCCGGGCGGCGAGATCGTCCCGGCGATGGAGCGCGGGGTGATCGACGCCTTCGAGTTCAACAACCCCTCATCCGACCTTCGCTTCGGTGCGCAGGACGTGGCCAAGAATTACTACATGGGCTCCTATCACCAGGCGTCCGAGGCCTTTGAATTCCTGTTCAACCGCGACGTGATCGAGGATCTGGAGCCTGACCTGCAGGCGATCCTGGAGCATGGGGTCGAGGCGGTTTCGACCTACAACACCGCCTATGCGCTGGATAACTATTCCGCGGACCTGCTGAAACTGCGCGACGAATCCGGCGTGACCATCCACAAGACCCCGGATGCGATCCTGCAGGCGCAGCTCGAGGCCTGGACGGCGATGATCTCGACGCTGGAGGCGGATGCCACGATCAAGAAGATCCTCGACAGCCAGCGCGACTGGGTCAAGCGGACGGTCTATTACGAGTTGATGGACAAGCCCGACTATGCGCTCGCCTACGAGCATTTCTTCCCCGGCGAACTGAAGATCTGATCGCCTGATCCGCAGGCCCCCGCGCGGTTCGTCCGCGCGGGGGTGTCTTCGAATGCGAGGAAACCCGATGCTTGGCTTTGTGCGCTTTGCCGACAGCTTGTCGGCCTGGTTCGGCAAGACCTTTGGCTGGCTGATCATGCTGATGACCGTGGGCGTCACCTATGAGGTGATCGTCCGCTATATCTTCAACGCGCCGACCTCGTGGTCGCTGGATGTGTCCTTCATCATGTACGGGACGCTGTTCATGATGGGCGGCGCCTATACGCTGTCGCGCGGCGGCCATGTGCGGGGCGATTTCCTTTACCGGCTCTGGCCGGTCAGGGCGCAGGCCTCGGTGGACCTGCTTCTGTACCTGATCTTCTTCTTTCCCGGCGTCTCGGCGCTGATCTTTGCCGGCTGGAAATACGCCGCGCGCAGTTTCCAATATGGCGAAGTCAGCGTGAACAGCCCCGCCGGCATCCCGATCTTCCAGTTCAAGGCGGTGATCGTCGCCGCCGGCATCCTGCTGTTCTTCCAGGGCATCGCGCAGGTCATGCGCTGCATCATGGCGATCCGCGACGGGTACTGGACCGAGGCCGAGGAGGATGTCGAGGAGACCGAGCAGCTGCTGATCCGCGAGCAAGCCGAAAAGGCCCATGCCCATGAGGCCTGACCCGCGCCTTCAGCCAGACCTGCCCCTTCAGACGGAGAACCGAAATTGACCGATCCGCAGGTCGCCCTGTCGATGCTGGGCGTGTTCATCATCCTGGTGTTCCTGGGCTTTCCCATCGCCTTCACGCTGATGGCCCTTGGCATCATGTTCGGCTATTACGCCTATTTCGACGCGGGCCGCATGTGGCGCAGCTTCAACCGGCTGGCCGAGGATGCCGATTGGTGGACCTCGACGACAAGCTGGGTCGAGGGGCTGTTCAACAACCGCATCTTCGACCTGTTCATCAACCAGACCTATACCGTGATGTCGAACGAGGTGCTGACGGCGGTGCCGCTGTTCCTGTTCATGGGCTATATCGTCGAGCGGGCGAATATCGTCGACCGGCTGTTTTCGACGCTGGCCGTCGCCTCGCGCAACATGCCGGGTTCGATGGGCGTGGCCGCGCTGATCACCTGCGCGCTCTTTGCGACCGCCACCGGCATCGTCGGCGCGGTGGTCACGTTGATGGGGCTGCTGGCGCTGCCCTCGATGCTGAAGGCGCGCTATGATCCCAGCTTCGCCAGCGGCATCATCTGCGCCGGCGGCACGCTTGGCATCCTGATCCCGCCCTCGATCATGCTGATCGTCTATGCCGCCGCCTCGGGCGTGTCGATCGTCCGGCTTTACGCGGGCGCAATGCTGCCGGGGCTGGTGCTGGTCGGCCTCTATCTCCTCTATGTCATCGGCCGCTCGATCCTGCAGCCCTCGGTCGCGCCACGCCCGACCGAGGACGAGGTGCCCTCGGTGCCCTTCCCGACGCTGGTGAGGATGCTCGTCACCTCGTTCTTCCCGCTGGCGGTGCTGATCGTCGCGGTGCTGGGCTCGATCCTCTTCGGTCTGGCCACGCCGACCGAGGCCGCCGCCATCGGGGCGATGGGCGGGCTGGTGCTGGCCGCCGGTTATCGCGCGCTGACCTTCCAGCGCCTCAGGGAATCGGTCTACCTGACGGTGCGCACCACGGCGATGGTCTGCTGGCTGTTCGTCGGCTCCTATACCTTCAGTTCGGTCTTTTCCTATCTGGGCGGCGAGCATCTGATCTCGGAATTCGTCAGCGGAATGGACCTGACGCCGCTGCAATTCCTGCTGCTGGCGCAGCTGATCATCTTCCTGCTGGGCTGGCCGCTGGAATGGTCCGAGATTATCATCATCTTCGTGCCGATCTTCCTGCCCCTCCTGCCGATGTTCGGGGTCGATCCGCTGTTCTTCGGGATCCTGGTGGCGCTGAACCTGCAGACCTCGTTCCTGACACCACCCATGGCCATGTCGGCCTATTACCTGAAAGGGATCGCGCCACCCGAGGTAAAGCTGACGCAGATCTTTGCCGGCGTCATGCCCTTCCTCTTCATGGTCTTCATCGCCATGGCCATCGTCTATATCTTCCCCGGCGTGGTCTATTACCTGCCCGAGGTGTTCTATGGCGGTTGATCTGACGGGGCTTTCGGCCATCGACCTGCGCGACGGCATGGCCGCAGGACGGTTCTCGGCGGTCGAGGTGGTGACGGCGCATCTGAAGCGCATTGCCGAGACCGAGCCGCGCCTGCAGGCCTGGGCCTGGCTCGATGGCGAATACGCGCTGGCGCAGGCGCGGGCGCTGGACGAGCGGCGGAAATCCGGGGCGGCGCTTGGCGCGCTGCATGGGTTGCCGGTGGGCATCAAGGACGTGATCGACGTGGCGCGGGTGCCGGGCGAGAACGGGACCGCGATCGACAAGGGCCGGGTGCCGCGCGAGGATGCGGCGCTGGTGGCGCGTCTGCGCGCGGCGGGCGCGGTGATAATGGGCAAGACCGTGACCACCGAAATGGCCTACCTGCAGCCGTCGAAGACCCGCAACCCGCATGATCTGGCGCATACGCCGGGCGGGTCCTCCTCGGGCTCGGCCGTAGCGGTGGTGGCGGGGATGGTGCCGCTGGCGGTGGGCACGCAGACTGGCGGATCGGTGATCCGGCCTGCCGCCTATTGCGGGGTGGTCGGATTCAAGCCGAGCTTCGGGCTGATCGGGCGCACGGGCATCCTGCCGCAATCGCCCTTCCTCGACACGGTCGGGGTGTTCGCGCGCAGTGTCTCTGACGCCGCGCTGCTGGCCGAGGCGCTCGCGGGCCATGATCCCGCCGATCCGGCCACCCAGCCCATGCCCGCGCCGCGCCTGTCCCAGACCGCCAGCGCCGCCCCGCCGGTGCTGCCCAACCTGGTGATGATCGACCTGCCCAGCCCGCCCGAGACCGATCCGCAGATGCGCACGGCGATGGAGGAGCTGTTCGGCTTTCTCGGCGAACGGGTCGAGCGGGTTGACCTGCCGCCGGTCTTTGCCGAAGCGCAGGCCATCCGCACCCGAATCAATCAGGCCGAGATGGCGAAATGCTATTACGCCCATGAACAGCGCGGCCGCGCGCTGATGTCGCCCGAGCTGACCGGGGCGATCGATGCCGGGAAAGAGGTGCTGGCGCGGGATTACCTGTCGGCGCTCGACTGGCGCGGGGTGCTGAACGCCGGGCTCGACCGGATCTTCAACCGTTGCGACGCGATCCTCTGTGCCGCCAGTCTCGGCCCGGCGCCGGATCGGTCCAGCACCGGCGATTCCGCCTTCAACGGCATCTGGACGCTCTGCGGCACCCCGGTGGTCGGATTGCCGCTGTTCGTCAGCGACGGCGGGTTGCCGATGGGGCTGCAACTGGTGGGCCGGGTCGGCGACGATGCGCGGCTGCTGAGGACCGCCGCATGGCTGATGGATCTCGTCCAGTCCGGGCAAGAGATCGACGAACAGAAGGAGATCGCATGATGGACAGGCTGATGGCGCTTTTCGCCTATGCGGTCATGGCCGCGTCGCTGCTGGTTCTGGTCTGGTATGTGCCGCGCTGGGATCTGGGTGGGGTGATCGCGGTGACGCTGGCGCTGGCCGGGGTCGATGTGGTGCAATCGCTGCGCAGCCATCGCAGGCCGCGCAGCCAGAAGGATCGCTGAGCCGCGCGCCCGCGCGCTATCGTGGCTCGGTCTGAAGCGCCTTGATGATGGAATAGCACATCAGCACCATCACCACCGAGAAGGGGATGCCGGTCGCCGTCACCCCTGCCTGCAGTGCCGACAGCCCGCCGCCGATCAGCAGCACGATGGCGATCAGCCCCTCGATCGTCGCCCAGAAGATCCGCTGCGGTTTCGGCGCGTCGATCTTGCCGCCGGCGGTGATCGTGTCGACCACCAGCGAGCCGGAATCGGACGAGGTGACAAAAAAGACCAGTGCCAGCACGATGGCGATGGTCGACATCAGCCCGGTCAGCGGTAGTTCGGCCAGCATCCCGAACAGCGACAGCTCCGGGCTGTAATTGTCGATGACATATTCCTTGACCAGGCTGTTTTCCGGATCGGCGAACAGCGTCTCGATCGCGATGCCGCCAAAGACACCCATCCAGATGAAGATCATCAGGCTGGGGATCAGCAGCACGCAGATGACGAACTCCCGCACCGTGCGGCCGCGCGAGACCCGGGCGATGAACATGCCGACGAAGGGCGCCCAGCTGACCCACCACGCCCAGTAGAAGGCCGACCAGCCCTCGCGATAGGCGTCATCCTCGCGTCCGAACGGCGCCGAGAGCGGGATGAAATCGCGGACATAGGTGACCAGCCCGGTCCAGAACCCGTCCAGCGCCGCCAGCGTCGGCCCGGCGAAGAGGACGAAGAGAAAGAACAACAGCGCCATCACCATGTTGATCTCGGACAGGATCTTGACCCCACCATCCAGTCCCCGCCAGACCGAGACCAGCGCCACCGCCGTCACCAGAATGATGATGATCACCTGCGTCGAGGTGTTCACCTCGAGCCCGAAGACGAAGTTCAGCCCGGCATTGGCCTGCTGCGCGCCAAGCCCAAGGCTGGTCGCCAGCCCGAAGAGGGTCGAGAAGACCGCAAGGATGTCGATGGCATGGCCCCACCAGCCCCAGACGCGCTCGCCAAGGATCGGATAGAAGGCCGAGCGGATCGAGAAGGGCAGGCCCTTGTTATAGGTGAAAAGCGACAGCGCCAGTGCCATCACCACATAGACCGCCCAGCCATGCAGGCCCCAGTGGAAATAGGTGCCGGCAATGCCAAGGGCGCGGGCCTCGGCGATGTTCTCGGGGATGATCTGCCCGTCCGGCCCGATGGGCGAGGGCACGCCAAGCGGCGAGGAGACGTTCATGTGATAGACCGGCTCGAGCACGCCGAAGAACAGAAGCCCGATGCCGATGCCGGCGGCAAACAGCATCGCGAACCACGAAAGATAGCTGTATTCCGGTTCGGCATCCTTGCCGCCCAGCCTGATGCCGCCATAGGGCGAGACGATCAGCGCGAAGCAGAAGATCACGAAGAAATCCACGACGATCATGAAATACCAGTCGAGCGTCTGGGTGGCGAAACTGACGATCGACTGGAACACGCCACCCGCCGTTTCGGGAAAGATCAGCGTCAGCAGGATGAAGGTCATCGCCGTCAGGGCCGAGACCACGAAAACCGGATTGTGGATGTCGAACCCGACCGGCCCCAGCGAGCCTTCGATATTGTCTTGGCCCACGACGTAATCCGTGTCGTGGAACAGGTCGTCGTCGGGTTGCGGAGTCCCTCCGGTCTCGGTCATGGTGGCCTGCCTTCCGGTTGTGGCTTCTTCAGTTTTTCTCCCACGATCATCGGGAAAATTGCACAAAACGCAAAACCAACCCTCGCTGACCTGTTTCCGTACAGTCGGTCACGGGCTTGACCTTCCCGCCCAAAGCCTTGATCTTCTCGCCAGTTAAACGGTTCCGGCAGTGCCATGAATGACTCGACCCCTCCGCCGACGCGGTCCGATGCGGACAAGACGCGGCCGCCCATCGGCGCGCTGCGGTTCGACACGCCGCAAGACCTGTACCTGCGCCTGCCCGAGATTGCCGAACTGACCCAGCAGCGCCCGCGCCCGGGCGAGGACCCGCTGGCCTTCCTGGGCCGGCTGCGCGCGTCGACCACGCCCGAGGAGGCCGTGACCTATACCGCCTTCGCCGCCTTGCCGCAGATGTCGGTGCGCTGGGGTTATGAGTGCCTGCGTCTGATGGCCGATTACCTCGATCCGATGGAACGGCCGATGATGGAGTTGGTGGCCGCCTGGCTGAACCACCCCTCGACCGCCATGCGCCAGCGGATCGCGCGCGATGCACTCTGGGCGCCGTCGAGGACGCCCTCGGTGCTTCTGGGCCTGGCCGTGGCCTGGTCGGGCGGGCCGGTGGCGCCGAACGATCCCATGCCCGCGCCGCTGCACCGCGCCCCGCGCTCGGTCAACAGTGCCGTGCTGTCCTGCCTTGCGCGCGCCGAGTTGCACCGGCGACCGATCTTTCTCGCCCGGTTCATCGACATGGCCGAAACGCTGTTCCGCGTCTACTGACCACGCCCATGACCCTGACCCTGCAGATCGAGAATTATCAGGTGCTGGACGATGGCGGCCCGGCCAGCGTGCAGGTCCCCGATGGCGGGCTGTCCGCGGGCCGTTCGGGCGGCATGGGCTGGGTGCTGCCCGATGCCAGCCGGCACATCTCGGGCCATCATTTCGATGTCTACCTCGACGAGCGCGGTTGGTGGCTGCGCGATGTCTCGACCAACGGCACCTTCCTGCAGGGCCAGCGCTACCGGCTGGACGGGCCGCACCCGCTGCAGGACGGCGACCGCTTCCAGGTCGGGCAATACATCATCGTCGTTCTGTTGGATCAGCCGGGGCAGGGCTCGGCGCTGACGCCCGTCTCGCTGCCCGACCGCTCGCAGGCGCCGGGCTTTGCCGAGGATCCCTGGGCGCTGGAGGGTGGCCCCTCCGCGCCGATCGATCCGCTGCCGGCCCGGCATCTGGGCCAGCGCCATGACTTCGCCGACGATTTCATCCCGACCGGCCCTTCGCGCCAGCCTGCGCGTCGCTACGCGCCTCCGGTGGTGCCGCCTTTGGACGATCCGTCTACCTTCGCCGCCCCACCATCCGCGCCGCGCGAGATCACCGGTTTCCAGCCGCCCGCCGCGCCCGCGCCCGAGCATGATTTCGTCCGCGCCTTCTGCAAGGGCGCCGGCCTGCCGCCCGACCTCTACGCCGACGTGGCACCCGATCAGCTGGCGCAGGTTCTGGGCCAGACGGTCCGTCGCGTGGCGCAGCAGGTGATGATGGCGCTGCAGGACCGCGCCGCCGCCAAGCAGTTCGCCCGGACCGGCGAGCGCACGATGCGCGGGGCGGCGGACAACAATCCGCTGAAATTCCTGCCCGATGTCGACCAGGCCCTCGAGACCATGTTCCTGAAACCGCGTGCCGGCTTCCAGGACGGGGTGTCCGGCTTTGACGATGCGCTGAACGACCTGCGGCTGCATCAGGCGGCACTGTTTGCCGCGCTGCAGCCGGCGCTGGCCAAGCTGATGACCGATCTGGCCCCCGAGACCATCGAGCCCGAGGCCGAGACCGGGCGTCTTGGCGGCAACAAGCGCGCCAAGGCCTGGGAGATTTTTGTCGAGCGGTGGGACAAGAAGACCGCGCCGCATGAGAACGGGATGCTGGACGAGTTCCTGATTCATTTCTCCGCGGCCTATCGCGACATGGTCGAGCGTCAGGGCGGCGTCGCGGGAAAGGAGCCGAAGGATGGCTGAAACTCAGGCCTTGCCGCTGAACTGGCTGTTGCAGCCGATCAGCGAGGACGCGCCTTGCGGCCCCGATCTCGAGGCCGAGGGCGCGCCCGCCTTCATCGACTACTATTACGAGGCCGAGGTGCGGCTGCCCGAGCGCTATGTCACGCCGGGCATGGCCGGGGTCGAGGGCAGCATCGACCAGGTCTTTGATCCGAAATCCATCAACCTTCGGGCCGAGACCCAGGCGATCAGCGATCTTCTGCGCCAGAGCCGCGACCTGCGGCTGCTGTCCTTGCTGGCGCGGTTCCAGATTCTCGCCGGCCGGCCGGGCGATTTCGCCGACACGCTGCAGGTGATGGCGGAGGCGCTGATCCAATGGCCCGATGCCCTGCATCCGGGCGTCGAGGGTTCCTCGGCCGACCGCCGGGCGGCGCTGGAAGAACTGGGCTCGATCAAGACGGTGGTCATGCCGCTGCATTACCTGCCGCTGGCCGGTCAGGCGGATGCGACTTATCGCCGCTATCTCGTCGCAACGGGTCAGGCAAGCGGGCGGGCCTCGGAGGAGGGGATCGAACGCGGTCCGATCATGTCGACCCTGGCCTCGCCGGCGCATCAGAAACTGGTCGAGCGTCTGCATGGTGACCTCGGGCGCGCGGCACAGGCGCTGTCGCGCATCGTCGAACTTTGCGCGGCACATCCCACCGCGCGCTTCCGCCCCTCGGTTGCCGAGACGCTGGATGCGCTGACCGGGATGCAGAAACTGCTGCAGGAGGCGCGGCCGGAACTGGTGATCTGGTCCAGCCAGGTCGAGCCCGCGCCGATCCCGGTGGAGGCGCCCACCGAAGCCACGCCGGATCAGCCCTCAACCGCCCCGGCCCCGCTCGCGGCGCTGCCCCCCATCGACGCCATCGCTGATCGCGCGGGCGTGCGCGCGGCGCTGGAAGGGACTGAGCGCTTCCTTGCGCGAAACGAACCGTCCTCGCCGGCGCTGCTTCTGGTGACGCAGGCACGGCTGTTGATCGGTCGGCCGTTGATCGAGGCGCTTGAGACGCTGCTGCCCGGTGATGCCGGCAAGGCGGTGATCGGATTCGTGCCCGAAACCGGTTTTGCCCTGTCGATGGAGCGGATGAAGAAGCTCAGCGAGAACGCGCTTGGCGGATTTGATCCGCAGGCCGGGGGCACCGAGGCACCGGCGGCTGAACCGCTCGTTCTGACCTCGCGTGCCGAGGTCGCCGCGCAGTTGCAGGCGGTCGAGGCTTTCTATGCCGCACGCGAACCGGCCAGCCCGATTCCGATCCTGCTGGCCCGGGCACGGGGCTTCATGGACAAGGGATTCCAGTCGATTGTTGCGGAATTGATGCCGAAGGCCGAGGCGAAAGGCTAGGCTTTGACCTTTCGGACAGGGATTCCGGGCTGTGCCATTGACACAGTCAAGATTTGATTGTTTCGTCGCACGCAACTGTTGGGAGTTTAATGATGGCCGCGGACAAGTCGACCGATTTTATCAAGCGTAATCGCCCGCCGCGGGTGAATATTTCCTACGAAGATCCCTATGACAGCGAGAAGATGGTCGAACTGCCCTTCGTCATGGGCGTGATGTCGGACCTCTCGGGCAATGCCTCTCCGGTCGAGAAAAAGCCGCTGGAGGAGCGCGATTTCGTGGATGTCACCGCCGCCTCGCTGGACGAGTTCATGGACAGCGTGACACCGGGCCTGACCTATAACGTCGAGAACGAGCTGGGGGCCGAGGGCGGTCGCCTGGGGGTCAATCTGGAATTCCGGTCGATGGAAGATTTCGAACCGGCCGCCATCGCCCGGCAGATCCCGGCGCTGAAGAAACTGCTCGAGGCGCGCCAGCATCTGGCGAACCTGCAGCGTTACATGAATTCGAAACCCAAGGCGCAGGAACAGATCCGGCAGCTCTTGAACGACCCCGAGCTGATGGCGGCCCTGGCCGCGCGCGAAAGCGCCAAATCCGCATCGGACGACGGCACGGAGGACTAAGTCATGGCCCAAGCCCCCCAGCAGGCCGGCAAAGAGAATGCCGGCCTCGCCGAGCTTGACGAATTTTCCGACATCCTGCGCCAGACCATCAAGCCGCGCACCGATGTCGCCGCGAAAGAGGTGGACAACGCCGTTGTCGCCCTGGTCAACGAGGCGCTGCAGGACGAGACCCTGATCGGCGAGGACGTGATCGACACCATCACCGCCATGCTGGCGAAGATGGACAAGAAACTGTCCGACCAGCTGAACGAGGTGATGCATCACGACGAGTTCCAGAAACTGGAAGCCTCGTGGCGCGGTCTGGCCTATACGATCAACAATTCGGAAACCGACGCCACCCTGCGGGTCAAGGTGCTGAACGCCTCGAAGCAGGAACTGGCGGCGATGATGCGGCGCTATCCCGGCGCGAAATGGGACAAGTCGCCGCTGCATCTGAAGATCTACGAACAGGAATTCGGCACGCTCGGCGGCAAGCCCTTCGGCGCGCTGGTGGGCGATTACTATTTCGACCAGTCGACCGCCGATGTGGGCCTCTTGCGCGCGATCGGCAAGGTGGCGGCTGCGGCCCATGCGCCCTTCATGAGCTCGGCCGCGCCCGAGCTGCTGGGCATGGACAGCTGGACCGAGATCGGCACGCCGCCTGACCTGTCCGAGATCTTCGAGACCCCGGACTATGCTGCGTGGAACAGCCTGCGCGACAGCCAGGACAGCCGCTACCTGGCGCTGACCCTGCCGCGCGTCCTCTCGCGTGAGCCCTATGGCCAGAACACCAATTCGGTGGTCGAGGAATTCGATTTCCAGGAGGAAACCGACGGCCATGACGGCAAGCAATATGCCTGGATGAACGCCGCCCACGCGATGGCGGTGAACATAAACCGCGCGCACAAGGAATATGGCTGGACGGTGCAGATCCGCGGCGTGCAGTCGGGTGGCGAGGTGCTGAACCTGCCGAGCCACACCTTCGAGACCGGCGATGGGTCGAAAGACCTGAAATGCCCGACCGAAGTGTCGATCACCGACCGGCGCGAGGGCGAGCTGTCCAAGGCCGGGCTGATCGGGCTGATCCACCGCAAGCATACCGACAAGGCCGCCTTCATCGGCGCGCAGACGCTGTACCGGCCCAAGAAATACGTCGATGACATGGCGACGGCCTCGGACAACATGTCCTCGCGCCTGCCCTATATCTTCGCCGTGTCACGCTTCAGTCACTATCTGAAGGTAATGGTGCGCGACAAGATCGGACAAAATCCCGACCGCTTGCAACTTCAGACGCAGTTGCAGAGTTGGGTCAACAAATATGTATCCGGCAATCCCGAAAGCGCGAGCGAGCGGGAGAAAGCCAAGAAACCTTTGGCGGGGGCCAAAGTGGAAGTGGTCGAGGACGAGGAGAATCCCGGCTATTATGTCGGAAAGTTCTTCCTCAAGCCGCATTTCCAGCTTGAAGGAATGGACATCGGGATGAGTCTGGTGTCCAAGCTGCCGAAAGGCAAATGAGTTTTTTACCTGGCTGTCGTGATTAAAGGAGCGAGTGCATGGCCGTTGATATCTTCCTGAAACTTTCGAACAATATCAAAGGGGAATCGCAGGACGATACCCACCGGAACAACATTGATGTTCTGGCCTGGAACTGGGGTCTGACCCAGTCGGGAACCACCCATGTCGGCTCTGGCGGCGGCGGCGGCAAGGTGAATGTTCAGGACATCACCCTGACCAAATATGTCGATCTGGCCTCGAATGACCTGATCAAGCGCTGCACCAACGGCGAGCATATCGAGAACGGCGAACTGATCGTCCGGAAATCGGGCGGAACGGCCCCGGTCGAGTATTTCCGGATCAAGATGGAAAACATCATGATCACCAGCTACAACACCGGCGGTTCCAAGGACGGTCTCGACCGCATCCAGGAAACCCTGACGCTGAACTTCCGCAAGTTCGAAGTGCTCTACACCCTGCAGGAAGAATCGGGCGCTGCCGGCGCCGAGACGATGGCCGGCTGGGACATCGCCGAGAACAAGGAATGGAACGCCTGATCCCAAGCGATCAGCGTCATTCCCTGACAGGAACGATCCCCGGCGCAGCGCAGACTTGCGCCGGGGATTTTCTATGGCAGGCTGAGACCCGATGAGCCGCAGCCCCCAGAAACGCCCCGACCGGCAGATGTCGATCCTGCAGGTCTTTCGCGCCGCCGCCCGTGCGGGCGATGCGCGCGATGCCGCGCCCTCAGAGCGCCGCGCCGATGACGACCGCATCATCTCGGTCCGGCGCCGCCAAAGCCGCGACGGCAGCGACCCGGTTTCCATGCAATCCGATCTGGCCATCGACATTGCCAGCCTGATGAACACGATCCGTCTCGACGCGCTGGTCGACCTGTCCGATGCGCCGCTGGTGCAGAAATCCATCATCAATTACGGCTTCCGCGACATGTCCAGCCTGACGCGAAGCCAGGAAACCACCGCGCGCATCGCCGCATCTATCCGCGAATCGCTGGTCCGGCACGAGCCGCGCCTGATCGCGGAAACGCTCGAGGTGCGCGTGTCCGAGCGCAGCGCCAAGACCGACCAGCGCATCTTCTTCGACATCACCGCCGAGATGCGGGCCTCTCCCGCCGACCTGCCGATGGATTTCGTGGCCGAGGTCGATCTGGGCGCCGGCAAGCTGCGCATGACCGGCGGGCGGCCCGAGCGATGAGAAAGGCCTTCCGCGACCTCTACAACCGCGAACTGGCCATGCTCTACGAGCGGTCTGCCGAATTTGCCGCCGAGTATCCGGGTATAGCCGACCGCCTTGGCGGGTTGTTGCGCGACAATACCGACCCGGCCGTTGCCGGGCTGCTGGAAGGCACGGCCTTCCTTGCCGCGCGGGTGCAGCTGAAGCTGGACGAGGAGTTTCGTGGCTTCACCACGGAGCTTCTGGAACAGATCTTCCCCGACGCCCTGGCGCCGATCCCCTCGGTCATGCTGGTGCAGGCCCAGCCTCCGGCGGACGAGCGCAAGCTGGACGAGGGCTGGCGCTTCCAGCCCGGTGAATATCTGGATGCGCGTTTTGTCGATGCCGACCAGCGGGTCTCCTGCCGCTTCCAGCTGACCTCGCCCTTGACCCTTTGGCCGCTGTCGGTGGAGGCGATCACCTATCACGACGCGCCCGGTCCCCTCGGCGCGCTGGGGCAGGACCCCGATCCCCGGACCAAGGCCGGGCTGCAACTGGGCATCCGCCGCAGCACGGCGGGCGGCATGGCCGGCTTGCCGCTGGACGAGCTGGTCCTGAACCTGACCGCGCCGGATTTCGGGCAGGCGGCGGCGCTCTATGAACAGATCCATTGCGACCGGCTGCGGATCTCGCTGCGCTGGATCGACAAGCAGGGCGATCCGGCTTTCCTGCGGCTGAACCCCGATCAGCTGAGCCAGATCGGCTTTGATGAAAGCGAACGCCTGTTCAGCCGCGATACCCGCCTGTTCGACGGCTTCGCCCATCTGCGCGAGGCTTTCATCTTCCCGAGGAAGCATCTCGGCTTTCGCCTGACCGGCCTGCGCCCCCTCCTGTCGCGAATCCCCACGGATCGGGTCGAGATCGTCATCGAGTTCCGCCGCAGCGACGATGTCCTGGCCGCCCGTCTGGGGTCGGGTCATGTCGCGCTGAACTGTGCCCCGGCGATCAACCTCTTCGAGGAAACCAGCAGTCAGGTGCGGCTGGACCAGAAGCGACATGAATTCGTGGTGACGCCGGACAGTAGCCCGGTCACGCATTACGAGATCCACCGCATCGCGCAGGTCTTTGCCCATTACGGCAGCAGCGCCGACAAGGTCGAGGTGCGCCCGCTTTACGCGCTGCCCGATGGCGGCACCCCGCCCCGGCAGGCGCTCTACTACACTGCCCGCCGGAAGCCCCGTCGGCTGACCACGCATGAACGCCGCTTTGGCAGCCGCCATCGCTATCGCGGCACCGAGACCTATATCGCGCTTTACGAACCGCCCGCCGAGGAGGTCGCCAACCGGGCGCAGCGGTTGCAGATCCGGGCGCTCTGTTCCAACCGCCACCTGCCCGAATACCTGCCCATCGCCGGCAGCAAGGACGATTTCCACTTCACCAGCGATACCAGCGTGGCGCTGTCCTGCCTGATCGGCCCGACCAAGCCGCGCGATTCCATGCTGGAGATCGACCGGGGCGCGCCGCATCGGGCGGAACAGGGGGATGTCTACTGGCGGCTTCTGTCCTATCTGTCGCTGAACCATTTCGGGCTGGATGACCGGCCGGGCCGCGACGGTGCGGAAAGCCTGCGCGAATTGCTGAGCCTCTTCGCCGACATGTCCGACAGCATCACCGAGGCGCAGATCCAGGGCATCAAGTCGCTGAAGACCCGGCCTGTCGTGCGCTCGATCCGCCGCGCCGATGGCTTCTTCCCGGCGCGCGGGCTGGAAATCAGCGTGACCTATGACGAGGCGGCCTTTGAAGGCTCGGGCATCATCACGCTCGCCGCCGTGCTGGATCGCTTCTTTGCCGAATACGCCAATATCAACAGCTTCACCCAGTCGGTGACGATCAGCCAGCAGCGCGGCGAGATCATGCGCTGGCCGCCCCGCACCGGCAGCGGGGCTTTGCTGTGAGCGGCGATCAGGGCTTTCTGGCGCTGCTGCGCCGGCTGGAACGCGAGGCGCCAGAGAAACCGCCGATCGGCCGGGCCGCGCGTTTGCGCGACGAGGTGGTGCGGATCGGTCAGGACCCCTCGCTGGCCTTTCCGGCGGGCGAGTTTTCCGAGACCCGGAACGGTTCGCTCAGGGCGCAGGTGCTGGGCTTCTTCGGCCCGCAAGGCGCGCTGCCGCTGAACACCACCGAAGAGGTCGCCCGCTGGCTGGAAACCGGGGATGACAGCTTTGTCGCCTTCACCGACATCCTGGCGACGCGCTTCCTGCAACTGTTCTTCCGCGCATGGTCGGATGCCCATGCCATCAGCCAGTTCGACCATCCGGGCAGCGACCGCTTCAACGGCTATGTCGCCGCCATCGCCGGGATCGGCACGCCGGCCTTCCGCGACCATGACGGGCTGCACGATCTGGCCCGCCTGCCGATGGTCTCGCTGTTCGGTGGCCGGGTGCGCAGCCCGGTTCGCCTCAGGCAGATGATCGAGACCCACCTGGGCGTCGATACCCATGTCGAGGAGCACGTGCCCTACTGGATGGAGTTCGACGCCAGCGACACTTCGGCGCTTGGCCAGCGCGGCAGTTCCATTGGCCGTGACATGTACCTGGGCGCGCGGGTGCAGTCGGTCGGCGAGAAGATCCGGCTGGATCTGCGCACGGCGAGCCTTGCCCAGTACCGCCGCTTCCTGCCCGGCCAGCCCGGCTATCAGCGGCTGGCCGATATCGTCTTCTGGTATCTGGGCAAGACCTTCGTGGTCGACGTGTCGCTGTCCCTGCCGGCCTCCGAGGTAGAGCCCGCCGTGCTGGGCAAATCCGCCAGCATCGGCTGGATGGCGGCGCTGGCCCCGGCCAATGACGACCCCGAGCATTTTGTAACCGCGGCCACCTTTACCCTGGATACCGACCGACCTGCCGCCTGAGGACTTTTAATGACCGAAATCAGTATCGAGAAATTCGCCGGCAAGATGAACCGCGCCGGCTATGACGCCTTCATTCAGGCGATGCGCCATGCCCGGGGCGAGGGCAACCGCAATGTCGAGCTGGCGCATTGGCTGTTCCATGCGCTGTCCAACCAGGACTGCGACATCTCGGTCACGCTGCGCGAATTGGGCCTCGATCGCGGCAAGGCGCTGCAAGAGGCTGACCGGGCAATGGCGGCGCTGAAGAAGGGCGTGACGGAGACGCCGGGAATCTCGGACACGCTTGGCGATGCCCTGAACCACGCCTGGACCTATGCCACGCTGTTCTTTGGCGAGACCCAGATCCGCAGCGGCCATGTGCTGGTGGCGCTGCTGAACGACGGGCATCTGAGGCGCGAACTGCTGACCATCTCGCCGGTCTTCGGCGAGGTCTCGGTGGACCGGATCAGCGCTGACAGCCGCACGCTCTGGGCCGGGTCGGAAGAAGAGACGATGCGGCCGATGGATGGCTCGGGCCTGGTCGGGGCCGGCACGCCGGGCGCGGCGGAAGGTGGGGCCAAGACCGCGCTTGGCCGCTTCTCGGTCGACATGACCGCGCAGGCGGAATCGGGCACGATGGACCGCATCGTTGGCCGCGATGACGAGATCCGTCAGATCGTCGATATCCTGCTGCGCCGCCGCCAGAACAACCCGATCCTGACCGGCGAGGCTGGGGTGGGGAAGACCGCCGTGGTCGAGGGTTTCGCGCAGCGTCTCGCCTCGGGCGATGTGCCGCCGGCGCTGCAGGGGATGCGGCTCTACATGCTGGATATCGGCGCGATGCAGGCCGGGGCCAGCATGAAGGGCGAGTTCGAGCAGCGCCTGCGCTCGGTGATCGAGGAGGTGCAGGCGAGCCCGATCCCGATCATCCTCTTCATCGACGAGGCGCATACGCTGATCGGCGCGGGCGGGGCGCAGGGCACGGGCGATGCGGCGAACCTGCTGAAGCCGGCGCTGGCACGCGGCACCCTGCGCACCATCGCGGCGACGACATGGGCCGAATATCGCAACCATATCGAGAAGGACCCGGCTTTGACCCGGCGTTTCCAGCCGGTGACGGTGGACGAGCCGGGGATCGAGCAATGCTGCTACATGCTGCGCGGCATCCTTGATCCGATGGAAAGCCATCACAAGGTCCGCATCTCGGACGAGGCGATCACCGCCGCCGTGGCGCTCTCCGCCCGCTATATCCCGGCGCGGCAATTGCCGGACAAGGCGGTGAGCCTTCTAGATACTGCCTGCGCCCGGGTGGCGATCTCGCAGAACGCCACGCCTGCCCGCATCGCCGATCTGCGCGAAGCCATCGCGGCGCTGGAAACCGAGATCGCGGCGAAAGAGGCCGAGCGTGATCTGGGCGAGACCAACGAGGCGCGGCTGACCGAGGCCGAGGGCGAGGCCGAGACCCTGCGCGGCAAGCTGGCCGAGGCCGAGGCGGGCTATGCCGAGGAGAAGGCGGTGGTCGACCAGATCCTTGCGTTGCGCGAACGTCTGGCCGAGGCCGAGGGCGAGAATTTCGACGCCGAGGCCGTGCGCGCCGAGATGGCGGCGGAAATGGCCAAGCTGGCGGACCGCAACCCCGACGACCGGATGATATGGCCGCATGTGGACGAGCAGGCAGTGGCATCGGTCATCAGCGACTGGACCGGCATCCCGGCGGGTCGGATGGTGGCTGATGAACTGCAGGCCATTCTGGGTCTTGCCGATCACCTGAAGGAACGGGTGATCGGTCAGGACCACGGGCTGAAGATGATCGCCAAGCGGGTCGAGACCAGCCGCGCCGGCCTGTCGAACCCGAACAAGCCCATCGGTGTCTTCATGCTGGCCGGCCCCTCGGGCGTCGGCAAGACCGAGACCGCGCTGGCGCTGGCCGAACAGCTTTACGGCGGCGAGCAGAACATCATCACCATCAACATGTCCGAGTTCCAGGAGGCCCATTCCGTCAGCCTGCTGAAAGGCGCGCCGCCGGGCTATGTCGGTTACGGCGAGGGCGGGCGGCTGACCGAGGCGGTGCGGCGCAAACCCTATTCGGTTGTGCTGCTGGACGAGATCGAGAAGGCCCATCCGGATGTGCACGAGCTGTTCTTCCAGGTGTTCGACAAGGGCATGATGGAGGATGGCAATGGCCGCCCGATCAACTTCCGCAACACGCTGATCCTGCTGACCTCGAATGTCGGCACCAATGTCATCATGGACATGGCCGAGGGTGGCGAGACCACGCCCGACATGGAAACGTTGGAGGCGCGGCTGAAGCCGGAACTGCTGAAGGTGTTTCCGCCCGCGCTGCTGGGCCGGATCGTGACCATCCCCTATTTCCCGCTTGGCGGCGAGGTTCTGGCCGGTATTGCCAAGCTGAAACTTGGCGCCATCGTCGCGCGGATGCGCAGCGCACATGGCGCAAAGCTGGGCTGGGAGGATGCGGTGATCGACCATATCGTCGCCGAATGCCGCGATCCCGACAGCGGCGGGCGGATGATCGACAATATCATCACCAATTCCATCCTGCCCGACCTCTCACGCCAGGTTCTTTCGCGCATGGTCGAGGGTGCTGCCATGTCCGACGTCACAATCGCCATGAAGGACGGCAAGTTCGACTACGTCTTTGCCTGACGGGCCTCAGGGCGCCGCGCGCACATAGACCGGGGCGACCCCGATCAGCGCGCGGCCAGCCGCCGCCTCGGCTAAGGGCGGAAAGAAGTCGCTGGCGAGGCGACCCGACAGGCCGGCAATGGTCTCGGGACGCTGGGGCAGGGCCACGGCCATCAGCAGCTGGCTGGTGTCGCGGTTGCCGCCGACGCGGTAGACCGGAATGTCGAAGCGGGTCACCTCGCCCGATGCCAGGGTAAAGCGGCCAAGGTCCTGCACCACGCCATTGTCGTCGATGATGAGCAGCGCCACGGGATTGCCGCCCGCGCCGGTGATCTCGCCGATCAGCTGGCCGTCCGAGGCAACCTCGCTGGCCTCGAGCCGCAGGACCAACGGCAGGGCCGGATAGCTGGCCGAGGCGCGTACAAAATCCACCGCCGGGCATTGCCGCGCGTCGAGCAGCACCGAACGCTCGGTCATCGGCACATCGACCGTGCCGGCGATATCGCGGAACAGGTCCGAAATGTCGCGGTCAACGGCACCGATCGTGGTCAGCAAGACCTCGTCCCCACCGATGGTCTGCGGCAGCGCCGCCAGGCAGGGCTGGGCCAGCCTTTCGCGCAGACGCAGCACCAGATCGCTGATCGCGGCGTTCTGCTGCGGCGAGCCGGGGGTGACGCCCTGCCCATCGCCCTCCGGCGAACCGGGAACGTTGATCGGATCGCTGCCGTCAACGGGCGGCGTGTTCGGTGTCGTGACGGGCTCGACCGATTCCACCGGCGTGGCGGTGGTGGCCGCGATCATGTCGTCCGAGGGGGTCAGCACCGGCTGCTCGGCCTTTGATGTCTGGTCCGGCGTCGGGACCTGCGCGGGCGGCAGGGTCGCGGTGACGCTTGCGGCGCCGGTGACCGGCTGCGCCTGATCGAGTACCACCTGCGCGGCGCTGCCCTGTTCGACCGGCAGGCTCAGGATGTCGATCTCGGGCAGGGCCCGGCTGTCATCGCGCCGGGGCACCGAGGGCAGCACATCCATCACCGCGGCCGCTGCCACGCCATGCACCGCCAAGGACAGGACCAGCGCCTGGATCCAGTATCCGCGTTTTTCCTGCATCCGGCCAATCATTCGGCCGTCCTCTCCTTCAGCGTCACCAGCCGCACTGAACGCTCGGCAAGTGCCGGGTTCTGCAGCACCGCGACCAGCAGATCAGCCGGCGCACCGCGATCCAGCAGCAGATGCAGGGTCAGCGGCTCGGGCAGCGCCTCCAGCGCCACCTCCAGAAGATCGGGCGCGACCTCGGCCCCGTCAAGCAGCCATTGCCCGTCGCGCGTGACGACCAGCAGGGGGCGTGGCAACTGGTCCAGCGGCAGGCTACTGCTAATCGGTAGCTCGACCTCGTCCGAGGGGCGCTCGGCGGTGATCTGGCCAGTCACCATGAAGAAGAAGATCAGCAGCAGGACGATATTGACGATGGCCAGCGACACGTCGATATGCGTGTGCTGGCGTCGCGGGGGCAGCGAAACGGTCATGGCTGGACCCCTGCGGTGGAACCCGCCGCAGTGCCGCCGGCGATCTGCACATCGGTGATCCCATGCGCGGCAAGCGCCTCCAGCACCGAGACCAGCCCCTGCACCTGCGCATCCGGGCGCGTCACCAACAGTACCCGCGCGGTACCCGCCACCTGCATCGCCTCGGCCAGTTGCGGCAGCGCGTCGAAGCCGAAGCGCTGGCCGCTGGCGACGATGGATTCGCGGCTGACCGACCACACCGCGGTATCGCCGGGCGAGAGGGCGGTGGCGCCAGGCTCGTCTCCGCTGTCGGCAGGGGTCTCGCCCGAGGTTCCTCCGCCGATCGTGCCGGCCTTGAGGCTCAGCAGCGAATACGGCGTCAGGTTGGCCGAGAGCATGAAGAAGACCAGCAGCTGGAACATCGCATCGGCCAGCGGCGTCAGCGCAAAGCCATAGCGGCGCTGGCGTTGCGGCAGCTCGATCCGGGGATGGGTCCGCGCCCCGGCCATGGCTCAGCGCCGCCCGCCGCCCGCCACGCGGCCATGGATCGCGGCCGAGATCGCCATCTCGATATCCTGCCGCTCGGCATCGATGCGGGATTCGAGCCAGTTGGCGACGAAATAGGTGACCAGCGCGATGGCAAGGCCGATGGCCGTGGTGGTCAGCGCCGTCCAGATGCCGCCGGCCAGCTGCGCCGGGTCGATGGCACCGGTCGATTGCGACAGGGCCGAGAAGGCATCGATCATGCCGATCACCGTGCCTAGGAGACCCAGCATCGGCGCGGCCTGCACCACCGACTCGAGCAGCCGCATCCGCGCCGCCATCGAGGACAGCTCGACCAGCGCCGATTGCCGACCCAGCTCCTCGGCATAGTCAGGATCGTTCGGCCTTGCCCTTAGGCCAGACATCACCGCTTGCAGCACGCGCGGCAGCACGCCATCGCCCTGACCGGCCTTGCGCATGGCCTCGTCCGGGCGACCGTTCAGCCAGTCGTCCAGCACCTGGTCGGCAAGCCGGCCCTTGCCGACCCCGATGCGACGGAATTGCAGGATCTTGAAGATCGTCACGGTCAGCGCCAGCACTGACAGAAGCGCGAGGGCGGCGAAGACCGCCACGGTAACCGCGGGAAGGCCGAGAGATAGGGTCGAGAAATTCATCTGGTCAGACACCGAATTCGATGGCCGCACGCGACCGGGTGGTCAACGCATCAAGGCAGGTCGGGGCGATGGCGTCCGCCGCCGCCTCTTCGGGCTGGCAGAGGGTCACGTCATTGACGATCACCCGCGAGATGTCGTCGCAGCCCCGGCCCGGCAGGTCGAAAAGCACGATCTTGGTCTTGCTCGCCGGCAGCGCGCCGAATTCCAGCGCCAGGATCGAGCGGACGATGCCCCCGGCGTCGAACACGCCGACCTGCCAGCCGGTGCGCGCGAAGCCCGAGCCGCTGTTGTTGATGGCAACGAAGGTCATGCGGCAGGCGCCGGCCTCGGTATCGGTCACGTTGTTCAGTTCCAGCACGATCCGCCCCGCATCCGAGGCTGCCACCTCCTGCGCGGGGGCCGGCGCGGCGGTGAACCCGATCAGGGCCAGCGCCGAGGCCAAGACCGTCTTGCTGAGCAGGGCGTCACGCAATTTGAACCTCTCGCTGCGCGTTGATTCGATGATCCATAGCACAGAATCCTGTGCGATGATGACGGGGCTGGTGCAGGGCAATCTCCTTGCGCTTGGTCGTCTGACCGTCGGTCCCGCCCTGTGGCGGGCTTGGGCATTCTGGTGTAATGGTCGGCTGAACCGGTGCAAAGATCAATATGTTACGTTTTTTCATTCCTTTACTGATCGTGATCACACTCTGGTCCGCACCGGCGCGGGCCGAGTTCAAGGTCTGCAACCAGAGCTTCGACGTGCTGAACCTGTCCTTTGGACAGCCGGCTCAGGGTGGGTTTCGCACCGAGGGCTGGTGGCGCGTTGCGCCGAACCAATGCGCCACACTGATCCGAGAGCCGCTGACGGCGCGCTTTCTCTATCTCTTCGCCACCGATGTCTTCGGCAAGTCGGCGCTTGGCGGCACGGTTCCCATGTGTGTCGCCCCGCGCCGCTTTCGCATCGAGGGCGAGCGGGATTGCCTGCTGCGTGGTCATCTGGAGGCGAGCTTTGTCGAGATCGATACTGGGCGGGCGGATGAATGGACGGTTTTCGTGGCGCCGCGGCCATGAGGGCGGCCTGTTCACATCCACGCTGGCGGGTGGCGGCGGACTCGCGTGGTGGCGCGGCTTCGGCTAGACTTCCGGGGGAAAGCGAGAGGCGGGGCCGATGCGCGGGCTGATAGGCCGGATCATGCTGGGAACCGGGGCGGCACTGCTGCTGGCCGCGCCCGCATGGGCCGAGACCCGGCAGGCGCTGGTCATCGCCGGCCGGGCCGCGTCGCAAGAGATCGGCCAGCCAGGCCGTGACGCCCTTGCCGTCTCTCGCGCGCTTCTGGCGGCTGGCTTCGACGTGCGGCGGCTGGAAAACCCGGCCAGCCTGCCAGAGCCGCCGGCCGAGGCGCCCGATGTGATGCTGGTCTATGTCTCGGCTGATCTTGCGCAGAACGACGATGGACGGGCCATCGCGCTGGCCTCGGGCCCGGTGACGCTGGCGGAACTGGCGGCGCGCTACCC
This sequence comes from Paracoccus zhejiangensis, assembly GCF_002847445.1. Taxonomy (NCBI): domain Bacteria; kingdom Pseudomonadati; phylum Pseudomonadota; class Alphaproteobacteria; order Rhodobacterales; family Paracoccaceae; genus Paracoccus; species Paracoccus zhejiangensis. The sequence goes on along the minus strand of NZ_CP025430.1, from coordinate 2,596,115 downwards.
GGCGGCGCAGCAGATGGTGCTGGCCGAATCCTGTGCGGTTGAACCGGTTGCGGAGCCTGCCGAGGATGAGGCGAAACCTGGCGATGCCCCTGCTGCCGCCCTGCTTGCCCATTCGCCCGCTGCCTGCGCGGGCAGCGCGAGGCTGACCACCGCGCTGCTGGCGGCGCTGGAACGTCCGGGGGCGGAACTGGCCGACAGCCTGTCCGGGGCCGGATTGCCGGTGGCGACCGGGTCGGACTGGGCCGGGTTCACCGCGCTGGTTGCACAGCCAAAGGCGGCAGGCGGCGGCACGCTGATCCTTGACGCGCCCTTGCGCCCTGTCAGCGCACTGACCCCGACGGCGCGGCCCGGTGCGCTCAGCGCCGCCGGTCAGGCCGCCACCTCCGGGGTGCAGATCTTCAACGCCGCCGCGCCGGTTCAGCCGCTGACCGGCGACCGTGCCGCGCGCCCCACCGGGGCGGGCCTGCCCGAGCCCTCGATCATCGTCGGCGAACGCCCGCGCGAGGACGGGGTGACGCCGCCCACGGACAGCCTTGCCGGTTCGGCGCTCGGCACTAGCGCCGAAGAACGCGCCCGCATCCGCGCCGAGGACCCGCAGGCCTTTGCCAGCCTGCTGGAAAGCGGTGCGTTCGACCCGCCGGCGGACCAGATGGCCAGCGCCATCCAGACCGATCTGCAGCGGATGAACTGCTATACCGGGCGGATCGACGGCGACTGGGGCAATGGCTCGCGGCAGGCGGTGGATCGCTATTTCCAGCGGGCGGGCGGTACGGCTGTAACGCGCGAGGCCGAGGTGACGCTGTTCCGGCAGATCGCGCTGAGGGATGACCTGCGCTGCCCCGATGTCGTGGTCCAGCCGGTGGTGCGGAACACGCCTGCGGCCAGCACGCGCCAGCCGACGACCACGCGTAGCACCCCGGCTCGGACCACCACACAGCGCCAACCCGTGCAGCCGCCGCGCCAGACCACGCCACCGCCCGCCGCTGCCACCACCCAACCCCGGATCAACCCGAATGCCCTCGGCTCGGGCATCTTCCGCTAGGGCGCAGGTTTCGTGCAGGTCGACCCCGCCTTTCAGAGCCACCGCCAGAATGCCCGCCGGCGTCGCAATCGCAGCCGGGCGATCCGCGCGGGGATCGGGCTTGCCGTGCTGCTGCTTGCCGGGGGGATCGGCTGGCTGGTCTGGCCCGGCGATGGAGCTCCCTCCGGCGAACCCGTGCAGGTCGCCGATGCTGCGAGTGGAGGCGATCTGCAGGACGGCGCGCAGATGGTTCAGGTCGAAGAGGCGTTCGATGTGGCACCGGTGGTCCGGGCCGATACCTTCACCGACCTGCCCGGCGATCCCTTGATCCTGCGGCTTGCCGATGCGGGGCAGGGCGACCGCAGCCTTCCGCTGGCCGGCCCGCCGACGCTGGATGTCGGCCGCGTCGGCTTGCCCGCGCCGGACCGGCTGATGCTGGTGAACGAGACGCTGCATGTGCGCGAACGGCGGCTGATGACGGCGCTGCCCAGTTCGCCCGAGGATTTCGCGTTGTTTCAGTCGCAGCGCACCCGCTCGATCGAGCTGTTGCAGGCCAAGGCCGAGGCGCCGGCGCCAATCGACCCGCTGACCATGACCGAGGCCGAGAAGACCCCCGCCCCGGTCGCCGCCTCGACCCTGTTCCTGAACCCCGAGGCCGAGCGCCCACCGCTGTCGCAGGAACTCGTGTTGGATCTGGAACTGGCCACGCCGCTGGCCGACCTTCTGCGCGACAACGGCTTTCAGGCCGCCGAGATCGAGACGGTGGTGCAGGGCGCAGCCGGTCTGTTGCCGGTCGAGGAGGCGCTGCCCGAGGGCACGGTTCTGGCGATCCGGTTCGACCCACGCCCCGATGATCCCCGCCTGATGCAATTGTCGCTTTACGGGGCCGAGGGCTGGCAGGGATCGGTGGCGCGCAGCGGGGCCGAGCGGCTTGTGGCGGCGGCCGATCCGTGGATCGATGCCGATATTCAGGATCTCGCGCGGAACGAGGACGGTCCGTCGGGCGAGGGTCTGCAATATCGCCTGCTCGACGTGATCTATTCCGCCGCCATCCGCGCCAAGGTGCCGACCGAGATCGTGGGCGAGGTCATCGCCATGATGGCGCAGGTGCATGATCTGGCCGGCTTCGCCGATCCGGGCGACCGGCTGACGCTGATCTTCGCCCGCGATCATGGTGCTGGCGGCGGGTTGGCCGGCCAGGTGCTGTTCGCCGGTGTCGACGGGCCGTCCGGGGCAAAGCCCTGCTACGTGGTGCCGCGCGAGGATGGACAGGGCTTCCGCTGCCATGCGCCGGGCGCGCGGGTGGCGCGGGCCGAGGGTGGCGAGGTCGCGATGACCCTGCCGGTCAGCGGCACCATCCGCCGCAAGTTCGGGGCCGAGGATGCGGGTGCGGGCGAGGGCGCGGGCGAGACCCTGCCCGGCATCGACTTCGCCGCCGCCAGGGGCGCGCCGGTGATCGCCGCCGCCGCCGGGCAGCTGCGCGAGATCACGGGTGAGGGCGAGAACTTCAGCGTGACGCTGGATCATGGCGCCGGGCTGGTCACGCGCTATTCGGGGCTTTCGGCCTTGGCCGAGGGGCTGGTCAAGGGCGCGGCGGTTCCGGCGGGCGGTTCGCTTGGCCGGGTCGGGCAGGTCGGCGGCGAGGACGGGCTGTTCTTTCAGGCCTTCCGCGCGGGGCAGGCGATCAACCCGATGCCGCTTTTCACCGGCGGCCAGACGGTGCTGGCCTCGGACGCGGTCGAGGCGCTGATCGGTCGGATCATCCGGGTGGAAAGCGCCGGCAATGCCACGGCCAAGAACCCGCTGTCTTCCGCCACGGGGCTGGGACAGTTCATCGATTCCACCTGGCTGCGGATGATGGCCAGCTATCGCCCGGAACTGGCCGCCAGCATGGCACGGCGCGACCTGCTGAACCTGCGATTCAACCCCGATCTCTCGCGCGAGATGGTCAAGCATCTGGCGCAGGAGAACGAGGCTTACTTGCGCGCGCGTGGCCATCAGATCACCGCGGGGCGGCTCTATCTGGCGCATTTCCTTGGCCCCGAGGGGGCGCATCGGGCGTTGTCGGCAGCGGATGGGGCCAGCGTCTTGCAGGTGATGGGGGCGGGGGTGGTGAACGCGAACCCCTTCCTCAACGGCTATTCCATCGCCGAGCTGAAGGGCTGGGCCGACCGCAAGATGAACGCCGCCCCGGTTCTGGCCGCCACGCCCGAGCCCGAACGCGAGGCGCCGCCCTCGCCCGCCGTGCTGGCCTTCGTTGCGGCGATGGATGCGATGTTGCAGGAAAACCTGCCCGACCGCGGATAGGTCCGTCGCCCCTGCCGCCTGTCGGACCATCGGTGCTATGACAGGGGGCAGAGCATCGCAGAGGGGGCAACGCCATGCCGCAGGCACAACCGGACCGGGGCAGGGCCGATCCCTCGCCCGAGGCGCTGCAAGAGTTCCTGACCGGCCTCGCCGCCGAGATCCATGCGCGCGCCGACTGGGGCAAGGTGGCCGACTACATCCCGGAACTGGCGGATGTGGAGCTGGCGCAATTCGGCATCGCGGTGCAGCTGGCCGATGGCAGCCTGTGCCATGCCGGGGCATCAGAGGTCGGCTTCTCGATCCAGTCGATCAGCAAGGTGTTTTCGTTGGCCTGCGTGCTGGGCCGCATAGGTGAGCAGATCTGGCAGCGGGTGGGGCGCGAACCCTCGGGCTCGCGCTTCGATTCGATCCTGCTTCTGGAGCTCGAGAAGGGCATTCCGCGCAATCCCTTCATCAATGCCGGCGCGCTGGTCGTCACCGACGAATTGCTGACCGGGCGGACGCCGCGCGATGCGCTGGCCGAAATCATCCATTTCATCCGCGCCGCCGCCGGGGACGATGCCATCCATATCGACCGCGCCGTTGCCATGTCGGAACAGGCCACCGGCGATCGCAATCGCGCGCTTGGCAATTACCTGAAATCCTATGGCAACCTAAAGAACCCGGTCGATTACACGCTTGGCACCTATTTCCACCAATGCGCCATCGAGATGGATTGCCTGCAACTGGCGCGCGCCGGCCGGGTCATTGCCGGCCTGCCCGGCGCACCCTCGATCCTTGCCCCGGCCCGGGCGCGGCGGATCACCGCGCTGATGCTGACCTGCGGCCATTACGACGAATCCGGCGATTTCGCCTTTCGCGTCGGCCTGCCCGGCAAATCCGGGGTGGGCGGCGGCATCCTGATGGTCGCCCCCGGCCGCGCCTCGATTGCCATCTGGTCGCCGGGGCTGAACGCCACCGGCAATTCCCGCGCCGGTGCCTATGCGGCGGAGAAGCTGGCCGAGTTCACCGGCTGGTCGGTCTTTGGCTGAGGCTCGACCGGGCGGGGTCCCTGTGCCGAAAGGTCACGCAGACGTGCCGGAACCCTCACCGCGGCGCGAGCGTTCGGGCCGCGAGCCATCCACCATTCGTGATGTGCAAGTCATTGGAGAATCAACCATGATCGGGGCCATGAAAATACGCTCACTCGCCCTCGCGCCCGTCTTCGCCCTCGCCTTCGCGCTGCCCGCGATGGCCGAGAAAATCTCGCTCAACGAGCTGTCGAACTATCTGAACGGCCTCAGCACCATGAACGGCAAGTTCACCCAGGTGAACAATGACGGCAGCATCTCGACCGGCCAGATCTATATCCAGCGCCCGGGCCGGGTGCGCTTCGAGTATAACAACGACAAGCAGCTGGTCCTCGCCTCGGGCGGGCAGGTCGCGGTCTTTGACAGCAAGTCGAACAACGGCCCGCAGCAATACCCGCTGTCGGAAACGCCGCTGTCGATCATCCTGGCGCAGAACGTGAACCTTGGCCGCGCCAATATGGTCACCGGCCATAGCGAGCAGAAGAACAGCACCGTCGTCACCGCGCAGGACCCGGCCCATCCGGAATACGGCAATATCCAGATGGTCTTCACCGCCGGCCCGACCGAGCTGCGCCAATGGGTCGTGACCGACAATGCCGGCGAGAAGACCACGGTGATCCTCGGCGAGATGGCCAAGGGCGCACGCTTCCCGGCCTCGACCTTCTCGATCAATGATGAGGTTGCGCGCCGCAAGTAAGCGCGTGCAACTGATCGCCGAAACCGGCTCGGCCGGGCTGATCCATCAGCCCGGCTGATGCATTCATCAAAAATTGTCCGCTTGATCTTCGTCAGATGACCCGCCATCGGTTAACGGGTCATTACCCGGTGAAGATCCATGTCAGCCTCGCAAGCCCGCCTGTTCACGCCCGTCCTCATCGGCGGCTGTATCATCCTGCTGATCAACTTCGCGCTGCGCGCCAGTTTCGGCATGTTCCAGATCCCGATCGGCGAGGAATTCGGCTGGCCGCGGGCCGAGTTCTCGCTGGCCATCGCCATCCAGAACCTCGCCTGGGGCATCGGCCAGCCGATCTTCGGGGCGCTGGCGGAACGCTGGGGGGATCGCTGGTCGATCATCCTTGGTGCGCTGCTTTATTCCGCCGGGCTGATCCTCACGGCCTTCGCCACCACCCCCGAGACCATGCAGATACTCGAGGTGATGGTCGGCTTCGGCATCGCCGGCACCGGCTTCGGCGTCATCCTGGCCGTCATCGGCCGCGCCGCCAGCGACGAGAACCGCAGCCTTGCCCTTGGCATCGCCACCGCCGCCGGCTCGGCCGGGCAGGTCTTCGGCGCGCCGCTGGCCGAGATCCTGCTGGCCTTCTACAGCTGGCAGATGGTCTTCATCATCTTCGGCGTGATCGTGCTCAGCTGCATGTTCTTCCTGCCGCTTCTGGGCGACAGCAAGCCGGCCAGCCGCTCCGAGCTCGAGGAAAGCATGGGCACGGTGCTGAAGCGTGCCTTCCGCGATCCCTCCTACCTGATGATCTTCGCTGGCTTCTTCTCCTGCGGCTACCAGCTTGGCTTCATCACCGCGCATTTCCCGGCGATGATCGCTGAGATGTGCGGCCCGATCAGCCCGACCGGCATCTTGGCCTCGATCGGCATCACCACCACCTCGGCCCTTGGCGCCATCGCCATCTCGCTGATCGGTCTCGCGAATATCGCCGGCTCGATCCTGTCGGGCTGGCTGGGCAAGCGCTATACCAAGAAATACCTGCTGGCGGGCATCTATACGCTGCGCACCATCGCGGCGGCGGTGTTCATCCTGACACCGATCACCCCCACAACGGTCATCATCTTCTCGCTGGTCATGGGCGGGCTGTGGCTGGCCACCGTGCCGCTGACCTCGGGTCTGGTCGCCTATATCTACGGGCTGCGCTACATGGGCACGCTTTACGGTTTCGTCTTCCTCAGCCACCAGATCGGCTCGTTCCTTGGCGTCTGGCTGGGCGGCTGGCTGTACGATGTCTACGGTAACTACACGCTGGTCTGGTGGATCGGTGTCGGCGTCGGCGCGATCAGCGCGCTGATCCACCTGCCGATCCGCGAGGAACCGGCGCGTCTGCCCTCGGCAACCGTCGCTGCCTGATACCCCTGCCGTCCCGCATTGCGGGGCGCAGATCTTCTCACTAGGCTTCGGCTCTGCCGCCCGTTTCGCGGCAGGGTTCAGACCAGGGAGAGAAGAATGAGAAACACCCGCCTTACCGCGCTGGCGGCGGTGACCGCCGCGCTGATGGCACAGCCGCTTGCCGCGCAGGATGCCCCGACCGAGGCTGCGGCTGACAGCTGCGACGTCGCCCAGTTCACCATGGGCCTGCGCTTCCAGCAGCAATCGGCCGAGATCCGGGCGCTGCAACTGCAGGCCTATAACATCGCGACCGAGCGTCTTCATGCCGCGGTCGATGGAGTGGCCGATCCGGCCAAGCTGGCGGTTGTGACCGATCTGGACGAGACGGTGATCGACAACAGCGCGCTGCTGGCCCGCGATCTGGCCAATTGCCACACCTATGATGCCTGGGACACCTGGCTGCCCTGGGAGCGTGACGGCCAGCCGACGCTGATCCCCGGCGCGCTGGAATTCCTGAACCACGCAAACGACATGGGCGTGACCATCCGCTATATCTCGGACCGCTCGGACCAGCAGAAGGTTGACACGCTGGCGACCCTGACCGCGCTTGGCCTGCCGCAGGTCAGCGAGGAATCCGTGCTGCTGCTTGGCCCGCCCAAGGTCGAGCGTCGTGACCTGGTGTCGAAGGATCACCAGATCGTCCTGCTTCTCGGCGATACGCTGCACGACTTCGACGGCCGATTCCGCAAGACGCCGCTTGACCAGCAGAAGGGCACCGTCACCGAGGAAACGGCGAAATGGGGCAAGGAGTGGATCGTCTTCCCCAATGCCAGCTATGGCACATGGTCCGAGGCGCCGCTGACCGCTTGGGCGGCGAAAGAGGTGATCGAGCCCTGGGAATAGGACCGGCGATTTGACCCCGGCGCGCGGCGGGTCTAGGCCGGTCGCGCGCCCAACTTGCAAGGATTCTCCATGGCCGACGACAAGCCCCGCAATCTCCGCGAACATGTGACGGCGGTGCGCTATCAGCAGCTCTCGGCCGAGGTGCGGGCGCTGCAGCGGCAATGCTATGCGCTGGCGACCCTGAGGCTGAACGAGGCCGTCGCGGCGAATGGCGGCAGCGGCGCCGGGCTGGCAATCGTCACCGATATCGACGAGACGGTTTTCGACAATTCCGATGTCATGGCCCATGCCGCCATGGCGGGCGAGGGGTTCGACAATGTCGAGACCTGGAAGCTGTGGGAGCTGCATGGAACGCCCCGGCTGATCCCCGGCGCGGCCGCGTTTCTGGCGCTGGCCGACCGGCTGGGGGTGGCGATCTTCTATGTCTCGGACCGTTTCGGCGAGAACAAGGCGGCGACGATGGCGACGCTCGCGCGGCTGCACCTGCCGCAGACCACGCCCGACCGGGTGCACCTGTTTGGCGCGCCCAAGACCGAGCGGCGGGCGCTGATCGCGCGAGACCACAAGATCATCCTGCTGCTGGGCGACACGCTGCACGACTTCCACGGCGATTTCGCGAATGCCACGCTGGACGAGCAATATGCCCGGACCGAGGCCCATGCCGATCGCTGGGGCCAGGACTGGATCGTCTTCCCCAATGCCGCGCATGGGACGTGGATGGAGGCCGACCTGCGCCCCTGGGATGCGCCGAAGCCGGACTGACGCCTCACTGCGGCTGCCAGACTTCCTCCATCACCATCGCGTCCAGATCCGCGACACTGGCCCAGCCACGTGCGGCAAGTTCGGGGCGGTCGAATAGGTCATCGACATGGCCGAGGCACAGATAGGCGACGATGGCGATATGGTCGGGCAGTCGCAGGATGGGGCGCAGATCGGCCTCGTTGAAGATGCTGACCCAGCCGACGCCGATCCCCTCGGCCCGCGCCGCCAGCCACAGGTTCTGCACCGCGCAGACGGTGGAATAGCGGTCCATGTCGGGGTTATGGGTGCGCCCAAGCACTACCTTGCCGCCCCGGCTGCGGTCGCAGGTGACGCAGATGTTCAGCGGCGCCTTTTCGATCCCCTCGAGTTTCAGCGCTGCATACTGTGACTGCCGGTCCTCGGGAAACAGCGCGCGGGCCTCGTCATTGGCCTTGAGGAAGGCGCGTTTCACCGCCGCCCGGCGCGCGGCATCGCGGATCAGGATGAAATTCCAGGGCTGCGACAGGCCGACCGAAGGCGCGGCATGGGCGGCACGTAGGATGCGGGTCAGCACCTCGGGGGCGATAGGGTCGGGCAGGAACTCGTTTCGCACATCGCGGCGATGGGCGATGATGTCGTAAAGCGCCTGCCGCTCACTGGCGGAAAACACCCTTGCGCGGCAGGGTGCAGGGCTGGTTTGGTCGGACATGGCGGGTTCAGGCCTCGGGCTTCACCGGGCGCGCCTTGCCGTTCTCGTCCAGCGCCACGAAGGTGAAGGTGGCCTCGGTCACCTTCTGGCCCGTCTCGCTGTCACGCTCGCGGCGCCAGGCCTCGACATGGATATCCATCGAGCTGCGGCCGATCCGTTCGATCTCGGCATAAAGCGAGACCTCGTCGCCGACCTTGACCGGGCGGTGGAACTTCATCCCCTCGACGGCGATGGTGGCGCTGCGGCCGCGCGCGGTCAGCGAGGCGATCGACCCCGCCGCAAGGTCCATCTGGCTCATCAGCCAGCCGCCGAAGATATCGCCCGCCGGGTTGGTATCCGCCGGCATGGCGATGGTGCGGATGGTCGGGCTGCAATCGGGCATCGTCTCGTCGCTCATGCGCGGGCTCCCTGGCTGGCGGCATCGAGGATATAGCGGGCGGTCATCAGGTCGAGATGCGCACCGCCACCATTCTTGGCGATGGTGATCTCGGCGTCACTTGTCCGGGCATAGCGGCCCGAGGGCAGGTCGTAGAAATCGGCGACAATGTCAGCCTCGGTGATGACGCCTTGATCCAGCGGGATCTGGATCTCGCCGATATGGCCGATGGTGGTCTTGCGGCTGTCCACGAACAGCCGGGCGCGTTTCAGCGCGGCATCGTCGACCTCGCGCATGTCGGGGCGATAGGCGCCGATCAGGTCCAGATGGGTGCCGGGCGTGAGCCACTCGCCCCGGATCAGCGGCTCGCGCGCCATGGTGGTGGTGGCGATGATCTCGGCCCCGGCCACTGCCTCGGCCAGATCGCCCGCGACCTCGGCACGGGTCTCGGCGGCCAGCGTTTCCGCCGCGCCCTTGCTGCGGTTCCAGATCGTGACCTGCGCGTCGGGGATCATCGCGCGATAGGCGTCGATCATCGAATGGCCGACCTTGCCCGCGCCCACGATCAGTACCCGCCGCGCGTCCTTGCGGGCCAGCATCCGCGCCGAGAGCAGGCTGTCGCCGGCCGTCTTCCACTTGGTCACCAGGTGGAAATCGACCAGCGCCGCCAGTTGCCCGGTCACGTCATCGATAAGGTTCACCACGCCGTTGATCATTGGCCGGTCATTTGCGGGATTGCCCGGATAGACCGTCGCCGCCTTCACCGCCAGCCCCAGCCCGTCGATCCAGGCCGAGCGCGTGAGCAGCGTATCCTCGCCGCGATACAGGAAACTGTCGGCAATCTCGGCTGGTGGCAAGGCATGGCCGGCGGCCAGCGCCTCGGTCAATGCGATCCAGTCCAGCCGGGCTTCGGCCTCGGGGCCGATGATCTGCGGGGTCATGGCGGTCCCTTTCACCGTGTCGGGGCGACCCTAGCCGGGCGCCGGGCGGGCGACAAGCCGGTCGGGTGTTACAGCGGCTGCCCGGTCAGAAGGCGCGGCATCGGGTCAATGGACAGGCCCGCCGCCTGCCGCATGAAACCACGGCGCAGTTGCGGCACCGCACTGACCAGCCCCATGCCCAGGCCCCGCGCCGTGCGGATCAGCGGGTTGTCGCTGCCGAAAAGCCCGTTCACCGCATCCATCCCCAGCGCCAGGCTGGTCGCGTCAAAGCGCCGCCAGCCTTGGTAACGTGCCAGCACCGGCTCGGACCCGATATCCTCGCCGCGCCGCGCCGCCTCGACCAGCACCTCGGCCAAGGCCGCCACGTCGCGCAGGCCAAGGTTCAGCCCCTGACCGGCCAGCGGATGCACGCCGTGCGCGGCATCGCCCATGATGGCAATGCGCGGCGCGATATAGGTCTCGGCCAGCGACAGCGACAGCGGATAGGAAAAGCGCGGCCCGGCCAGCGCGATCGGCCCAAGGAAATCGCCAAAGCGCGGGCGCAAGACGTCAAGGAAACCGTCATCGGGCAGGGCGCTGATGGCACTGGCATTCGCGCGGGTTTCGGACCAGACGACGCTGCTGCGATTGCCGGGCAAGGGCAGGATCGCCAGCGGGCCGGTCGGCATGAAATACTGATGCGCGATACCGTGATGCGGGAGTTCGTGGTCGATGGCGGCGACCAGCGCGGTCTGGCCGTAATCCCAGCCCTGCCGCTTGATCCCGGCGCGGCTCGCCACGCCCGACTGCCGCCCGTCCGCACCGACCAGAAGCCGCGCGCTCAATTGCCGCCCGTCGGACAGATCGACAGTAACCGAGGCGGGCCCGGCCTCCTGCCCGGTGACGGAGACGCCATCCAGCAGCGTGACCTTTCCCGCCATCCCCTTCAGCAATGCGCGATAGAGGAAGCGGTCCTCGAGCATATGCCCGACCGCGCCTTCCTCGATCTCGGCGCTGTCGAAATGCAGGAAGAACAGCCCCGCGCCGTCGCCCGGCTGTCCCTGCGAGGCCTTGACCTCGAGGATCGGCTGGCTGTTCGCCGCCAACCCGCCCCAAAGCCCGAGCGCCTTCAACAGACGTTGCGAGGCCAGCGCCAGCGCATAGGCGCGGCCATCGAAATCATCGGCTTCGCGGGCATCGGCGGGGCGGGCATCGACCACCGCGACCGAGAGGCCCGCACTTGCCAGCGCCAGCGCGAGCGTGGGGCCATTCAGCCCGCCACCGGCAATGAGAACGTCGAAATCAGGTTTCATGGGCACCGATCAAGCACGGGTTGGCGGGGTTGTAAATGCGGCGCGTGGTCAGCCGTGCCCCTCGGCCTTCAGGATCGCGGCCAGCGCGCTTGGATAATCGGGATAAAGCAGGTTGATGCCAAGCTCGCGCTTGATCTTCGCGTTCGAGACACGTTTTGACTCGGCATAGAAGCTGCGGGCCATGGGGGTCATTTCGGCGGTGGCGAAATCCTCGGCCGGGGGAAGGGGCAGGCCGATCAGCGCGGCGGCATGGGCAATGATCTCTTGTGGCGGCGCGGGATCGTCGTCGCAGACATTATAGACCGCGCCCGGCCCCTCGGCCCTGATCGAGGCCATCAGCACGCGGGCGATATCCTCGGCATGGATGCGCGAGAAGACCTGACCCGGTTTGATGATCCGCCGCGCTGTGCCGGCGCGCAGCTTCGCGAACGGCCCTCGGCCAGGGCCATAGATGCCGGCAAGGCGGAAGATGTGCAGGGGCCAGCCGGCCTCCTCCGCAAGGCGTTGCCACGCCGCCTCGGCCTCGACCCGGGCCACGCCCCGGCTGGTCGAGGGTTCCAGCGGCGAGTCCTCGGTCACCCACTCGCCGCCCCGGTCGCCATAGACCCCGGTGGTCGAGAGATAGCCGAGCCAGCGCGGATGCGCGCGGCGCAGGTCATCGCCAAAGGCCGACAGCACCGGATCGCCCTCCGGCCCGGGCGCGGCGCTGACCAGAATGGCATCGGCGCGGGCGATGCGCTCGCGGATCGCCGCCTCCTCGCCCGGCCACATCAGCGGCTCGGCCCCGGCAGCGGCAACCTCGGCCCGGCGGCTGCGGGTGGTGCCGGTGACCTGCCAGCCGGCTTCGCGCAGCAGCGGTGCCAGGAAGCCGGCGGAATAGCCATGGCCGAGGATCAGCATCTGCGGTTCTGTCGTCTTGGCCACTGTCACGCCCCTGTTGCCTTGGCCTGACAAACTAGCCGCAGGCGCGGTGGATTGCGAGGGTCGGAGGCGGCCGTGGCAGCGGCGGCCCGGCGCTTTCGGCTTCTTGTCAGCATCGCCTCCGGCTGGCACATTCGCCGGAATGATCAGGGAAGATGCAGATGAATCACGACAGCCGCTTTCTGCCGGTCGAGACGCCACCCGCGGCACCGCGCGAACAATTCACCGATGCCAAGGCCGCCGTCGCCCGCCTGGAAGCGCTGTATCACGAGTCGACGCAGTTCCTGCTGGATCATTTCATCGAGACGCTGAAGGGCGGCAAGCCCAAGGCCCGCTACCGCGCCTTCTATCCCGAGGTGCGGCTGACCACGACCAGCCATACCCCCACCGATTCCCGCCTGTCCTTCGGCCACGTGACGACGCCCGGCAGCTATGTGGCAACGATCACCCGGCCCGACCTCTTCCGCAATTACCTGACCGAGCAGATCGGCCTTCTGATCCGCAACCATGGCGTGCCAGTGACGATCGGGCCAAGCGAGACGCCGATCCCGGTGCATTTCGCTGTGTCGAGCCAGTCGGACCTGAATGTCCCGCAGGAAGGCGTTCTGGATTTCAGCCTGCGCGACGTGTTCGACGTGCCGGACCTCGAGACGATGAACGACGACATCGTCAACGGCAAGGCCGTGCCTCATGCCGACGGCGCGCTGCACCTGGCGCCCTTCACTGCGCAGCGGGTGGATTACTCGCTGGCGCGGCTGGCCCATTACACCGCGACCGCGCCCGAGCATTTCCAGAACTTCGTCCTCTTCACCAACTACCAGTTCTATGTCGACGAGTTCGAGGCCTATGCCCGCCGCGTGCTGGCCGATCCCTCGATGGGCTATACTTCTTTCGTGGCACCCGGAAACCACGTCATTACCGACCCGAACCAGCCCTTGCCGCATGACCAGAAGATGCCGCAGATGCCGGCCTATCACCTGACGCGCGAGGGCGGGCAGGGGATCACGCTGGTCAATATCGGCGTAGGCCCGTCCAACGCCAAGACGGCCACCGACCATATCGCCGTGCTGCGCCCCCATGCCTGGCTGATGGTCGGCCATTGCGCCGGGCTGAGGAACAGCCAGCGCCTTGGCGATTTCGTGCTGGCCCATGCCTATCTGCGCGAGGATCACGTGTTGGACGACGACCTGCCGGTCTGGGTGCCGATCCCGGCCTTGGCCGAGGTGCAGGTGGCGCTGCAGGAGGCGGTGGCCGAGATCACCCAGCTGGACGGGTTCGAGTTGAAGCGGATCATGCGCACCGGCACCGTCGCCACCATCGACAACCGCAACTGGGAACTGCGCGACCAGTCCGGCCCGGTGCACCGGCTGTCGCTGTCCCGCGCCGTCGGGCTGGACATGGAAAGCGCCACCATCGCCGCCAACGGCTTCCGCTTCCGGGTGCCTTACGGCACGCTCCTTTGCGTCAGCGACAAACCGCTGCATGGCGAGCTGAAGCTGCCCGGGATGGCCACGGATTTCTATCGCACGCAGGTCGCAAACCATTTGCTGATCGGAGTCAGGGCGATGGAGAAGCTGCGCGAGATGCCGCTGGAACGGATTCACAGCCGGAAGTTGCGGTCCTTCAGCGAGACGGCCTTCCTTTGACCCTACGGAAGCTTTGCAGACTGGGCAAGAACGCGCATTTTCAGCGAAAAATACTTGATCTAAGAGTCAAAACCGTGTGTAGCAGGCTTTGTGTCGCCGGAACGGCGCAATCCATAACGCCTTCAACAGGGCACTGAGGAGACAGTTTAATGGCTAACGTGAACGCGAAACCGATGACCAAGACCCAGCTGGTTGCGACCCTGGCCGACGAGATGGGTTCGGACAAGAAATCCGCCGCCGCTGCCCTGGACGCGCTGACCGCCGTGGTCACCCGCGAGGTCGCGAATGGTGGTTCGGTGACGCTGCCGGGCATTGGCAAGATCGCTTGCCGCGCGCGTCCCGAGCGTCAGGTCCGCAACCCGCAGACCCAGGAAATGATGACCAAGCCGGCCGACAAGCAGGTCAAGGTGACCGTTGCGAAGGCGCTGAAAGACAGCGTCAACGCCTGATCCTGTCACAGGCGAAATTCCGGGGCCGCGCCAGTTGGGCGCGGCCTTTTGCATTCCGGGGGGCGGCATCGCCTGATGGCCCGGCGGTCTGGATCGCGCCGGCTTTTCAATTGCCGCGCAAGCTGCTAGCCGGCGGTTGCAGATGCTGCAAATGGAGGCAGGGCAATGGATATCCGCGCGATCCTGATGGGGCTGAGTTTCGGCCTCTTGTGGTCCTCGGCCTTTGCCTCGACCCGGGTGATCGTGCTCGATGCCCCGCCGCTGACCGCGCTGGTCATCCGCTTCCTGATCTCGGCGGTTCTGGGGGTGATCCTCGCCCGCGCCATGGGCCAGAACTGGAAGCTCAGCCGCGCCGAATGGCGCATGGTCATCATCTTCGGCCTTTGCCAGAACGCGCTGTATCTCGGCCTGAATTGGGTGGCGATGCAATGGGTCGAAGCTTCGGCGGCATCGATCATCGCCTCCATGCTGCCGCTTCTGGTCGCGGCGGCGGGCTGGGTCTTCTATGGCGAGAAGCTGCGTCCGATCGCGATCATCGGCTTGCTGGTGGGCTTTGCCGGGGTGGCGCTGATCATGGGGTCGCGGATCAGCGACGGGCTGGATCCGATGGGCGTCATCATGTGCCTGATCGCCGTGGTGGCGCTGACCGTCGCCACGCTGGTGCTGCGCGGCGCTGGTGGCGGGCGGAACGTGCTGATGATGGTGGCGTTGCAGATGCTGGTGGGCTCGGTGGCGCTGCTGCCGCTGGCCGTCGCCTTTGAAAGCTGGAGCGACATCCAGTGGTCCTGGACGCTGGTCTGGGCCTTTATCTATACCGTGCTGGGGCCGGGCCTGCTGGCCACCTTCATCTGGTTCCGGCTGGTCAGCCGCATCGGTGCCACCCGCGCGGCGACCTTCCATTTCCTCACGCCCTTCCTTGGCGTCAGCATCGCCGCCGCTTTCCTGGGCGAGCGTTTCGGCCCGACCGACCTGATCGGCGCGCTGGTCGTCGCCGCCGGCATCCTGATGGTGCAGCTATCGAAGGTGCAGGGTCGCGCCAGCGGCTAGGTCAGCTGCGCCTCACCTGACGCCCGTAACCTGCCTGGCCATGATCAGGCCGAGGGTGAAGCCGAAATGCAGGGGCGCGCGCCACAGATCAACCGCATCCGGGCTGTGACCCCGCTCCTCCGGCCTGATCCGGTGGCGGACGGCCTCGCGCGGGCTGCGGGTCAGGACGTCGGTGGGCTCGTGATGTGAATGTCCGTCAAGCATGGTGCGAACTCCTGTCGCGGAAGAGGGGGCGAGCTGTCAACGCGGCGGGGCGGGCCGAGCGGAGCAGCAGGTCATCGCGCAACCGCTTGCCCCCGGGCCAGGGACCGAAGCCTGCGGCGGCATTGATATGGCCGGCGCGGCCCAGGTCGATCAGCCGGCTGCCCCAGGCGTCGGCCAGCCCGGCGGCGCGGGAAAAGCCCATCCACGGATCGTCATGGCTGGCGACAACGGTTCCGGGAATGCCGAGCGCCTGTTCCGGGATGCGTCCGAACTGCCCGATCCGGTCGCTGCCGAAGGTCTCGGCCGGCGCGACCAGCAGCGCGGCACGGACCCGCAACTGCGGCCAGCGCGACAACAACCGGGCGATAAGGATCGACCCCAGGGAATGGCCGACAAGGATGCTGTCGGGGTGGCGCAGGATGGCACCTGCCAACTCGATCTCCCAATGGTCGGGAACCGGGCGTCCGGGTTCGGGCAGGTCGACCATCAGCGCCTGCGGATCGGTCATGGCCCACCAGTGTTGCCAGTGCGGGGCCCGAGAGCCGTCAAGCCCGGGGACGATCAGCGTCTTGGTCATGTCTCGCTCCGTTCGATTGAACCTGTGTGCCAGATAAATCTACCAATAAAGTCGTGATTTATGGAGTCTAAAGATGGTGGCGAAAAGGGAAGATCCTTCTCTCGCCGAGGCTAGCAGGCGCGTTTGACAGGGTGATGACGATGCGCGAAACCGGGCCGCAGTTTGCAGTCACTGCAAACTATCCTGCTGGCGGCGACGCGACGGCATCGATACGCGAACAGGAGATGGCGTCAGGCCCGCCACGGTTGCATGAAAATCCTTGCGCAAGCAAATGCATAGGCAGAGTATTCCTTAGAATCGAGCGTCGGGCCCGCCGCAGGCGAGGCCTTGAACTGGGGGCAGCCATGCTTTGCAAACCGCGTGAATTCGACATCATCAGAACCACGTTCCGCGCCGCTTTCCTGCTGGCTGCCGGGCTTGTCGCTGGTCCTCCGGGCGCACTGGCGCAGGAGGCGCCGGTGGTCATGGTCCGCGAGGTGGAAAGCCGCGAGGTGCCGAACACCGCCGAGTTCATCGGCCGGATTCAGGCGGTCGAGCGGGTGGACATCGTGGCCCGCGTGACCGGCACGCTGCTGGCGCCCGAGTTCACCGAAGGCGACAGGGTCGAGGCCGGGCAATTGCTGTACCAGATCGATCCGGCGCCGTTCCAGGCCGATGTGAACGGGCAGGCGGCGCAGCTGGCCAGTGCAAGGGCGGTCGCCGCCAATGCCACGTTGAACAACACCCGCGCGCAGGATCTGGCCAAGACCCAGGCCGGATCGCAGGCCACCGCCGATACCCGCGCGGCGGAACTGGCGCAGGCCAATGCCGCAGTGCAGATCGCCGAGGCCGGGCTGGAAGTGGCCGAGATCACCCTCGGCTATACCCAGATCACCTCGCCGATCAGCGGCCGCATCGGTCGCAGCGCCATCACCCAGGGCAATATCGTCTCGCCCGCCTCGGGCCCGTTGGCGCGGGTGGTGCAGGATGACAAGGTCTGGGCGGTCTTTGCCCCCAGCCAGCGCGAGGTGCTGCAATACCGCAAGGCCGGGTTCGAGAAGCCGCCGGTGGTGCGGCTGAAGCTGGCCGATGGCAGCCTCTATGACGGCACCGGCACGGTCGACTTCCTCGATAACAGCGTTGATGCCAGCACCGACAGCCAGACCCTGCGCGCCACCTTCGACAATCCCGACAAGCTGTTGATCGACGGCCAGACCATCCGGGTGCTGATCGAGCAGCCGGCAGATGCGCCGGTGCTGGTGGTGCCGGGTGTTGCGCTGGCGGCGGATCAGACCGGACCCTTCGTGCTGACCGTGGGTGCCGAGAACAAGGTGGCGACCAAATACGTCACCACCGGCCAGCAGCGCGACGGCATGGCGGTCATCACCGCAGGACTGGCCGAAGGGGACAAGGTGATCGTGCAGGGCGCGCAGCGCGTCCGCAATGGCATGGTGGTCAATCCCCAGCCCGCCGACACGGGAAACTAGGCCGTGATCTCCTCGGTCTTCATCCGTCGTCCGCGCATGGCGATCGTCATCTCGCTCATCATCACCATTGCCGGGCTGATGGCCTATCGCGCGCTGCCGGTGGCGCAATTCCCCGAGATCGTGCCGCCGCAGGTGCAGGTCAGCGCCTTCTATCCCGGTGCCGATGCCAGCACGCTGGAGCAATCGGTGGCACAGGTGATCGAGCCGGCAATCAACGGCGTCGATGACATGATCTACATGCAATCGACCTCGGGCTCGGATGGCAGCTACAGCCTCGCGGTCAGTTTCGAGGTCGGGTCGGACCCGGACCTGAACACGGTGAACGTGTCGAACCGGGTGAACCAGATCACCGCGGCCCTGCCGGCCGAGGTGCAGGCGCTGGGGGTGACGGTGCAGAAACGCTCGACCAGCATGTTGCAGGTCATCACCGTCTATTCCCCCGACAGCTCGCGCGATACGCTGTTCCTGTCGAACTATACCAAGCTGAACCTTGTCGACCGGCTGGCCCGGGTGCCGGGCGTGGGCGAGGCGTTCGCCTTCGGGCCGCGCGACTATTCCATGCGGGTCTGGCTGGATGTGCAGCGGCTGTCGAGCCTGAACCTGACGGCCACGGATGTCATCGGCGCGCTGAAGGCGCAGAACGTGCAGGCCGCGGTGGGGCGGATCGGTGCCAATCCGGCGATCCCCGGCACGAATTTCCAGGTCAACATCACCGCCGATGGCCGGCTGAACAGCGTCGAAGAGATCGAGAACGTAGTGCTGCGCAGCGATACGGGCGGCTCTCGCGTGCTGGTCAAGGACGTGGCCACGGTCGAGCTGGGCGCCAAGTCGCAGGATGCGGACCCGAGCTTCAACGGGCTGCCGGCGGCGGGCATCGGCATCTATCAGGCACCGGGCGCCAATGCCATCGCCACCGCCGAGGCGGTGAACGAGGTGCTGCACGAGCTGGAGGCGCGGCTGCCCGAAGGCGTGGCGATCACAGTAGCCTACGACTCAACCTATTTCGTCGAGCAGATGATGGAAAGCGTGATGCACACGCTGGAAGAAGCCTTCATCCTCGTCGCCATCGTCGTGCTGGTCTTCCTCGGCAGCTTCCGCGCTACGCTGATCCCGATCCTTGCCGTGCCGGTGGCGCTGATCGGTACGCTGGCGGTGATGCTGGCACTGGGCTTCTCGCTCAACACCATCTCTCTGCTGGCGCTGGTTCTGGCCATCGGCATCGTGGTCGATGACGCCATCGTCGTGGTCGAGGCGGTCGAGCACAAGCTGGAGGAACATCCCGAGATGACGCCGGCCGAGGCGACCGAGGCGGCGATGAAGGAAATCACCGCCCCGATCATCGCCATCACGCTGGTGCTCTTGTCGGTCTTCGTGCCGACCATGTTCATCCCAGGCATCACTGGCGAGCTCTACAAGCAATTTGCGGTCGCGGTTTCGGTCTCGATGGTGATCTCGGCGATCAACGCGCTGAGCCTGTCGCCGGCGCTGTGTTCGATCATCCTCAAGCGCAACGAGGGTGGCAAGAAGGGCCTGTTCCGGGTTTTTGACCGGGGCGTGAACGGGCTGAGTCGTGGTTATCTGGGGGTGGTCAGGCCGCTGACCCGGCGGGCGATCCTGGCGCTGGTGCTGCTGGGCGGCTTCCTGTTCGGCACCGGCTATCTGGCCACGACCGTCCCCTCGGGCTTCCTGCCGCTCGAGGACCAGGGCGCCTTCATGGGCGAGTTCCAGCTACCCGCCGATGCCTCGGTCGAGCGCAGCACCGCCGTCGGCGAAGAGGTCCGCGCGGTTCTGGCTGCGAACGAGAATATCGAGAACGTCTTCACCGTCGCCGGCTTCTCGCTGATCGACGGCGTGGTGCTGCCGAACCGGGGCTTCTTCGTCGTCACCCTGAAACCCTTCGAGGAACGGCCCGACCCGTCGCAATCGGCCTTTACCGTCATCGATCAGGTCAACCGCCAGCTGGCCGGGCTGACCAGCACCACCGCCTTCGCCTTCAACCTGCCGCCCATTCAGGGCCTCGGCACCGGCTCGGGCTTCCAGGCGATGCTGGCCAGCCGCGAGGGGGCCGAGCCTGCCCAGATCGCCGAAGTGGCGCGCGGGCTGACCGCCAACGCGGCGCAGGATGATCGTCTTGCCGGGGTCTATACCACCTTCAGCGCCGATACCCCGCAGCTGAAACTGGTGATCGACCGCGAGCGTGTGCAGACCCTTGGCGTCGATATCGCGAGCCTGTTCCAGACTTCGGGCGCGCTTCTGGGTGGGGCCTACGTCAATGACGTGAACCTGTTCGGGCGCACCTGGCAGTTGAAGGTGCAGGCCGATGCCGCTGCGCGCATGGATGTCGAGGATATCGGCCAGATCCGGGTGCGCAGCGCCAGCGGCGCGTTGGTGCCGCTGACCGCCGTGGCCGAGGTCGAACTGGTCACCGCCCCGGCCTTCGTCACCCGCTACAACAACGAGCGGGCGGTGATGATCAATGGCGGGCCGTCGCCCGGCCATTCCTCGGGCGAAGCCATCGCCGCCATGCAGGCGGTCGCGGATGCCAGCCTGCCCGATGGCTATGCGCTGGAATGGACCGGCACGGCGCTGCAGGAGCAGGAGGCCAGCGGCCAGACCGGGCCAATTCTGGTGCTGGCTCTGGTCTTTGCCTACCTGTTCCTGGTGGCACTTTACGAAAGCTGGATGATCCCGATCGCGGTGCTCTTGTCGGTAGGCACCGGGCTTTTCGGGGCCATGCTGGCGCTGAAGCTGACGGGCTTGGAAAACAACGTCTATGCGCAGGTGGGCATCGTCATCCTGATCGCGCTGGCGGCCAAGAACGCCATCCTCATCGTCGAATTCGCGATGGAGCAGCGCGCCCATGGCAAAAGCATCGTCGATGCTGCCATCGCCGGCGCCGGACTGCGCTTCCGCGCGGTGATGATGACCTCCTTTGCCTTCATCCTTGGGCTGGTGCCGCTTGTCACCTCGTCCGGGGCCGGGGCGGCGACGCAGCGCGCCGTCGGCACCTCGGTATTCGGCGGGATGCTGGCCTCGGCCGCCTTCGGCATCTTCCTGATCCCGGGGCTCTACGTGATCTTCCAGTGGCTGCGCGAGAAGACCAAAAGTCTGATCGGAAGGAAGAAGGGACCCGAAACCCCGGCCTCGTGATCGTCTAGTAGCTCCGGTTGTCCGGGCTGGCGGAACGGTCCGCGCGTGCTATGTCCTTGTTGCGGCCAGACCAGCCGCAACGAGGAGACCTGTGACCTTGAGTGCCGAAACCATCGCCAATTGCCGCCCGGCCGGGGCGACGTGCCGCTGAGGCTTTCCGCCGATCGGCGCGGCGCGGTGGTCGCGGCGCTTGGCGTCACGCAGACCATCGGCTTTGCCTCGAGCTATTACATCCCGGCGGTGCTGGCCGTGCCGATGGCGGCGGGGCTGAACCTGTCGCCGATCTGGGTCTACGGTGCCTTTTCCATGGCGCTGATCGTCTCGGCCTTTGTCGGGCCTTGGGCCGGGGCGCGGATCGACCGGCTCGGCGGGCGCGGCGTGCTGATGGGGTCGAACCTGATCTTTGCCGCCGGGCTTATGCTGCTGGCCTTGGCCCCTTCGGCGCCGGTACTGTTTATGGGCTGGGCGCTGATCGGGCTGGGCATGGGCATCGGGCTCTACGATTCCGGCTTTGCCCTGCTGGCCGGCATCTATGGGCGCGGCGCGCGGGGCGCGATGACCGGCATCACCCTGATCGCCGGCTTCGCCAGCACCGTCGGCTGGCCGCTCTCAGGGCTGATCCTTGCCCATTGGGGCTGGCGCGAGGCCTGCGCCACCTGGGCGCTGATCCACCTGCTGATTGCCCTGCCGCTGAACGCGCTGCTGCCGACGCCTGCGGCCCGGCCTGTGGCAGAGGCTGGCCCGGAAGAGGCGGAAGACGGCCTGCCGCCACCGCGCGGAGAGCTGGCGCTGCTGGCCTTCGTCTTTGCCGCGACATGGTTTATCTCGACAGCAATGGCGGCGCATCTGCCCGGTCTGCTGCAGGCGGCGGGGGCGAGTGCCGCCACCGCCATCGCTGCAGGCGCGCTGATCGGGCCGGCGCAGGTGGGCGCGCGACTCATGGAGTTCAGCCTGCTTGGCCGCTTTCACCCGCTGGTCTCGGCCCGGCTGGCAGCGGCGGCGCATCCGCTGGCGGCGCTGTTGCTGGTGGGGATCGGCGGGCCGGCGGCCTCGGCTTTTGCGCTGCTGCACGGTGCCGGCAACGGCATCCTGACCATTGCCAAGGGCACGCTGCCCCTGGCGCTCTATGGCCCTGCCGGATACGGGCGCCGGCTCGGCTGGCTCAGCGCCCCGGCGCGGATCACCCAGGCGGCGGCGCCGCTGGTCTTTGGCGCGGCGCTGACGGCCTGGGGGTTGAACGCGATCTGGCTGACGGCGGGGATCGGGGCGGCGGCGCTGGCGGCGCTGTGCCTGATCCGGCGCAGATAGGTCAGCGCACGGTGATCGCGATCGGTACGGTCAGGTTCGCCGGCTGGCCGTTCGGCGGTGCCGGCAGTCGCGGCATCCGTCCGGCATGGCGGGCCAGAGCGTTGTCGACGCGGGCATTGCCCGTACCTGCGGCCAGCCGGGCGCTGGCCCGACCATTGGCGGCGACGCTGACCACCACCGTTGCCTGCAGCGTGCCGCGCGCGCCGCTGAGGTTGGCTCGGTGCATGTGCCGTGCGACCCGCGCCTGAACCTCGCCTTGCCAGTTGGCAATCGCCTGCGGGCTCGCGGCGGCACGCGCCTGCGAGGAATCGTTGCCCTGTGCTGCGCTGCTGGCCTGCTGCTGCCGGCGTTGCTGCGGCTGTGCCTCGGGCGCGGGCTGCTCTGCCGTCCGCTGGCGTCGGGGTTCTTCGCGCTGAGGTTCCGCCCGACGCTGGCGTTCGGGTTCTGGTTCTGGTTCGGGCGCGCGCTGCCGGACGACGGGGCGATCCGGGCGGCGCAGCGGTCGATCCGAGGCCAGCAGAACGGCATCCGAAGGTGGCTCGACCACCGGCGTCGGCATCTCGGCGAAGTCCGGTGCCGGCATGGGCAGCAGATCCGGCAGCACCGGATCGACGGGTTCGACAATCTGTTCGGGTTCAGGCTCGGGTGCGGGTTCGGGCTGCGGGATCTCGGGCGGCGAGAAGCTTTGCAGTTCGGGCAGGACCGGATCAACCGGCTGCGGCGCCGGCGGTGCCGCAGGGGGCGGGGCAGGGGCCAGTTCGATATAGACCGCCTCGGGGGCATCGGGCAAAGCGGCGACAGGGCGATCAAGCGCCCAGCTGGCCGCCAGCAGATGCGCGCCGACCACGGCGGTTCCGGCCGTCAGCCAGAGGCCGGTCCGCCCGGCCATCTCGCCCCTTGCCGCCGCGATGCTCATGGTGCCGCAGCCGGCGCGGCGCTGGCCTGATCGAGGCCAACCAACGCGATCTTCAGGTAACCCGCGTCGCGCAGCTGGTTCATGACTCCCATCAGCTCGCCATAGGGCACCGCCTGATCGGCGCGCAGGAAGAGGCGGGTCTCGGGATCGCCGCCGGTAGCCGCCGTCAGTGCCGATGCCAGCGCGCCCGGCGCGATGACATCGTTGCCGAGAGACAGCGACAGGTCGGGGCCAACCGTCAGCCAGACCGGCGCCTCGGGCCGGCCCGAGGAGGGCGCGTTCGAGACCGGCAGGTCGACATTCACATCCACCGTCGCGAGGGGCGCCGCGACCATGAAGATGATCAAGAGCACCAGCATCACGTCGATGAACGGGGTGACGTTGATCTCGTGCGCCTCGGTCAGGTCGTCGCCCTCGTCCAGCATCCCGCCAGCCATGGTCAGACCCCCGCCGCGCGGCGGTCGATGTCGCGCCCGACCAGCCGCTCGATGCCGGCGCCGACTTCGGCCAGACGCAGGCGGTAATTGGCGGTGACGCGCGCCAGCAGGTTATAGATCACCACTGCCGGGATGGCGGCGACAAGGCCAAGCGCGGTGGCCAGCAGCGCCTCGGCAATGCCCGGGGCGACCACGGCAAGGTTGGTGGTCTGCGCCTGCGAGATGCCGATGAAGCTGTTCATGATGCCCCAGACCGTGCCGAAGAGGCCGACAAAGGGCGCGGTCGAGCCGATGGTGGCCAGAAGCCCGGTGCCGCGCGCCGCCTCGCGCGTGGCTCGCGCCTGTATCTGAGCGAGGTGCGAGGCAATGCGACCGCGCACATCTGCCTGCGCCGCGCCTGAGCGGTTCAACTCGCGCGCCGTGGCGGCCAGCATCCTGAGGCCGGGGCCGCGCCCCTCGCCGCCGGCAAGGGCGTCGTCCAGATGCGGGGCGTCCTCGACCCGCCGTGCGGTGCGGGCGATGTTGCGGAAGGCCGCCAGCAGTTCCAGCGCCTTGGCGACCAGGATGGTCCAGGTGACGACCGAGGCGAAGACGAGGCCGATCATCACCGCCTTCACCACGATATCGGCCTGCCGGAACATGCCCATCGGCGAAAGGTCATGGGGCAGGGCCGCCAGGACGGCATTCTGCGGTGCAGGTGCAGGCACGGGAGTTTCCGCGGGAGCCGGGGCCGTCTGCACCTCGGTCACGGCAGGCGCCGGCTCGGCGGGCGTTGTCTGGGCCGCGATCGGGGCGGCAAGGCCGATCAGCAGCGCGGTCAACAGGCAGATCGGGCGAAGCCGAAGGGATCGGGTCATGAGGGGCCTACTTTCGTGCAGATGTCAGGCAGCAAGGCTCGAATTGCCCCGTTGTTAGTCCAAGTAAAATAGTAAGACAATGCCCCGGGGGGCAGTTTCACGGGGCCTGAATGGGCAAAGCGCCCGGCCGGAGAACCGGGCGGGCGCTGCCATTCTAGCTCAGGTTCTGCGGTGTGGCGCTATTCCGGAATGACCCGGACGGCGCCTTTCGCGGCGCTGGTGGTCAGCGCGGCATAGGCCTTGAGCGCGGTCGAGACCTTGCGGTTGCGCGGCTTGGCCGGCTTCCAGCCCTCGGCCTCGCGCTTCACGCGGCGGGCGGCCAGCGTGGCGTCATCGACCTCAAGCGAGATCACCCGGTTCGGGATGTCGATGCGGATCAGATCGCCCTGTTCCACCAGACCGATGGTGCCGCCCTCGGCCGCCTCGGGCGAGACATGGCCGATCGACAGGCCCGAGGAGCCGCCCGAGAAGCGCCCGTCCGTGACCAGCGCGCAGGCTTTGCCGAGGCCCTTCGACTTCAGATAGCTGGTCGGATAGAGCATTTCCTGCATCCCCGGCCCGCCCCTCGGCCCTTCGTAACGGATCAGCACCACCTCGCCCGGCTTCACCTTGCCGGTCAGGATCGCGGAAACCGAATCGTCTTGGCTCTCGAAGATATGGGCCGGGCCGGTGAAGGTCAGGATCGACTCGTCCACGCCCGCCGTCTTCACGATGCAGCCATCCTCGGCGAGGTTGCCGTAAAGCACCGCAAGCCCGCCATCCTGCGAAAAGGCATGCTCGGCGCTGCGGATGACGCCCGCCTTGCGATCCAGATCGACGTCGTCGTAGCGGCGGTCCTGCGAGAAGGCGACCTGCGTCGGCACGCCGCCCGGCGCGGCGCGGTAGAAGTCATGGACCGAGGCGGATTCGGTCTGCGCCACATCCCACCGCTTCAGCCCTTCGGCCAGCGTGCCGGAATGGACGCTGCCGACGCTGGTATCCAGCAGGCCAGCGCGGTCCAGCTCGCCCAGAATCGCCATGATCCCGCCGGCGCGGTGGACATCCTCCATATGCACGTCGGATTTCGCCGGCGCGACCTTGCAGAGCACCGGCACCTTGCGCGACAGCCGGTCGATATCGGACATGGTGAAGTCCATCTCGGCCTCATGCGCGGCGGCCAAGAGGTGCAGCACGGTATTGGTCGAGCCGCCCATCGCGATGTCCAGCGTCATCGCGTTTTCGAAGGCGGCGAAGCTCGCGACATTTCGCGGCAGGACCGAGGCGTCGTCATTGTCGTAATAGCGCCGGGCCAGATCGACGATCAGGTGCCCGGCCTCGACGAACAGCCGCTTGCGGTCGGCATGGGTGGCCAACGTCGAGCCATTGCCGGGCAGCGACAGGCCAAGCGCCTCGGTCAGGCAGTTCATCGAATTGGCGGTGAACATGCCCGAGCAGGACCCGCAGGTCGGGCAGGCCGAGCGTTCGATGGCCTTCACATCCTCGTCCGAGACGGAATCATCCGCCGCCGCGACCATCGCGTCCACAAGATCCAGTGCCTTGACCTTGCCATCTTGGAGGACGACCTTGCCGGCCTCCATCGGGCCGCCCGAGACGAAGACGACCGGGATGTTCAGCCGCAGGGCGGCCATCAGCATCCCCGGCGTGATCTTGTCGCAGTTCGAGATGCAGACCATCGCATCGGCGCAATGGGCGTTGACCATGTATTCGACGCTGTCGGCGATGATCTCGCGCGAGGGCAGCGAATACAGCATCCCGTCATGGCCCATGGCGATCCCGTCATCGACGGCGATGGTGTTGAATTCCTTGGCGATCCCGCCGGCCGCCTCGACCTCGGCGGCGACCAGCTGGCCCAGATCCTTCAGATGGACATGGCCGGGCACGAATTGGGTGAAGCTGTTGACGATGGCGATGATCGGCTTGCCGAAATCGCTGTCCTTCACGCCGGTCGCCCGCCAGAGACCCCGCGCCCCTGCCATGTTGCGTCCGTGGGTCGTCGTGCGGGAACGATAGGCTGGCATGGGTCTTCTCCTGGCTTGGCTCGGTTGTCCGGCGGGACGGGTGGTGAGGCAGCGTTGCGCTGCCATTGGCCGCGGGACCGGGACAGTCCTACTGCCCCAGCGGGAGGACAGGCAAGCCGTGAAGATCACCGGAGGCGCTGAACTTTGGCGCGCTCTTGCAGGGGTGGTGTCAAAGAGGATCGCTGCGCAAGAAGAAACCGGCCGCGCCCGGATGGGGACGCGGCCGGCTCTGGTCGTGTATCGGGATCAGGCCTGGACGGGCTTGGCCGTGACAACAGGCGCGGCGGGGCGGGTCAGCCGCGACTTGGCGAACATGGCGACGGCGGCCAGGATCGCGGGAACGGCAGCGGCGGCAAAGACCGTCGGCAGGTCCCAGCCAAGCGACAGCAGCACGCCGCCGACCATCGAGCCAAGGACCGAGCCGGTGCGGCCCACGGCATTGGCCCAGGAC
The DNA here is from genome assembly GCF_002847445.1 of Paracoccus zhejiangensis. Taxonomy (NCBI): domain Bacteria; kingdom Pseudomonadati; phylum Pseudomonadota; class Alphaproteobacteria; order Rhodobacterales; family Paracoccaceae; genus Paracoccus; species Paracoccus zhejiangensis. The sequence goes on along the minus strand of NZ_CP025430.1, from coordinate 2,569,240 downwards.
ACCCCGGTCGCCCGGCTGGTGGTCGGGTAGAAGCCGGCGGCCAGCGCGTTGACACCCACCTGCGCCCCGGCAACGCCGAAGCCCGCACCGAAGATCGCCAGAACCAGCAGCCAGGGCTGGCTGACCGCATTGCCCAGCAGGATCACGAAGCCACCCGCAACCAGATAGGCCAGCGCCAGAACCTTGTGCGGCTCGAACCGGTCCATCAGGCGACCGATCAGGATCGCGCCCACCGTGCCGCCAGCGGCCAGCGTGGCACCCATCAGCGAGGCTTTTTCCAGCGTGAACCCTGCCGAGGTGATCAAGAGCGGCAGCCAGCTAGACAGCAGGTAGAAGACCAGGAGGCTCATGAAGAAGGTGGCCCAGATCAAGAGCGTGCCGAGAGCGAGACCGTCCTTGAACAGCTGCGAGACGGGCGAGCCGGGGGCCTTGACCGGGCGGGTATAGGTGGCATTGGTCAGGTCAGCCGAGGGCACCATCTTCTGCAGCACCTCGGTGATGCGGGCAGGCTCGGCCCCCCGCGTCGCCAGGAAGCGCGGCGATTCGGGCAGCAGCGCGATCAGGAACGGGCTCAGCGCCAGCGGCAGTACGCCGCCCATGATCAACAGCCCCTGCCAGCCGAAGGTCGAGACGATCGACGAGGCCGCGAGACCGGCCGAGGCCGAGCCGATGGTGAAGCCGCAGAACATCAGCGTCACCAAGGACGAGCGGCGCTTGTCCGGGCAGACCTCGGCGGTCAGCGTGATCGAGGCCGGCATGGCGCCACCAAGACCGAGGCCGGTGATGAAGCGCAGGATGGTCAGCGTCTGGATGTCGGGTGCAAAGGCCGAGGCCAGCGTGGCGAGGCCGAAGAAGATCGTTGTCAGCGTCAGCACCGGCTTGCGGCCGAAGCGGTCGGCCAGCGGGCCGAAGACGAAGGCGCCGGCCATCAGGCCGAACAGCCCGGCGGCAAACAGCGGGGCCAGCTCGGCGGGCGTGGCGCCCCAGCTGGCTTTCAGCGAAGGGGCGATGAAGCCGATGGCGGCGGTATCGAAACCGTCAATGGCGACGACGAGGAAGCACAGGAAGATGACGCGCTTCTGGAAGGCGGACAGGCGGGTGGTGTTGGTATTCACCACTTCCTGCACGTCGAACGTGCGGTGTGACATGGGGTCTCCTCCGGGGTTTGGATATGCGCATCCGGGGGCCGATGATCTCGGTCCCGCGTTGGGCGCTGTGAGGGTGTGGAGTGAAGGGCAGGCGGGCCGCGGCGATGGGTCCCGGGCCTTGTGAAAACCCCCGCTTCGGGGCGGGGGCTTTCGGGTTTCAGACGATCAGGGGATCAGGCGTCAACCAGAACCTTCTCGCGCTTCAGGGCAAAATCGAACTGGACATGCAGATCCTGCGCCGCATCGGGCGTGGGCACGAACTCGGCGATCAGGTCGTCTTTCACCGCGAAGACCGAGTCATTATCGAGATACTCGCTGGAGCTGTCGAAGATCTGGCTGATCAGCGAGCGGTAGCCGGGCTTCTGGATCATGAAGTGGATATGGCCGGGGCGATAGGGGTGGTGCCCCATGAAGCGCAGCAGCTCGCCGGCGGTCTCGTCTTCCGGGATCGGATAGGGAACCGGGCGCAGGGCGACGAAGGAATAGCGGCCCTTGGCGTCGGTCTTGAAGCGGCCGCGCAGGTTGAAATCGGGCTGGTCGGGGTCGTGGTTCTCGTAAAGGCCGTTCGGCGCGTCTTCCCAGACATCGATCAGCACGCCTTCCAGCGGCTCGCCCAGGTCGTCGGTGATGACACCCTCGACCAGAACCGATTCCTCGCCGTCGAAATGCTTCTGCACGGTCGAGGCGCCGGCGGGCAGGACTGTCGGGTTGTCGCGATAGAAGGGGCCAAGCACGGTCGAGGTGCTTTCGCCGCCGGTGACCGGGTTGCTCAGCATGTCGACCAGGACCTCGACGCCCAGGATGTCGCCCAGCAGGATGAATTCTTGCCGCTTGTCATCGGTGGTCTGGCCGGCACGGGCCAGGTAGTCGCAGGCGGCCAGGAATTCGTCGATCTGCAGGTTCACGTCTTTGCAGAAGCCGTGCAGATGGGTGATCAGCGAGGTCATGATCTCGCGCTGGCGGGTGGTGATTTCGCCGTTCTGGCCCAGTGAGCCGATGACGACGTCGGTGATGTTTTCAAGCGTTACGGTTCCCAAGGTCTCTCTCCCAGATAAGGTGGATACGGGGTCTATTCGGATCGTCCCGGGCAATCCCGGTGGATGACCCGTTGAATGTGACAAAGCCGGGGCCTCGACCCAATGCACCGCTTGGTATCGGGCGATACCGCGACCTCGGAACGCCGGGCCGGGGCGAGCTTTCCATGGGTATCACCGGATACCGACCCGGACATTGCCGGGCAGGGGCGCAAAACGCCACTCTGGGGACAGCACCTGCCATCACAATCCGGGGGACCCCATGTTGCCATTTCTCACGCGGATGCAGTCGCAGCTTGACGACAGCCCGCATCTTCTGCGCCTCGGGCGCCTGATCAATGATACCGTGCTTCTGAAGGTTGACGGTGATGAATATTACCTGACCTTCGACAAGGGCCATCTGGCCGAGATCCAGCCCGGACCCAGCCGCAAGACGCCGTGGCGTTTCGCCATCACCACCGACCGCGCCGCGCTGGAGGAATTCTGGCAGGCCCGGCCCAAGCCCGCCTTCCACGACATTTTCGGCCTCGTCACCATTGGCCGCGCCCGCATCGACGGCGACATCCTCGCGCTGGTGAAGAACCTGCGCTTCTTCAAGGAAGTCCTGGCCATCCCGCGCAAGGAGGTTTCCGCATGACCACCAAGATCAACCCCGCCCGCCCCGAGCCGATCACCGGCCGCTACTACACCGTCGAGGTCGAGGGCGCCCCGCGTCGCATCTATGTCGAGGAGGCCGGGCAGGGCCGCCCGGTCCTGTGCCTGCATACCGCCGGCGCCGATACCCGCCAGTGGCGGCACCTGATGAACGATGCCGAGGTGACGCGCGACCATCGCCTGATCGCCTTCGACATGCCCTGGCATGGCAAGTCCCTGCCGCCCGAGGGGTTCGAGACCGAAGAATACCTGCTGACGACCGAGGCTTACATTGCCACCGTTCTGGCGGTGGTCGACGGGCTGGGCCTTGACCGGCCGCTGCTGGCCGGCTGTTCGATGGGCGGGCGCATCGCGCTGCAACTGGCGGCGCTGCATGGCGACCGATTCTCGGGCTTCATCGCCATCGAGGCCTCGGACTTTCAGGGCGCCTGGTATGACATCGACTGGTTCCATCGGCCCGATGCCCATGGCGGCGAGATGGGGGCGGCGCTGGTTTCGGCCAATATCTCGCCCTATGCGCCCGCCGAGGAGCGCTGGAATACACTGTGGATGTTCATGCAATCGGGGCCGGGCGTGTTCCGGGGCGATCTCAGCTTCTACACCCGCGACGAAAGCCTGATCGGGCGGCTCAACCAGATCGACACGATTCGCACCCCGGTTCACATTCTCGTCGGCGCCTATGACCTGACCTGCACCCCCGAGGATGCCAAGCGCACCGCCCGCGCCATCCCCGGTGCGACGGTCACGGTGATGGACGAGCTGGGCCATTTCCCGATGAGCGAACATCCCGAGGGTTTCCGCCCCTTCTTCATCGACGCGCTTCAGCGGATGCGCGTTCCTGCAATCGAGCGCGCCGAGGAGCAAGCCTGATGTCCCAGAAACCCTGTATCATCTGCGTCGCCATCACCGGCTCGCTGCCGACCAAGGGCAATAACCCGGCGGTGCCGATCTCGGTCTCGGAACAGGTCGAATCGACGCAAGAGGCCTTCGAGTCCGGGGCTTCGATCGTTCATGCCCATGTGCGCAATGATGACGCCACCCCCTCCTCGGACCCCGAGCGGTTCGCCTTGCTGCAAGAGGGGCTGGAGCGTCATTGCCCCGGCATGATCATCCAGTTCTCGACCGGCGGCCGGTCGGGTGCCGGCCAGACCCGCGGCGCGATGCTGAGCCTGCGCCCCGACATGGCCAGCCTCTCGGTCGGCTCGAACAATTTCCCCAGCCGGGTCTATGAGAACCCGCCCGACCTGGTGGACTGGCTGGCCGGCGAGATGCAGAAATATCATGTGAAGCCCGAGATCGAGGCCTTCGATCTGGGCCATATCCATCAGGCCGTGGCCATGCGCCGCGATGGCCGCCTGACCGGGCCGCTTTATGTGCAGTTCGTCATGGGCGTGAAGAACGCCATGCCGGTCGATCGCGACGTGTTCGACTACTACATCCGCACCATGGAGCGGCTGGCACCGGATTCCGAATGGTGCGCCGCCGGGATCGGCTCGCATCAGCTGACGCTGAACGAATGGTGCGTGTCCTCGGGCGGCCATGCCCGCACCGGACTCGAGGATAACGTCCGGCTGGACAAGGACCGGCTGGCACCTTCCAACGCGGCGCTGGTCAAGCGCGTGGTCGATCTCTGCGACCGCTACGAACGCCCGGTCGCCACGGTCGAACAGGCCCGCCGCATTCTGGGTCTGGTGCCCGCGCTAGTGTGATCCGCCAGACTCTACCGGCGCGTCCGGCCCCCGGGCGCGCCGCCCTTTTCATCACGGAGGAGTAACCATGAAGACGTTCAGAGACCTGTTCCTGCATTTCCTGCAGGACATGTATTACGCCGAACAGCAGATCCTGAAGATCCTGCCCGAAGTGGTCGAGGCGGTGCAGAACGACAAGCTGCGCGCCTCGCTGACCGAGCATATCGCCGAGACCCGCGACCAGATCGAGCGGCTGGAACGCACCTTCGCCGCCATTGGCGAGCCGGTGAAGGGTGTCACCTGCGAGGCGATCCTTGGGCTTCTGCAAGAGACCGAGGATGTCATCCGCGAGACCGGCGGCAAGGGTCCGGTGCAGGATGCCGGGATCATCGCCTGCGCGCAGGCGGTCGAGCATTACGAGATCGCCCGTTTCGTGACCCTGACCGCATGGGCCAATGCCTGGGCCAATGACGAGGCGGCGGCAAACCTGCAGAAGGCGCTGAATGTCGAACGGGCGCGGAATGCCAAGCTGAACGAACTGGCGACCGCCGAGGTGTTCGATCTGGCAGCCGCGATCTAGGCACCCGCTGGACAGGGGAGGAGGCCATGCGGCAGCATCTGATCGACCCGGAAATCTGTATCCGCTGCAATACCTGCGAGACCCGTTGCCCGACCGGCGCGATCTCGCACGCGGCGAATTACGTGGTCGACCCGGATATCTGCAACTTCTGCATGCGCTGCGTCCGCCCCTGTCCGACCGGGGCCATCGACAACTGGTTCAACGTCACCCGGCCCTTCACCCTGACCGAGCAGCATGAATGGACCATCCTGCCCCAGCCCGAGCCCGAGCTTGAGCGCGCCGTGCCCGATGCCTTCGACGACGAGGCCACGCGCATCCTGACCATCGCCCATCAGGGGCTTGGCGGGGCGGCGCGCGCGCCGGCCTCGGCCTCGAAACCCCGGATCAACGCCTTCACCCGCGCCGCCCCCGCGCGGGCCACGGTGGTCGGCAACAGCCGCATCACCGCCGAGGGCTGCAATTCCGACGTGCATCACATCATCCTCGATTTCGGCGCCGAACCGTTTTCTTATCTCGAGGGGCAAAGCATCGGCCTCGTGCCGCCCGGCCTCGACGCGCAGGGCCGACCGCACGAGATGCGGCTTTATTCCGCCGCCAGCGCGCGCGACGGGGAGCGACCGAATACCAACAACATGGCGCTGACGGTGAAGCGCATTGCCGGCGACGGGGTGACGGGCGTGGCCTCAAACTGGCTTTGCGACCGGGCGCTTGGCGACAGCTTCGATGTGGTCGGCCCCTTCGGCGCGACCTTCCTGATGCCAGATGATCCGCAGGCCGATCTGTTGATGATCTGCACCGGCACCGGCGTCTCGCCCTTCCGCGGCTTCACACATCGCCGCCGCCGCACCGCGCCGCAGGGGCCGGGCGGTCTGTTCCTGTTCTTCGGCGCCCGCACGCCCGAGGAGCTGCCCTATTTCGGACCGCTGCAACGCTATCTTCAGACCGAGCTGCATCGCGAACTGGTCTATAGCCGGGTGAATCTTGAAGAACATGAATATGTTCAGGACCGGCTGGAACGGCGGGCCGAACTGGTCGCCGGGCTGCTGACGAAACCCTCGACCCATCTCTATGTCTGCGGGTTGAAGGGGCTTGAGGCGGGCGTGGAGGGGGCGATCGGGCGCATCAGCGCCGCGCATGGGCTGGACTGGCCCGCGATCCGCAGCGCCTTGCGGCAAGAGGGACGGATGCATGTCGAGACCTATTGATCGGCGTTTTGACGAGGCTGGCGGCGATGACTAGTCTGCGGGCGTTACCAGCCCCTCAGCCCGACGAGACCGCCATGCGCCTGATCCGACCGGAAGACTTCCAGACCCAGCAGTGGAAAAACGGCGGCGGCGTCACCCATGAGATTGCGCGGCAGGAGCGGGAGGGCCAGTTGCAGTGGCGGCTGTCGATTGCCGAGGTGGGATCGGACGGCCCGTTTTCGGCGTTTCCGGGCCTCTCGCGCATCCTGACGGTGATTGAGGGGCCGGGGCTGGTGTTGCAGACGCCCGATGTCACAATGATGGCGCTGCCGATGCAGCCCTTGGCCTTTTCCGGCGATCTGCCGATCGACAGCCGGCTGATCGATGGCCCGGTGCGCGACTTCAACCTGATTCATGACGGCGCGCGGTTCGACGGATCGGTCCTGCCGCTGTCGGGCGACCGGACCCTCACCACTGGCGCGACCCATGCCGTCCTCGCCCTCGGTGACGGGATTTCGGTCGATGGCACGCCGCTGCCTCAAGACGCCGTGGCGCTGGTCGAAGGCGCAGCCCAGATCCAAGCGCCGGCTGCGATCCGGGGTCTGGTCGCCACGCTGATCCCGCGTCAGACGCCAAAGGCGATGCCGTGATCGCGATACATTCGCTTGATCAGCCGCAGAAGCAGCGCCAGTTCCGGCGAGGGGTCGTCCTTGCGGATGCTCATGATGACCGGCGAGCTCGCCTCGACCTCGTCCAGCGGGGCATAGACGACATTGTCGCGGCGCAACCGCTCGACCGAGGCCGGCACCACCGCAAAGCCGGTTTCGGCCGCCACCAGCCCCAGTGCCGCCTGCAATTCCTTGACCTCGTGCACCACCGGCGGCCGCAGGTCGCGGTCGCGCAGCAGCGCCAGAACCTGATCGGCATAGCTGGGGCGCGGCGCGCTGGGGTAGATGATGATCGGCAGATGCGCCAGATCGGCCAGCTTGAACGGCCCCGGCCGGTCGGCGATTGGGTCGCTGGCCGGGATGGCCGCGCGCAGCGGCTCGTTGCGCATCAGCACCCGGTCGACCAGCGGATCGCCATGGGGAATGCGGCCAAAGCCCACATCGATCCGGCCTTCCTTCAGGGCCGCGATCTGTTCCAGCGAGGTCATCTCGTGCAGCGCAATCTCGACCTCGGGCCGGGCGGTGCGATAGCGGCGGATCGCCTCGGGCAGGTGGCCGTAAAGTGTCGAGGAGACGAAGCCGATCCCCAGCCGCGTGCGGGCGGTGGCGGCGAGGCGGCGGGTCATCTCGGTCATCTGCTCGATATGATCCAGCGCCATTACCGCCTGGTCGAAGAACAGCTTTCCGGCTTCGGTCAGCTGCAGCGGGCGCGACCCGCGCTGGATCAGCTGCACCCCGATCTCTTCCTCAAGCTGGTGGATCTGCCGGCTCAGCGGCGGTTGGGCCATGTTCAGCCGCTCGGCCGCGCGGGTAAAATTCCGCTCGCGCGCGACGGTCACGAAGTAATGCAACTGGTGCAGCTTCAACGCCATACCTTTTAGGTATTGAACCGATTCAGACGATATTGGGAATTCCCTCCCCTCACAAGCTATTTGGGTTGTGGGAGCTAGAGCCGCCTGACCAACCGATCCGAAAGGTATCAACAGGGCCGGGCGCAAGAGGAGGATCGACCATGACCCAGCCAGCCACCACGACGGATCGCCACGGCGCGTGCACCAAGGATTGCGACAGCTGCAGCAAGGGCAAGACCTGCGAAACGCTGACGCCCGTGCTGGCGCAGATCCAGCCGGTCCAGGACAACCGTCAGCCGGAGGGCGCGTCATGGAAATGAACCTGCGCCGTCTGGGCTATTTCCTCGCCGTCGCCGAAGAGCTGCATTTCGGTCGCGCCGCCGAGCGTCTGGGGATGGCGCAGCCGCCCTTGAGCCGCCAGATCCAGCAATTCGAGCAGGAAATGGGTGCGCTGCTGTTCAACCGTTCGCGCAGCGCCATCACCCTGACCCAGGCCGGGCATCGCCTCTATGAGCGTGGCCGCGAGACGATGGCTGCGATCGAGGACATGCAGCTGGAGATCCGCCGCATCGGGCAAGGGGCGGCCGGCCGGCTGCGCATCGGCTTTGTCGGCTCCTCGTCCTATGGCCTTCTGCCGAGCATCATCAAGGCCTTCCGCGCCGCCCATCCCGCCGTGTCGCTGAGCCTGATGCCGATGAACAATGCCGATCTGCACAAGGCGCTGATCCGGCGCGAGGTCGATGTGGCCTTTGCCCGCCCGACGCTGGAAGACCCGGAATTCGTCACCCGCAAGCTGATCGACGAGGCGCTGGTCGTGGCCATGCCCGAAAGCTTCGACGTCAAGGGCGACGGGCCGGTGAACCTGCAGGACTATGCCAAGGAGAATTTCATCCTCTACCCGGAATTCCCGCGCCCCTCTTACGCCGATTTCGTGCTGAAGCTGATCGAGGAACAGGGGCTCGAGGCGAAAAGCCGGGTCTTCACCATGGACCTGCAGACCGCGCTGAGCCTCGTGGCCATCGGCGAGGGCATGTGCATCGTGCCGGAATCGGTGGCCTCGGCGCCGCGGAACGGCATCCATTTCCACCGCCTCGACCCCGAGCTTGGCACCACCGCCCTGTCGATCAACCACCGCGTCGACGAGCAGGGCGTGCATGTCCACAAGTTCACCAAGATCGCGCAGGAGGTGGCGCGCAAGGCGGCGTGATCGTTTCCCTTTCCGCCGTAAGGCTGGCAAAAGGCCTCTGACATTCTTTGGTCAGGGGCCTTTTCACATGTTTACCTTCCGCATCACTCCGCATCTGCCGGCTGCCCTGATCGCGGCGGCGCTGGCACAGCCGGTCGCCGCTGCCGACCTGATCGGCTTCTGGGACAGCCCGCAATACGGCGCGAACGGCTTCAATGCCGTGCCGCAGGATGCGGAGTATTTCCGCGCGCTTGCCGAAACCGGCGCGACATGGGTGCGGCTGACCTTCAGCAAATGGACAGGGCAGGGCCGTGATTTCCTGATCGGCGATGCGGATCGCTATGACGGTCTTGTGTCCGAGGATCTGGCACAGTTGCGGCAGGTGCTGGATGCCGCCGATGCTGCCGGGATCAAGGTGGTGCTGGCGCCGCTGAGCCTGCCGGGCCGGCGCTGGTCGCAACAGAATGGCGGCGTCTATGACGACCGGCTGTGGAGCGATGCCGCCTACCAGGATCAGGCCGCCCGGTTCTGGGTCGATCTTGCCGGCGCGCTGAAAGACCATCCGGCGGTAGCGGGCTATAACATCCTGAACGAACCGGCGCCCGAGAAGGTCGGCGGCGTGGCCGAGAACGCGCCTGCCGACACGCTACGCGACTGGCAGATCGCCCAAGCCGGCGGGCTGCGCGATCTGCCGGCCTTCTATGACCGCATGATCGCGGCGATCCGGGCTGTCGATCCGGTCACCCCGGTCATGGTGGATGGCGGCTGGTTCGCCAATCCGCGCTCGCTGGCGGCGTGGCCGGCGGCGCTGGCGGATGAGCGGGTGCTTTATGCCTTCCACATGTACGAACCCTATGCCGCGACCAGCGCGCCGAACATGAAGCGCGACCAGCCGCTGCGCTATCCGGGTGTCAGCACCGACTATGCCGGAGGCGAGATGGTCTGGGACCGCGCCGCCGTCGCAGCCCATATCGGCGCGGCCTTTGACTGGGCCGAGGCACAGGCAGTGCCACCCTCGCGCATGGTTGCGGCAGAGTTCGGCTGTATGCGGCTTTGGGCCGATTGCGGCGCCTATCTGACCGACGTGATCGACGCGGTCGAGGCGCGGGGTGGCCATTGGGCCTTCTATGCCTTCCGCGAGGATGAATGGGACGGCATGGATTACGAACTGCCCGCCGATGTGAAGCCGGGGCGGTTCTATTGGCTGAGCGAGGAGGGCAAGGCCGACCAGCTGCCGAGGAACGGCGCGCTGATGGAGCTCTTGCGCGCGCGCCTGAAACCCTGACGGTGCCTCGGGCGGGCGCGCAGCTTCAGCCTAACCCAGATCCCCGCCACCCACTGGCAAGGTCACGCCGGTGATATAGCTGGCATCGTCCGAGGCGAGGAACAGGATCGCACCGGCCTGTTCGTCCAGCGTGCCATAGCGTTTCATCAGGCTCGATTGCGTGGTCTGGTCGACGATGGTCTTGTACCAGTCCTCGGGCTGTTCGGTCGCGGCATTGGCATTGCGCGGCACCACGCGCGGCGGGGCTTCGGTTCCGCCGGGGGCGGAGGCGACGACGCGGATGCCGCGCTCGGCCACTTCCCAGGCCAGCGATGCGGTGATCGCGTTAACCCCACCTTTGGCCGCCGCATAGGGGACGCGGTTCAGGCTGCGGGTGGCGATGGAGGAGACGTTGACGATCACCCCCTTGCCGGCGGGCAGCATGTAATCCAGCGCCGCCCGGCAGCAATAGATGGTCGGAAACAGCGAGCGGCGAATCTCGGCCTCGATCTCGTGCGGCTGGTAATGCTCGAAGGGTTTGGCCCAGATGGTGCCGCCAACATTGTTCACGAGGATGTCGATGCGACCGAACAGCTCGGCCGCGCGGGCCATCGCTGCGGCGCAGCCCTCCCATGTCTCCAGGTCGGCGCTGACGGCATGGGCCACGCCGCCGGCGGCGTTGATCCCTGCTGCAACCACCTCGCGCTGGTCCGAGCGGTCGACGATCAGCACCTCGGCCCCCTCGGCGGCCGCGCGCTCGGCGACGCGCTGACCGATGCCCTGGGCGGCGCCGGTGACCACCATGGCCTTGCCTGCGAACCGCCCGCTCATGCCGCCACCGCCGGGGTTTCGGTCGGGTTGAACTTCTCGAAATGGAAGCTGGCGGGGGCAACGCCAAGCGCGGCCATGTGCTGACGCACCGCCTCGACCATCGGCGGGGGACCACACAGATAGACATCGCTGTCGCCGCCATTGAAATCCTCGAGACCCAGATGGTCAGTGACGAAGCCCTTGCGGTCATGCTCCTCGTCCTTGGCGGCGAGGATGGTGACGATCTGGACATTGCCGATCTGGTCAGCCAGCGCCTGCATCCGCTCCAGCTCGACCAGATCCGCGCCATGGGTGACGGCATAGTAGAGCCGGATCGGGTGGTCGCTGCCGCTGACGGCGACCGATTCCAGCATGGCGAGGAAGGGCGCCAGCCCGGTGCCGCCGGCCAGCCACAGCTGCGGGCGCTCGACCGGGCGCAGGTAGAAGGCGCCCATCGGGCCGGTCAGGTCCAGCTTGTCGCCGGGCTTGGCGATCTCGCCGAGCCAGGTCGACATGACGCCGCCCTTGAGGTTGCGGATCAGGAAGCTGCCCTCGTCGGCGCCGGGGGCCGAGGAGAAGGAATAGGAGCGGTGCCGGTCGGTGCCGGGCACGCCGATATTGACGTATTGGCCGGGCAGGAAGGCGATGGGTTTCGAGAGCTTCACCCGCAGCCCGAACGAAGTTTCGGACAGCGCATCGACCGCGATCACCTCTGCGGCGACGGTTTCGGCCCCGGTCTTGCAGACCAGCGACGAGGCCGGCACCTTGACCACGCAATCGGATTTCGGGGTCATCTGGCAGGAGAGGACATAGCCCTCGCCGGCCTCGTCCTCGGTCATGGCCTCTTCGAGATAGAAGCCCATCTCGTATTCGCCCTTTTCGGCGAAGCATTTGCAGGTGCCGCAGACGCCGTCGCGGCAATCCATCGGGATGTTGATCTTGGCGCGGAAAGCGGCGTCCATGACGAGTTCGTCCTCGTCGCAGTCGATGACGCGGGTCACGCCGTCTTCGAAGTTGAGTGCAATCTGGTAGGTCATGGTGTCTCCTCCCCCGGTCCCGCCCGGATGTCCGGGCGGGTGGCTGGGTCAATGGCTAAGGGTTCAGGTCAGATGTGATAAACGTCGATCACATGGTGGATGTGGTCGTTCTTCAGAACGATCTTCTTCGAGGTGATCAGCGGACGCTCACCCCTGGCGTCGATGGTGTAGAAGGACGTTCCCCAGTGCTGGTCCGTCACCGCGTAGCGATAGCTGAGCGACTGCCAATTGAAGCGCAGCTTGATGATGCCGTCCTTCTGGCTGATGATCTCGATATTGGAGAGGTTATGGTTGGTGCGCGGCTCGGGCAGGCTGGTGGCCGAGCTGCGGTCGGTCTGGATGCGGAAGACGCGATCGCGGATGCCGGACTTGTCGGCATAGTAGATCAGCGAAATCTCGGACTGCGGGTCTTCGGTTAGCTTGTCGAAGTCGTCCCAGGCCGGCATCCAGAAATCGCAATCGTCGTGATAGAAGGTCAGCCAGTCATCCCATTGACGGTCATCCAGCGCGCGGGCCTCGGCATAGAGAAAGGCCTGGATCTGGTCGAAGGTCAGGGCGCGGGCGGGGCGGTCGATGTCGATGGTATCGCTCATGTCAGTTACTCCGCGGCTTGGGCGACGGGGGCAATCGCGTCGCGTTCATCGGTGATGGCGTCGCGCATCCGCTCGACCCACTGGCTGTGCTGGATGACGAAGAGGCCCTCGTCCTCGGTGCGGGCACCCGACAGGATCGGGTTCAGGTCGATGGCCTTGGCATCCTCGTCCGGCCCGGTGATCCACTGCTTGGCGCCGCGGGTCAGGTCGTTCCACTTGGCGAAACGGCCGCCGGCATAGCCGCGCTGCGTGGCGCGGAATTCCTCGGTATCGTCCGGGGTCGCCATGCCCGAGGCGTTGAAGAAGTCCTCGTACTGGCGGATGCGGCGGGTGCGGGCCTCGGCGCTCTCGCCCTTAGGGGCGATACAGTAGATCGTCACCTCGGTCTGGTCGACCGAGATCGGCCGGAAGACGCGCAGCTGGCTGCTGAACTGGTCCATCAGGAACAGGTTCGGATAGAGGCAGAGGTTGCGCAGATAGGAGATCATCCAGTCGGCCTTGGCCTCGCCGTATTTCTGCACCAGCTCCTCGCGATGCGGGTAGAGCGGGCGGTTCGAGGGATCGGCCCAGACCGTCCACAGCAGCAGGTGGCCATTGTCGAAGCTGTAGAAGCCGCCCTTCTGCTTGGCCCATTTCGAGGCGTCATTGGCCTTGATCTTGTCCTCGGTCTCCTTGCCGCGCCGTGCGGTGGTAGCGACATAGTTCCAGTGCACGGCCGAGACGTGATAGCCGTCGGCGCCATTCTCGGCCTGCAGCTTCCAGTTGCCGTCATAGGTATAGGTCGAGCTGCCGCGCAGCACCTCCAGCCCCTCTTCCGACTGGTCGGCGACCATGTCGATCATCTTGCGGGCTTCGCCCAGATACTCCTCTAGCGACGAGACATCGGGGTTCAGGCTGCCGAACAGGAAGCCGCGATAGCTTTCAAAGCGGGCGACCTTGGTCAGGTCGTGGCTGCCGTCGCAGTCGAACTGTTCGGGATAGCCGGCGCCCTGCGGGTCCTTCACCTTCAAGAGCTTACCGGTATTGGCGAAGGTCCAGCCGTGGAAGGGGCAGGTGAAGGTGGCCTTGTTGGCGCGCTTGAAGCGGCACAGCATGGCGCCGCGATGCGAGCAGGCATTGACCAGCGCGTGCAGCTGACCGGTCTTGTCGCGGGTGATGACCACCGGGACGCGGCCCATGTTGACGGTGAAATAGTCGTTCGGGTTGGGGATCTGGCTTTCATGGGCCAGGTAGATCCAGTTGCCTTCGAAGATGTGCTTCATCTCGAGTTCGAACAGTTCCTCATCGGTGAACATGTCCCGGCGGGCGCGGAAGATGCCGTTTTCGGGATCGTCCTGGACGATGCCGTCAAGCCGCGCTTCCAGCTCGTCAAGGGATTCAGGTGTGAACATGGCAAGTCTCCTCCGTTGGCGTCCGGGGGGTCCGGCGCCGGGTTGCTGCGGTTATCCGGCGATGATGTGCCGGTCTTCGTGGCGCCTTGTTGGCCTAGGAAACGGCGTGAAGGCTGCGGGCGCGGTCGCGCCGGTAGAAATCGACTTTGCTGTCATCCAGCGTAACACCGATGCCCGGTCCTTCGGGCAGGAGCACCGAGAAATCGCGATAGGTCAGCGGCTCGGCCAGAATCTCGTCGGTCAGCAGAAGCGGGCCGAACAGCTCGGTGCCCCAGTCAAGATGCGGCACCGTCGAAAAAAGCTGCACGGCGGCGGCGGTGCTCAGGCCCGATTCCAGCATGGTGCCGCCGTAAAGGCCGATGCCGGCGGCATCGCCGATGGCGCAGACCTCGGCGGCGCGCTTCAACCCGCCCGACTGGCCGATCTTGACGGCGAAGACATCCGCCGCGCGGGCGGCGGCCACGGCCAGTGCATCGGCGGGACCGTTCAACTGTTCATCGGCCATGACCGCGACCTCGGTGCCTGCGGTCAGGGCGCGCAAAGCGGCCAGATCGCCGATGCGGATCGGCTGTTCGGCCAGTTCGCAGCCGATGGCCTGCAACCCGGCAAGGCCGCGGCGGGCATCGGTCAGGCTCCACGCCTGATTGACATCGACGCGGATGCTGGCGCGGTCACCGACGGCGCGGGCGATGGCCTCGACATGGGCCAGGTCCTCGCGCACCGGGCGCTTGCCGATCTTCAGCTTGAAGATGTTGTGGCGGCGGGTGGCGATCAGCTCCTCGGCCTCGGCGATATCGGTCTCCGAACGGCCGCTGGCCAGCGTCCAGGCGACCGGCATGGCGCGGCGGACCGGGCCGCCAAAGACCTGCGCGACCGAGGTGTTCAGCCGTTTCGCCAGCCCGTCCCACAGCGCGATCTCGACGGCGCAGCGGGCGATGGGATTGCCGCGCACCGATTTCTCGACCAGCGTGATCGCGGCGATCACGTCATCGGCCGGCTGACCGACGAGCAGCGGGGCGATATAGCTGTCGATGGCCAGCTTGATGCTTTCGGGGCTTTCCGGCCCATAGCTCATGCCGCCGATCGAGGTGCCTTCGCCCAGTCCGACCGAACCATCCGAGAACCGGACGCGCACCAGAACAATGGCCTGCGAGCGCATGGTGGTCATCGACAGCACATGGCCGCGGATCGTCGGGATGTCGACGAGGGTGGTTTCGATCCGGTCGATCTGGGTCATGGCGATGGTCCTTGGCTGTCTTTCCTTCCCTGAAAGATCGCCGTTTCCACCCCCCGAAGTCCAATACCGGCTTGGTGTCGGGCAATACCCGCATGGGGCGAGGCGCTCAGCCCGCCGCGTCGAACCGTTCCTGTGCCGCGCGGATACGGGATTCGTTTTCGACCGCCCATTGCCCCAAAGCCTCGATCGGTTCGCGCAGGGTGCGGCCCAGATCGGTCAGCGCATATTCGACGCGGGGCGGGGTTGTCGGGTGGACGGTGCGGCTGATCAGCCCGTCCCGCTCCATCCCGCGCAGCGTCAGGGTCAGCATCCGCTGCGAGATGCCGTCGATGGCGCGTTTCAATTCGTTGAAGCGGCGCGGCCCGCCGCACAGCGCCATGACGATCAGCACCGACCACTTGTCTCCGATCCGGCTGAGGGTCAGGCGGACAGGGCGGCAGGCGTCGAGCATGTGGTCGGGGCCATCGGTTGGATCAGGTAACATCGGTGTGCCTTCTTGCGTCCCGGATTTCAGTATCAATATAGGTGCAAGTTACAAATTTATACCAGCGAAGCCGAAAGAATTTTCAGCCGCTGATGATGGAGGACAGAGAATGGAACTTGGCGTTTACAGCTTTGGCGACGTGCAGCGGAACCCCGAGACGGGTGAGTTGGGCAGCACGGCAGAGGCACAGCGCAACCTGCTGGAAGCGATCCAGCTGGCCGATCAGGTCGGGCTGGATTACTTTGGCATCGGCGAACACCATACCCGTGAAATGCCGGCCTCGGCCGCCACGGTGATCCTTGGCGCGGCGGCGGCGACCACGAAGAATATCCTCTTGGGCAGCGCGGTGACGGTGCTGTCGACCGATGACCCGGTGCGGGTGTTCCAGCAATTCGCCACGCTCGACGCGCTGTCGAATGGCCGGGCCGAGATCACTGCCGGTCGTGGCTCCTCGACCGAGAGCTTTCCGCTCTTTGGCCACAGCCTGAACGATTACGACGATCTCTATGCCGAGAAGCTGGACCTGCTGCTGCGGCTGAACGAGAGTGAACAGGTGACCTGGGAAGGCAAGTTCCGTCCCGCGCTGAACGAGGCGCTGGTCGTGCCCCGGCCCGAGAACGGCAAGCTGCCGATCTGGCTGGCGACCGGGGGCAACCCGAACTCGACCGTCCGCGCGGCCATTGCCGGTCTGCCGGTCAGCTATGCCATCATCGGCGGTGATGCCGAACGCTTCGCGCCGCTGGCCAACCTCTATCGTCAGGCGGTCGAGCAGGTGAAGGTGCCGGGCGCGGATGTGCGCATCTCGGTGGCCAGCCCCGGCTTTGTCGGCAAGGACGCGCAGGCCGCGAAGGATCTGTGGTGGAACCACTATCACGAGGCCTTCCGCGCCTTGGGCGAGATCCGGGGCTTCCCGGCGCCGCAGCGCGCGGGCTTTGACCGCGATGCCAATGGCAAGGGGGCGCTGTTCGTGGGTTCCCCCGAGGAAATCGCCGAGCGGATCGTGGCGCTGCATGGCGCGATGGGTCACGACCGGCATTTCTTCCAGATGGATCTGGGGCAGCTGGCGCAGAAGGACTTCCTCAGCTCGATCGAACTGCTGGGGACCAAAGTGAAACCGCTGGTCGATGCCGCGCTGGCCGAAAAGGCTGAAGCGCCGGCCGAGACCGTCTGAAGGAGGCAACCATGACCGAGCCAAAGATGATCGGCATTCTCGGCGCGGGGCGGGTGGGCACGGCTATTGCCCGCCGCGCCCTGGCGGCGGGGTACGAGGTGCGCATCGCCTCGTCCCGCCCGGCCAGCGAGATGGCGCTGGTGCTACAATTCGTGGCACCGGGCGCGGTTGCGGCCAGCGCCGCCGAGGTGATGGCGGACAGCGACATCGTCATTCTGGCGCTGCCCCTGTCGAAATATCGCAGCCTTGACCCAGCCGCGCTCAGGGGCAAGATCGTCGTCGATGCGATGAACTACTGGGCGCAGACCGATGGCACCCTGCCGGAATTCGAGGGCGTGCCCACCAGCAGCGCGGTGATCGCCGACCATTTGGCGGGCGCGCGGCTGCTGCGAGCCTTCAACCATCTCGGCTATCACGAGATGGATGGCGAGGCCCGTCCCGCGGGCGATCCCGAGCGCCGGGCGATGGCGATTGCCGGCGATGATGCCGGGGCGCGGGCGGTGCTGGCCCGCGTGATCGACCGTCTGGGGTTCGACCCGGTGGATGCCGGGCCGCTGGACGCGGCGCGGGGCTTTGCCATCGGCACGCCGGTTTTCGGCGCGCCACTGGGACGCGAAGAATTGCAGGCGGCGCTTGGCGTGCCGCTTGCCGCCTGACTGAACGAAAAAGGAAAGACCATGGCCAACCCGATCAAGATCGACATCTGGTCCGACATTGCCTGCCCCTGGTGCTATATCGGCAAGCGGCGGCTGGAATCAGCGCTCGACCGTTTCGACGGCGCGCCCGTCGAGGTGAACTGGCACAGCTATCAGCTGAACCCGGCCTCGCCCGTGGACTACTCCGGCAACCATGCCGAGTATCTGGCGCAGCATCTGGGCGCCTCGCCCGAGCAGGTGCGGCAGATGGACCAGCAGATCACCGGTCTCGCCGCGCGCGAGGGGCTCGATTATCACCTCGATGACATCAAGGTCACCAATACCGCCAAGGCGCATGAGCTGATCCACTTTGCCGAGACCAAGGGCAAGGGTGCCGAGATGAAGGAACGCCTGCTCAAGGCCTATTTCACCGAGGGCAAACATGTCGGACATGTCGCGGACCTTGCCGATCTGGCCGCAGAGATCGGGCTGGACCGCGCCGAGGCCGAGGCCGCGCTGCAATCGGGCGCCTTCGCCAAGGCGGTGGCCGAAGACAAGGCGCAGGCATCCGCCTATGGCATCAGCGGCGTGCCCTTCTTTGTCATCGACGGCAAATACGGGCTGTCGGGCGCGCAGGAGGCCGATCTGTTCCTGCAGGCGCTTGGCAAGGTGCAATCCGAACGCGGGGGCGCCGCATGAACGGGCCGCTGGTTTCCCTTGGCGCGGATGCGGGGGTTTGCGTGGATGGCGTCTGCGCCATCCCCGAAGCCGCGCCGAAACTGACGCTGATCAGCTTTCCGACCTGCCCCTATGTCCAGCGCGCGGTGATCGCGCTGCGCGAGCGCGGGGTCGAGTACGAGGTGATCCATGTCGATCTTGCCAACAAGCCCGACTGGTTTCTCCAGATCTCGCCCCTGGGCAAGGTGCCGGTGCTGAAGATCGAGCGGGCGGGTGAAAAACCGGTGATCCTGTTCGAAAGCACGGTCATCCTGCAATATCTGGACGAGACCCTGCCGGGACAGCGGCTGTTTCCCGAGGATGCGCTGGACCGTGCCCGGCAAAGGGCCTGGGTCGAATATGCCGGCTCGGTGCTGGGCGAGTTGTGGAAGCTGGTGCAGGCCAGGGACGAGGCGGGCTTCACCGAGGCGCGGACGGCGCTGATCGCGCGGTTGCAGCCGCTCGAGGCCGAGGTCGCCGGTCCGTTCTTCGCCGGGGCCGAATTCTCGGCGGTTGACGCGGTCTTTGCCCCTGCCTTCCGCCAGCTCGACGCGCTCGAGACGGTGCGGCATCTTGGCGTGACCGATGACCTGCCGAAGTTGCAGGCCTGGCGGCAGGCGCTGGCCGCGCGTCCCAGTGTCGCCGGCGCGGTGCCGCCGGATTTCCTTGACCTCTATCTGGGCCGGTTGCGCGCGGCCGGGTCCTACGCACTGACCGCGAACTGACACCCGACCCGGCCCCTGCAATGTGCGCGGGGGGCGGGCGGCGATGGACGAAGGACAGACCATGACCACGATTCAGGACAACCCGGCGGTCCGCCCGATGGCGGCCGATCCGAAGGTCTGGGCGCTGCTGCTGGCGGCGACCCTGACGATCATGTCGAATGCCACCATCACCCCCGCCCTGCCGGGGCTGGAGGCGAGCTTTGCCGACACCCCGAATGCCGGGCTACTGACCCGGCTGCTGGTCACCGCGCCCTCGCTGCTGGTGGCGATTGCCGCGCCCTTCGTCGGCATGGCCTCGGACCGTTTTGGTCGCCGGCCGCTGCTGCTCGCGGGCATCGTGCTTTATGCCATTTCGGGAACCTTGGGGGCGGTGCTGCCAAGTCTCGAGGGGATTCTGGCCAGCCGTCTGGTGCTGGGTCTGGCCGTCGCACTGATCATGACCACGCAATCGGCGCTGGTCGGCGATTATTTCGCCGGGCCGATGCGCGGGCGCTTCATGGGCTGGCAGATGGGCGCGACCAACTTGGGCGGCTTCGTCTTCATCGCGCTGGCCGGCTGGTTGGCCGGCATCTCGCCGCGCCTGCCCTTCCTGATCTACGCGCTTGGCTTTGCCTACCTGCCCTTCCTCTGGCGCGCCCTGCCGGAACCTGACCGCTCAAGGGTCGAGGCCACCGGCGGTGGGGCCGAGGGCAATGCCGACTGGCCGCGTCTCGTCGCCATCATCTCGGTCATGTCGGCGCTGACGCTGACGATCTTCTACATCATCCCCACCCAGATCCCCTTCTATCTGGTCAGCATCGGCCATCCCGAGCCCGCCGCCTCGGCGCAGGCCATGGCGCTCTTGACCATCACCGGCGGCATTTCCGCGATCAGCTTTGCCACGGTGCGCGGCAGGCTGGGCATCGGTCTGACACCGGCTCTGGGCTACCTGATCATCGCCGGGGGCTTCTTCGTGCTGCATTCGGGCGAGACGCTGGCCATGGTGCGTATCGGGGCGCTGCTGATCGGGCTGGGGCTTGGCTATGTCATGCCGACTTTCGTGGTCTCGGCGCTGAACGCCGCGCCCGAGCGGCGGCGCGGCGCGGTCACCGGCACGGTCACCACGGCGCTGTTTCTCGGACAGTTCCTGTCGCCTCTGGTGGTGCAGCCGCTGGTCGAGCTTTACGGCTATTCCACCACCTTCCTGATCGCCGCGATCCTGCTGCTGCCGATGGCGGGGCTGATCGCCTGGCTCTTGCGTCCGGGCCGGGCCTGACCGCGCCCGGGTCGCCCCCAGCAATGCCAATCCGGTCGCGTCAGGGTGGCGTCGCATAGCAAATCGATCATATAACTTGCAGATAATGTAATTTTCAATCGCTGCCCCTCCCTTGCTACTGTCCCGCCATCGGTCACGGGACCGCTGATCTGTCCGGCGATCCTTCGACCCATCGAACGGAACACCAAGGGAGGATAAGATGACGAAGACATTTCTGATGACCGGTGCCGCCCTCATGGCACTGACCGCCGGGGCCGCGCTGGCCGAGGGCGAGACGGTCGGCTTTTCGCAGATCGGTTCGGAATCGGGCTGGCGCGCGGCCGAGACGACGCTGACCAAATCGCAGGCCGAGGAACGCGGCATCCAGCTGCAATTCTCGGACGCGCAGCAGAAGCAGGAAAACCAGATCGCCGCGATCCGGTCGTTCATCGCGCAGGGGGTCGATGCGATCCTGCTGGCGCCGGTCGTGGCGACGGGCTGGGACGCGGTGCTGGAAGAGGCGCAGGAGGCCGAGATCCCGGTCGTGCTTCTGGACCGGCAGGTCGACAGTTCCGACGAGCTGATCCTGACCGCCGTCGGCTCGAACCTTGTGCATGAGGGCGAGGTGGCGGGCGGCTGGCTGGTGAACGAGGTCGGCGACCGCGAATGCCGCATCGTCGAGTTGCAGGGCACCACCGGATCCAGCCCCGCCATCGACCGCAAGACCGGCTTCGAGAATGCCATCAAGGACCATGTCAATCTCAGCATCGTGCGCAGCCAGACCGGCGATTTCACCCGCGCGCAGGGCAAGGAGGTGATGGAAAGCTTCCTGCAGGCCGAGAATGGCGGCAAGGATATCTGCGCGCTTTACGCCCATAACGACGACATGGCCGTTGGCGCGATCCAGGCGATCAAGGAGGCCGGGCTGGCGCCGGGCAAGGATATTCTGGTCGTCTCGATCGACGGCGTGCCGGATATCTTCCAGGCCATGGCGGCGGGCGAGGCCAATGCCACGGTCGAACTGACCCCCAACATGGCCGGCCCCGCCTTCGACGCGCTGGCGGCCTATTGGGCCGATGGCACCATGCCCGAGAAGTTCATCCAGACGGAATCGAAGCTCTATACGCAGGCGGATGATCCGGCGGCTGAATACGAGGCCCGCAAGGGCCTGGGCTACTGATGACAAAAGGCCGGGGCCGCATCCTGATGCGGTCCCGGCCTCATCGCAGGAAGGCGGCCCCATGCTTCTGACCATCCGGTCCCTGACCAAGTCTTTCCCCGGCACGCGGGCGCTGGATGCCGTGGATTTCGATTTGGCGGCGGGCGAGGTTCATGCGCTGCTGGGCGAGAACGGGGCGGGCAAGTCGACGCTGATCAAATGCCTGACCGGCGCCTATCACCGCGACGGCGGCACGGTTACGCTGGACGGGGCCGAGATCGCCCCGCGCTCGACTGTCGAGGCGCAGGATCTGGGCATCGGCACGGTCTATCAGGAGGTGAACCTGCTGCCGAACCTGACCGTGGCGCAGAACCTGATGTTCGGGCGCGAGCCGCGCCGCTGGGGGCTGATCGACAGCCGCGCGATGCGGGCCGAGGCGCGCGAGATGCTGGGTCACTACGGTTTGCAGCTAGATGTGGACCGCGATCTGGGCGGCTACTCCGTCGCCATCCAGCAGATCATCGCCATCGCCCGCGCGGTCGCCCTGTCGGGCAAGGTGCTGATCCTCGACGAGCCGACCGCCAGTCTGGACGCGCGCGAGGTCGAGATGGTCTTTGACGTGGTGCGGGGACTCAGGGAGCGCGGTCTGGGCATCATCTTCGTCTCGCATTTTCTCGATCAGGTGTTCGAGCTGACCGACCGCGTGACGGTGCTGCGCAATGGCCGCAAGATCGTGACCGAACGCACCGCCGATCTGGACCAGGTGCGGCTGATCGAACACATGCTGGGCCGCGCGCTTGAGCATGAGGTGGAGGAGCTTGCGAACGAGGAGGGGCCGGTCGGGCGCCCCGATCTGCTGGCCTTCGAGAATTTCGGGCGGCGCGGGCTGATCGCGCCCTTTGACCTGACCGTGGGACAGGGCGAGGTCGTCGGTCTCGCGGGGCTCCTGGGCTCGGGCCGGACGGAAAGCGCGGAACTGATGTTCGGTTTACACCCGGCCTCGGGCACCGCCCGCGACCCGCAGGGGGCGCTGGACCTGAACTCGCCCCGCGCCGCCATTGCCGCCGGATTCGGCTTCGCCCCCGAGGATCGCAAGACCGATGGCATCGTCGCCGACCTGTCGATCCGCGAGAACATCATCCTTGGCCTGCAGGCCCGCCGGGGCTGGGCGCGGCCGGTCGGCCGGGCCGAGCAGAACCGGCTGGCCGATGACTATATCAAGCGGCTGGATATCCGCACTTCGGGCCGCGAGAAGGCCATCGGCGATCTGTCCGGCGGCAATCAGCAAAAGGTGGTGCTGGCCCGCTGGCTGGCGATGAACCCGCGTTTCCTGATCCTCGACGAGCCGACGCGCGGCATCGATGTCGGCGCCCATGCCGAGATCCTGCGGCTGATCCACGAATTGACTGATGCCGGCATGTCGGTTCTGGTCATCAGCAGTGAGATCGACGAGTTGGTCGCCGTGGCCGACCGGGTGATCGTGGTGCGCGACCGCCGTCATGTAGCCGAGCTGTCGGGCAGCCGCGTTACCGGCGCCGAGATCATGCGCGCCATCGCCCAAAGCGACAGCAAGGGTGAGGGCGAGGCCGCATGAGCATCCTGACCCGCCTCGCCCCGCAACTGATCGCGCTGGCCCTGCTGGTCGCGCTGGTTATGGTTTTCTTTCCCGGCTTCCTGAACGTCTCGGTCACTGACGGAAGGCTGGTCGGGCCGTTGATCGACGTGCTGAAGCGGGTGGCGCCGGTGGCCCTGTTGGCGGTGGGCATGACGCTGGTCATCGCCACGCGCGGCATTGACCTGTCGGTCGGCACCACCATGGCCATTTGCGGCGCGGTGGCTGCATGGGCCATTGCCGGGGGTTGGGGGCTTTTGCCTGCGCTGATGCTGGCGCTGGCAGCCGGGGCGCTGGCCGGGCTGTGGAACGGGGTTCTGGTCGCCGTGGTCGGCATCCAGCCCTTCGTCGCCACGCTGATCCTGATGACCATGGGGCGCGGCATCGCCCAATTGATCACCGAGGGCCGCATCCTGA
Source organism: Paracoccus zhejiangensis (assembly GCF_002847445.1). Lineage (NCBI taxonomy): Bacteria > Pseudomonadati > Pseudomonadota > Alphaproteobacteria > Rhodobacterales > Paracoccaceae > Paracoccus > Paracoccus zhejiangensis. Next base: position 2,545,761 of record NZ_CP025430.1, on the reverse strand, counting down.
CCTTCACCGATCCGGGTCTGGCCTTCCTTGGCTCGGGCTCGGTTCTGGGGCTGCCGGTGCCGGCCTGGATCTGGCTCGCCACCGGGATTGCCGTCGCCCTGCTGATGCGCCGCACCGCCCTTGGCCTCTTGATCGAGGCCATAGGCATCAACCGCCGGGCCAGCGCGCTGGCCGGGGTGAATGCGACGGTGCTCTTGATCGCCGCTTATATCGCCGCCGGCCTTTGCGCTGCGCTGGCGGGCATCATCGTCACCGCCGACATTCGCGGGGCGGACGCCAACAATGCCGGGCTGTGGCTGGAACTTGACGCCATCCTTGCCGTGGTCATCGGCGGCAATTCGCTGCTGGGCGGGCGGTTTTCCATCATCGCCTCGCTGATCGGCGCGCTGATCATCCAGACCATCGATACCGGCATCCTGCTGGCGGGCTTCCCCTCGGAATACAATCTCGTCATCAAGGCCGGGCTGGTTCTGGTGATCCTCGTGCTGCAATCGCCGCGCATCGCGACGGAATGGCGACTCTGGCGCGAGAGCCAGCGGGCCGGGCGCGAGGCGCGGGCTGCCGAGAGGAGCCAGTCATGAACACCCGCGCCCTGCCGCTTTACGCGACCATCGTGATCTTCCTCGTGGCCTACCTGCTCTGCTGGCTGCAATTCCCGAACATCCTCTCCACCCGGGTCATCGGCAACCTGCTGACCGACAATGCCTATCTGGGCATTGTCGCGGTGGGCATGACGCTGGTGATCCTCTCGGGCGGGATCGACCTGTCGGTTGGCTCGGTCATCGCCTTCTCCGGTGTGTTCATCGCGGTGGTCCTGCGCGACACCGCGCTGCATCCGCTGGTGGTCTTTGTGCTGCTGCTGATGCTGACCACGGCTTTCGGCGCGGCGATGGGGTTCCTGATCGACCGGCTGGCAATGCCGGCCTTCATTGTCACGCTGGCCGGCATGTTCCTTGCGCGCGGCGCGGCCTATATGCTGTCGATCGAGTCGGTGCCGATCCAGGATCCGTTTTACACCACCTTGCAGAAGGCCTATTGGCTGATGCCGGGCAAGGGGCGGTTGACGCTGATCGGGGTGGTGATGCTGCTGACCGTGCTGGCCGGCATGATCATCGCCCACAAGACCCGCTTCGGCGCCAGCGTCTATGCGCTTGGCGGCGGCGAGGCCACGGCGCGGCTGATGGGCGTCAGGCAGGGCCGCACGACCATGCTGGTCTATGGCTTTTCCGGGCTGATGGCCGGGCTCTCGGGCATCGTCTTCTCGGTCTATACCGGCTCGGGCTATTCGCTGGCGACCGTGGGGACCGAGCTCACGGCCATCGCCGCCGTGGTCATCGGCGGCACGCTGTTGACCGGGGGCGCGGGCTACATGTTCGGAACGCTGGTCGGCGTGCTGACCATGGGGCTGATCCAGACCTACATCGTCTTTGACGGCACGCTGTCCAGCTGGTGGACGAAGATCGTCATCGGTGTGCTGCTCTTGGTCTTCATCCTGCTGCAGAAGGGCTTGCTGAAACTGTCGCAGACCCGGCTGGCGGCCGGCGGCTGAGCGCCTTCAGAGCCCGTTCACCGGCACCTTCAGCATCGGCCTTCCATCCTTGTCCGTGGGCAACTCGCCCGCGCGCATGTTCACCTGCAGCGAGGGCAGGATCAGCCGGGGCATGTTCAGCGTGGCGTCACGCTCGGTGCGGAAGCGGACGAACTCGGCCTTGGTCTTGCCGCCGCCGACATGGATGTTATGCGCCTTTTCCTCGCCCACCGTGGTTTCCCAACGGATCTCGCGGCCATTCGGGCCGTAATCGTGGCACATGAACAGCCGCATCGCATCGGGCAGGGCCAGCACCCGCTGGATACTGTCATAGAGCGTGCCGGCATCGCCACCGGGAAAATCCGCCCGCGCCGAGCCGCCATCGGGCATGAACAGCGTATCGCCGACGAAAGTGGCATTGCCCATCACATGGGACATGCAGGCGGGCGTGTGGCCGGGGGTGGCGAGTGCGAAACAGTCCATCTCGCCGACCTTGTAGCTGTCGCCATCCATCAGCAGCCTGTCGAACTGGCTGCCGTCACGCTGGAACTCGGTACCCTCGTTGAAAATCTTTCCAAAGACCTCCTGCACCATCAGGATCTGCGCGCCGATGGCGATCTTTCCGCCCAGATGGGTCTGGATATAAGGTGCGGCAGACAGGTGATCGGCATGGACATGGGTCTCGATGATCCAGTCGAGCCGGAGGCCGTGGTCGCGGATGAAGGCGATGATCGCATCGGCATGGTCATAGGTGATCCGGCCGGAGGCATAGTCGAAATCCATCACCGAATCGATGACGGCGCAGGCCGGGCTGGCCGGGTCCTTGACCACATAGCTGATGGTGTTGGTGGCCTCGTCAAAGAAGCCCGTCACCTCGGGTTTCACATCCATGTCGACAGGAAAGTTGCTCATCGGGGTCTCCGTCCGGGAATGTCCCAACCCTCTCGTGGCGAGGCGTGCGCCCATGGTAAATCGCGGGGCGCACCGGTGCAATCACCGGGTCCGGGCATGGGGCAGCGCCCGGCCCCGACCGGCGGATGCCACTGGATTTGCGGCGCTGTTCGGGCCATAGGGGGCGGACAGCGGAAAACGGGGCAGCGATGAGCATCCATCTGTATCAGAACGATTTGCCGGACGGTCTTGATCTTGGCCCGGTCGTGGCCATCGACACCGAGACCATGGGTCTGGACCATCGGCGTGACCGGCTGTGCCTGGTGCAGCTGTCCTCGGGCGATGGCGATGCGCATCTGGTGCAGATCGCCCGCGGCCAGACCGAGGCGCCGAACCTGACGGCGATGCTGACCGATCCCAAGGTTCAGAAGCTGTTCCATTTCGGCCGCTTCGACATCGCCGCGCTGGAGAGCGCCTTTGGCGTCGTGACCACGCCGGTCTGGTGCACCAAGATCGCGTCCAAGCTGATCCGCACCTATACTGACCGCCACGGGCTGAAATACCTGCTCAGCGAGTTGGTCGGCGTCGATGTCAGCAAGCAGCAGCAGACCAGCGACTGGGGCGCGGCCAACCTGACCGATGCACAGCTGGAATATGCGGCCTCGGATGTTCTTTACCTGCACAAGCTCAAGGCCGCGCTGGAAGAGAAGCTGAAGCGCGAGGGCCGGATGCGGCTGGCGCAGGCCTGTTTCGACTTCCTGCCCGCCCGGGCCCATCTGGACCTGCTGGGCTGGGGGGATGAAAACGACATCTTCCATCACTAGATGGGGACGGTCAGACCGGGGGGTGTCGCCCCCCGGACCCCAGAGGATATTTGGACGAAAGAGAAGGACCGCGATTTGGCGGATTACATCGAGACAGCGCGGCGGGTGATCGAGACCGAGGCGGCGGGGCTTGCGCAGTTGGCCGAAGGGTTGGGGCCTGATTTCACCCGGGCGGTCGAGGTGATCCTGGCCGCGAAGGGCCGGGTGATCGTGTCCGGCATGGGCAAGTCGGGTCATATCGGCCGCAAGCTGGCGGCGACGCTGGCTTCGACCGGCACGCCCGCGCAATTCGTGCATCCGGCCGAGGCCAGCCATGGCGACCTGGGCATGGTGACGGAAAGCGACGTGGCGATCGTGCTGTCCAACAGCGGCGAAACCCCGGAACTGGCCGATCTGATCGCCCATACCCGGCGCTTCTCGATTCCGCTGATCGGTGTGGCCTCGCGACCCGAATCGACCTTGCTGCGCCAGGCCGATGTGGCGCTGGTGCTACCTGCGGCGACCGAAGCCTGCGGCACCGGGATCGTGCCGACCACTTCGACCACGATGACTCTGGCGCTTGGCGATGCGCTGGCGGTGGCGCTGATGGAGCATCGCAAGTTCACCCCCGAGCATTTCCGCACCTTCCACCCCGGCGGTAAGCTGGGCGCCCGTCTGGCCAAGGTCGGTGACCTGATGCACGAGGATATGCCGCTGGTGGCCGAGGATGCGCCGATGGCCGATGTGCTTCTGGTGATGAGCCAGATGGGATTTGGCGTGGCCGGTGTCACCGATGCCGCCGGGCTTCTGGTCGGGATCGTCACCGACGGCGACCTGCGTCGTCACATGGACGGGCTGCTGACCCACAGCGCCGGCGAGGTGATGACCGCCAATCCGCGCACCATCGACCCGGCCGCGCTGGCCGAGGCCGCGCTGGCCGAGATGCAGTCGCGCAAGATCACCACGCTCTTTGCCGTGCGCGATGGCCGCCCCGGCGGCATCCTGCACATCCATGACTGCCTGCGCGCCGGGATCGTCTAGGCCATGTCGCGCACCCGCATCGTCCGCTGGCTGCGCGTGCTTTTGCCGCTGGTGGCGCTGGCGATCCTGTCGACGCTGTTCCTGTTCTCGACCGAGAAGGGCGAGGAGTCCTCGATCCCCTATGCCGATGTCGAAGCCGAGGAACTGGCGCGCGAGCCGCAGATGGTGCTGCCGGAATATGCCGGGGTGACGGCTGACGGTGCCGCCATCACGCTGCGGGCCGACAAGGTCAGCAGCGCGGGCGAGGCGGACGGCGATGCCAGCAGGCTCAGGATGACCTGGCGGGCCGAGGACGGACTGGCCGCCGATATGACCGCGCCCGGCGGGGCGCTGGAGGATGGCAAGATCCGGCTGAGCGGCGGTGTGCGCATCACCACCTCGTCGGGCTGGGCCATGACCACGCCAGTGGTGGACAGCCCCACCGGCGACAGCGAGAGCAAGTCAGCCATCGTCGCGCCCGAGGAAGTGAATGCCTTTGCGCCCTTCGGCCAGCTGACCGCCGGGGCGATGGACCTCTCACGCGCGGATGAGGCAGGTGATCATCTCTTGAATTTCACTGATGGCGTGCGTCTGATATACCAGCCCTGACCTTCCGAAAGGACCCAGCCGATGTTCCGCCCTGTCCTGATCGCTGCCCTGTTCATGGGTGCCGCCCTGCCTGTCGGGGCGCAGAATGTCGCCTTCGGCGGCATGAAGGCGGATACCAGCCTGCCGGTCGAGATGTCGGCGGACAGCCTGTCGGTGAACCAGGCCAATGGCGAGGCGGTGTTTACCGGCAATGTCATCATCGCCCAGGGCGAGATGAAGCTGCAGGCCGGCGAGGTGACAGTGGTCTATGCCGAGGGCGGGCAGCAGAAGATCCAGACGCTGAAGGCCAAGGGCGGCGTGGTGCTGGTCAGCGGTCCCGATGCCGCTGAGGCCGCCGAGGCGGTCTATGACGTGGCCAGCGGGGTCATCGACTTGGCCGGCGACGTGGTGCTGACCCAGGGCCAGAACGTGCTGACTGGTGACAAGATGCAGGTCCAGCTGGCCGATGGCACGGCACAGGTGCAGGGCCGCGTGCGCAGCGTCCTGCAGCCGGCGGGCAACTGATGGATGGCGGCGCCGCGACGGCGGCGAAGACCGGGTTGGCCGTTCGCGAGCTGCGCAAGTCCTATCGCAACCGCCCGGTGATCCGTGATGTCTCGATCGATCTGGCGCGGGGCGAGGTGGTGGCGCTGCTGGGGCCGAACGGATCGGGCAAAACCACCTGCTTTTACTGCATCGCCGGGCTGGTGACGCCCGATGCCGGGCAGGTCAGCATCGATGGCAAGGACGCCACCGGCCTGCCGATGTTCCGTCGCGCCCGCATGGGCATCGGCTACCTGCCGCAGGAGATGTCGATCTTTCGCGGATTGACGGTCGAGCAGAACATCATGGCGGTGCTGGAGGTGGTCGAATCCGATGTCCACAAGCGCCGGATGCGGCTGGAAGAACTGTTGGGCGATTTTTCCATCGGCCATATCCGCAATGCCCCGGCACTCGCCCTGTCGGGGGGCGAGCGGCGGCGGGTCGAGATCGCGCGGTGCCTCGCCTCGAACCCGAGTTTCCTCTTGCTCGACGAACCCTTTGCCGGCGTCGATCCGATCGCCGTGGGCGAGATCCGCACCTTGGTTCATGACCTGAAATCGCGCGGCATCGGCGTGCTGATCACCGACCACAATGTCCGCGAAACGCTTGGCATCGTCGACCGCGCCTATATCCTGCATGACGGTCATGTGCTGATGTCGGGCAAGACCCAGGAAATCGTCGATGACCCGCGCGTGCGCGAGGTCTACCTGGGCGAAGGCTTCAGCCTCGGCTGAGGCCTTCGCGCTCTGGGCAGCGGTTTACTGGCCGAGAATGTCGTCCACGATCGAGGATTGCTGCGACGTGCTCAGCACGCCCGCCTCGACCTTTTCCTTCACCAGTTCCAGCAGCGCCGTGCTTTGCTGGTCGTCCAGTTCGACCGAGTCGGTGGGCAGGCTGTTGACCATGGACACGAGCTGCAACTCAGTCAGGTGGCCGTCTTCGCGCGCGGCGACGGCATCGGTCAGGCAGGCAGTCACCGCATCGGCATCAGCCGCATCCTCGCAGGCATCGCCCCAGCCGCGCACGATCTTGTCCGAGACGATGGTGGGGGACACGCCATCCATGTCGGGTGTCGCCTGCTGCTGCGCGGCTTCCAGCGCGGCGATGTAGCAGGCGGTGGCATTGTTGTCGTCGTCATCCAGCGCGTCCGCGACCGACTCGCCCAGCTTGTTGAAGGCGCTGATCACGTTCTGCTCTGTCGCCAGGTCCTTCTCGGCCAGGTCGACGGCCTTCTGTGCCGTGGGCAGGCCGGCTTCCAACGCCTTCACGCCGGCGCAATCCTGCGGTGCGGCTGCCGCGTCCACAGCGGCCTCGGGCGGGTTGGTGACTGCCGCGGGATCGGCTGCGGGCGTGCTGCTGTCTTGCGCGTTGGCACCGGCTGCTGCCATCGACAGGAACAGGGCGGTGGCGGCGGATTGCAGGGAAAAACGATACATGTGACGAACCTCTTCGGGCATTGGCGAGCGGTGATCGCAACGATCGATCAGCCAACCGACGACAGCAATGCCCGGTTCCTCGGCGGCGATCACGGGGCTGCTTTGGGCGAATTGTCGCCGCCCCGTTGACAGGTGGCGCGGACTGTCACCAAATATGCTGATGGGCGGTTGCGTTACCGCCCTCACCCGCGCCGGACCGCGCACCCAGGTTCGCGGAAGCGCCCGGCCGGGCAACCGGAAAGGAAACATGATGCGCTACACCATCAGCGGAAAACACATCGACGTTGGCGAGGCTCTGACCACGCATGTCAAGAACGAGTTGGGCGAGGTGCTGGACAAGTATTCGCAGCGTCCCACTGATGCGACGATTACCTTTTCCCGCGATGCGCACCAGTATCTGTGTGATTCCGTTGTTCACCTGTCCACTGGCCTGACGGTTCAGGCCAAGGGTGCCGCCACCGAGGTCTATGCCGCCTTCGATTCCTGCCGCGAACGCATGGACAAGCAGCTGCGCCGCTACAAGCGCCGGCTGAAGGATCACCACAAGGACCGCACCGAGCCGGTTGAATTCGGTCAGGCCGGGATGTATGTGCTGGCGGCTGATGAGGATGAATGGGAATCGCAGGACTCGGGCCTGCAGCCGATCATCATCGCCGAGATGGAAACGCGGGTGCCGACCCTGTCGGTGGGCGACGCGGTGATGCAGATGGAACTGGCGGGGATCCCGCTTCTGGTGTTCCGCAACGAGAAACATGGGGGCGTCAATGTCGTCCACCGCCGTGATGACGGGAATGTCGGCTGGATCGACCCGCGCAACGGTAGCTAGGACTGCGACGACCTTCGCAACCCATTTCTGCCCGCCCGCGCAGGTCCGCGCGGCGCGGGCAGATCGCCCCGAAAGGCAGGCTAGATGCAGATCAGTGACATTCTGAAACAGGGGGCCGTCCGGTCCCTGTCACAGGTCACGTCAAAGAAGCGGCTGTTCCACGAACTGTCCGAACTTGCCCAGACCGTCTATGGCCTGCCGGCCTCGGAGGTGCTGGACGCGTTGCAGGAACGCGAGAGCCTTGGCCCGACCGGCGTGGGTCATGGCGTCGCGCTGCCCCATGCCCGGCTGCACGGGCCGGAGAAGGTGGTGGGCCTGTTCATCCGGCTGGACAAGCCGCTGGATTTCGACGCCGTGGATCGCCAGCCGGTCGACCTGATCTTTGCCCTCCTGGCACCCAAAAGCACCGGGGTCGATCACCTGAAGGCACTGGCGCTGGTGTCGCGCACGCTGCGCGATGGCGACCTGCGAGCCAAGCTGCGCGCCAATGACGATCCCATCGCGCTGCATGCGGTGCTGGCGGCGGCGCAGGGGATCAAGGCGGCTTAACCAGGCTGGCCTAAAGGTTTTGCTTCGGTCCGATTCGGCCCTATATAGGAAGGGCAACCATCGGAGGAGGACCGAAGATGAGCAAGCATATCAGCGACCAACCCCGCGATCACGGCACCGCGCGCCTGCGGGAATACACAAGGCAGGAACGCGAGGCGGGGGTGCATCCGGCCGTCACCGCGCTGCACAGCCGTCCCAAGGACCGCAGCGAGGATGGCCGAAAGACCGCCGAATTCGTGCGGATCGAGCGCGGCCACACGGCCTGAAGCCGCGCCCGCCGCGCTGATAATTCCGATCGATGATTAGGTTCAGCGGTGGCCGTCAGGCCGCCGCGGCGAGAACCGTTTCCAGCGTCGTGGGCTGGTGGGACCATTCCGCGCCCTCGGTCTCGAAGGGAATGCCCGTATCGTTCAGCGCCGCATACATCCCGGCAATGCCGGCCGAGAACGAGGCGCCGAGGCCAGCAGCCTCATGTGCTGCCGCAATGTCACTGCCGGGGACGGGCAGGGCGGTGACGCGCCTGCCGGAGTGCCGTGACAGGATAGCCGCAGCATCGGCCTCGGAATAGCGGCGGGGACCGGTCAGGTTTACGATACCGGGGCGTGGGTTCATCAGATAGCCCGCCGCGGCTCGCCCGACATCCTGTGCCGACACGCAGTCGATGGCGCGGTCGAGCGGCGCGAGGAAGGCCGGCATCTCGCCGGTTCCGGCGGCCATCATCGCCGCCGGCAACCAGCTTTCCATGAAATAGGCCGGCCGCAGGAAGGTCATCGGCAGGCCCGCCCCGCGCAGCGCGGTCTCGAACCCGTTCAGCGTGGCGACAATCCCGGTGCCGCGTGGCAGATGCGCCCCCTGCGAGGACAGGGCGACCGCATAGGGCAGGCGCGCTGCCCGCAACGCGCCCGCAACCGAGGCCGACAGCCGCGCGGCCTGTTCGTCCACATCGTTGGCGTCCGGCGCCACCGGGTTCATCACGAAGGCGGCGCTGGCGCCCTCGAAGGCGCGGGTCAGCGCCTGCTGATCCAGCGCATCGACCGAGACCCAGTCGACACCCGGCACCGGCTCGGCCCTCGGGGTTCGACACAGGGCGCGTACCGGCTGCCCCGCTTCGCTCAGGGCCTTCAGCACCGCGCCGCCGACCCGTCCGCTTGCTCCCATCACGACAAACATGATTTCTCTCCTTCTGTGTGCCGGGATAGATTACGGTGGTGCTGCGAATCACGTAAGTACGCACTATTTTTATACTGCCCTGACCCTACTGTCCCGAGGTGCCGATGAGCGATGATCTGAAAGCCTGCCCGGTGGCCGCGACGCTGAAGGTGATCGGCGGCAAATGGACCCCGCTGATCCTGTTCAACCTCAAAGACCAGCCGATCCGCTTCAACGCGCTGCGGCGCGCCATCCCCGAGATCACCCAACGGATGCTGACCTTGGAACTGCGCGCGCTGGAAGCCGATGGGGTTGTCGCCCGCAAGGTGTTCGAAACCGTGCCGCCCCATGTCGAATACAGCCTGACCCCGCGCGGGCAGACTCTGGCCCCGATCATCGAGGCAATGGAGGTGTGGGGCACGGATCAACTGGCGCGCGGCGCCGCTGGTTAGGGCCCGCGCCCGAACCCTGAAACGAAAAAGGCCGCCGGGCGCAATACCGGCGGCCTTTTCGTTATGGTGATGACGGCTTAGGCCCGGACCAGCTTCTCGTAATCCTCGGCGATCTCGCGGGTCACGTTGCCGACCTGGAACATGTAGTCGCCGATCTGGCCCACGGGGGTCACCTCGGCGGCGGTGCCGGTCAGCCAGCATTCGCTGAAATCGGCCATTTCCTCGGGCTTGATCCGGCGTTCATGCACGGTCAGGCCCTTGTCCTTCAGCATCTGGATGATGGTCTGACGGGTGATACCGTTCAGGAAGCGGTCGGCCAGCGGGGTGTGGATCTCGCCATCCTTGACGAAGAAGATATTGGCGCCGGTGGCCTCGGCCACGAAGCCCTCCCAGTCCATGAACAGCGCGTCCGAGCAGCCCTTGGCCTCGGCGGCGTGCTTGGACATGGTGCAGATCATGTAGAGGCCGGCGGCCTTGGCGGCGGTGGGGATGGTCTCTGGGCTGGGACGCTTCCACTTGGCGATGTCCAGCTTCGCGCCCTGCCATTTGGCGTCGCCGTAGTAGCTGCCCCATTCCCAGGCCGCGATGGCCATGCGCACCGGATTGCGGCGGGCCGAGACGCCCATATCCTCGCCCGAGCCGCGCCACATCACCGCGCGCACATAGGCATCGGTGAAGCCATTGGCCGCCAACACGGCCTCCTTGGCGGCGTCGATCTCGTCGGCGCTATAGGGCGACTCCATGTCCAGAAGCCGGGCGGATTCGATCAGCCGCAGCGAATGTTCGTGGCTTTTGAAGATCTTGCCGGAATAGCAGCGCTCGCCCTCGAAGACCGAGCTGGCATAGTGCAGCGCGTGCGACAGGATGTGGACATTCGCGTCGCGCCACTCAACCAGTTTGCCGTCCATCCAGATCTTGCCGTCGCGATCGTCGTAAGCACCCGCCATGTCACCCTCCTGGCCCCTAGCTTTCCAAATCTTGCGCAATCCTCACCAACTTCGGCTGATAAATTGCGCAAACCGGCTTGACGGCTAGCAATCGAATCTAGGAAAGTCAACAAGACTGCCATATCCCCGGGGAAAGAAAGACAACCATGCAGGAGAAGGTGCGGATCGGGGGACTTGGCGGGGAAAGCCTGCTGTTCCTGACCGATGACCAGTTGCGCGGCGGCATCGAGGCGATGTTCTTCGCCTATCGCGCCTTCACCTCGGACCCCGACCTGATTCTCGAGGATATGGATTACGGCCGCGCCCATCACCGGGCGCTGCATTTCATCAATCGCGGTCCGGGGCTGACGGTGACCTCGCTTCTGGACGTTCTGGGCGTGACCAAGCAATCGCTGAACCGGGTCCTCAGGACGCTGATCGAGGACGGGCTGGTCGAAAGCCGCGTCGGCCGGCGCGACCGGCGCGAGCGGCAGCTTTACCTGACCGAGAAGGGCACGGCGCTGGAACGCCGTCTCTCCGAGGCGCAGCGGGCGCGGATGCGCGCCGCCTATCGCGCCGTCGGGCCGCAGGCGGTGGCGGGCTTCCGGCAGGTGCTCGAAGCGATGATGGACCCCGAGACACGGGCACAGTATCAGTCGATGAAGGACCAGACCGACGACCGGACATGACCAGCACCGCCGATACCCATATCCTGATCGTCGATGATGACGAGCGTATCCGGTCGCTCTTGAAGCGGTTCCTGGAGAAGAACGGCTATTTCGTCACCCAGGCCCGCGACGCCCAGCAGGCGCGGCGGTTGCTGAAGGGGCTGGAATTCGACCTGATCGTGCTCGACGTGATGATGCCGGGCGAGGATGGCATGTCGCTGACCCGCGACCTGCGCAAGTCGATCAACACGCCGATCCTGCTGTTGACCGCCAAGGGCGAGACCGAGGACCGGATCTCGGGGCTGGAAAGCGGTGCCGATGACTATCTGTCGAAACCCTTCGAGCCGCGCGAGCTTTTGCTGAGAATCGCGGCGATCCTGCGGCGGATGCCGACGGTCGAGGCGACGACGCAGAAATTCCTGTCGCTCGGCATGCTGCGCTATGACACCGAGAAGGGTGAGCTGTGGCAGGGCGAAACGCCCCTGCGGCTGACCGGCACCGAACAGGCGCTGCTGCGCCGGCTTGCCGCCAGCCGGGGACAGCCGGTCAGCCGCACCGATCTGATCGAGGACCTGGGGCGCGGCGGCGGCGCGGCGGCCAATGGCGACGAGGGCGAGAACAGCGAGCGCGCCATCGACGTGCAGATCACCCGGCTCAGGCGCAAGATCGAGCCCGACCCGCGCGAGCCGCGCTTCCTGCAGACCGTGCGCGGCACCGGCTATATGCTGGTCGCCGACTGAGGGCTGCGCTAGGCTGCGCCGATGGACGGGAACCCCACATATCTTGGCCTCGATCTGACGCCCGAGGCGGCGCTCGCGCTCTTGGAGTGGCAGGCCGAGATGGGCGCGGACGAGCCGATGCTGGATGCGCCGGTCGATCGCTTCGAATTGGCCGAGCCAGTTTCGGCTGCGCGTCCGACGATCGCGGCTCCCACCGCGAACACGCCCACGGCCGCACCCCGCCTGCCCGACGAAAGCCCGCTTGAGGCCTTGGTGGCCGAGGCCACGCGGCTGGCCGATGCGGCCGGGACGCTGGAGCAGTTGGCCGCCGCGCAGGAGGCGTTCGACGGTATCGAGCTGAAGAAGGGCGCGCGGAACTTTGCCTTCGCCGATGGCAACCCGAAGGCCCGCGTGCTGATCCTTGGCGAGGCGCCGGGCGACGAGGAGGACCGGCAGGGCCGCCCCTTCGTCGGTCGCGCCGGGCAGCTGCTGGACCGCATGTTCGCAGCCATCGGGCTGGCGCGGGACGCGGTGGATGCGGAACGCGCGCTCTACATCACCAATGTTTTACCGTGGCGCCCGCCGGGAAATCGCGACCCCTCGCCCGATGAAATGGCGATGATGATGCCCTTCGTGCGCCGCCACGTGGCGCTGGTCGATCCCGATGTCGTGGTGCTGATGGGGAACACGCCCTGCCAGGCTGCACTGGGCCGGCGCGGCATTCTGCGGCTGCGCGGCGGCTGGACCGAGGCCTTTGGCAGACCCGCCTTGCCGATGACCCATCCGGCCTATCTTCTGCGCAATCCGCCCGCCAAGCGTGAGGCCTGGGCCGACCTTCTGTCACTGGCGGAAAAGCTGGACGCATGCCCCGTTTAGGGTTCATTTCCTAATCATGGGCTAACCGTTGCCCAACGGGCAGGTTTGACATGCGTTTTCTTCTTCGCAGCCTTGGCGGGCTGTTCATCATTTCTTTGACCTTCGGGCTGCTGTTTCTGGCGGCCTTCCAGATATGGCAGGCGCTCGAACAGGCGCGCACCGGTGGTCCCGGCGGGCGGCAGGCCGAGGAGCAGGCCTTCACCGTGCGGCTGATCGCGCTTGAACCCGCGACGGTCGCGCCTGTGATGTCGGTCTATGGCCGCGTCGACTCGCGTCGCCGGTTGGAGCTGAGGGCCGGGGCCTCGGGGCGCATCACCTATCTCGATCCTGATCTGCACGAGGGAGGGCAGGTCGAGGCCGGGCAGTTGCTGCTGCAGACCGATCCGGCGCAGGCGCAATCGGTGCTGGATAATCTGCTGGCCGCGCAGGCCGAGGCCGAAGCCGCGCTGGAGGATGCGCGCCGCGCCGTGGCCATCGGCACGGATGATCTCGCGGCGGCACGGGCGCAGGTCGAGCTGCGCCAGGCAGCGATGGAGCGGCAGCGCGAACTGGCCGAGCGGCGGCTGGGGACCAGCGGCGAGCGCGAGGCGGCGGAACTGGCAGCCTCCGCGGCGGCGCAGGCGGTGCTGTCGCGGCAATCGGCGCTGGCCGATGCCGAAAGCGCCGTCTCGCTGGCCGAGATTGCCCTGCAGCGCAGCCAGATCGATCTGGCCGAGGCGCAGCGCGAACTGGAACTGACCGAGGTGCGTGCCAACTTTGCCGGGCGGGTCACGGCGGTCACGGCGGTCGAGGGCGGGCTGGTCAGCCAGAACGAGCAACTGGCCCAGATCATCGACCCCGACGCGCTGGAGGTGCAGATCCCGCTGTCGCTGCAGCAATATTCGCGGCTGGTTGCGGAAGAAGCGCGGCTGGTCGGCACGCCGGTGCGGGTGGTGCTGGACGGCTCGGCCGGGCGGATCACCGCGCCGGCGCATCTGGACCGCTCTGCGGCTTCGGTGGCCGAGGGCGCGGCGGGCCGCACGGTCTATGCAAGGCTCGATCAGCCCGATGCGCGGCTGCGTCCGGGCGATTTCGTCACCGTCGAGATCGACGAGCCGCCCTTGCCCGATGCCGCGCTGATCCCGGCCTCGGCGGTGGGGGGCGACGGCGCGGTGCTGGTCGTCGGTCCTGACAGCCGGCTGATCGCCCGCCCGGTCGAGGTGCTGCGGCGTCAGGGCGACGACGTGGTGATCGCGGTGGCCGCCGACCTCGCCGGCGCGCGCATCGTCGCCGAACGCGCGCCGCAGCTGGGCGCCGGTATCCTCGTGCGCGATACCGCCGCCCCAGTGGGTGAGCCGGGCCTGCCCGAGGCGCAGAACCGGCGCGGGGATGCGCCGCAGCAGCAGGCGCAGCGCGCTGGGGCGCAGGCCGATGGCTGATCCGGCCCCGGAACCCGGTCGCGGCCTGCTGTCGCTGTTCACCCGCCATGCAACGCTGGCCAATCTGGTTCTGGCGGTCATGGTGGTGGGCGGGCTGGTCGCCGCGCCACGGATGCGGGCGCAGTATTTCCCTGACACGGTGATCGAACAGGTCAATATCTCGGTCCGTTGGGACGGCGCCGGGGCCGAGGATGTCGATCGCTCGGTCATCGCCGTGCTCGAGCCGGTGCTGCTGGCCGTTGAGGGCGTGGCGCTGGAGGAAAGCCGGGCCAATCAGGGTTCGGGCCGGATCGAGCTGGAATTCGAGCCGGGCTGGGACATGTCGCGCGCCATGGCCGAGGTCGAAACCGCCGTGGCCACGGTGGACACCCTGCCCGAGGATGCCGAGGAACCCGAGATCACCCGAGGCGCCTGGCGCGACCGGGTGGCGGATGTGGTCATCTCGGGCCCCTTGGGCGTCGATCAGCTGGGCCGGCTGGCCGATGACATGCTGAACCGGCTCTATGCGCGGGGCATCACCCGCGCCAGCGTCGCCGGTCTGGCCGCGCCTGAGACGCTGATCGAGGTGCGCGTCGCCGATCTGGTCCGCAACGACCTGACCATGAGCGAGATCGCCGAAGTGGTTGCCGCCGCCGCCACTGCCCAGCCTGCGGGCGATGTCGCCTCGGGCGCCTCGCGCGTGCGCACGGGAACCGAGGCGCGCGATCCGGCCTCGGTCGCAGCCCTCCCGCTGCGGCTGGAACCCGACGGCACGATCCTGACCGTGGGCGAGGTCGCCACCGTCACCTCGACCGGCATGGATCGCGAAGAGGCCTTCTATGTCGGCACCGATCCCGCCGTGGTCATCCAGGTCCAGCGCGCCGCCGCCGGCGATGCCATCACCATGCAGGAAGAGGTCGAGGCGGTCGCTGCCGAGATGCGCCCCTCGCTGCCCGACGGGGTCGAGATCGAGCTGGTGCGCGCCCGGGCCGAACAGATCTCGGGCCGGCTGCAGATCCTCGTGGACAATGCCATCATGGGTCTGGGGCTGGTGGTGGCACTGCTGTTCCTGTTCCTGAACGCCCGCACCGCGCTCTGGGTGGCGGCGGGGATTCCGGCCTCGCTGCTCGCGGCCATCGGGCTGATGTATGCCTTCGGCATGACGCTGAACATGATCTCGCTTTTCGCTCTGATCCTGACCTTGGGGATCATCGTCGATGATGCGATCGTCGTCGGCGAACATGCCGATTACCGCGCCCGCAAGCTGGGCGAGCGGGCGATGGTTGCCGCCGAACGCGCCGCGCAGCGCATGGCGGCACCTGTCGTCTCCTCGACGCTGACCACGGTCATCGCCTTTGGCGGGCTGATGGCCATTGGCGGGCGCTTCGGCAACCTGATCGTCGATATTCCGCTGACCGTCATCATGGTGTTGGTCGCCTCGCTGATCGAGTGCTTCCTCGTCCTGCCCAATCACATGGCCCATGCCCTGACCCGGGCGGCGCGCGACAACTGGTATGACAAGCCCTCGCGGCTGGTGAACCGGGGGCTCGACTGGCTGACCGAACGCGCCGTGCGCCCGATGCTCGGCTGGATCATCCGCCTGCGCTATCCGGTGCTGGCCGCGACCATTGCGCTTTTCGGCTGGTCGGCGGCTGCGATGATCACCGGCAAGGTGCCGTGGCGCTTTTTCGATTCGCCCGAACAGGGCAGCGTCGCGGGCAATTTCGCCATGCTGCCCGGCGCCACGCGCGAGGATACGATGCGCGTTCTCGGGCTGGTGCAGGCGGCGGTGGACCGCGTGGCCGGCGATTACGAGGCCGAATATGGCACCAACCCGGTCACCCATGCCATGGCCCAGATCGGCGGCAATTCCGGCCGCTCGCTGCCCGGGGCCGAGACCAAGGACCCCGACCAGCTGGGCTCGATCCAGGTCGAGCTGATCGATGCCGACCTGCGGCCCTATTCCAGCTTCGAATTCGTCGGCGACCTGCAAGCCGCCATGCCGGCGGACCCGCGGCTTGAGACCATCAGTTTCCGCGGCTTTCGGGGCGGACCGGGGGGCGACGCCATCTCGGTCCGGATGAGCGGGGCCGATGCGCAGCGGCTGAAGGATGCGGCCGAGGCGCTGAAGACCCGGCTCTCGGCCTTCCCCGAGGTGTCGGCGCTGGAAGACAGCATGTCCTATGACAAGGAAGAGCTGGCGCTGGAACTGACCCCGCAGGGCCGGGCGCTTGGCTTCACCACCGAGGGGCTGGCGCGGGAATTGCGCCAGCGTTTGGGCGGCATCGAGGCGGCGACCTTTCCGGTCGGCATCCGCAGCGGCGCGATCCGGGTGGAACTTCCGGAAAGCGAGCGTCGCGGCGATTTCCTTGACCGGATGATGATGCGCTCGGCCTCGGGACAATGGGTACCTTTGGCCGATATCGTCACCGTGGGCAGCCGGGCCGGCTTCTCGACCGTCCGGCGCGAGAACGGGGTGCGGATGATCTCGGTCACCGGCGACATTTCCGATGACGACCCCGCCCGCGCCGCCGAGATCACCGCCGCGCTGGAAACCAGCATCATGCCGCAGATCGCCGCTGATTACGGCATCAGCTTCGAAACCACCGGCCTCGCCGAGCAGGAACGCGATTTTCTGGGCGAGGCGGGGCTGGGCTTCGCGCTGGCGATGCTGGGCATCTACATGGTGCTGGCATGGATCTTCGCCTCCTGGACCCGGCCGGTGGTGGTCATGGCGGTGATTCCCTTCGGCCTGATCGGCGCTGTCTGGGGGCATACGATCTGGGGCCTGCCCATGTCGATGTTCTCGATCGTCGGGCTGATCGGCATGTCGGGGATCATCATCAACGATTCCATCGTGCTGATCTCGACCATCGACGAATACGCCAAGGACCGGGCGATGCGCCCCGCCATCATCGATGCGGTCTGCAACCGCCTGCGGCCGGTTTTCCTGACCACGGCAACGACCGTGCTGGGCCTCGCGCCGCTGCTTTACGAACGCTCGTCGCAGGCGCTGTTCCTGAAGCCCACCGTGGTGACGCTGGCCTATGGTCTGGGCTTCGGGATGCTGGTGGTGCTTCTGGTTGTGCCGGCGGCATTGGGGATCGGCGAGGATATCGTGCATGCCCGGCGCGGGCTCAGGCGGGGCCTGCGCGCGGGACCCTTGCGCCTGCCCTTGCGGCTGGGGGCGGGGCTGGCACTGGCCGGTTTCGCGCTGGTGCTGCTGCCGGTGACACTGGTGCCGGCGCTTGGCGTGACTCTGCCCGGCTGGTGGCCGGTGGCGGGGTCAGCGGGGCAGGCGCTGGTCTGGTACCTCGCCGCGCTGCTTGTCGCGGTGGCGGTGGCGGGCGGGCTTGGCCTTATCCGGCAGCGTCGCAGCCACGCATCTCGCGCGCCGGCCCGTCCCCGATCAGCGTGATCCGGAGCGTGTCCGGGTCGAGGTCGAAGGGTTTGCCCTCGGGCGGAACCAGATCGGCCGTGGCGGTCAGGACCCCCTTCGCATCGGTCTCAGTCTCGGCCATCGAGACCCAGACCTCGGGCCGGTCGGGCAATTCGACGGCGACCGCCTTGACCCCTTCGCCGTCCGGCAGCGTCAGCGCGACCTGTATCCCGTCGTCGATTTCGGTCAGGTCGCAGGCGGGCTTTTCGTCGCTGTGCTGCGGCTGCTCGGCCAGCGCCGCCTGAATGGCGAGATCGGGCTGGTCCTCGGGCGGCGGCGCGGTCAGCGTCAGGTTGGCCGGCACGCAGATATTCTCGCAAAGGCCGAAATCGACCGTCGCCGCCAGCGTGACCGGTTTCTCCTGATCCGCCGGCACCACCTCGAAGGGCAGGACCAGCCGGTCATGGAAGCCAAAGCTGCGGCTGCCGCCGGAATCGATCAGCTCGGGCGCCGGCCAGTGAAAGACGACGCTGCCGATATTCCCGGACCCGTCCCAGTCAAAGCTGGGCGCGATGCCGGTATCGCCGGGGCTGCGCCAATAGGTCTTCCAGCCCGGCTCCAGCAGCAGTTCCAGCGCGGCGATGCGGTGGCCCTGATCGTCGGTCCAGCCGGGCAGCAGCCGCGCGCCGACCAGACCGGGCGGCAGCGCCTCCGGCTCGGCATGGGATGGCGCGGCCATCGGCAGCATCAGCAGGGCAAGGGCGAGATGTCTCATGTCCCCGGGTCTAAGGCGGCATCCGGCTGACGGAAAGTCACAATGCTGCGCGGGCCTTGCAAGATTGCGACAGCGGGCCGATCTTTGAGACAATAGGAGAGTGCATGACCCAAGAGACCGACCTGACCGGCAAGATCCTGATCGCGATGCCCGGGATGCGCGATCCCCGCTTCGCGCGTTCGGTGGTGCTGATCTGCGCCCATTCCGAGGATGGGGCGATGGGGCTGGTGCTGAACCACCCGCTGCCAGAAATCGAGTTTTCCGACCTGCTGGGCCAGCTTGGCATCGATACCGACACCCGAACCCGCCCGGTAGAGGTCCGCTATGGCGGCCCGGTCGAGCCGGGGCGGGGCTTCGTGCTGCATCAGGTGGGCGAGGCGGGCGATGACACCGAGGGCACGCTGCGCATCGGTCCGCATCTGGCGATGACCACCACCCGCGACATTCTCGAGGATCTGGCGCATGGCCGGGGGCCGGGGCAGGCGGTGCTGGCGCTTGGCTATGCCGGCTGGGGGCCGGGGCAGCTTGAGGACGAGATGCTGGCCAATGGCTGGCTCAGCGGCGAGGGCGGCGACGAGCTGATCTTCGGCGCCGACAATCCCGGAAAATGGAGCGCGGCGCTGAAGGCGCAGGGGGTCGATCCCTCGCTCTTGTCGGGCGCGGCGGGACGGGCATAACGGGGCGCTGACCCCATCGCCTGCGGCGAGTCCCCCGGGATATTTCGGGTGAAGTAATGTTCAGCGCGGTGCGGCGGCGCGG
This sequence comes from Paracoccus zhejiangensis, assembly GCF_002847445.1. Lineage (NCBI taxonomy): Bacteria > Pseudomonadati > Pseudomonadota > Alphaproteobacteria > Rhodobacterales > Paracoccaceae > Paracoccus > Paracoccus zhejiangensis. The sequence continues at coordinate 2,526,477 of NZ_CP025430.1, read as the reverse complement.
CGCAGCCGGTCATTGATCGCCACGCCCAATCCATGCTCGGGGATCGGCGCGACGGCGATGGGCCGGCCAAGCCGGTCGGCGCGGCGCAGCAGGTCGAAAAGATGCGCGGCGGCTTCGGCCAGATCGCCATGGGCCGAGAGGGTCAGCGGCCCGGGATGGCCGAAATCGAGATAGGTTTCGCCCGGCTCTGGTCTGTCCACGTTGAGGCGCAGCACGGCCTTCGGGGCGTAATGGCTGGTCAGCTGTCCGGGTGCGCTGGGGGCGGAAGGGTCGGCGTGATGCTGCGCCAGCGGGCGGCCCAATGCGGCTTCGATGGCTTCCGACGGCAATCCGCCGGGGCGCAGCATGAGGGGCTGACCGTGCTCCCATCCGATGATGGTCGATTCCACGCCGACCGGGCAGGGACCGGCATCGAGCACCGCGGCAATGCGGCCATCGAGCCCACCATCGGGATCTAGGACATGCGCGGCGCTGGTTGGGCTGATCCGGCCCGAGGCATTGGCCGAGGGCGCGGCAAGCGGTCCGCCAAAGCTGCGCAGCAAAGCCTGTGCCGCACTGGCCGCCGGAACGCGGATGGCCACGGTGTCGAGACCGGCGGTCACCAGCGAGGCAATGCCGGCGTCCGTGCGCAGCGGCAGCACCAGCGTCAGGGCGCCGGGCCAGAAGGCTTGCGCCAGCGCCCGTGCCTCATCCGAAAAGGTCGCGATGGCCTCGGCCTCGGCCAGACCCGCGACATGGACGATCAGCGGGTTGAAGCTGGGCCGGCCCTTTGCGGCATAGATGGCGGCGACCGCCTCGCCGTTTCGCGCATCCCCGGCAAGGCCATAGACGGTCTCGGTCGGCATGGCGACGGTCTGTCCCCGGCGCAGAAGATGCGCCGCCGTGGCAAGGCCACTTTCGTCAGGGGCGAGTCGCAGGGTTTTCATTCGTGACGCCGGGTTTGGGTTGCCGCAGGACGGTCCGTCGCTAAGGTGACGACAGCGTTAACTGCATATGCCGGCCCGGCGTACTTGCCAAGCCGCACCGAGGGGGGGAACAACCATGAGCTATCGCGCGCCCGTCGACCAGATCACCTTCATCCTGAACCATGTGTTGAACTTCCCGCGATTGGCCAAGACCGAGCTGTTCGCCGAAGCCACCGACGAGACGGTCAACGCCATCCTCTCCGAGGCCGGCAAGCTGGCCGAGAACGAGATCGCCCCCCTGAACCGCAATGGCGACCTGACCCCGGCCCGGCTGGAAAACGGCAAGCTGCGCTCCTCCCCCGGCTTCGAGGCCGGTTTCCGCGCCATTGCCGAGGGCGGCTGGATCGGCCTTGCCTCGGACCCCGAATATGGCGGCATGGGCCTGCCGCAGGCGCTGAACATGGCGGTGGCCGAGATGCTGTCGGGCGCCTGCCTGTCGCTGCAGCTGAACCCGCTGCTGACCCAGGGCCAGATCGATGCGCTGCAGCATCACGCCGATGACGAGATGAAGGCGCTGTACCTGCCCAAGCTGAACAGCGGCGAATGGTCGGGCACGATGAACCTGACCGAGCCGGGTGCCGGCAGCGACGTGGGTGCGCTGACCACCAAGGCCGAGCGCAACGAGGACGGCACCTATTCGATCACCGGGCAGAAGATTTTCATCACCTGGGGCGACAGCGACGTGACGGAAAACGTCTGCCATGCGGTGCTGGCGCGGCTGCCCGATGGCGGCAAGGGCACCAAGGGCATCAGCCTCTTCATGGTGCCGAAATTCATCCCCGACGAGAACGGCAATCCGGGTGTGGCCAACAGCCTCAAGGTCGTTTCGCTGGAGCACAAGATGGGCATCCACGGCTCGCCCACCTGCGTCATGAGCTATGAGGGCGCGACCGGCTGGCTGATCGGCAAGGAACATGGCGGCATGGCCGCGATGTTCACCATGATGAACGCAGCCCGTCTGGGGGTTGGCGTGCAGGGCGTCGGCGTGGCCGAGGCGGCGCTGCAGCAGGCGGTCGAATACGCGACCGAGCGCAACCAGTTCGGCCCGATCATCCGCCATGCCGATGTGCGCCGGATGCTGGCCACCGCCCGGGCCGAGGTTTTTGCCGCCCGCGCCATCTGCCTTGCCACCGCCATCACCGCGGATGTCGCGCGCTCGACCGGGGACGAGGATTGCGCCTCGCGCGCCGCCTTCCTGACGCCGATCGCCAAGGCCTATGGCACCGATGTGGGTTGCCGGGTGGCCGACATGAACGTGCAGGTCCATGGCGGCATGGGCTTCATCGAGGAAACCGGCGCGGCGCAATATCTGCGCGATGTCCGCATCACGCCCATCTATGAGGGCACCAACGGCATTCAGGCGATGGATCTGGTCGGTCGCAAGTTGGCCGATGGCGGCGAGGCGGCGAATCGGCTGCTGGACGAGATGCTGGACGTGGCCAAGGCGGCGCAGGCCGATCTGCCGGACCTCGCCAATGATGCCTTCCAGGCGGCCGAGAACCTGCGCGATGCCACGCAAGCGATGCTGGAGCGCGACCTGCAGGACCGTTTTGCCGGGGCGGTGCCCTATCTGAACGCCTTCGCCAAGGTTCTGGGTGCGCTGTTCCACCTGAAGGCGGCGATGTCGGGCGATCCGGGCCGGATCGTGCTGGCGCGGATCTTCATCACCCGGGTGATGCCGCGCTATGCCGCCGATCTGGCCGAGGCGCAGGCCGGGCTGGCGGATCTGGAAGCGATCACCGACGACCAGCTGGCCGGGGCCTTCGGGGCGTGATCCGCTATCCGGTCGAGCAGCCGCCCGGCGAGGGCGAGGCGATCGAGATCGCCGAAGGCGTGCTCTGGATGCGCCTGCCTTTGCCGATGGCGCTGGACCATGTGAACGTCTACGCGCTGGACGAGGGCGATGGCTGGACCATCGTCGATACCGGCTTCGATTCGCGCCGCAGCCGGGCGATATGGCAGACGCTGCTGGACGGCCCGCTGGGGGCGCGCCCGGTGCGCCGGGTCATCGGCACGCATCACCATCCCGACCATATCGGCCTTGCCGGCTGGTTCATGGACCGGGAGGGGGCCGAGCTGTGGATGAGCCGCACCGCCTGGCTGACCGCGCGAATGCTGGTCCTTGACGAACAGGCGCGGCCCTCGCCGCAATCGCTGGCCTTCTGGCGATGGGCGGGGATGCCGCAGGAGCTGCTGGACCGGCGCGCGGCCGAGCGGCCCTTCAACTTCGTCGATTTCGTCCATCCGCTGCCCCTAGGCTTCACCCGCCTGACCGAGGGCGAGCGGGTGCGGTTCGGTGGCCGCGACTGGCGGGTGCACATGGGCGACGGTCATGCGCCCGAACACGCGACCTTCTGGTCCGAGGATGGCGATCTGGTCCTGGGCGGCGACCAGCTGCTGCCCTCGATCTCGCCCAATCTCGGCGTCTATCCGACCGAGCCCGAGGCCGATCCGGTGGGCGAATGGCTGGCATCGTGCCTGCGCTTTGCCGAGCTGGCCGAGGAGCGGCACCTGGTCCTGCCCGGCCACAAGCTGCCCTTTACCGGCCTGCCCTTGCGCTTGCGGCAATTGATCGACAACCACCACGGCGCGCTCGAGCGGCTGAGCGGGGCGCTGGCCAAGGGTCCGCGCAGCGCGGTCGGCTGTTTCGACATCATCTTCAAGCGCAAGATCGGCGAGGCCGAGTTCGGGCTGGCGCTGGTCGAGGCGGTGGCCCATGTCAATCACCTGCGCCGGCAGGGGATCGTGCAGGCGGCGGGTGAAAGCGATGGCGCGGTGCTGTGGGGGGCGTGACAGGCCTTTCCTAATCGGCTATCCGAAAAACGAACCGAAACGGAGGGACGTATGGCCACGCATCACGAAGGCACCGAGCACAAGCACGGCGAGATGGATATCACCGCGCACCAGAAGACCTTTGCCGGCTTCGTCAAGCTGTCGACCTGGGTCGTCATCATCTCGCTTGGCGTGCTGGTCTTCATGGCACTGACCAACGCCTGATACGGGCAGACGCAGGCACTTCACATAAAAAGACGGGCAGGGGCAGCAGCATGAAAAGACGGACATTCCTCGTCGCGGCAGCGGCGCTGCCTCTGGCGGCTTGCGGGGCCGACAATATCTGGGCCAGCGACGAGGCGGTGCGCGCCGCGCGCTTCGTCTCGGACGAGCCGCCTTCGATCACCCTCTTCACGGTGATCGGCATTCCCAAGGGCGAGGGCGGGCATTCGGCGCTGATGATCAATGGCAGCCAGCGGATCATCTATGATCCGGCCGGCAGCTGGCAGCACCCGCGCATCCCCGAACGGCATGACGTGCTGTACGGCATCACCCCGAACTTCAAGAACTTCTACATCGATTACCACGCCCGCAGCACCTACTGGGTGGCCGAGGACCGGGTGCCGGTCAGTCTGGCGGTGGCCGATGCCGCCATCCGCTCGGCCGAGCAGGAGGGCGCGGCCAGCAAGAGCTTCTGTGCCGTCAATACCGGGCAGGTGCTGAACCGGGTGCCGGGCTTCCAGGGCGCGCCGACCGGCTTCTCGCCGTTGAAGCTGCGCCAATGGTTCCTGACCCGTCCGGGCGTGGTCTCGAAAAGCCATCGCGACGGCGACCCGGCGAACAATCACAACGTCCTTCTGCAGCAGAAGGACGGGACGATCACGGGTTATCCCAGGAACTGAAGCGTCAGGACCAGCGTGGCCGCGCCGGCAAGGATCGCGGCCAGCATGTTCTTCCAGATCATCCCGACAGCGACGGTAACAACGGCGGCGATCAGCCGTGCCGGGTCGGTCTGGCCTTCGGTCGCCGCCGGCCACATGACCAGCGGCGCGACCAGCGCCGGCAGCACCGCAACCGGGGTATAGCGCAAGAGGCGTAGCACCCAGCCCGGCATGGCATAGCGCCCCAGCGCGCCGAGGAAGGACCAGCGGATCAGGAAGGTCCCGGCGCCCAGCACCAGGATGACCAGCCAGATCTGGGCGTTGGACAACTCGATCATGCCGTGGCCTCCTTCTGCCGCCGCTCCTGCCAGGCCTCGACCCAGGCACCCACGGCCATGCCGATCGGCGCGGCGATCAACAACCCGGTGCCGGCGGGCATCCAGGCCAGCGCCAGCGCCATCAGTACCGACACCAGCGCCGCCGCCTTATGCGCCAGCGTGCGCAGCATCGGCGCGATCATCGCGAGGAAGGTGATCGGCACGGCGAAATCCAGCGCGATGCCCTCGGGGATGGCCTCGCCGACCAGCGCGCCGACGACGCTGGCAATGGCCCAGGGAATGCACATCGCCGCCGCGGCACCGTAGAAATAGCCAAGCCGCTGCTTGAGGCTGAGACGCGGGTTCATCTCGTAATGCTGGATGCTGAGCGCAAAGGTCTGGTCAACCAGCAGATAGGAGACTGCCGCCCGGTCCTTGCCCGGGGCCGAGCCGAGCCAGGGCACCAGCGAGGCCGAATACATCGCCATGCGCAGGTTCACCGCCAGCGCCGAGACGATGGCCAGCACGACCGGCACATTGTCGGAAAGAAGCTGCACGGCGGTGAATTGCGAAGCCCCGGCCAGCACCAGCACCGAGAAGCCGATCACCTGTGAGAGATCGAGGCCCGCTTCCGAGGCCAGCACCCCGAACAGGATGCCGAAGGGCAGCAGCGGGACGAGGAAGGGGATCGACTGCACCATGCCATGGCGGAAACACTGCGCCGGGCTGCGCGCGAGGATACGGGCCTGCACCTCGTCGGGCAGGGGATGTTCATGCGCAGGCACTGAGGAGGGCGTGGGGGACATGGTAATTTGCAGATTCTGAAAAGTTGATCCTGACTGTCACGCCGCAGGGTGACGCACAAGGGCACTCTTGGCGGCGGGCGGTCCTGTCAGCCGGGAATCAGCCCAGTTCGGCCAGAAACGCGTCATGGAACCGGCGCAGGCTGGCGTCGCGATCCTTGGCCAGCGCCCTGCCGGTCGCGGTCTGGAAGCCCTCGGCCAGACCGAGAAGCTTGGTCTGGAAATGATCCAGCGCGAAAGCCGCATCATCCAGCGGGCGCCCCTCGGCTGCCGGGTCCTGCGGGTCATAGAGCGCCCGCTGGCCCAGCCCGGCGACGTAGAAGCAACGGGCCACCCCGATCAGCCCGATCGCGTCCAGCCGGTCGGCATCCTGCAGGATCCGCGCCTCCAGCGTCTCGGGCGTGATCCCGGCGGAAAAGCTGTGGGCATGGATGGCATGGGCCACCGCCGCGATGTCCTCTTGCTGCCAGCCGAACCCTTCCAGCAGCTCCACCGCCCGATCCGCCGCCAGCCGCGAGGCCAGCTTGCGCTCGGGCGAAGCCTTGTCGACCCAGACGCAGTCATGAAGGATCGCCGCCGCCTGCAACAGGCGAAGGTCGCCACCCTCCACCGCCGCGATCCGTTCCGCATTGCGCCAGACCCGCAGCAGATGTGCCTCGTCATGGGCGCCGTCGCGCCGGTCGAAGGCATGGGGCAGAAGCTGCCGCGCGAGGTCGGGGTCGGCGAACTGCCGGTGCAGCGTGGGCGCAGGATCAGCCAAGGGCCGCGTCATAGGCCGCGACCAGATCTGCCGCCTTCCGCGCCACCACCTCGGCGCTGTCACCGGGCTTGTAGAGCGACGAGCCGATGCCGAAGCCCGTGGCCCCCGCCGCGCGCCAGTCGGCCATGTTCGCGGCCGAGACCCCGCCCACGGCGTAAAGCGGCACCTCTTTCGGCAGCACGGCGGCCATGGCCTTCAGGCCCATGGGTCCGACCAGCTCGCCCGGGAACAGCTTCAGCGCATCGGCCCCGGCCTTCAGGGCCGCGAAAGCCTCGGTCGGGGTCATCACGCCGGGATAGGACAGCATCCCCGCCGATTTCGTCGCCGCGATCACTGCCGGGTCGCAGTTCGGCGACACGATCAGCCGTGCCCCGGTCGCGCCGATGGCGACCACCTGCGAGGGCGTCAGCACCGTGCCGGCGCCGATCAGCGCGTGATGCCCGTGTGCCTTCTGGATCGCCGCGATGCTGTCCAGCGGGTCGGGCGAGTTCAATGGCACCTCGATCAGGCTGACGCCGGCGCGGATAAGCGCGTCAGCCACGGGCAGCGCCTCGGCGGGGGTGAGGCCGCGCAGGATGGCAACGATGGCGCGACCGCCGGTCGGATTTGTCATGATCTGTCCTCTGTCCTTGCCTTGGTCAGTCCGGCCAGGGACATCGCCCCGCCGTCATGCTGACGTGCCTCGTTCCCCTGCAGCGCCAGCGCTGCCGCATAGCGCGCGGTCAGCGTCGGCGCGCCGATCAGCGCCACATCCTGCCCCAGCCACCAGCCGCGCATGGCCGCCAGTTCCGCCCCGATCAGCAGGCCCGACAGCCGCGACCGGGCGGCATCGGGCGACAGCTCGCCCGCCAGCCCCTCGGCCCTGAGCGTGAACAGCCGCGCCATCAGCCGCTCGGCATCGCGCCGGCCCTCCGTCACGCCGGCCTCAAAGGCGGCCTCGTCCCAGCCCTCGCCCATCCCATGCCGCAGCACCGATTGCGTCGACAGCAGCTGGAACAGCTCGCCCGTCATCGCGGTCTGGAAGCCCACCACCTCGCCCGCACTGATCCGCGCCCATTTGTTATGGGTGCCGGGCAGGGCCACGACGCCATCGAAATCGGGGTGCAGCGCCAGAAGCCCGGCGATCTGGGTTTCCTCGCCGCGCATCACATCGGCCGGGCTGGCCTGACGCATGCCGGGCAGGATGCGCAGATCGATGCGCGGATCGCGGGCCGGTGCGCGCACCATTGCAGACGGGTCCAGCGGTGCCGAGGGGGTCGGCAGATAGGGCGCCTCGATCCAGCCCTGACGGCTGCCGACCATGCCGCAGGCCAGCATCGGCATGGCTGCGTCAGAGAGCCAATCGCCGACAACGCCCAACAGCGCGAATTCGAAGGCCATCGCGTCGGGCAGGCTGGCGGCGCCGGGGCCGCTGGCCTCGGCCAGGATGGTCGTGCCCTGCATCGCATGGGCGCGCAGGTTGGTGCTGCCCCAGTCGAGGGCGATCCAGTCAGGCGAAGACATTCGCGGCACGTCCCAGCAGCATGAAGGCGCGGGCCGACCGGGTATCGGCCAGCCGGCGCAATTGGGTATCGTCCAGATGGCCGCCGATGCGGGTCAGCATCAGGTCGAAATGGCGCAGGAAGTGATGCGCGGTGTCGCGAAAGATCTCATCGCCCTTCAGCATGGCGACGGTCAGGGCCAGCGCGTCCTCGTCATGGATGCCCGCCATGTCCTGCATGGCATCGCCGCGCATCCCCTCGGCAAAGCGTCGCCACAGGTCAGGGCGCGGCGCATCGGGGCTGAGGCTGTCCATGTAGAGGCCGTTTTCCGACAGAAGCGTCACCACGTCCTGGGCCGAGCGGATGACCCGCGAGGTCTCGTGGTCCTTCAGCGCGGCGCGCAAGGCGGCGATGGTTTCGACGTCATCCGGCCCCTCGGGAAAGTTCAGCGCGCGGATCAGGTCATCCGAATCGACCGCGACCGAGGCCGGCGCGTCAAAGCGCATCGCCGTCTGCCGGCCATCGCTGGCGGGGGCGGATGCGCGTGCAGGTGTCGGGGCAGATGCCGCGCGTGGTTGCGCAGGTTGCGGATTGGCGCGCGGCGTCTGCAGCGGTGCCGCTGCCGGCAGTACCACGCCGCCCCGCGCCGCCGCCTCGCGCATCTGCCCAAGCCGCAGCCGCAGTTCTGCCGCCTCGGCGCGCAGGCCGGCAATTGCGCTGGCCAGCCCCACCGCCATCCAGATCAGCGCCACCGGCAACAGCACCGCCAGCACCGTGGCCAGCCGCATCAGCCCGCTGACCTGACCCTCGGCCTCGGGTCCGAACAGCCAGAACCCGCCGGTCAGCACCAGCCAGATGGCCGTCAGGATCGCGCCGATGGTGACCGCCTCGTCGCTGCCAAGGGCAGCGCCTATCCTCTGCCGCAGGGTCATGGCTTACTCGTAGCGGATCGACAGGATCTCATAGCTTTTCTGGCCGCCGGGGGTGACGACATCGACGCTGTCGCCCTCGTCCTTGCCGATCAGGGCGCGGGCCAGCGGCGAGCGGATGTTCAGCAATCCCCGCTCGATATCGGCCTCGGGTTCGCCGACGATCTGGTAGGTCTTTTCCTCGTCCGTATCCTCGTCGACGATGGCGATGATGGCGCCGAACTTGATCGAGCCGGACAGTTTCGAAGTGTCGATCACCTCGGCCCGCGACAAGAGCCCTTCAAGCTCCTTGATACGGCCCTCGATGAAGCCCTGCTTCTCGCGTGCGGCGTGGTATTCGGCATTCTCCGAAAGGTCGCCATGCTCGCGCGCCTCGGCGATGGCCCGGATCACTGCCGGCCGTTCTTCGCTTTTCAGCTGGGCCAGTTCCTTGTCCAGCGCCTGATGGCCATTCCGGGTCATCGGTACTTTTTCCATCGCAACATTCCAATCGACAGAAGGGGTCAAATAGTAATTGAACGCCCCCGCCAATGAGGATGGCAGGGGCGATGTATCTCGGGACACCCTGCAACCAAGACCGGGCCGAATGCAAGCGCGCAGACCTTCAATCGGCATCTTTTGGCCCTATGGGTCTTTGCGTCATGATTGCCCCCGGCTTTCGAGCACGCTAGGGCTGTTCCCAGCAAATCTGAGGGGAGAGAGCCAAGCATGACTGACGAGACCCAGATCACCCGCGAGTCGATGGAATATGACGTCGTGATCGTTGGCGGCGGGCCATCGGGCCTGTCGGCGGCCATCCGGCTGAAACAGATCGATCCCGACCTGAATGTCGTCGTGCTGGAAAAGGGGTCCGAGATCGGCGCGCATATCCTCTCGGGCGCGGTGCTGGACACCTCGGGTCTTGATCGGCTGATCCCCGACTGGAAGGCGCAGGGCGCGCCGATTTCCACCGAGGTGACCGACGACAATTTCTATGTGCTGGGCGAAGCCGGGCAGATGCGCGTGCCGAACTGGCCGATGCCGCCGTTGATGTCGAACCACGGCAAGTACATCGTCAGCATGGGCAATGTCTGCCGCTGGCTGGCCGAACAGGCTGAGGCGCTTGGCGTCGAGATCTTCCCCGGCATGGCCGCCAGCCAGATCGTCTGGGACGGCAACCGGGTGAAGGGTGTCGTGGCGGGCGAGTTCGGGCGCAACCCCGATGGCAGCATCGGCGACGGCTACGAGCCGGGGATGGAGCTTCTGGGCAAATATGTCTTCATCGCCGAGGGCGTGCGCGGCAGCCTCGCGAAAGAGATCATCAACAAGCTGAACCTGTCCGACGGCCATGACCCGCAGAAATTCGGTCTCGGCATGAAGGAAATCTGGGAGATCAAGCCCGAGAAGTTCAAGCAGGGCCGGGTCGTCCACACCATGGGCTGGCCGCTTGGCAAGAACGCCGGCGGCGGCAGCTTCATCTATCACCTTGAGAACAATCAGGTTCTGGTGGGCTTCGTGGTGCACCTGAACTACCAGAACCCGCATCTCTATCCCTACATGGAGTTTCAGCGCTTCAAGCATCACCCGATGGTCGCGGAGCTGCTGGAGGGCGGCAAGCGCGTGGCTTACGGCGCCCGCGCCATCAGCGAGGGCGGCTGGCAGTCGATCCCGGAACTCAGCTTCGACGGCGGCGTGCTTCTGGGCTGCTCGGCCGGCCTGGTGAACGTGCCGCGGATCAAGGGCAACCATAACGCCATGCTCTCGGGCATCGCCGCCGCCGAGGCCGCCGCGAAAGCCATTGCGGCGGGCCGCGAGGGTGACCGGCTGGCGGATTACGATGCCGACGTGCGCAGCGGTCCGATCGCCAAGGACCTGAAGCCGGTGCGCAACGTCAAGCCGATCTGGTCGAAACTGGGTCTCTGGCCCAGCCTCGCGCTGGGTGGCTTTGACATGTGGGTGTCGAACCTGACCGGCTGGAACCCGCTGGGGACGTGGAAACACGGCAAGACCGACGCCGCCGCCACCGGCAAGGCCAAGGATTTCGCCGCGATCGACTATCCGCGCCCGGATGGCAAGCTGAGCTTCGACCGGCTGACCAACGTGTCCTTCAGCTTTACCAACCACGAGGAAAGCCAGCCCTGCCACCTGAAGCTCAAGGATCCCTCGATCCCGATCTCGGTGAACCTGCCCGAATATGACGAGCCGGCGCAGCGCTATTGCCCGGCCGGCGTCTACGAGGTGCTGCAGGGCGAGAACGGGCCGAAGTTCCAGATCAACTTCCAGAACTGCGTCCATTGCAAGACCTGCGACATCAAGGATCCGTCGCAGAACATCAACTGGACGACGCCGCAGGGCGGAGACGGGCCGAATTACCCGAATATGTGATCGAATCGGCGGGCAGGGCGGCGTTGCCCCTTGCCCGCAGCGCCGCTAGGCTGCGCCAAGACAATTTTGCGCGAACGGGACGGTGACCTTGACCTTTTCTCTCCACAAGCTGGGGCTGGCGACGGCGCTGCTCGCGTTGATGTCGGGTGCGGTTCAGGCGCAGGACGCCCCGCCGCCGCCGCGTCCCGACAACTTGCAGGCGCCCGCGACTTCGCAGGACGCAAACCCTGAGGCCGAGGATGAAGACGCCCCGGCACCCGAAGCCGGGCCGGAGGCCCCGGTCGAGGAAGCCGTGGGGCCGGTAGACGAGGCTCCTGCCGAACCCGACCTGCCGCCCGCACCGCTGACGATGGGGCTTGCCGGCCCCTACCTGGCCGCCCGCATCGCTGTCGTGGAAAATGATTTCATCGTTGCCGCGCGCTATTTCAAGCAGGCCATTGCCCATGATCCCGGCGATCCCTTCCTGCAGGACAGCGCACTGGTCTCGATGATCTCGGCCGGGCAGATGGACGGGGCGCTGGAACTGGCCCAGCAGATGACGAGCGACGGCAAGGACGGTACGGAACTGGCCGGGCTGGTGCTGCGCGCCCATTATGCGCAGGCCGAAGATTGGGATGGGCTTCTGGCCGAGATCGCCCGCAATAATTCTGAAGGAGCCGAAGGTGGCCCGCAGGGCAACAACCTGCTCGACGGGATGCTGGCGGCTTGGGCCAAGCTGGGCGCGGGCAATGCCACAGAGGCGCTGGCCGATTTCGCCGCCATGGCCAAGGTGCCGGGTGCCGCCGGAATGCTGGATTACCAGCTGGCCATGGCCCGCGCGCTGGCCGGCGATTACGAGGGCGCCAATGAGCTTCTGTCGCGCGATGGCGCCGACAGCCACCTGATGGGCGTTCTGGCCCGCGCGCAGGTTCTGGCCCAGCTTGACCGGCGCGACGAGGCGCTGGCGCTGCTCGATGGTGTGCCCGCCGGCGCGTCCGAGCCGCAGGTTGTCGATCTGCGCAACCGGCTCGATGCCGGCGAGGATGTGACCTTCGACGTGGTCAAGTCGCCGCGCGACGGCATTGCGCAGGTCTTCCTGACCTTCGCCACCGCGCTGGCCAGCAGCCCCGAGCCCGAGCCGCTGGCGCTGATCCATGCCCGCCTGGCCAGCTGGGTTGCCCCGGAACTGGGCGAGGCGCGGCTGGTCACGGCGCAGATCCTGCAGATGCACCAGCAATATGATCTGGCCGAGGCCGAGTTCGAGGCATTGCGGCGTCTGGGGCAGGTACGCCCCGTGGCCGAGCTGTCGCGCATCGACTCGCTGTCGCGCGCCGAGCGGTTCGACGAGGCCGAAAAGGCTGCGCTCGCCCTGACGGCGGCCCAGCCCGATCTACCGCAGGCCTGGATCGCGCAGGGTGATCTGCTGCGCCAGCAGGACAAGTTTTCCGCCGCCGTGCCCGCCTATGACAAGGCGCTGTCGCTGATCCCCGAGGATCAGGGCGATCAGCGCTGGTTCCCCCTTTATGCCCGCGGGATCGCGCTGGAGCGCTCGGGCCAGTTCGACCGCGCCGAGGCCGATCTGAAGGCCGCGCTCGAGATCCGTCCCGACCAGCCGAGCCTCTTGAACTATCTGGGTTACAGCTGGATCGACCGGGGCGAGAATCTGGACGAGGCGCTGAAGCTGATCCAGAAGGCGGTCGAGCTGTCGCCTGACGACGGTTATATTCAGGACTCGCTGGCCTGGGCCTATTTCCGTCTCGGCCGTTACCAGGATGCGGTCGAGCCGATGGAGCTGGCCGCCCGCAGCATGTCGGCCGATCCGCTGGTCAATGACCATCTGGGCGATGTCTACTGGATGGTCGGCCGCAAGCGCGAGGCCGAGGTGCAATGGCGCCGCGCCCTGTCGCTGAAACCGACCGAGACCGAGGATGACGTCGATCCCGAGCGGATCAAGGCCAAGCTGGAACGCGGCCTTGATGCGGTGATGGCCGAAGAAGGTGCCGGACCCTCGCATGCGCCGGTGACGCCAACCACGGCCGAAAACGGCACGGCGACGCAAAGCGAATGATCCAGCCGGCCCCGGCCAAGCTGAACCTGGCGCTGCATGTCACCGGCCGGCGCGCCGATGGCTATCACCTGCTCGATTCGCTGGTGGTCTTTGCCCGCCATGGCGATGCGGTCGAGGTGGTGCCGGGTGCCAGCGCGCTGACCGTCGATGGCCCCTTCGCCGGCGATGTACCTGTGGGTGCCGACAATCTGTGCCTGCGCGCCGCGCGGACGATGGGGACCGGGGCGCGGATTCACCTGACGAAGAACCTGCCGGTCGCCTCGGGCATTGGCGGCGGCTCCGCCGATGCGGCGGCGGTGATGCGGGCCTTGGCAGCACAGGGCCATGCGCTGCCCGCCGATCCTGCCGCCCTTGGTGCTGACATTCCCGTCTGCCTTGCCGGCCAGCCCGCCCGGATGCGCGGCGTGGGCGAGCGGCTGGACCCGGTGCCGGAGGTTCCGGCCCTGCCGATCGTGCTGGTCAATCCCGGCATCCCGCTGTCGACGCCCGCCGTGTTCAAGGCGCTACAGCGACGCGACAATTCCCCCATGCCAGAACCGGACTGGCATGATGCCGATAGCCTGATTGGCTGGCTCGGGAAGACCCGCAACGACCTGCAGCCCGCTGCCATCTCCCTTGCCCCGGCCATTTCGGAGGTGCTTACGGCGCTCGAGGGGCAGGGCGCGCGGCTTTCCCGCATGTCCGGCTCCGGTGCCACCTGCTTCGGACTCTTCGACGATGCCGACAGTGCCGCCCGCGCGGCCCGTGCGCTGGCCCGTCCCGACTGGTGGGTCGTCGCCAGTGAACTGGCATCTGGCCCGGTGCGCGGCTACACTTCCACCGCAACCGTCTGAAAGGCCCGCGAGAAAGGACCACCATGCTGCGTCTCGGTGTGAATATCGACCACGTCGCCACCATCCGCAACGCCCGCGGCACCCCCTGGCCCGACCCGCTGCGCGCCGCCCGGATTGCCGAGGAGGCCGGGGCCGATGGCATCACCGCCCATCTGCGCGAGGATCGCCGCCATATCTCGGATGCCGATATCGACGCGCTGATGGACGGGTTGCGCCTGCCCCTGAACCTAGAGATGGCGGCGACCGCCGAGATGCAGACCATCGCGCTGCGTCACCGCCCCCATGCCGTCTGCCTCGTGCCGGAAAAGCGCGAGGAACGCACCACCGAAGGCGGGCTGGACGTGGCCGGCAACGAAAACGCACTGGCCCATTACATCGCGCCGCTGCGCGATGCCGGCAGCCGCGTCTCGCTGTTCATCGGCCACAGCCCCCGCCAAATCGAGGCCGCCGCCCGCATCGGTGCCGCCGTGGTGGAACTGCATACCGGTGCCTATTGCGACTATGACACCGAGGGCCGCATGGACGAGCGTGATGCCGAGCTGGCCGGCCTGCGCGAGGGCGCGGCGCTGGCCGCAAGCCTCGGGCTCGAGGTCCATGCCGGCCACGGGCTGACCTTCGACACGGTCGGCCCCATCGCCGCCATCCCCGAGATCATGGAGCTGAACATCGGCCATTTCCTCATCGCCGAGTCGGTTTTCATCGGCCTTGGCCCCGCCATCGAGGAAATGCGCCGCCGCATGGACGAGGCGCGCCGGTGATCACTGTGGACATCGCCGGATCATGATCCTCGGCATCGGCACAGACCTTGCGAATATCGAGCGCATCCAGGGCACGCTCGACCGCTTTGGCGACCGCTTCCGCAACCGCGTCTTCACCGAGACCGAGCTGGCGAAGGCCGCGCGTCGCAAGGACGAGGCGGGGACGCTGGCGAAACGTTGGGCAGCCAAGGAAGCCTGTTCCAAGGCGCTTGGCACCGGGCTTGCGATGGGCATCTCGTGGCGCGATATGGCGGTCAGCAACCTGCGCACCGGCCAGCCAGTCATGCATCTGACCGGATGGGCGGCCGAGCGTCTGGCCGAGATGACGCCCCCCGGGCATGAGGCCATCGTCCATGTCACCCTGACCGACGATCACCCCTGGGCGCAGGCCTTCGTGGTCATCGAGGCCCGCCCGAACGCGCCGGCATAGCCCGTCCAGCTTGACTCGCCCCCCGCGCGGGACCATGAACGCGCCACGCGCAGAACCTAAGGATCAAGGCATCATGGCAGACAGCACCGTCCGCAAGAAGGAAGGCATCTGGGAGACCGTCAAGACGATCTTCTGGGCGCTGGTCATCGCGGGCATCTTCCGCACGCTGTTCTTCCAGCCCTTCTGGATTCCCTCGGGCTCGATGAAGGACACGCTGCTGATCGGGGATTTCCTGTTCGTCAACAAGATGGCCTATGGCTATTCGCAACATTCCTGCCCCTTCTCGATGTGCCCGATCTCGGGCCGCATCCTCGGCTCCGACCCAGAGCGTGGCGATGTCGTGGTCTTCCGCCACCCGACCCGCAATGTCGATTTCATCAAGCGCGTCATCGGCCTGCCCGGCGACACCGTGCAAGTGACGGGTGGCAAGCTGATCCTGAACGGCGAGCCGGTGCCGACCGAACCCGCCAGCGATTTCGTCGAGATCAAGGCTCAGCAGGGCCCGCAGGGGCTGATCCCGCGCTGCGTCAATGATCCCGTCCCGGAAGGCGGCGAATGCATCAAGCAGCGTTTCACCGAGACGCTGCCCGGCGGCAAAAGCCATGACGTGCTGAACATCCTCGATGGCTGGGTGGCCGATGACACGCCGGTCTTCACCGTGCCCGAGGGCGAATATTTCTTCATGGGCGACAACCGCGACAATTCCGAGGATTCGCGCTTCTCGCCGGTGACCGGCGGGCTTGGCTTCGTGCCGGCGGAATACCTGATCGGCCGCGCCGACCGGATCATGTTCTCCTCGGCCGGCCGCTCGCTCCTCTACTTCTGGACCTGGCGCGCCGACCGCTTCTTCAAGGCGGTCGAGTGAAACCCGGCGCCGATATCCGCGCCTTCATGACCCGGCTGGGGCACGAGTTCAGCCGGCCGGATCTGCTTATCCGCGCGCTGACCCATGGCTCGATCGCCACGGCCACGCGCCCCGACAACCAGCGGCTGGAGTTTCTGGGCGACCGGGTGCTGGGCCTCGTCATGGCCGAGGCGCTGTTCAGCGCCGACCGGCAGGCGACCGAGGGCCAATTGGCGCCGCGCTACAACGCGCTGGTGCGGGGCGAGACCTGCGCCGCCGTGGCCCGCGAGATCGGTCTGGGCGATGTGCTGAAACTCGGCCGCTCGGAAATGCTGTCCGGCGGTCGCCGGAAAGAGGCGCTGCTGGCCGATGGCATGGAGGCCGTTCTGGCCGCCGTCTATCTGGATGCCGGGTTCGAACCCGCGCGCGAGGTGATCCTGCGGCTCTGGGCCGAACACATGGACGCAACGCCCGACGACCCGCGCGACGCCAAGACGGCGCTGCAGGAATGGGCGCAGGCCCAAGGGATGCCGCCCCCCGAATATGAACAGACCGGACGCGATGGCCCCGACCACGCGCCGGTTTTCCACATCACTGCCCGCCTTGCCGATGGCAGCACCGCCGAGGCGCGGGGCGCGGGTACCAAACGCAGCATCGAACAGGCCGCCGCCCAGGCCCTGCTGGACCGGCTGGAGGGCCGTTCATGACCGAAGAAATGAAGACCGAAGACCAGCCGACCGACACCCGCGCCGGCTTCGTCGCCCTGATCGGCGAACCCAATGCCGGCAAGTCGACCCTGCTCAATCGCATGGTCGGCGCCAAGGTCTCGATCGTGACCCACAAGGTCCAGACCACCCGCGCCCGCATCCGCGGCATTGCCATCGAGGCCAAGGCGCAGATCGTTTTTGTCGACACGCCCGGCATCTTCCGCCCGCGCCGCCGGCTGGACCGCTCGATGGTCGCCGCCGCCTGGGGCGGGGCCTCGGATGCCGATATCGTCTGTCTGCTGGTCGAGGCACATCGCGGGCTGACCCCCGGCGTCCGCGCCATCATCGACGCGCTGAAGGAACACAAGGTCAGCGCCCCGGTGGCCCTGGTCATCAACAAGATCGACCGGGTGAAGGCCGAGGCGCTGCTGGCGCTGTCGGCCGAGGCCAATGCCGAATATCCCTTCGCCCATACCTTCATGATCTCGGCCGAGCGCGGCCATGGCGCCGCCGATCTGGGCGAATGGCTGGCCCAGACCCTGCCGCTTGGTCCCTGGCTCTATCCCGAGGACCAGATCGCCGACCTGCCGATGCGCATGATCGCCGCCGAGATCACCCGCGAAAAGCTGACCCTGCGCCTGCACGAGGAAATCCCCTACCAGCTGACGGTCGAAACCGAGAACTGGGAAGAACGCAAGGACGGTTCGGCCCGGATCGACCAGCTGATCTATGTCGCCCGCCCCGGCCACAAGGGCATCGTCCTTGGCAAGGGCGGCGAGACGATCAAGGCCGTCAGCACCGCCGCCCGCGCCGAGCTGGAAGAATTCACCGGCCGCAAGATCCACCTGTTCCTGCAGGTGAAGGTGCGCGAGAACTGGCTGGACGAGGCCGAGCGCTACAACGAGATGGGCCTCAACTTCCGCGACGGCGATGGCTGAGGCAAGGCTGGCGACGGGCATCTGGGTCTCGGCCTATCTCGCCCGTCTCGGCCAGAACAACATCCCCGCCTATATCCTCGCCCGGGGCGACGACACCGCCGGCGCCGTGCTGGTCAAATGCGCCCGGCTTGACGGCACCGCCCAGCTTTGGGCGCGCGAATGGGACTTTGAGACCGATACCCGCGACTGGAGGGTGATCGAGGACGCCCCCGAGCGCACCATCGACGAATCCATCCGCCGCCAGCGCGGCTATGATCCCGACCTCTGGGTCGTCGAGGTGGAAAGCCGCGAGGGCAGGGTGCTGCTGGGGGAAGAGGGGTTATAAGCGGTCCATGTGAAACCGCCCGGTCCTCGAAGGGACCGGGCGGCTCTTGTTTGGATGATCAGGAACGCGAGGACCGTCAGCCCATTTGCCCCGGCAGCCACAGCGCCAGCGCCGGGATGCCGACCAACATCGCCAGCCGGACGATATCGGCCAGGATGAAGGGCAGGATGCCACGGACCACGGTACCCATCTTCAGCCCGGGCTGGGTCGCCTGCACCACGAACAGGTTCATGCCAATGGGCGGGGTGATCAGCCCGATCTCGGCCACGGTGACGACGATGATCCCGAACCAGATCAGGTCGTAACCCATCTGCGCGGCAATCGGCATCAGCAGCGGCACGGTCAGCAGCACCATGGACATGCTGTCCATGAAGCAGCCCAGCACGATGTAGAAGGCGAGGATCAGCAGCAGCACCGCCATCGGCCCCAGCCCCGCATGTTCGATCAACCCGATCAGGTATTGCGGCAGGCCGGTGCCCTCGAGGAAGAAGTTGAACAGCGCCGCGCCGATCAGGATGAAGAAGATCATCCCGGTCAGCCCCGCGGTCTCGGCGATCGAGGATTTGAGCGTCGCCCGATTCACCCCGCCCGAGAAAAGCGCGAGGATGAAGGCACCGACGGCTCCCACAGCGGCGGCCTCGGTCGGTGAGAACCAGCCGGCATAGATGCCGCCGATCACCACCGCGAACAGCGCCGCCACCGGCCAGATGCGCAGGGTGGCGCGGATACGCTCGGCCCAGTCATGGCGCGGGCTGGGTGGGGCCAGTTCCGGCTTCAGCCGCACCTGCACCATGACCGCGACGGCATAGAGGACCGCGCCGAGGATACCGGGGATCAGCGCCGCGATGAACAGCTGCCCGATGCTCGATTGCGTCAGCAGGCCATAGACCACCAGGATCACCGAGGGCGGGATCAGCACGCCAAGCGTGCCGCCTGCCGCCACCGTGGCCGAGGCCAGCGAGGGTGAATAGCCGTGACGCGCCATTTCCGGCATCGCCACCCGGCCGATGGTGGCGACCGTTGCCAGCGACGATCCGCAGATCGCCCCAAAGAGCGCCGAGGCCCCGACCGAGGTGACCGCCAACCCGCCGCGCACATGGCCGATCCAGGCGTTGATGGCCTGAAACAGCGCCCGCGACAGCCCGGCATGGCTGGCGAATACCCCCATCATCACGAACAGCGGGATGACCGAGAAAGAATAGGGAAAGATCGCCTCGAACGGTGCCGAGCCCAGCACATAGGCGACCCCGCCCCAGCCGTTCATCCACCAGAAGCCAAACGCGCCGACCGCGCCCATGGCGATGGCGACCGGCAGGCCGAGGGCGATCAGCCCAAGCGCCACGAAGAAGCCCAGAAGGCCAAGAACAGGATCAGACATGGGCCGCGGGCTCCGTCGGTTGGTCGTCGCGCAGGATGCCGGCGAAATGCAGCGCCGCGCCGATCAGGCTGATCGCCATGCCCGCGAGCAGCGGATACCAGAACCAGGCGATGGGGATGCCCAGTTGCTGCGAGACATCGCCAAAGGCGGTGCGGGTCTTGAAGGTGGCAAAGCCGTGCCACAGCAGCAGGGCCAGAAGCCCCAGCGTGACCAGCGTGGCAAAGCCGCGCAGCACCAGCGCCACCGGGCGCGGCACCGCGCCAACGATGACATCGACACCCACATGCGCGCCGGTCAGGAAGGCGAAGGGCATCACCAGCCAGGCGCCGGTGAAGACGCAAAGCTGCACGATATCGACCACGCCGATGATCGGCGCGCCAAACCGGCGGCCGAGGATGTCGGCCACCGTGATCAGGGCGGCGGCCGAATAGGCCGCCACCCCCAGCACGGCGAACAGCCGCACCATCTTGTCGAGACGCTGCATCAGGGATCAGCTTTCGTTCGGGTGCTGGGCCTCGTATTCGGCCACCGCATCCTGCATCGCCTTGTAGATCTCGGCGGCGTTCTCGACCCCTTCGCCCTCGACCGTCTTGATGTAGTTCTGGATCATCGGCTGCAGCGCCTCGCGCCATTTGGCGCGCTCGTCCTCGCTCAGCTTGGTGATGACGTGCCCTGTGGCCTCGGCCTCTTCCCGGCCCGGCTTGTCCCAGGCATCCCACCAGTCGCCGAACTTGGGCTCGAGCGCGTCGCCCGAGGCCTGATCGATGCAGCTTTTGGCGGTGTCGCTCAGCTTGTCATAGCTGTTCTGGTTCATCACGAAGAAGAACGAGACGGTATAGGCACCGGCGTCGAGGTGGTATTTCAGCACCTTGTTCAGGCCAAAACTTTTCACCGGGTCCCAGGGGAAGACGGTGCCGTCGATCACGCCCTTCTGCAGGTTCTCATAGACCTCGCCCGGCGGCAGGCCCTGCGGATCGGCGCCGAGGAAGGTCAGCATCTCCGAGACGGCGGGGCTGGGCGTGCGGATGCGCAGACCCTTCATGTCCTCCATCACCTTCACTTCCTTGGCGCTGGTATGGATCAACCCGCCATTATGGGCGAAGAGACCCAGCACCTTCAGGCCCTGATATTCCGGGGCGAGGTAGTCGGGGAAGACCTTCCACAGCGCATAGGTGGCGGCACCGGCATCGGCGGTCAGGAAGGGCATGTCGATCAGCGAAGTGCGCGGAAAGCGCCCGCGCGGCAGTCCGGTCAGGCCGACGGCGATGTCGCTGACACCGGCCAGAACCTGTTCCTGCTGGCGGGCCACGTTGCCCAGCTGGCTGCCGGCGCCCGAGATCTCGAATTCCAGCTCGCCCTTGCTGCAGGCGGCGACCTGCTCGGTCCAGGGCTGGATGAAGTCGACCTGGAAGCCGTGGACGGCGGGCAGGTAGTGGCTGAGCTTCAGCTTGGTCACCTCGGCCGCAGCCGACAGCGGCAGCAGTGCGACGATCGCGGCCGAAGCCATCAGGGTCTTGGAGATGGTCATGGGTTTCCTCCCGTAAGGGTGCGTGAGTGGCGTGGAACTGGATGTACGGAAAACGACTGCCGCGGCCCGGCGCGCCTTCTGCGCGCCTCTGCGGTTCAACCTGCTGCGGGCGGGGCCGGCAGTGGCTGGGTCCAGGGCTGCGGTTGCGGCGGCCGGGTGGAGGCCGTGGCGCAAATCCCCGCATTGGGGGTGCGGTCCCGGAAAAGGCTGATCTGTTGGCTCGCGCCCTGCCGGTCCGATTGTGCCTCGGCTGCCGGTGGCGATTTTTTGCTGATTGCCATGCGCCCTCCCTTGCGCTGCATCAGATTTACTATTATTGAACAACTATGTTCGATTAAAGAGATACGTCTAAATGTGCGCATCTGTCAACGACTCTTCGTCGGGCCCCGAAAGCAACCGTCTGCAGACGCTGGATCGGGGTCTGCGCGCGCTGCGGGTCATCGCCGACTCTCCGGACGGGGTCAGCGTGGCCGAACTGGCCAGTTCGCTTGGAATTGCACGGGCCATTGCCTATCGCATCGTCAGCACGCTCGAGGATCACAGCGCCGTTCACCGCTCTGCCAGCGGGCGGCTGCACCTGGGGGCCGGGCTGCTGACATTGGCGGCGCAGGTCGAGCAAGGGCTGCGCGGCCATGCCCGGCCGATTCTCGAATCACTTGCAGAGGCCAGCGGCTGCTGCGCCTTCCTGTCGGTGGCGCAGGGCGATGAATGCGTGGCGATGTTTTCGGCCGTGCCTGTCAGCGGTTTTCTGGAGGTGAACTACCGCGTCGGCTCGCGGCATCCGCTGGACCGGGGCGCGGCGGGCGTCTCGATCCTTGCCGCCCGCGCCCCGCGCGAGGACGACGATCCGCGTCTGGCGCAGGTGCGTGCCGATGGCTTCGCCCATACCAGGGGCGAGCTGGAGCGCGGCGCCACCGGTATCGCCGCCTCGGTCGCCCTGTCGCGGCTGCGCCATCCCGGGCTCGAAGCCTCGGTCGGCATCGTGACCCTCGGCGCACTGGACGTGGACCGCATCGCCGGGTTGGTCATGTCCGCCGCCGCTGCGCTGGCCGCGCAGATGAACGCGTAGGGTGCGCATGCCAATCGAATGAAAAGAAGCGCCCCACGGGGCGCTTCTTTTTTGTCACGATCAGGGATCGCCGGTCACAGCCCCCGCGCGATCACCATGCGCTGCACCTCGCTGGTGCCTTCATAGATCTGGCAGACCCGCACGTCGCGATAGATGCGTTCGACCGGGTAATCGGCCAGGTAGCCATAGCCGCCATGCAGCTGGATCGCCGCCGAGCAGACCTTTTCGGCCATTTCCGAGGCGAAAAGCTTGGCCATCGAGGCTTCGGTCAGGCAGGGCTTGCCGGCCTCGCGCAGCGCCGCCGCCCGCAGCACCATCAGCCGCGCCGCGTCGATCTGGGTCGCCATGTCGGCCAGCTTGAAGGCCACCGCCTGATGCTCGATGATCGGCTTTCCGAAGGTGATCCGCTCCTTGGCATAGGCCAGCGCCGCCTCATAGGCGCCGCGCGCCATGCCCACCGCCTGCGAGGCGATGCCGATGCGCCCGCCCTCAAGGTTCGCCAGCGCGATCCTGTAGCCCTCGCCTTCCTCGCCAAGACGGTTTTCCACCGGCACGCGCATATTGGTGAAAGCCAGCGCGCAGGTGTCCGAGCTATGCTGACCCAGCTTGTGCTCGACGGTGACAACCTCGTAACCCGGCGTGTCGGTCGGCACGATGAAGGCCGAGATGCCCTTCTTGCCGGCCTCGGGATCGGTCACGGCAAAGACGATGACCACCTTGCCATTCTGGCCCGAGGTGATGAACTGCTTGGCCCCGTCGATGACATAGTGATCGCCATCCCGCCGCGCCCGCGTCTTCAGCGCCGAGGCGTCCGAGCCGGTATGCGGTTCGGTCAGGGCAAAGCCGCCGATCCATTCGCCCGCCGCCATCTTCGGCAGGAAGCGCGCCTTCTGCTCGTCGGTTCCGTATTTCAGGATCGGCACGCAGCCGACCGAGCTATGCACCGACATGATGGTCGAACAGGCGCCATCGGCAGCGGCGATTTCCTCCAGCGCCAGCGCATAGGCGACGGCCCCGGTTTCCGAACCGCCATGCGCCTCGGGCACCAGCATCCCCAAAAAGCCCAGCTCGCCCATCTGCGTCAGTTCCTCGCGCGGGAAGGCATGGGCGCGGTCACGCGCCGCCGCGCCAGGCGCCAGCACGTCCTGCGCAAACTGCCGCGCCATGTCGCGGATCTGTTCCTGTTCTTCGGTGAGCATCATCAGTTCAGCCTTTCGATGGCGACCGCCGTGGCCTCGCCACCGCCGATGCACAGGGTCGCCACGCCGCGATCGAGCCCGTTCCGCTCCAGTGCGTTGAGCAGCGTCACCATCACCCGCGCCCCCGAGGCGCCGATGGGATGCCCCAGCGCGCAGGCGCCGCCGTTGATGTTCACGATGTCATGGGAAAGGCCCAGATCCTGCATCGCCGCCATCGCCACGACCGCGAAAGCCTCGTTCACCTCCCACAGGTCAATGTCGCCGACCGACAGCCCGGTCCGCTCCATCAGTCGGTGGACCGAGCCGATGGGGGCGGTGGGGAAGAGGTTCGGCTTGTCGGCATAGGTGGCGTGACCAAGGATGCGGGCGCGGGGCGTCAACCCGCGTCGCTCGGCCTCGGAGGCGCGCATCAGCACCAGCGCCGCCGCCCCGTCCGAGATCGAGGAGGAATTGGCCGCCGTCACCGTGCCATCCTTGCGGAAGGCGGGCTTCAGCGTCGGGATCTTGTCCAGCCGCGCCTTGCCGGGCTGTTCGTCGAAATCGACCGTCACCTCGCCCTTGCGCGACGAGATGGTGACCGGCACCACCTCGGCCGCAAAGGCACCGCTGTCGATGGCCTTCTGCGCCCGCGTCAGCGAGGCGATGGCGTAATCATCCTGCGCCTGACGGGTGAACTGGTATTCCTGTGCGCAATCCTCGGCAAAGGTGCCCATCAGCCGGCCCTTGTCATAGGCGTCTTCAAGCCCGTCAAGGAACATGCTGTCCATCACCTGGCCATGGCCCATGCGATAGCCACCGCGCGCCTTGGGCAGCAGGTAGGGGGCGTTCGACATGCTTTCCATGCCGCCCGCGACGATCACATCGGCGGAACCTGCAAGGATCAGGTCATGGGCCAGCATCGCCGCCTTCATGCCCGAGCCGCACATCTTGTTGATGGTGGTGGCCCCGGCTGCCAGCGGCAGACCCGCCGCCAGCGCCGCCTGCCGGGCGGGAGCTTGCCCCTGACCGGCGGGCAAGACGCAGCCCATGATGATCTCTTCGACGGCGCTGGCATCCAGCCCCGCACCCTTCAGCGCGCCGCCAATGGCCGCACCGCCAAGCGTGGCCGCCTCGACCCCGGCGAAATCGCCCTGAAAGCCGCCCATCGGCGTGCGCGCGGCACCCACGATGACAATCGGATCCTTGTCCATGATGATCTCCTTATTGGGGGCGCGTTATTTCGGCGCCATGCGCAGCGCACCATCCAGACGGATGACCTCGCCGTTCAGCATCTGGTTCTCGATGATATGCCCGACCATGGCGGCAAATTCCGCCGGCCGGCCAAGGCGCGAGGGGAAGGGCACGTTGGCGCCAAGGCTGTCCTGCACCTCTTGCGGCAGGCCGGCCATCATCGGCGTCTCGAAGATGCCGGGCGCGATGGTGACAACGCGGATGCCGTGCCGCGCCAGTTCGCGGGCTGCGGGCAGGGTCAGCGCGGCCACGCCGCCCTTGGATGCGGCATAGGCCGCCTGGCCGATCTGCCCGTCAAAGGCCGCGATCGAGGCTGTGTTGACGATCACCCCGCGCTCTCCGCCTTCGCCAGCCGGGTTCTTCGCCATCGCATCCGCCGCCAGCCGCAGCATGTTGAAGGTGCCGATCAGGTTGATGCCGATGGCGCGGGCAAAGCTGTCCAGCGCATGCGGGCCCTCGCGGCCGACGATCTTCTCGCCCGGTGCCACACCGGCGCAATTCACCAGCACATCGACCCGACCGAAATCGGCGATGGCTGCGGCAATGGCCGCCTCGCCATCCGCGGCGCTGGTTACATCGGTGCGCACAAACCGCGCATTCGCGCCCAGTTCCGAGACCAGCGCGTCGCCCGCCGCCGCGTTCACGTCCAGTGCGACGACCTTGCCGCCGCCCGCCACCGCCATCCGCGCCACCGCCGCGCCAAGGCCCGAGCCGGCGCCGGTGATGAGAAATACCTTGTCCTTGACCTGCATCGTTCAGGCTCCTTGCTGTTCTTCGAGTTTGGCGATTTCCGCCTTGCGCAGGATGAAGCGCTGGATCTTGCCGCTGGGGGTCTTGGGCAGATCCTCGACGAACTCGACACGGCGCGGATAGGCATGGGCCGAGAGGCGCTTGCGCACGTGCTGCTGCAATTCCTCGGCCAGCGCCGGGCTGCCGGCAAAGCCTTTTGCCAGCACTACAAAGGCGGTGACGATCTCGGTGCGCTCGGGGTCGGGGACACCGATCACCGCCGTCTCGGTCACCGCCGGATGCTCGATCAGCGCGCTTTCCACGTCGAACGGCCCGATGCGATAGCCAGAGGAGGTGATGACATCATCCGCCCGGCCGATGAAGCTGACCGAGCCATCAGGCTCGAATTCGACACTGTCGCCGGTGCGGTAATAGCCGCCCGAGATCGTCGGGGTGGGCTTGTTGTGATAGCCGGTGAACCACAGGATCGGCGACTTGGCGATGTCGATGGCCAGTTCGCCCGGCTGGTTCGGGCCAAGCTCGGTTCCGGCTTCGTCGAGCACGGCGACCCGGTAGCCGGGCATCGCGAGCCCGGCCGAACCGGCGCGGACCGGGTGATCCAGCCCGTGATGGTTGTTCACGCACATGCCAAGCTCGGTCTGGCCGTAATGGTCAAAGATCGGCACGGCCAGATGGGCATCGAACCAGCGGATCACCTCGGGGTTCAGGGGTTCCCCTGCACTGCTGACCACGCGCAGCTGGCCCTTGACCGCCTCGGCAGCCTCGGGGCCGGCGGCCAAGAGCAGTCGGAAGGCGGTGGGCGAGCCGGCAAGGCTGGTCACGCCCAGCTTGCCGATAATGCGATAGGTGCTCTCGGCCGTGAACCCGCCCTCGTAAAGCGTCGTTGCCCGACCCAGCAGCAGCGGCCCGCAGAGCGCGTAATAGAGACCGTAAGCCCAGCCGGGATCGGCGATGTTCCAGAAGATGTCGTCTTCGCGCAGGTCGATCGCCTCGCGCATGTAGGCGCCGAAGGCCAGAAGCGCGCGCAAGGGCACCGGCACGCCCTTCGGCGCGCCCGTCGTGCCCGAGGTCGACATCATCATGAAAAGATCGTCGCCCTTGCGCATCACCGGGGTGAAGTCGGGCGAGGCCTCGGCCATGCCGGCGCGGAAATCAACGTCGCCCGCCGGCAGCGCCTGACCCTCGGCCAGAACCGTCAGCACGGCGGGGCAGTTTTCCACCTCGTCCAGCTTGCCGCGATTGGCGCTGTTGGTGACGACCAGTTTCGCGTCGCTGGTCTGGAAGCGTTGCTGGATCGCCAGCGAGCCGAAGGCGGTGAACAGGGGCTGGTAGACCGCCCCCAGCCGCCAGGCGCCCAGCACCGTGGCGACCAGCTCCACCGTGCGCGGCAGAAGCCCGGCCACCACGTCACCCGGCCCGACGCCCTGCGCCTGGAACAGGTTGGCGGCCCGTGCCGACAGATCGCGCAGATCCTCGAAGCTGTATTCGGTCAGCACCTCGTCCGCCGAGAGGCAGCGCAGGGCCAGGCGCCCGCTGCCGGTGTGACGGTCGCAGCATTCCACGCAGGCGTTCAGCCCGGTCTGCAGATCGCCCTGCAGGCTGGCGATGGCCTCTTCGATGCGGAACGCGGCGGCGGCCTCGGCGAGGCTGGGGCGGTTGCTTCTGTCGGACATGGGCTCCTCCTTCCCGGGTCTGGCACCGACGGGCCAGCCGCCGGACTGGGGCGGACTCTACCCGATTCAGGATTGCAAACAATGACAGCGGCGGCCAAATTGCCTGATCGGAATTGCCAGAGGTGGGGGCATGGAACGCCGGCAGATCTCGCCCGGTTTCGTCGAGGATGCATTGGCGCCACTGCGCCAGCGCGGCATCGATCCGCGCCCGCTGCTGGTCGCGGCGGGCATCGATCCGGCGCTGACCCAGCCGGTCAGCAACCTGCAATATGGGCAGGTCTGGCTGGCGATCACCGATTTGATCGGTGACGAGTATTTCGGCAATGGCGCGCGGCCGATGCGCCCCGGCAGCTTCCAGCTTCTGTGCCATGCGGTGCTGCACGCCGGCACGCTTGACCGCGCGCTGCGTCGGGCGCTGATGTTTCTCAATGTGGTGCTGGATGATCCGACCGGCGAGTTGAGGGTGAAGGATGGCGAGGCCGAGATCCTGCTGAGCGACCGGAACGGCCCCCGCAGCGCCTTTGCCTATCGCAGCTATTGGCTGATCCTGATGGGCGTGGCCTGCTGGCTGGTCGGGCGGCGCCTGCCGCTGATGCGGGTGGATTTCGCCGGACCGGCCCCCGCCAACCGCCGCGACTATCACCAGTTCTTCGGCGCGCCGGTCACCTTCGACCAGCCGCAGAGCCGCCTGACCTTCTCGGCCCGCTATCTGAGCCTGCCGACGATCCGTGACGAGAAGGCGCTGAAAAGCTTCCTGCGCGGTGCGCCCGCGAATATCCTGCTGCGCTATCGCCACGATCAGGACCTGACCACCCGCATACGCAGCCGGCTGCGCGCCACCCCGCCCGAGGACTGGCCCGATTTCGACGGCATCGCCCGCGACCTGCGCCTGTCGCCCGCCACCCTGCGCCGACGGCTGCGCAGCGAGGGGCAGGGTTTCGCGGCCCTGCGGGAGGAGATGCGCCTGCGGCTGGCGCAGGACCGGCTGCGCGGCAGCGAGGACAGCGTGGCCGAGATCGCCATGGCACTGGGCTATCGCGAAGCCAGCGCCTTCTATCGCGCCTTCCGCAAATGGACCGGCGTGACCCCGGCGGAATATCGCGCGGCGGACGAGGGCGCGCGGACCGCGCCTGACCCGAATTGAGGCGGGCCCGCGCCGCCGCCCCTCGCGGCCTCTTGCACCCTGTCGCCGAACACGTCCAAATACCCCCATGTCCGAGGCCCCCACACCCACCCTGCTTCGCCGGCTCTGGCTTCGCGCGCTTGCGACGGCGGGGGTGACGGCGGCGGTATTGCTCAGCTGGTGGTGGAAGGTCGAGGATGCGCGGACGCCCGAAGATGCCCCGGCTGCAGCCTTCGGCGCGGCGCTCGACCTGGGGCGCACCGCCTTCACCCCGGTCGCGCTGGACTGGCACCCGGCAGAGGGCAAGCTGGTGCTGAGCGCGCTGATCGAGAACCGGACGGGCGAGACGCAGGTGGCGGTCTTCGGCGGTCCGCCCCATCCGCCGGAACTGGTTCTGGACGGCGTCCCGCAGGAACCGCCCCAGGTCATCTTGCGGCGCGATGACGAGCCGCTGCAGGACCTGCAGCCGCGCCTGTCCGAAGAGATCGCGCTGGTCTGGCCGGCTCCGCCCGACTGGCAGCCGGCCCCGGTCCGGATCGATTTCGACCGGCAGGCCTTCAAGCTGCGCGACAACCTTTACGGTCAGTCCAGCTGGCTGGGCTTTTCGCCCGCCGCCCGGCTGACCGCCACGCCCGGGATCGTCCCATGATCCGCGTTGCGCCCCTGCTGACCGCCGCCGCCGGTGTTGTGCTGCTGGCGGGGATGATGCTGACCAATCCCGACTACAACAGCGCCGTGCGGCCCTTCGAGACGGATGTTCCGCCCGGCGAGACCGGTCAGACCCGGCTGATCGGCGGGCGGATCGAGGGCTGGCGGACAGCGGATCGCATCACCTTTCCCGCCTTCGGCTCGCCCCGGCAGCGCGACACGCAGGCGATTTTCCTGGTCGTCGATCTGAAGCTGTTCGGCACGACCGACTCGACCATGCTGCGGGCGGGATGGATCGGTGCCAGCGGTCGGCGCTATGACACCACCGCGCGCATCAGCGGGGCTTTCCTGCAGATCCAGGACCTGTGGCTGCAACCGGGGCTGGAGAGCAAGGCCATCGCCATCTTCGAACTGCCAGAGGACGAGATCGCGGGCGGCGCGCTGATGCTGTCGGACCGGATCGATGCGCCGCTGGACGGGCGACTGCGGCTGGCCGCGCCGGTCGATGCGCCGTCCCATGTCGATCATCTGGAGTTGGACGGATGAGGCAGCTCGAGTGGATCGCGCTGACCGTTCTCTGCCTGGCACTGACCGTGCTTCTGGTCGCCTGGCCCGACCTGAAGGAATTGCGCCGGGGTAAGGTCTGGACGGTCACCGCCACCGATGACGCAAGCGCAGATCTGGCGGGCGTCACGGTGTCCGTCGATGCGGCGCGGGCCATGGTGCTGCCCGGATCGCCCGACCGGGCGGTTCTCTATCTGCGCATGGGCCTTGCGGGTCAGCCCGAAACGCTGCGGTCATGGCTGGCCTGCGATATCGGGCTGAGCGACAGCCGGGGCCGCATCTGGCGGCCGCTGACCAATGTCGCGGGGCTGGAGATCATCGCCGCGCTCGGGGACGAGGGCGACACGACGAACAACTGTGACCAGTCGCGGATCATGGCGCCGGCGGATGGCAGCCCGTCGATGTCGGTGCAGGCGTTCCTGGTGCCATCCGACCTGCTGGACGAGTTGCGTTTGCGGATCTCGGGCTTCGCGGTCCGGCCTGCGGCGCTGTCCCTGCCGGTCAGGCCGGTGCTGCGTCCGCCGGTCTAGCCTGCGAGCGCAGCGCCAGTTCCAGCCCGGCGGCGAGGATGCAGAATTGCAGTGGGCTGACCAGAAGTCCGCCGGCCGGTGCGCCGGGCGCGTTGAACAGCGCGTTCAGCGGCACCGACAGCACCTGCCATGTCAGCATGTCCTGCGGCCCGATCAGCCGGGCGATCCCGACCCAGGCCCAGTTCCCCAGCCAGTCGACCAGCCGCCACAGCACCAGAACCGAGGCGGTCAGGGCGAAGCCGGCCGAGGCGGCCAGCAGCACCCCGTTCATCACCGCGTTCCAGCGTTTGACCACGCCCATCCAGAAATGGCCGATGAAATCGGTGACGGGCTTCGGCAGCGCCTTCCAGCGGTCGATGGCCCGACCGGCAACGCGCAGGGTCTGGGCATCCGCGCCATGCAGGTCATGTCCATAGACGATGGCCCCGAGATTGAACCAGACCAGCGGCAGGAGCCCGTACCAGAACAGCGATTTCAGCATCGGCCAAAGCTGGAAGCCCGGCGCCCAATCCACTGGGCGCAAGACGGCATCGCTGATCGCGGCCGAGGCGGCGGGAATGATCTGTTGCAGCAATTCGCCGGGCTTGGGCAGGGTCGCCAGCCAGCCGGCGAGCTCGTTCTTCCAGCTGCCGATGATGTAGAGACCCAAAAGCGCCCAGGTCGCCTCGCAGGCCACGACCAGCATCGGCCAGAATCCCACCTTGCTGCGCCCCTGCATGGCTTTGGCCATCCGGCGGATCGCCCAGATCAGCAGGACAGCGAGGATGACCCAGCCGGTCTGGCTGACCTCGAGCGCCGTGGGAGGAAGCTCGGGCTGGGTGAAATCGACCCGCGCCATCTGCGCGGTATAGAAGATCTGGGAATAGCTGCGCAGCGTGTCGCCCAGGAATCCCCAGCCGGCGTAATAGCCATAGAAGGGGATCAGAACGGCCAGCAATGCGGCGGCGAAGACCCCGCCCTCCGGCGTGGTATCGGTGGCCGGGGCAGGCAGGCTTGCCGCTGCGATCCGGCGCCGCAGACGCAGGCGCGGCAGGCCGTCGCGCAGGATCAGGAACATCGACACCGCGATCAGCAGCTGCAGCAGGATGACCGGCGCGATGGCCAGCAGTCCCAGCAACCGGTCGACAAAGCCGATCTCGACCGCTAGCCTGAGCAGGACCTGATCGAGCAGCGCCCCTGCGGCCCAGATCGCGGAGAGGACGGCGCCGTGGCGCAGGAACAGCGACAGGCTAAGCCTGACATGCTGCCCGATAAGTCCGAACTCGCGCCCCAAGGTCCCTCGTCACGTCACCTGCCACGCGGGGAAGGTGGCATGGATCGCCGGCAGAGTTAAGCGGAAAGCCCGCCCGCGCCGCCTTACCCCCCGAAGAGGTCGATGAACATGCGAAGCGAGGTCAGCAGCAGGAAGCCGCCAAAGGCCAGCCGCAGCGCCCGGCGCGGAATGGAATGGGCCAGTTTCACGCCCAGCTGCGAGAAGCTGGTGGTCAGCGGGATGATGACGGCAGCGGCCAGCAGGTTGACGTAACCGAGCGAGAAGGGCGGCAGCCCCTCGATCCCCAAGCCGCTATAGGCATAGATCAGCGCGCCGGGCAGGCCGATGATGAAGCCGATGGCTGCGGAGGTGCCGACGGCGCGGCGGATGTCATAGCCGAGGAAGTTCAAAAGCGGGACGCCAATGGTACCGCCGCCGATACCCATCATCGCGCTGATCGACCCGGCAAGCAGGCCGAAGAAGGCCCAGACCGGCTTCGAGAAGCCCTTGGGCTCGGGGTCGGCGCGGCCCTTGCGCAGGATCATGTCGGCGGCGACGATCAGCGCCACGGTTGCAAAGACCGCGATCAGCACATTGCCCGAGACATAGCCGCCGACAAAGCTGCCGATGACCACGCCGACGAGGATCGACGGCCCCCAAAGCCTCAGCAGCCCCATGTCGACCGCGCCTTTGCGGTAATGACCCATGCCCGAGGCCAGCGAAGTGAAGACGATGGTTGCCAGCGAGGTGCCGACCGCGACCTTCATGGCGATATCGGCCTCCATCCCGGTCAGGCTGAGGGCGAAATAGAGCGCCGGAACGATGACGATGCCGCCACCCACACCCAAGAGCCCGGCCAAAATCCCACCTGCAACGCCCGCGCCGACGGCGACGGCGGCCAGTTCCAGCAATGTGCCCGTGGTCATTCCGTCCATGTCTTACTCTCTTGTCGTGGCAAGGGATGCCGTCGCCCGACCGGCGGCGGCGCGTGCCGCCTCGGCCTCGGTGATGCGGCGATCTATGTCGGCGCGGTCGGTCGCGCCACTGAAATTCGCAGCCGTCGGCATGATTTCGGCGACGAACAGCAACCGCTCGCGTGCCACCGCCAGCAATCGGCGCAGCTCCGCCAGCGGGTCGCTGTGATCGTCGACGCGCAGGTCGAGCCAGGGATAGGCCTCGCCCCGGTGAATCCGCAGGGCAGCAGCCTGCCGCCCGCGCCGGTCGCCGCCCGCATCCTCGCCCGCCTGCATGGCGGCCAGCATCCGTTCGGGGAAGTCGAGATCATCCCGCTCGCGCCAGACCCGCGCGGTCTCGGCCACGACCTCGGGCCCGGTCAGCATGTTGCCGGCGACCGAATAATCCTCGCCCAGTTCATGCCCGGCCCAAGCGATACAGGCGGCCCCGGTATGGGCGACGCCCCGCCCCGAGGCGTCCAGCATATGCGCCTGCCGCTGCGCCTGACCGCCATCACGGGCGACGAAGTCGGCCAGAACCTCGGCCGCCGGATCGCCGGCCTCGAGCCGCTGCAACCCCTCGACACCCCAGAGCGGGTTCACGAAAGCCTGCGTGGCGACGGCGGTGCGGTGGCCGATATGGGGCACCAGCGAGCCGCAGGCGAAGAAGCGGCTGGCGACCGCGATGCCAAGCGCGCCGGTTGTCGAGTCACGGGCGATCAGCGAATAAGTCATGGCTCAGCGCCCCACCGCATAGGCCTGCATCAGCCGCGGCGTGGCGGCGGCGGTCAGCATCCCGTCAGGCTCGCGCCGGGCGGCGGTCAGGCGGCCGACGGTCCATTCGGCGGCAACCGTGACCTTGTGGCCGCGGGCGCGCAACTCGTCGATGACGGCCTCGCCGAAATTCGGCTCGACCATGATCTCGCCGGGCTTGGCCTCGCGCGGGTAGAAGCTCGACTGGAAATGCGCGGTATGAAACAGCGGCGCGTCCATGCCCTGCTGCATTCCCAGCCCGTGATGGACATAGCGCAGGAACCAGATCAGCTGCCATTGATCCTGCTGGTCGCCGCCCGGCGTGCCAAAGGCGATGCGGGTGCCGTCCTTTTCCGCGATCGAGGGTGTCAGCGTGGTGCGGGGGCGCGACCCGGGGCGGAGAGAGGTCGGCAGGCCGTCTTCCAGCCAGAACATCTGCGCCCGGCTGTTCAGCGGAAAGCCGAGGCCGGGGATGACCGGGTTCGATTGCAGCCAGCCGCCCGAGGGTGTGGCGCTGACCATGTTGCCCCATTGGTCGATCACATCGAGATGCACGGTATCGCCCCGCCGCTCGGTCAGGTGCGCCATGGTCGGCTCGCCGGCGCTGGCCCCGCGCGCGGCCGAGAAATCGCGGGCGGCGCGGGCGATGGCGGCATCGGCCAGATGCTCGAGCCCCGGCAGGCGACCGGGGCGCTGCTCGAGGCTGGCGCTTGCGCCGATCAGCTTGCGCCGTTCGGCGGCATAGTCACGGGATAGCAGCGCATCGATGGGAATGTCGGAAAAATCGGGATCGCCGTAATAGGCCTCGCGGTCGGCATAGGCCAGCTTCATCGCCTCGGTGACGGTATGGACAAAATCGGCGCCGTAAGGGTCCATTGCCGCCAGATCGACGCCTTCGAGAATGCGCAGCGCCTGCAAAAGCACCGGCCCCTGCGACCAGGGCGCGGTCTTGAAGACGGTCCAGCCGTGATAGTCGATCGACAGCGGCGCTTCCCAACTGGCCTGCCACTCGGCCATGTCCTCGCGCGACAGCACCCCGGAATGCGCCTCGCCCGAAACATCCGTGACGCTGGCATCTGCAAGGTAGTCCGCGATGGCGTCGGCCACGAAACCCTGCGACCAGACCTTGCGGGCGGCGTCGATGCGGGCCTCGCGGGTCGTGCCCTCGGCCTCGTCGACGATGCGCTGATAGGCGGCGGCGAGGTCGGGGTTCCTGAACAACTCCCAATCCTTCGGCGCCTCGCCGTCCGGCAGCCATGTGGCGAAGCTGGTGGGCCATTCGTCGCGGAAGAAATCATGCAGCCCGGCGATGGTCGCCGCGACGCGGGGCAGGACCGGGTGGCCGTCGCGGGCATAGGCGATGGCGGGGGCCATGACTTCGGCCAGCTCCAGGCTGCCATGATCGCGCAGCATCAGCATCCAGCCGTCGAAGGCCCCGGGCACCACGGTCGCCAGAAGGCCCGAGCCGGGGATCAGCCCGTCGCCGAAGAGGTCGCGGTAATGCGCCATCGTCGCGCCCTTGGGGGCGACGCCCTGCGCGCAGAGCACCTTGGTCTCGCCGGTCTCGCCCAGATGGATGATCGCCGGCAGATCGCCTGCCGGGCCGTTCAGGTGCGGTTCGACCACCTGCAGGACCATGGCGCAGGCGACCGCCGCGTCAAAGGCATTGCCGCCCTTTTCCAGCATCCCCATGCCCACGGTCGAGGCCAGCCAATGGGTCGAGGTAACGGTGCCGAAGGTGCCGCGGATGTCGGGTCGGGTGGTGAACTGGCTCATCTCGTCTCTCTTTTCAGTCTTCGCGGGGGTCCAGCGCATCGCGCAGCCCGTCGCCCAAGAGGTTGAAGCCCAGCACCACGAGGAAGATCGCGATGCCCGGCCACCAGGCCATCCACGGGGCCTGGGTCATGAAGTTCTTTGCGGTGTTCAGCATCGCGCCCCAGCTTGGCGCCGGCGGCTGCTGGCCGAGGCCGAGAAAGGACAGCGAGGCCTCGGCGATGATGGCGCTGGCGATGGTCAGGGTGGATTGCACCAAGACCGGCGGCAGCACGTTCGGGAAGATATAGCGGCTGAGGATCGTGGGCGTCGACAGACCGATGGCATGGGCGCTTTCGACGTAATCCTCGGCCGCGACGTTGATCGCCTGTCCGCGGGTCAGCCGGATGAAGACCGGGGCGGCGGCGATGCCGATGGCGATCATCGCATTGGTCAGCGAGGGGCCAAGGAAGGCCGCCAGCGCAATGGCGAGGATCAGGAAGGGGATCGCCAGCAGCGCCTCGGTGCAGCGCGAGATGACGGCATCGGTCCAGCCGCCGAAATAACCGGCGAGGATGCCAAGGGGAACGCCGACGGCGATGGCGATGGCGACCGAGACGACGCCCGCCATCAGCGACGCGCGTGCCCCCCAGATCATCCGCGACAGGATGTCCCGGCCGATCTCGTCAGTGCCGAAGGGATGGGCGGCGGACGGGGCCAGCCGGATCGCGCCCCAGTCGGTCGCCGCCGGATCGGGGATCGGCAGGATCGGCGCGGCCAGCGCCAGCAGGACGAAGACCAGCACCAGCGCGCCGCCGAACATGGCGCTGCGATGGTGGCGGAACTTGCGCCAGACCCGGCTTTGCGGGCGGGGCAGGACGGGATCGGAGGCCACGTTGCTCATCAGCCGACCCTCAGACGCGGATTGAGAAGGAAATAGGCGGTATCGGCCAGCAGGTTCATCAGGATGAAACCGATCGCCGTGACCAGAACCACGCCCTGCACCACGGCATAGTCGCGCACAAAGACCGCATCGACGATCATCTTGCCGAAGCCCGGGATGGTGAAGATCTGCTCGGTCAGCACCGCGCCGCCGATTAACTCGCCAAAGAGCAGCGCCGACAGCGTGACCACCGGGGTCAGCGCGTTGCGAAAGGCGTGATGCATGATGACGGTGCGGTCGGGCAGCCCCTTGGCGCGGGCGGTGCGAACGTAATCCTGCCTGAGCACCCCGAGCATCGCCGAGCGCGTGTGCCGCATCAGCGAGGCGGCCAGCGCGGTGCCAAGGACGAAGGCCGGCATCAGCATGGTCCGGATCGACTGCCACGGGTCATCGGTCAGCGGCACATAGCCCGAGGCCGGGAGCAGCTGCCATTTCACCGAGACCAGCATGATCAGCATGATCCCCAGCCAGAAGTTCGGGATCGACAGGCCCGACAGCGCCACGACATTGGCGAGGTAATCGGTGGCCGTGCCCTTCTTGACCGCCGACAGGATGCCGGCCGGAATGCCGATCACCACCGCGAAGATCATCGACATGACCGCCAGCTGGATCGTCACCGGCAGCTTCTGCAGGATCATGTCCGAGACCGGCAGCCCGGTGCGGATCGAGGTGCCGAAATCGCCCCGGAGCGCGTTCATCGCCCAGTGGAAGTACTGCTGCCAGATCGGGTCGTTCAGGTGATAGACCTCGCGCAGCCGGTTCAGCGTCTCGGGGTCGCGATCCTCGCCCGCCAGCGCCAGCACCGGATCGCCGGGCAGCATCTTCTGCAGCGCGAAGACGAAGATCGAGATCAGGATCAGCGTCGGGATCGAGATCAGGATGCGGCGGGTCAGATGGGACAGCATGGCGCTTTCGGATCAGGGGCGGGGCAGGGGAAAGGGTGCCGGGCGGCGGAGTGGTGCCGCCCGGCGGTCAACGTCATTCCGTGAGTGTGACGTTTTCCAGTCGGATCATGCCGTCGGACATGGCGGTAAAGCCCTGCACCTTGTTCGACAGACCATAGAGCCAGGCCTCGTTGTAGAGGTAGAACAGCGGCAGGTCGGTCATCAGGATGACATTGGCCTGATGATACAGCTCCTTCCGCTTGGCCTCGTCGCTGGTGGCGCGCGCCTCGGCCAGCAGGCGGTCGACCTCGGCATTCGAATACTTGCCGTCATTGAAGCCGCCATCGGTGGTGACGAAGCCATAGATATTGCCATCCGGGTCGATGCGGCCCGACCAGCCCACCTGGCTCGACTGGAAATTCCCCGCCGCCTGGTCCGACACCATCGAAGCGAATTCCTTGGCGGTCAGCTTGATGGTGATGCCCGCCTCGGCCGCCATGGCCTGGATCATCTGCACCACCTGCTGATTTTCCGGTCGGTTGGGGAATTGCATCTCCAGCGTCGCCCCGCCCTCGAGCCCGGCCTCGGCCAGAAGCGCCTTGGCCTTTTCCACGTCGCGCGCGGGAACCGGGAAGGCCGGGTCGAAATAGGGGCTGACGGCCGAGACCGACTGGCTGGCCGCCGCGTTAAGCCCGGCAAAGACCACCTGATTGATCGCCTCGCGGTCGATGGCCAGCGACAATGCCTCGCGCAGCTTGGCCTCCTTGCCGAAGGGATTGTCGGCCATCGCGCCATTCTGGGTGTTGAAGGTGATGCCCTGATAGCCAAGCCCGGTCGCCTTGGCGAAGGCGAAGTTGGGGTTGCCCTCGACGGCCGGCACATCGGTGGCGGCAAGGCGGTTGATCAGGTCCAGATCGCCCGATTGCAGGTTCGCCAGTCGCACGGTGCTGTCGGGGATCGGCAGATAGCTGACCCCGTCCAGCTTGATTGCCTCGGCATTCCAGTAGCCGTCATATTTCTCCAGCTCGATCCTGTCCTGCGCCACGCGCGACTTGAACTTGAACGGGCCCGAGCAGACCGGGTTGGCCGCCACGTCGCTCTCGAAGCTGGCGGGCGACAGCATCATCCCCGAGCGGTCGGCCAGCTGCGCCAGCAAGGGCGCGTCGGGGGCCGAGAGATGCAGCTTGATATGGGTCGGATCGACCACCTCGACCGAGGTGATCGAGCTGACCTCGGATTTGCGCACGCTCTCCTCAAGCGTTTGCGAGCGTTCGATATTGGCCTTGACCGCTTCGCCGTCGAACGGCGTGCCGTCATGGAAGGTGACGCCTTCGCGCAGGGTCATGTCGATGGTCAGCCCGTCCTCGCTGACCGTCCAGTCGGTCGCCAGTTGCCCGGTCAGTTCCAGCTCGGGGGTCACGTCCAGCAGTTTGTCGCAGAGCGCGGTGAAGACAATGCGACCGACAAAGGTGCGGCTCTTGTCGGGGTCCAGCGCGTCGGGATCGCTTTCCAGCCCGATGCGCAGGGTCTGGGCCTCGGCGGCCATGGCGGTCGTGCCCATCAGGGCTGCGAGAAGCAGGATTCGGCGAAGGGTCATCTTGAGGTCTCCTGTTGGAAGGTCCGGTTCGGGTCATCGGCCGGGTTTTGCCCGGCTTCATTGGCGGCAAGGGCCTGTCGGTAGAGGGCAAAGCGGCGCTCGGCCCCTTCGGTCAGACGGGCAGGGGCGGGCGCGGCCCCGCTGTCCGTGGGCAGATCGCGCCAGCGCAGGCAGGCCACCTGAACCCCGTCGCCGGCATCCTCCAGCGGCGGACGCGCGCTGGCGCAGATCTCGGCGGCATGGGGGCAGCGGGTGCGGAAATGGCAGCCCGAGGGCGGATCGATGGGACTGGGCGTTTCCCCCGCAAGCGGACCCTGCCCGGTCGAGCGGCCGGATTCCGGCCCCGGGATCGCTGCCAAGAGGGCGCGGGTATAGGGGTGACGCGGGCGTTCGAAGATCTGGTCGGTGGGGCCGGTCTCGACGATCCGGCCCAGATACATGACGGCAACGCGGTCGCTGACATGTCGGATGATGGCCAGATCATGGGCGATGATGATCAGCGTCAGCCCCAACCGATCGCGCAGATCGCCCAGCAGGTTCACCACCTGCGCCTGCACGCTGACATCCAGCGCGCTGACCGGCTCATCCCCGATCAGCAGTTTCGGGCCGGCGGCGAGCGCCCGGGCGATGCCGATGCGCTGGCGCTGGCCGCCGCTGAATTCATGCGGATAGCGGTCCATATGCTCGGGCCGCAGCCCGACCTGTGACAGAAGTCGGCCAACCTCGGCGCGGCGCTCGTCGGCCTTGAGGTCGGGGCGATGCGTCTCCAATGGCTCGCCCACCAGCCGGGCAATGGTCAGGCGAGGGTTCAGCGACGAGAACGGGTCCTGAAAGACGAATTGCACATCCCGGCGCAGCGCCTTCAGCTCGGCCCCCTCGACCCCGGCGATCTCGCGGCCATCGATGCGGATCTGCCCGTCCGAAGGTTTCGACAGGCGCATCAGCAGCCGCGCCAGCGTCGATTTCCCGCAGCCGGATTCGCCGACGATGGCGAAGGTCTCGCCCTGATGCACGGTCAGATCGACGCCATCGACGGCGTGCAGTTGCCGCTTGGGGCGGAACATTCCGCCGGCGATCTGGAAGCGTTTGCTGAGGCCCCGGGCCTCGACCATGACGGGCTTCATGCCGACATCCTTCCAGCCGCGTCCAGCGGGGCGAAATGGCAGGCGGCGCGGTGGCCGGGGGTAACCTCGGCCAGCCGGGGCGTAGTGCTGCAGAGCGGAGCGGCGAAGGGGCAACGTGTGGAAAACCGGCAGCCCTCGGGCATGGTCTCGATCGAGGGTACCATGCCGGGAACGGTCGAGAGCCGCTGGCGTGGCCCGCGCAGGGCAGGGACCGAGGACATCAGGCCGATGGTATAGGGGTGCTGCGGGTCCTCGAAAATCTGCGCGACCGGGCCGGTCTCGACCACACGACCGGCATACATGACCGCGACGGTGGTGGCGATCTCCGACACGACGCCCAGATCATGGGTGATCAGCACCGTGCCCATCGCGCGTTCGGCCTGCAATTCGGCGATCAGGTCGAGGATCTGCGCCTGGATGGTCACATCAAGCGCGGTGGTTGGTTCGTCGGCGATCAGCAGCGCGGGATTGTTCACCAGCGCCATGGCAATCATCACCCGCTGGCGCATGCCCCCGGACATCTGGTGCGGATAGTCCCTCAGCCGCCGTTCCGGTGCCGGAATGCCGACCCGGCGCAGCATCTCGAGCGCGCGTTCGCGCCCGGCCTCGCGACCAGCGCCGGGATTGTGGCGCAGCCAGCCCTCGGCGATCTGGTCGCCGATGCGATGGGCGGGGTTCAGGCTCGACATGGGTTCCTGAAAGATCATCCCGATCCGCCGACCGCGCAAAGCCGCCAGTGCCGGCTGGTCATCCAGCGCGATCTCGGTGCCGTCGAACCGCATCCGCCCGCTGACCCCGCGCAGCAGGTTCGGTGCCAGAAGGCCCATCACTGCCAGCGAGGTCAGGCTTTTGCCGCAACCCGATTCGCCCACGATGCACAGCGTCTCGCCCCGGGCGACGGTCAGCTGCACATCGTCCAGCAAAGGCGGCAGATCGGGCGCGAGCCTCAGGCTCAGCCCGTCAAGGCGCAGCAGGTCTGGGGTCGCAGCATCGCCGGCGATCTGCATCAGGAAATGAACCAATTTATCATTGGTTCACTATAGCGACATTTTCAGTCCCTGCAACCTCTCAGAGCGACTGAAAAGAACGCCACGAGGTAGCGCCCCGGAACTTTCCTGTCGGCGCATCTCTACCTCTTGCCCACATAGATGTTGACCCATCGCAGAATCATTCATTATACATAATTCAAAATTACGCCGAATGTCGGGGAGGGCATCAGGTCGTGATCCGGGACAGGACAGTCAGAGTCAGAACCGCCCGCGCCGGTCATCCGCGCGGCCTTCGGGCGCGCTAACCATGACCCGGCGTGACAGCGATCCGTCCCTGCCGCCGTCGCCGTTCTATACATGCCGTTGTCCCGAGCACTTTGGCGCGGTCGTGGGTTCTGGCCGGCCGGTCATGCGGGAGAAGCGGCGGGCAGCCGCGATGAGAAGACGAACAATCAGGGAGGAAGAACAATGAGGGTCAAGCAATTGCTGGCCGCCGCGCTGCTGGCGGCGACGGGGATGGTGACGCAGGCCGCGGCCCAGACCGAGATCAAGTTCGGCCATGTCGGCGAGCCGGGATCGCTGTTCGATCAGAGCGCGACCGAGTTCGCCAAGCGCGCCAACGAGAAGCTTGGCGACAAGGCCAAGGTGGTCGTCTATGGCTCGAGCCAGCTGGGCGATGACAAGTCGATGCTGCAGAAGATCAAGCTGGGCACGATCGACATGGCACTGCCCTCGACCATCATGTCCTCGATGGTGCCGGTTTTCGGCCTGTTCGAAATGCCCTACCTAGTCCATGACCGCGAGCATATGGGCCG
This sequence comes from Paracoccus zhejiangensis, assembly GCF_002847445.1. Taxonomy (NCBI): domain Bacteria; kingdom Pseudomonadati; phylum Pseudomonadota; class Alphaproteobacteria; order Rhodobacterales; family Paracoccaceae; genus Paracoccus; species Paracoccus zhejiangensis. The sequence goes on along the minus strand of NZ_CP025430.1, from coordinate 2,485,569 downwards.
CATCCGCGACGAGATCGTCACCCCCACGCTGGTCCCCGAGGCCGAGAAGGCCGGCTACCGCGTGCTGGGCGTGTGGGAAAACGGCTTCCGCCAGATCACCAACAACGCCCATCCGATCAACACGCCTGCCGATCTGAAGGGCATCAAGCTGCGCGTCCCCAGCGGCGAATGGCGGGTGAAGATGTTCCAGAGCTATGGCGCCAGCCCCAGCCCGATGTCCTTCTCGGAGGTCTTCGTGGCGCTGCAGACCGGGGTGATGGACGGGCAGGAAAACCCCTATGCCCAGATCTATCCCTCGCGGTTCTACGAGGTGCAGAAATACCTGTCGAAGTCGAACCACGTCTATACGCCCGGCTATGTCGTGGCCGGCCGGTCCTGGGACAAGTTTGATCCCGAGATCCAGCAGGTGCTGCAGGACACCGCCGTCGAGATGCAGGATGTCGTCTACGAAATTGCAGCGGGGCTGGATACCGACCTGCTGCAGAAGCTGACCGAGGAGGGGATGGAGGTGAACGAGGTCGATACCGCCGCCTTCGTCGAGGCCAGCAAGCCGATCTATGACGAGTTCGCGGCCGCCATTCCCGGCGCGGCGGAGATGATCGCCAAGGCGCAATCGCTGGCCCCCGGCCAGTAACGCCTGCCGGGGTTCGCCCATCGGCGGACCCCTCGCTTTCCACCACGGGAGAGATCCATGACGACGCTGACCTTCCGGCGGGGATTCGAATCCCTGCTCGAGATCATCACGGCCCTGATCGTGGCGGCGATGACCCTGCTGATCGTGATGGGCACGGTCTATCGCTACATGGGATCGGCGCTCAGCTGGTATGACGAGGTGGCCTCAGTCGGGTTGGTCTGGATGACCTATTTCGGCTCGGCACTGGCGGCGCTGAAGGGCGCGCATATCGGCTTTCCGGGCATCGTGAACGCCATGCCGGTGCGCTGGCGCGTCGCCGCCACGATCTTTTCCGAGGCCTGCATCTTCCTGTTCTTCGGCCTCGTGGCCTATGCCGGGCTGCAGGTGCTGGTGATCCTCGAGGGCATGACCCTGGTCTCGCTGCCCAAGGTCTCGGTGCAGCTGACGCAGTCGATCATCCCCATCGGTGCCGCGCTCTTCATGATCGCCGAGGCCATGCGCCTGCCCGAGGTGATGCGCGACGCGCGGGGCCAGGGCTTCGTCGATCACGAGATCAAGGAGGCGCTTGGCGACATCTCGAACACGCCCTTGGAATCGGATGATGCCAGCGTGTCCTCGGCCAGCCATCGCCGTGCCAGCCAAAGCGGAGACGCCTGATGACCATCGGATACATGCTTCTGGGGATGTTCGTCCTGGCGCTGCTGAACGTGCCGATTGCCGTGGCGCTGGGGATCGTCGCGATCACCGCCATCGTCGTGGTGCAGGGCGTCGACATGCTGCCCAACCTGGCGCTGACCATGTACGATGGCGCCTCCAGCTTTCCGCTGCTGGCGATCCCGCTTTTCGTGCTGGCCGGGTCGATCATGAACGCCTCGTCCATCTCGCGGCGGCTGATCGCGCTCGCGTCGGCGCTGGTCGGCTTTGTCCGGGGCGGGCTGTCCTTCGTGGTCATCGGCGCCTCGATGTTCTTCGCCGAGATCTCGGGTTCCGCCGTCGCCGGTGTCGCCGCCTTGGGGTCGATCCTGATCCCGGCCATGCGCAAGAAGGGCTATTCCAAGGAATTCTCGGCGGCGATCTGTTCCTCGGCCTCGAGCCTCGCGATCATCCTGCCGCCCTCGATCCCGATGATCCTCTACGCGGTCATGGCGCAGCAATCGGTGGTCAAGATGTTCATCGCGGGCTTCGGCCCCGGCATCGTCGGCGCGATCTGTCTGGCCGTTGCCGCCTATGTGCAGGCGCGGCGGCACAATTTCCCGGTCGAGGAGCGGTTCCAGATTTCCAACGTTTGGCTGCGATTCAAGGAGGCGGGCTGGGCGCTGATGCTGCCAGTCATCATCCTGGGCGGCATCTTCGGCGGCATCGTCACGGCGACCGAGGGCGCGGCGCTGGCGGTGGTGGCGGCGCTCTTCATCTCGGGCGTGATCTATCGCGAGTTCGACGTGCGCGCGCTTTACAAGGCGCTGATTGACAGTGGGGTGCAGACGGCGGTGGTGATGCTGCTGGTGGCCTCGAGCTACCTGATCGGCGGCTTCCTGACCGAGGCGCAACTGCCCCAGCAACTGGCGCAGGCCATCGGCGGGGTGACCGAGAACAAGTATCTTATCCTGCTGATGCTGAACGTCGCCTTCCTGATCCTCGGCATGTTCCTGCATTCGGCGGCGGCGATCATTCTGGTGGTGCCGATCGTCATGCCGATGGTGCTGGCCGCCGGCATCGACCCGGTGCATTTCGGGCTGGTGGTAACGCTGAACCTCGCCATCGGCCAGCAGACCCCGCCGGTTGCCTCGGTGCTGATCGCCGCCTGCTCCATCGCCCGCTCGGATATCTGGGAGACGACCAAGGTCAATATCCCCTTCATCCTCGCGCTCTTGGCGCTCTTGATGATCTGCACCTACCTGCCGGGCGTCTCGCTGCTGCTGGTTCACCTGATCTATGGAGGCTGAGGCCATGAGCGACGCTGAACGACCCCTGCCGCTGAAGGGCATCCGTGTTCTGGATGTGAGCCAGGTGATGGCCGGCCCCTTTGCCTGCATGCTGCTGGGCGATCTTGGCGCCGATGTGATCAAGGTCGAACCGCCAAGCGGCGACCAGACCCGCAGTGCCATGGGGTTCCGGCTGAAGGGCGATGACAGTCTTGGATTCCTCAACATGAACCGCAACAAGCGGTCCATCGCGCTGGACCTGAAATCTGCCGACGACCGCGAGATCTTTCTGGAACTCGCCAAGACAGCGGATGTAATCGTCGAGAACTATCGCCCCGGCGTGGTGGCCAAGCTGGGTATCGACTACGACACGATCCGCGCGATCAACCCCGGCATCATCTATGCCAGCATCTCGGGTTTTGGCCAGACCGGGCCATGGTCGCAGCGGCCGGGGTTCGACCTGATGGCACAGGCAGCCTCGGGGATCATGTCGATCACCGGTCATCCCGACGGCCCGCCGGCGAAGTCGGGCGGACCGCTGGCCGATATCGGTTGCTCGCTGTTCGCGGTTTACGGCATCCTTTCGGCCTATATCGGGCGGCAGGCGGGCGGGCAGGGGCAGTTCATCGATGCCTCGCTCTACGAGGCCGGACTGTCTTTCGCGGTCTGGGACATCTGCGATTTCTGGGGCACCGGGAACATCCCCGAACGGATCGGCACCGCCAACCGCATGGCCGCGCCCTACCAGGCCGTGCGCGCCAGTGACGGCTATTTCGTGCTGGGGGCGAATAATGACCGGCTGTATCGTCGGCTCTGCGAGACCATTGGTCGCCCCGAGCTGATCGAGCATCCCGACTATGCCACCAACGCATTGCGCATGGCGAACCGCGAAGTGCTGATCGCCGAGCTGGAGCAGGTTCTGGTCACGCAAAGCCGGGACCATTGGGTTCAGGCGTTGCTGGCGGCGGGCATCCCTGCAGGCTCGATCATGGATTACGCCGAGGCGCTGGGGAACGAGCAGGCCGAGGCGCGCGGCATGGTCATGCCGATCCGCCATCCAGTCGAGGGCGAGGTGAAGAATATCGGCTTCCCGGTGAAACTGCGCGGCACGCCGCAGCAGGTCCGCCGCCATCCGCCGCTGTTGGACGAGCACCGGGCGGAACTGCTGCGCGAGCTGGGCATGGAAAACCGCCGCGAGGCCGCCGATGTCTGAGCCGGGCGATGTCAGGCTGCGGATCGATGGGCCGGTCGCGCATGTGACCTTCGACCGGCCATCCGCGCGCAATGCCATGACCTTCACCATGTATGCGCGGCTGGGTGAGATCTGCGACGAGCTTTCCGCGCGCGACGACCTCGGCGCCGTCGTCTTTCGCGGCGCGGGCGGGGCCTTTGTTGCCGGGACCGATATTTCCGAGTTTACGGCGTTCAAGGACGGCGCGGATGGCGTCGCCTATGAAGATCGCATCGATGCCGCGATGCTGGCCCTGACCCGGTTGCCCGCGCCGACGCTGGCGGTGATCGACGGCGCGGCGGTGGGTGGCGGGCTGGCGATTGCCGCGGCCTGTGACCTGCGGATCGTGACGCCCAATGCGAAGTTCGGCGTGCCCATCGCGCGGACGGTCGGCAATTGCCTCTCGGCCGCCAATATCGCCCGGCTCACGCGCGCCTTTGGCGACGGCCCGGTGCGGCGGATACTGCTGCTCTCCGAGTTTCTGGATGGCGAGACGGTTCATGGCTTGGGTTTTGCCAGTGCTTGTGTGGCAGCGGACCAGTTGCAGGCCGAGGCAGATCGCCAGATCGCGAGGCTCTGCGAGGCCGCGCCGCTGACCATCGCAGCTTGCCGCGAGATCTTCGGTCGGCTCTCGGCCCATGCCCCGGATGACCGCGACATCATCGCCCGTGTCTATGGCAGTGCGGATTTCCGAGAAGGCGTCGCGGCCTTTCTGGACAAGCGCAAGCCGGTCTGGTTGGGGCGCTGAGCCGCGATCAGCCGCCCTGCTGTCCCAGCAGGCTTTCCCGCAGGGTGACGCTGGTCTTTTCCAGGTGGTCCTTCAGGATCACCGACAGCGCCGCGCCATCGCGTGCCGCCAGCCGGTCAAGGATCACCTCATGCTCGGCCATGGCCTGATCCCACCGTTCGCGGGTCATGTTCGCCATATAGCGCCCGCGCCGCACCCGCGTCGACAGCGAGCGGTAATGCACGGTCAGTGTGTCGTTATGCGCCGCCGCAAGGATCGCCTCGTGGATCTGCTGGTTCAGCGCGAAATACTCGGGCAGCTCGCCCGCCTTGTAATGGCCCAGCATCCGGTTGTGCAGCGCCCGGATCGCCTCGACCTCATCGTCGGTGATGTGCTTGCAGGCCAGTTCCCCCGCCAGGGCCTCCAGCGCGGCCATGACCGGGAACATCTCGTCCAGGTCCTCGACCGTGATGGCGCTGACCCAGGCGCCGCGATTGGGTTCAAGGTTCACCAGCCCATCGGTCGCCAGCACCTTCAGCGCCTCGCGCAGCGGGGTGCGCGACACGCCGTAAAGCTCGCATAGGTCCTTTTCGGGCACTTTCTGGCCCATGGGCAACTGGCCCGAGACGATCATCTCGCGCAGCGCCTCGGTCAGTTCCTCGTGCAGCGAACGGCGGCGCAGCGGGGTCCCTGTGCGGGTGGTCAGGTTCATGCCGGCGCCGTCTCCTTCAGTGACCGCTCGAACAGGCGCGCGACATGCAGGGCGCGGCGCCCGGTGCCATCGGCGATCTGGTGACGGCACGAGGTGCCATCGGCCAGGATGATGGTTTCCGGCGCGGCGGCGCGAAGGGCGGGAAACAGGCTCAGCTCTCCCATCTGACGCGAAATCTCCTCGGTCTCGACGCCATAGCCAAAGGCCCCGGCCATGCCGCAACAACTTGTCTCGATCACCTGAATATCCGTTTCCGGCAGCAGGGCCAATGCCTTCTGGATGGCCGGCATGACATCCATCGCCTTCTGGTGGCAATGGCCGTGCAGCAGGATGCGTGCGCCGGGCGGGCGCAGCGGCAGGTTCAGCCGGCCGGCCTCGTGTTCCTCGGCCAGGTATTCCTCGAACATCTTGGCGGCAGCGGCGATCCGGTCGGTCTCGGCTCCCGGCAGCAGCGCCGGGATCTCGTCCCGAAGCGTCAGCAGGCTCGAGGGCTCCAGCCCGATGATGGTTCGCCCGGCCTCGACATGCGGGGTCAGTGCCGCGATCAGCCGGGCGGCCTCGGCGCGGGCGCGGTCGATCAGTCCCACCGACAGGAAGGTCCGCCCGCAATGCAGCGGGCCACCACCATCCACGGGCCGCGCCACGGTGACGCGGCGACCGGCAGCTTCCAGCACACGGGCGGCGGCGCGCAGGTTCTCGGGTTCGAACCAGCGGTTGAAGGGGTCGGCGAACAGCACGACATCGGCTCCCTCGGCCCCGGGCAATTCGTCATCGCGGAACGGGCGCGCGGACCAGTGGGGCAGGGGCCGCCGCGCCGAGAACCCGGTCGGCCCTTGCGTCAGGCGCGCCACCAGCGGGATGCGGTTGCGCAGGTTCAGAAGACCCGAGAGCCGCGCGGCATAGGGGGCATAGACCGGCAGGAAGGCCACCAGCCGCTCGTGCAGGCTGAGGCCGCGCGTTCTGGCCCGTGCTGCCAGCACCTCGATCTTCATCTTCGCCATGTCGACGCCGGTCGGGCATTCGCGCTTGCAGCCCTTGCAGGAGACGCAGAGCTTCAGGCTCTCGGCCATGGCGTCCGAGGTCAGTGCATCCGGGCCAAGCTGCCCCGAGATCGCCAGTCGCAGCGTATTGGCGCGCCCGCGCGTCACATGCTGCTCGGCCCGGGTGACGCGATAGGAAGGGCACATGGTCCCGCCGGCCAGCTTGCGACAGGCGCCGTTGTTGTTGCACATCTCGACGGCGCCCTGGAAGCCGCCGCCCTGACCCGGCCATGCCGACCAGTCGAACGCCGTCGCCAGCGGGGCGACCGCGTAGCCCGGGGCAAAGCGGAACAGGCTGCGATCATCCATCTTCGGGGCATCGACGATCTTGCCGGGGTTCAGCCGACGCTCGGGGTCGAAGCGATCCTTCACCTCGCGGAAGAGGCTGGTGATCTCGGACCCGAACATGCGCTCGTGGAATTCGGAGCGCACGATGCCGTCGCCATGCTCGCCCGAATGCGAGCCCTTGTATTTCGCCACCAGCGCAAAGGCCTCTTCGGCAATCGCGCGCATCCGTTTGACGTCGGCGTCCAGCTTGAGGTTCAGGACCGGGCGCACATGCAGGCAACCGACCGAGGCATGGGCATACCAGGTGCCCTTGGTGTCGTGGCGCTGGAACACCTCGGTCAGCTCGCTGGTATAGTCGGCCAGATCCGGCAGCGCGACGGCACAATCCTCGACGAAAGAGACGGGTTTGCCCTCCTGCTTCATCGACATCATGATGTTGAGGCCGGATTTGCGTACCTCGGCGATCTGGGATTGCAACCGCTGGTCGGTGATCGTCACCACGCCGCCCCAGCCCTCGCCCTGACCGCGCCAGTCAAAGCCCAGATCGCCCATGCACTGCTCCAGAAGCCGCAGCTTCCCGGCATTGGCGGCTGCATCGCCCTCGTCGAATTCCACCAGCAGCAGCGCCTCGGGCTCGCCCTGCACGAAACGTTCGATGGTGGGGCGAAACAGCGGGATCTGGCGCGACAGGCCGATCATGGTGGCATCGACCAGTTCCACCGACAGCGGGTCCAGCGCCACCAGATGCTGGGTCGCTGCCATCGCCTGGTAGAAGCTGGGGAAGTGGCAGACGCCCAGCACGCGCTGGCCGACCAGCGGCCAGAGCCGCAGTTCGATCCTGGTGAAATAGGCCAGCGTCCCTTCGCTGCCGACCAGAAGGTGTGACAGGTTGATCGGCTGGTTCGTGGGCACCAGCGCGTCGATGTTATAGCCGCCGACCCGGCGGGTCAGTTTCGGGATGCGATCCTCGATCAGCCCCGCATGCTCGCGGCCAAGGGACAGCAGCGGGTCCACCAGATCAGCGCCCGGCCCGTTCGGCTGGTTCAGCGGGCCGAAGGTCGCCACCCTGCCATCGGCCATGACCGCCTCGATCGACAGCACGTTGTTGCGCATGGTGCCATAGCGCAGCGAGCGGCCTCCGCAGGAATTGTTGGCCGCCATGCCGCCGATGGTGGCGCGCGAGGCGGTGGAGACATCGACCGGGAACCACAGCCCATAGGGCTTCAGCGCGCGGTTCAGATCGTCGAGGACGATCCCCGGCTCGACCACCACCCGGCGGTTCTCGGGGTCGAGCTCGAGGATGCGGTTGAAATGCACCGAGTTGTCGAGGATCAGCCCGGAATTCACCGTCTGGCCGCATTGCGAGGTGCCACCGCCCCGGCCGGTGACCGGCATCCCCGCCGCCCGCGCCGCGGCCAGCGCGATCTCGACATCCTCGCGCCCGGTCGGGATCGCCACGCCCTGCGGCATGATCTGGTAGAACGAGGCATCGGTGGAATAGCGCCCGCGCGAGAAGGGGTCGAACAGGATCTCGCCCCGGAAGTCCTGCCGCAAAGCCTGATCCAGCATCCCGCCCCCTCGTCCAACGTCTCTCGTCACAAGCCTGTTGACTCAGGACTAGTCGAAATGAATATATAATGCAAAATTAAAAACGCAACTTGGGCATCTGGCCCAGAGGGAGGACAAGATGACCCAGCGCGCCGGCCGCCATTTCCTGCAGATCCCCGGCCCGAGCCCGGTTCCCGACCGCGTGCTGCGGGCCATCTCGGCGCAGGTGATCGACCATCGCGGGCCGGATTTCGCCGGCGTCGGGCGGCAGGCACTTGACGGCATGAAGTCGGTCTTCAAGACCCGTCAGGATGTCATCATCTATCCCGCCTCGGGCACCGGCGCGTGGGAGGCCGCGCTGGTCAATGCGCTGTCCGAGCGCGACCGGGTGCTGATGTACGAGACCGGGCATTTCGCTGCCATGTGGAAGAAGATGGCGGAAAAGCTGGGCCTCGTTCCCGAGTTCATCGCCGGCGACTGGCGCGGCGGTGCCGATCCCGACGCCATCGAGGCGCGGCTGCGTGCGGACAGGGACCATGAGATCAAGGCGGTCTGCGTGGTCCATAACGAGACCTCGACCGGCTCGGTCTCGCCCGTGGCCGAGGTGCGGCAGGCCATCGACGCGGCGGGGCACCCGGCGCTGTTGATGGTCGACACGATCTCGGGCCTCGCCTCGATCGATTTCCGCTTTGACGACTGGGGCGTCGATGTCGCGGTCTCGGGCTCGCAGAAGGGGCTGATGCTGCCACCGGGAATTTCCTTCAACGCGGTCAGCGATAAGGCCATGGCGGCCTCGGAAACGGGCGGGATGCGGCGATCCTATTGGGACTGGCGCGAGATGAAGGCCAGCAATGCCACCGGCTATTTCCCCTATACGCCGGCGACGAACCTGCTGTTCGGATTGAACGAGGCGATTGCCATGCTGCATGAGGAGGGGCTGGAGAACGTCTTTGCCCGGCATCAGCGGCATGGCGCGGCAACCCGCGCCGCCGTGCGGCAATGGGGGCTGGAGGTTCTGTGCCAGCGGCAGGGACAGGAAAGCGGTGTGCTGACGGCTGTCATGATGCCCGAGGGTCACAGCGCCGATGCCTTCCGCGCGACGGCGCTGAAACATTACGATATTTCGCTCGGTAACGGCCTCTCGAAGGTCGCGGACAAGGTGTTTCGTATCGGCCATCTGGGCGACATCAACGACCTGACGCTGATCGGGACGCTGACCGGGGTGGAACTCGGGCTGCGCAAGGCCGGGGTGCCGCATCGCGCGGGCGGCGTCGATGCAGCGATGGCGGTGCTGGACCAGACCGCTGCGCCGGGGATCGCCGCCGAATAGCGGGTGGCTCAGCCGCCATCCGCGACCAGGCCCGCCGCCTCGATGGCGCGCTTGGCGCAGGTTTCGTCATTGTCGGAACTGTCGCCGGTGATGCCCACCGCGCCGATGATCCGGCCCTCGTGGCGGATCAGCACGCCGCCCGGCACCGGCACCAGCTTGCCACCAGCGAGCGCATTCATCGACTGGATAAAATAGGGCTGTTCCTTCGCGCGCTCGAAGATCGTGCGCGAGCCGAGCCCCAGCGCCACAGCCCCCTTGGCCTTGCCCTGCGCAATCTCAGGCCGCAGCGTGCTGGTGCCATCCTGCCGCAGAAGCACCTTCAGATTGCCGGCTGCATCGATCACCGCCACGGTGATCGGCTTCAGGCCCATCTCGGCGGCGATCGACAGGCAATCGTCGGCGATCCTGCGCGCGGTGGTCAGGTCAAGCTCCATGGTCGTCTCCTCTGCAACTCCCGCCGGGCATTGTGGCCCGGCCCGGCAAGGTTTGTGCGCAATAATCACGGGACTGGCCAGAACCTCAGGACCGGGTGCGGGAACAATCTGTGCCTGCAAGATGAGTCAGATGATCGTTTCGACTACTTCAAGGTTAATATTCTTGACGCAAGTGTCGTGCAGGCGACATTCGCTCTGCGTGTATCGGCTAGGTTGTGGGTGTAGCTAGTGCCGGTTCGGAAGCATCGTGACGGTTTCGCGTTCTCACCTCGCTTCCGTTTTTGTTCAAGGTGTTGTTGCCATTGTCGTTCGCCCACCAGCAGATGTTCCCTCAGACATCTTCCTTCGCGTTCCTTGGCGGGGACGTGAAGGCCGACAATGATGACGCTCGGACCTGGTCGGGATCGACTTAACTGGGGTTGACCGACCAGGTCCAAAAATTCCCCCGCACCCGACGGTGCTGCGGCAGTGCAGCCCCGTTGTCAGCCGGGATGTGGTGGTTTTTCCGCCCAGTCTCTTCGAGGGTACTTCCGGCTGGCTTGGCAGCACCGGGCGGGCCATCGACAGAGTAGGCGGGTTCTCGGAAGCGGCTTCCCCTGCTGCCGCTTGTCTGCTGCGCGGTCCTGTCTTGCCCGAGTCCCCCCGGGCCAGACAGACCGCTGATTTCGCCCGACATCGGCAGGAACCCTTCTGGTGGTGTCGGGTGAAAGGCGTTCTGACCGGATGACTTCGGGCCGGGATGGCCGGAGCCTCCGTCAAGTCCGCAACCCACCTGCGCCATCTCTGGCGCGGGTCGCTGGCGTTTGCGCCTCTGCGATGCGAGCACATTGGAACCGCTCCCGATCCGCGACGAAACGCCGCGAGCGCTGGCGAGGGGCAGGAAAAGCCCTACGCTGGCCTCGCCTTCTCCGCTCCCGGTTGTGATTTTGTCCGATTATTTTACTTGCGGCTGTTAATCTTTTTGTCTTTGATGGCAGGTGAACTACCTGTTTCAATTCGAGTATCGGACGATTTATCGGTCCCGCCCGCTTCGCTGCCAAAGACGGGAGCCTACAGATGTCCGCGTCTCGGACCAAGCCGGGTTTGGCCGGTGCCATAACGGCTGACGACCGGTTGAGCCGGCGCAGTTTCATCGCATCCGCCAGCGGACTGATCGCCGTTTCTGTACTGGGCCTTCCCCGGGCAGTGTCCGCGCATTCCTCGCAGCCGATGACATTCCCCCCGGACGCGCTGGGAAAGCCGGGCATCGCCACACAGCGCATCGACGGCCTCGCCAAGGTGCGCGGCGACAAGATCTTCGCGCGTGACTATGCCGCGCGGGACATGCCGGGCTGGCCCGCCACCCAATGGCACGCCCTCTATCTCTATGCGCTGTCTACCGATCATGCCTTTCTGGGGCTGGACCTGTCATCGCTGAGCAAGGCCGCACAACCCCGGCGCATCGTCTATGGCGATGACATGTCAAAGTCGCTGCGCTCGCCCAAACTGGTCCGCCGCCGCGATCTGGCGATCGACGAGAAGCTGCAGCAGGCCCGGCAGACCGGAAAGCAACTGCAAGGCTTCGACAGGCCGACCGGGCAGGAGTTTGACCTGATCGTGCAGCCGGGCGCGACCCCGAACTATCTCGGCCAGGCGGTCGCGCTTTTGCTTTTCGACAGCGCTGTCGCCTGTCGCGCGGCGCAGCGCGAGATGCGCTTTCGCGATACCGACTTTCAGGTCTATGCGACGGATGTCAGCCGGTCCGAGAATATGGGAGAGATTTTCCCGCCGCAGACGACCTATGTGAAATACGATCTGAACGGCCAGCAGTTCAGCTATGCCAGCGCCGATCCCGCGAGTTACCTGGCCGAGGTGCCGGGCTGGCAGGGCAGGATCGCCGCCGAGATCGCGGCCCATCCCGATTACATCACCCAGTCCATCGCCTGCGACATGCAGGCCACCGATCCGATGTTCCTCGAACCGGAAGCCGGGCTGGTCTGGTACGATGCCGAGACGGCGGCACTGAACATCGTCCTTGGCACCCAATCGCCCGATGGCGATGTCCGCGACCTTGCCGGGATGTTCGGCTCGGCGGATTCCCCGGTGAAGGTCGAGGCGATCAACCTGACCCCCTGTCCCCCCGGTGGCGGCTTCGGCGGGCGCGACAGTTCGCCCTTCAAGCTGATGCTGGCGCTGGCGGCACCCTTTGCCGAGGGTCATCCCGTCCGTCTGGCGCTGGACCGGTTTGAGCAGTTCCGTACCGGGTTGAAGCGCCACGGCACAACCGTCAAGGGCGCGCTGACCGCAGGCCCGGACATGTCGCTAAAGCTGGTCGAGATGAATTTCGCCTTCGACGGCGGCGGACGCAAGAACCTCAGCCCCTATTGCGCGGCGCTGGCGGCGCTCTGCGCCGGCGGCGCCTACCAACTGCCGATGGCGAACATTTTTGCCGAGGCGCGACACAGCCAGAACATCTCGGGCGGGTCGCAGCGGGGCTTTGGCGGGCCACAGGCCTATTTCGCCATCGAGACCGCGCTGGATGATCTGGCAGCAGGGCAGGGCTGGGATCCTGTCGCGCTGCGCCGCGCCAATCTGGCGACAGAAACCAGCACCACGGTCGCCGGCGGGCCGATCGCGCAGGAACTGCGGTTAGCCGAGATGCTGGACATTGCCGAGGCGCATCCACTGTGGCGCGATCGTGCCGCGATCAAGGCCGAGTTCGCCGCACGGGGCATCAGCTATGGCACCGGCCTTGCCCTCTCGCTGCAGGCCTATGGCACCTCGGGCGATGGCATGGTCGCGGCGGTCAGGATGGCACCAGATGGCAGTTTCAGCGTGCAGTCCGATGCGGTCGACATGGGCAATGGTTCGGCTACCACGCTGTCCGTGGCCATCGGCGAGCATCTGGGTGCGAATGCCAGCAGCATCGAGATGGCGGATTATGACCTCTTCGGCCAGACCGGGCTGACGACGGATGATCCGGCAAAGCAGCGTTGGGCCAATCCGAACTGGACGGCGAAAAGCACCGGCTCGTCCTCGGCCTGCCTGACCGGGCTGCATCAGGTCCATACGGTGAAGGAAACGGCGCGCGCCTTGTTCGAGGGCAGCATCCTGCCCGCAGCCCGGCGGCTGTGGCAGTTGCCCGACCTGGTGTCGAGCGAAGTGGCATGGGTGGACGGATTTCTGGTCGATATCCGGGGATTCATGCCGCCCGTGAGCCATCGGCAGTTGGCGCAGGAAATCCACGCCAGCCTTCGCTCCGACGAGCCGCTGCCGACCGGTGCACTGGGCCATGCTTATTTCCAGTCTAGCTGGGCCGAGGCCGATTTCGCCACCGCGGGTGGGACGCTGCGCCTGCGCCTCGACGGTCTCGCCACTTACAGCGCGCAGGACCAAGCGCCGACGCCGATCCCTCGCCAGAACACCGTCGGACCCGATGCCCTGACCACGCGCTATTCCCGCTATGTCTGGGCGCCCTGCCTGAATGTCGTCGGGTTGACGGTCGACCGTGCGAATGGCCGCGTCGAGGTGCAGAACGTGCTGAGCGTCCTGAACGCGGGGCGGATCCATGTGCCGGAACTGGTCTCGGGCCAGTCGCAGGGCGGGATCGCCATGGCCATTGGCTATGCGCTGATGGAGGACATGCCGGAGGGCATGGAGGGGCCGGCCAACGGGCTCTGGAACCTGAACCGCTATCACCTGCCGCGCATGGCCGATCTGCCTCTGGCCACCAGCTATGCGCCCGGCGTTCGGGCGCAGGAGCTGGTGATCCTCAAGGAAACCCCGGGCGATGGCCGGGCAGGGCGCGGCATTGCCGAGGCCGTCATGTGCTCGGTCGCGCCGGCGATTTCGAACGCGCTCTTTGACGCGGTGGGGCGGCGCTATGCCTCGCTGCCGATCACGTCGCAGAAGATCTTGCAGGGGTTGGCGTCATGAGCCTGCGTTTCACCGTCAACGGCCAGCCGCAGGAGGTCGCCGACGAACGCGGCACGGATCGGCTGATCGATTTCCTGCATGACGACCTGAACCTGACCGGCACCAAGTTCGGTTGCGGCATCGGTGTCTGCCGGGCCTGCACCGTGGTCATGGCCAAGGCACCGAACCCTGGCGGCACGCCTGTCGTCAGTTGCTCGACCCCGCTGTCGCTGCTGGCGGGCGCCGAGATCACCACCATCGAAGGCGTCACGTCGAAAGAAGGCCTGCTGCCGATCCAGCAGGCCTTTCTCAGCCATTTCTCGTTCCAGTGCGGCTATTGCGCCCCCGGCTTCGTCATGGCGGCCCAGCTTTTCCTCGAAGGGCTGGCGGCCCGGCCTGTGCCGCCGGACCAACTGGACGCGGCGATCGCCCGTGCCATTGGCGACCATATCTGTCGCTGCTCGGGCTATGTGCGCTATGCGCAGGCGCTGAAAGAGGTTGCGCTGTCGGTTCTGGCGGAAGGGAGCGACGCGACATGATCCGGGCGCTGCTTTTCGCAACGGCGACGCTGCTGGCAGCAGGGACCGGCGTCTCGGCCCAGACCAGCCATCAGGCCTATGCCGCGCAATGCCGGGAAGCCATCGGCGATCTGCCCGATTTCTCCTGCGCCGATGGCGTGCCGGTGCCGGTCACGCAGGACGGACAGCCGGTCACCGATCCGGTGCCGGGCATGACCTGCGACCGACCCTCGCTTCTGGACAACGGACTGGGCTCCGATGGCCAATGCGTGCCGCATTCCCGCATCCTGAACCTTTCGACCGAGCGGATGATGGTCTCGGTCATGTGCCGCCAGAAGGTCATTCGCGCGGCGGACAGTCTGGACTTCGACGAGATCGACGTGATCGCCCACAACCCCGCGACCGGGGCGACCTGCTGGTTCCAGGCCTCGGGGCGTGACGGGCAACCGGTGTCGGGCCGGGCGGTGCGCTCGCCCGTGGCGGAACAGGATAACGGATTCTGGACCGCGCCGGAGGACGTGGCCACGGATGGCTGCGGCACCTGCCACGACAACGACCCCTTCATGTATTCGCCCTTCGTCGGGCAGGTCATCTCGGAACTGCCGGCTGCGCCCTTCGGCCCCTATTTCCATGTCGGCCCGGAATTCGGCTTTGACGCATGGCCGACCCGGACCTTTGATCTCGCGGACAACACCTGCCTCTCGTGCCACCGCATCGGCACCGACCAGACCTGCGGCGCGCTGACCCGGGTAATGACCGGCCAGACTGTCCCGACCGGGGCGGATGCGCTGGCCCGCAGCTATGCCTTTACCCACGCCATGCCACCGGATTTCAATCAGGATATAGAAACTTGGACGACAATCTACGGCCCTGCCATCGACCAGATCCGCTCTTGCTGCCTCGATCCCGATCAGGCCGCCTGCCGACCGACCTTGCTGCCACGGGCCGATCGGTGAGGAACAGCACGGCCTTTCCCAATCTCCTGCGGGCGAACATCCTGGCGAACCTGCCCGACGAGACCAGAACCAGTTTCATCGACCAGTGCCTCGTCCGCAGCCACAGCTCGCCAGTCGAGATCCTGACGCAAGGCGTGCCCGCGGCGGGGCTGTTTCTCGTCGCCCACGGACGGGTTGAGGTCAGCCATTGCGATGAGGACGGAAACAGCTCTCTGATCTATATCGCCGGGGCCGGTGAGGTTCTGGGCGAGGTCGAGGCGCTGACCGACAATCCCTGCGCGGCAAGCTGCACCACGCTTCCGAACACCACGCTTCTGTTCTGCCCGACCGCCCAGATCATCGAGCGCATCGGCTCGGTCCAGTTCTTCCGCAACATTCTGTCGACCATGTATGAACGGCTGATGCGCGACAACCGGCTGCTGATCATCAACCAGTTCTATACGCTGGATCAGCGGCTTTGCATCTACCTGGGTCAGCTGAGCAGTCCGAAGCGGCCGGATGTGGAAATCAGTCAGGCGCAGCTGGCCGGGATGATCGGCTGCTCGCGTCAGGCGATCAATCGCAAGCTGGCGAAGCTGCAGGACGAGGGCCTGATCGGGCTTGGCAAGGGAAAGATCCGCGTGCTGGACCGCGAAGGGCTGGAGCGGATGGGTGACGTGGTACGCTAGGGCGCGCGGTGTCATCTCGCGTGTTGCATCGGCCCGTGCCTTCGCCACAGCATGACCGGGGAAGCCGCGCCGGAGGATTCGCGTGATCGACAAGCTGGAAATGTTCCTCGCCGTCGCCAAGGAAGGCCATTTCGGCCGCGCGGCGCAAAGCCTCGGGATCACCCAGCCCTCGCTGTCCGCCGGGATCAAGCAGCTTGAGGGGCAGCTGGGCGTTCTGTTGATCCTGCGCGGCTCGCGCTATGGCGGGCTGACGCCCGAGGGCGAGACGGCGCTGCTTTGGGCCAAGCGCATCGTCGGCGATGCCCGGCAGTTGCGCGAGGAAATGCGGGTCGCGCGGCATGGTCTGGCCGGCCGTTTGCGCATCGCCGTGATCCCGACCGCGCTGCCCTGGGCCGCCCGCATCTCGGCGCATTTCCGCAAGGCGCATCCCCATGTGGAATTCACCTTCCTGTCGCGGACCTCGATCGAGATCCTGCAGATGCTGGACGGGCTCGAGGTGGATGCCGGGATCTCCTACCTGGACAACGAACCCCTGGGAAAGGTGACGTCGGTCAGGCTCTACAACGAGCGTTACATGATCATCGCCCGCGAGGATCATCCCTTTGCGAAGGCCGATTCGCTGCCCTGGTCGGCGCTGGACGGGCAGCCCCTATGCCTCTTGACCGCCGACATGCAGAACCGCCGGATCATCAATCGCGCCTTTGCCGAGGCCGGGATCGTGCCCCGGGTGGCGGTCGAGGCGAACTCGACCATCGTCATGGTCTCGCAGGTCCTGGCCGAGAACGCGCTGACCATCCTGCCCGAGGGCATCGCCGCGTTCCTGACCGAGGGAAAACCCTTGAAACTGATCGCCTTGGAGGGCGCGACGCCCAATCACGCCGTTGGCCTGATCGCCCCCTGGCGCGACCCCGAACCGCCGGCGATCAAGGCGCTGCTGACCGAGACAAGGCGTCTGGTCAGGGCTTCGGACGATAGCTGATCCCTATCGATTAACGGATCATCGATATTGATTTGGCGTGCGACTAACGGCTTAGCTGCCCCATCCATTTCGATGAAAGGCCAGCTATGCTTGATCGAGCGCAAGCCCCATCCACCGAGGAGATCCGCGAGGTCGTGATGCCGCTCGCCGGGCTCGAGGGTCCGCTGCTGCCGATGCTGCACGCCTTGCAGGACACCTATGGCCTGATCCCCGAGGGCGCCGTGCCGGTGCTGGCCGATCTCCTGAACCTTGGCCGGGCAGAGGTGCATGGCGTCATCAGCTTCTACCACGATTTCCGCGATCACCCGACCGGGCGGCATGTGCTGAAGATCTGTCGGGCCGAGGCCTGCCAGTCGATGGGCGGCAATGCGCTGGCCGCCGCGACGCTGAAGAAGCTGGGGGTCGACTGGCATGGGACCACCGCCGATGGCGCGGTGACGGTCGAGCCGATCTATTGCCTTGGCCTCTGCGCCTGCGCACCGGCGGCGATGCTGGATGGCCGCGTGGTCGGGCGGCTGGACGAGGATCGGATGGGCAAGCTGCTGGCGGAGGTCCGGGCATGAAGATCTATGTTCCGATGGACAGCGCCGCCACGGCGCTTGGTGCCGACGAGGTGGCCGAGGTGCTGGCGCGCGAGATCGCGGCGCGGGGCATCGACGCCCAGATCATCCGCAACGGCACGCGCGGCATGATCTGGCTGGAGCCGCTGGTCGAGATCGACCGGGGCGATGGACGTATCGGCTATGGCCCGGTGACGCCCGCCGATGTGCCGGCGATCCTTGACGGTAGCGCGGAGAGCCTTGGACGGGTCGAAGAGATCCCCTTCTTCGCCAACCAGACCCGGCTGACCTTTGCCCGCTGCGGGGTGATCGATCCGCTGGACCTGGATGACTACGCGGCCCATGGCGGGCTGGCGGGTCTGACCCGTGCCATTGCCATGAGCTCGGCAGAAATCGTGCAGGAGGTTGCCGATAGCGGGCTTCGCGGGCGCGGCGGGGCGGGGTTCCCGACCGGCATCAAGTGGAAGACCGTCGCCGAGGCCGCAGCCGATCAGAAATACATCGTCTGCAATGCCGACGAGGGCGACAGTGGCACCTTTGCCGACCGGATGATCATGGAGGGCGATCCCTTCACGCTGATCGAGGGCATGGCCATCGCCGGTCTCGGCGTCGGCGCGACGCGCGGCTATGTCTATTTGCGCAGCGAATATCCCGATGCCATCCGGGTGATGCGCGCGGCGGTGAAGATCGCCCGCCAGCGCGGCATGCTGGGCGCGGATGTGCTGGGTTCGGGCCGGGCCTTCGACATGGAGATCCGGCAGGGCGCCGGGGCCTATGTCTGCGGCGAGGAAACCAGCCTGCTGAACAGCCTCGAGGGCAAGCGCGGCGTGGTCCGTGCCAAGCCGCCGCTGCCGGCGCTGGAAGGGTTTCTGGGCAAGCCCACGGTCGTCAACAACGTCATCAGCCTCGCCACCGTGCCGGTCATCTTCGAGAAGGGCGCGAAGCACTATGCCGATTTCGGCCTTGGCCGGTCGCGCGGCACGGTGACGCTGCAGATCGCCGGGAACGTCAAGCATGGCGGGCTCTATGAAACGGCCTTCGGCTTGACGCTTGGCGAGGTGGTGAATGGCATCGGCGGCGGCACGGCCACGGGCCGGCCGGTCAAGGCGGTGCAGGTCGGCGGGCCGCTGGGCGCCTATATGCCGGTCAGCAAGTTCGACACGCCGGTCGGATATGAGGAATTCGACAAGAACGGCGGGCTCATCGGCCATGCCGGGCTGGTGGTCTTTGACGACAGCGCCGACATGCTGCAGATGGCCCGCTTCGCCATGGAGTTCTGTGCCGTGGAAAGCTGCGGCAAATGCACCCCCTGCCGCATCGGCGCGGTGCGCGGGGTCGAGACCATCGACCGCATCGCCGCCGGCGATCCCGGTGCCGCCGACCTCTTGACCGACCTTTGCGAAACGATGAAGGACGGCTCGCTTTGCGCCTTGGGGGGCTTCACCCCCTTCCCGGTCATGTCGGCGCTGACGCAATTCCCCGATGACTTCGCCTGCCAGAAGGAAGCCGCCGAATGAAGGATTTCATCATCCCCCAATTCGCCCCCGGCGATGATCGCGACATGGGCACCCCCGCCCGCACCGGCGCGCCCGTCACCCTGCTGATCGACGGCTTCCCCGTCACCGTGGCCGAGGGCACATCGGTGATGCGCGCCGCCTTCGAGGCCGGGATCGAGGTTCCGAAGCTGTGCGCCAGCGACAACCTAGAAGCCTTCGGCTCCTGCAGGCTCTGCGTGGTCGAGATCGAGGGGCGGCGCGGGCTGCCGGCCTCCTGCACCACGCCTGTCAGCGAGGGCATGGTGGTCCATACCCAGTCCGAGAAGGTCCGCAAGATCCGCCGCGGGGTGATGGAGCTGTATATCAGCGATCATCCGCTGGACTGCCTGACCTGCTCGGCCAATGGCGATTGCGAGTTGCAGGACGCGGCGGGTCAGGTGGGTCTGCGCGATGTGCGCTATACGCCGGGCGAGAACCATTTCGACCCTTCGGGAACCGGCGCGCGTAGCCAGTCCGAGGCGCGTCTCAGGATGCCCACGGGCGAGGCCAATCCGCTGTTCACCCCCAAGGATAACAGCAACCCCTATTTCAGCTTCGATTCCTCGAAATGCATCGTCTGCTCGCGTTGCGTTCGGGCCTGCGAAGAGGTGCAGGGCACCTTTGCCCTGACCATCGAGGGAAGGGGCTTTGACAGTCGGGTCAAGGCCGGGGCGGTCGGGGATGATTTCCTCAGCTCGGATTGCGTCAGCTGCGGCGCTTGCGTGCAGGCTTGCCCGACCGCGACCCTGCAGGAGAAATCGGTCATCAGCATGGGCACGCCCACGCGCTCGATCATCACGACCTGCGCCTATTGCGGGGTCGGCTGCTCGTTCAAGGCAGAGCTGAACGGCGATCAGCTGGTGCGCATGGTGCCTTACAAGCACGGCAAGGCCAATCGCGGGCATAGCTGCGTCAAGGGCCGCTTTGCCTATGGCTATGCCGCGCACAAGGACCGCATCCTGAAGCCGATGATCCGCGAGACCATCGACCAGCCCTGGCGCGAGGTCAGCTGGGACGAGGCGCTGAGCTTTGCCGCCAACCGGATGAAGGGGTTGCAGGAACAATACGGGCGCCAGTCGATCGGCGTCATCACCTCGTCGCGCTGCACTAATGAAGAAACCTACCTGGTGCAGAAGCTGACCCGCGCGGTCTTCAAGAACAACAACACCGATACCTGCGCCCGCGTCTGCCATTCGCCCACCGGCTATGGCCTCGGCAAGACCTATGGCACCTCGGCCGGCACGCAGGATTTCGACAGCGTCGAAGAGACCGATGTGGTCGTCATCATCGGCGCAAACCCGACCGATGGTCACCCGGTCTTTGCCAGCCGGCTGAAGAAGCGGCTGCGCGCCGGGGCGAAACTGATCGTCATCGACCCGCGCCGCACCGATATCGTCCGCTCGGCCCATATCGAGGCGCAGTATCATCTGCCGCTGCGCCCCGGCACCAATGTCGCCGTGGTCTCGGCCATCGCCCATGTGATCGTGACCGAGGGCCTCTTCAACGAGGATTTCATCCGCACGCGCTGTGACTGGGAAGAGTTCCAGTTCTATGCCGAGTTCATCAGCGACCCGCGCCACAGCCCCGAAGCGACCCAGCTGCTGACCGGGGTGCCGGCCGCTGATCTGCGCGCCGCCGCGCGGCTCTATGCCACCGGCGGGAACGGCTCGATCTATTACGGCCTCGGCGTGACCGAGCACAGCCAGGGCTCGACCACGGTCATGGGCATCGCCAACCTTGCCATGCTGACCGGCAATATCGGCCGGCCCGGCGTGGGGGTGAACCCGCTGCGCGGCCAGAACAACGTGCAGGGCTCCTGCGACATGGGGTCCTTCCCGCACGAACTGCCGGGCTATCGCCATGTGAAGCTGCCCGATGTGCGGGCGATCTTCGAGAAGGCCTGGGGCGTCGAGATCGATCCCGAACCGGGCCTGCGCATCCCCAACATGCTGGACGCCGCCGTCGAGGGCCGGTTCAAGGGTCTCTACTGCCAGGGCGAAGACATCCTGCAATCGGACCCCGACACCCATCACGTCGCGGCGGGGCTTGCGGCCATGGACTGTGTCATCGTCCATGACCTGTTCCTGAACGAGACGGCGAATTACGCGCATGTCTTCCTGCCGGGTTCCTCTTTCCTTGAAAAGGACGGCACCTTCACCAATGCCGAGCGCCGGATCAACCGCGTGCGCAAGGTCATGGCACCGCTGAACGGTTACGAGGACTGGGAGGTGACACAGCTTCTGGCCAATGCCATGGGTGCGGACTGGCATTACACCCATCCGAGCCAGATCATGGACGAGATCGCGGCGACCACGCCCAGCTTTGCCGGGGTGAATTACGAGATGCTCGAGGAAAAGGGCTCGGTGCAATGGCCCTGCAACGAGGCGGTGCCCGATGGCACGCCGCTGATGCATGTCGATGGCTTCGTCTCGGGCAAGGGCCGGTTCATGGTCACCGAATATGTCGCCACCGATGAACGTACCGGCCCGCGCTTCCCGCTGTTGCTGACCACCGGGCGGATCCTGTCGCATTACAATGTCGGCGCGCAGACGCGGCGCACGGATAACGTGGCCTGGCATCCCGAGGATCTTCTGGAGATCCATCCCCATGATGCCGAGGTGCGCGGCGTGAAAGAGGGCGACTGGGTGCGGCTGGCCAGTCGGGCGGGCGAAACCACCCTGCGCGCCACCCTGACCGACCGGGTCAGCCCGGGCGTGGTCTATACCACCTTCCACCACCCGACGACGCAGGCCAATGTCATCACCACCGATTTCTCGGACTGGGCGACCAATTGCCCGGAATACAAGGTGACGGCAGTGCAGATCAGTCCGTCGAACGGGCCGTCCGAATGGCAGGAACGCTATAACGAGCAGGCCGAGCGCTCGCGCCGCATCCTGCCGGCGGCGGAATGACCATGATCCCCGCCGCCGCCACTACCTCGTTCGCCACGCATTTTCGCGCGGGCCGCCAGGCGCAGATGGTTCATGCCCTGCCCGAAGAGACCGCCATTTCGATGGTCTATGACGGCAGCGCCCATGCGGTGATGATGGCCAGCCCCGCCGATCTCGAGGATTTCGCCACCGGCTTCACCCTGACCGAAGGCATCATCGAGAGCGCCGACCAGATCAGCAAGATCGACCTTGTTGCCCATGACAAGGGTGTCGAGGTGCAGATGTGGCTGGAGGGTGATCGTGGGCTGCAACTGGCGGCGCGGCGCCGAACCATGGCCGGGCCGGTCGGCTGCGGGCTGTGCGGCATTGAGAGCCTCGATCAGGCGGTGCGCGAGCTGCCCGATTGTTCGGATGTCGGGGCGCAGTTCAGCGTCGACGAGGTGACGGCGGCGACCGCCGCGCTGCGTGACTGGCAGCCGCTGCATGACCGCACCCGCGCGGTGCACGCGGCGGGCTTCCTGCTGCCCGGTCAGGGGATCGTTCTGGCCCGCGAGGATGTCGGTCGCCACAACGCACTGGACAAGCTGATCGGCGCACTGGCCCGTCAGGGCATCGATGCGGGCGCTGGCGCGATCGTCCTGACCAGCCGGGTCTCCGTCGAGATGGTACAGAAGACCGCCATGGCGCGCTGCGGCACGCTGATCGCCGTTTCGGCCCCCACCGCCCATGCCCTGCGTCTTGCCGCCGGCGCGGGCCTTACCCTTGCCGCCTATGCCCGCGCCGAGGGCTTCGACCTGTTTTCCAACCCGCACCGCCTGTCGCACGAGGTCGCCGATGTCGCCTGAAAAGATGGTCATGATGGCCAACCAGATCGCCACCTTCTTCGACAGCCAGCCGGGCGATCCGGCCACCGCCATCGCCGGCCATCTCAGCGATTACTGGGACCCGCACATGCGGCGGCAATTGGCGGATTATGTCGGCGAGGGCGGTGACCGCTTGCTGCCGACCGTGCGCGAGGCAGTGGCACGGCTGGTCGAGACGGCACGGGCGTGACGCCGGGCCGGCCCCGGCAGGGTCAGGCCGAGACTTCAACAATCAACTGCAGGTGAAGGGCCAGCGGGCCGTATCGCCTTGGGTTGACCTTATCGGCTGGAGGTTTCAGGCTGACATTTGAGCGAAAATTGTTCGCTCTGGCCTGACATCCAGACCCGATAAGGAGCATTTCATGACCAGTGAACCGGTCCGCGATCCGAAAGCCGACGCGCTGCTGACGCCGCAGAACGCCACCTTTGTCATCATCGATTACCAGCCCGTCCAGGTGAATTCGATCGCCTCGATGGACCGACAGCTTTTGATCAACAACATCGTCGGTTGCGCGCGGGCGGCCGTGGTCTATGGTCTGCCGATCGTCCATTCGACGGTGAACGTGAAGACCGGCCTGAACAAGCCGCCGATCCCGCAGATCCGCAAGGCACTGGACGGCGTGCCGACCATCGATCGCACCACGATCAACTCGTGGGAGGATGTGGAATTCCGGAAGGCGGTAAAGGATGCAGGCCGCAAGAAGCTGATCATGACCGCGCTCTGGACCGAGGCCTGCCTGACCTTCCCGGCGTTGGATGCGCTCAGCGAGGGATACGAGGTCTATGTGCCGATCGATGCCGTCGGCGGCACCTCGTCTGCCGCGCATGAGGCCGGGCTGCGCCGGATCGAACAGGCGGGCGGCAAGATGATCAGCGTGCCGCAGCTGTTCTGCGAATTGCAGCGCGACTGGAACCGGGCCGAGACCGTGCCCGCCTTCATGGACCTGTTCATCCAGACCGGCGGCACGGCGGGCATCCAGTTCTCCTACGACCGCACCGAATAGATCGGCAATGGCCCGCCCCGGATCGGGGCGGGCCCTCTGGCTTAGAGGAACTTGCCCGGCAGTTTAGGCCGGTACATGAACAGCGTCAGCAGCGCGGTCAGCGCCAGCGCGATCCCCAGCAGCAGGAACATGTCGGCATAGGCCAGCACGAAGGCCTCGCGCTGAACCGTCCCGGCCAGCATCGCCGTCGCCTGATCTGCGGCCAGCGCCGGATCGATCGCCTGCGCCTCGAGTGTGGCGGCGGTGGCATCGATCCGCCCCTGCACCAGCGCCGAACCGCTTTCGACATGCTGCCCCAGCAGGGCCGAATGCAGCTGCTCCTGCTTGCGGGTGAAGGTTGCGACCAGCGCCAGACCGGCCGCCGAGGCGACCGTGCGGGTGATGTGGACCAGCGAGGCGATCCAGGGGATCTCGCGGATGGTGATCTCTTCGGTCATCAGCACCATCAGCGGCACGGCGATGAAGGGCGCCGCGAGCGACTGCACCAACAGCGCCGGCAGCAACTGCTCGCCCGCCTACAGATGCGTCAGGTCGGTCAGCATCAAGGTGCCGGCGGCGAAGACCAGAAGCCCAAAGGCCACCAGGTTGCGCGGATCGAGGCGATAGACCAGCCAGGCGACAAAGGGCGTCAGCACCAGCTGCGGCAGGGCCGAGACCCAGAACACCGTGCCACTTTCCAGCGCCCGGAACCCCTGAACGCGGATCAGGTATTGCGGGATCAGGTAGGCCGAGCTCATCAGCCCGATCCGCATGACGAACATCACGAGAAGGCTCAGCCCGATATTGTCGCGGGCCAGCAGCCGCGGGCTGACCACCGGGTCGCGGTGGCGCAGGGCATGGACCAGGTAGATGACCAGCAAGAAGGCAGCCGAGGCGAGCAGCCCGTTGATCAGCCCAGAACCCAGCCAGTCGAGCCGGTTGCCCTGATCCAGTGCCGTGACCAGCGCGGCCAGACCCAGCGACAGGGCCAGAAGGCCGAACCCGTCATGACGGCGGAAGCGCAGGAACTTGATCGGATCATTTGCCAGGCCATAGGCCCCGGCCAGCAGCGTCAGGCTGCCCGGAATGACGTTGATCCAGAACAGGTATTCCCAGCTGAAATGGACCATGATCCAGCCTTCGATACTTGCGGCCAGTGCCGGCGTCAGCGACGAGACCAGCGCATAGAAGGACAGCGCGTAAAGCCTCAGCGGCTGCGGCATGTGGCGCATGACCACGGCATAGGCCATCGGCATCAGGATCCCGGCGCTGAGGCCGCGAATGGCCTGAAAGGCGATCAGCACCTGAAGGTTCGGGCTGAAGGGCGCAAGGAACGAGGCCACGGTGAAGATCAGCGAACCGATCAGCACGCCACGCGCCGGCGACAGGATCGAGCGCAGCCAGACCGCCGAGGGGATCGCCGCGACCTCGGCCACGACATAGGCGGTGGTCAGCCAGCTGGCCTCGTCCATGCCGACGCCAAGGGCGCCGCGGATGTCGGCGAGCCCGATATCGGTCAGGCGGGAGTTCAGAAGCGAGGTCAAGGTGCCCAGAAGAACCGCGCCCACACCGATCAGGGCGCGCAGGTCAGGCAGCTTGACGGCAGGTGCCGCAGGGGCGGCTGTCGTGGTGGACATGACACAAACTCCATCCCTGGGCCGCCTGTCACCCGGACAGGCGGCGGCTTCGGGTCAGCGGGTCGGGTTCAGCGGATTTGGGCCAGCTTGGTCTCGTCTGCGGCGTCGCGGTCGGTATGCACCGTCGCCTCGACCGACATGCCGGGGCGCAACAGGCCCTCGAGCCCGGCCTCGTCATCCAGCGCGATGCGGACACTGACCCGCTGCGCGATCTTGGTGAAATTGCCGGTGGCATTGTCAGCCGGCAGCAGACTGAAGATCGAGCCGGTGGCGGGGGCCAGCCGTTCGACATGGCCGGTTAGGCTCTTGCCCGGGAAACTGTCGACCGAGACGCTGACCGCCTGGCCGGGCCGAAGCTTGGCCAGCTGGGTTTCCTTGAAATTCGCGGTCACATAGAGATCGGCCATCGGCACGACCGACACGAGTTGCGAACCGGCGCGGACATATTGCCCCGCGCGCACGCCGCTGGTGCCGACGATGCCATCGACCGGCGCGGTGATCCGGGTGCGGCCCAGTTCGATCTCGGCCACCTTCAGCGCGGCGGAGCGGCTGCCACGCTCGGCCTCGGCCTGTTCGGCCTCGCTGGCCAGCACGTTCAGCTGTTCGCGCTCGGCGGCGATGGCCGCCTGTTGCTCGATGATCGAGGCGGCGATGCGTTTCTGATCGGCGATGGCGGCCTCGACCTTCTGGCCGCTGGCCCAGCCCCCTTCCTTCAGCGTTGCCTGCCGCTGGTTCTCGCTGTCGATCCGCTCGCGGTCGGCCTCCAGCGCGGCCAGACCGGCCTCGGCCTGTTCGATCACCCGATGCTGCAACGCGATGCGGCTTTCGATATTGTGAATCGCCGCCTCGGCCGCGACGGCGCCTGCACGGGCCTGATCAACGCGCGCTTGGTATTCGGTCGGATCGATTTCCATCAGCAGCGTCCCGGCCCTGACCTCCTGGTAGTCGTCGACCAGAAGCCGGGTGATCCGGCCCTCGACCTCGGCGCTGACCGGGGTGGTATCGGCGCGCAGCGAGGCGTTGTTGGTGCTCTGGTTGGTCAGACCCGCGACCCAGCTGCCCCAGCCAAGCGGCACGACCACCGCAAGACCGATCCCGGCCACGATGACCGAGGCGCGGGCCAGCGTCAGCATGGCACGTTTGCGCGGCTTCTTTGCCGCCACAGGAATGGCGGTGGGGGCTTCGGGTTTGGGTACGATTTGGACGACCGGCTTATTCATCGGATCGGCTCCCTCGATCGGTTGTCTGGGATAGGGCGGCATCTCGACCGGCCCCGGTTGAGGCAGATATAGGGCTGGCCTTGACATGAGTGAAATGAATTGGTCGAATTTGAAGCATGAACGGCATTCATACAACTGACCTGAACCTCATCCGTGTCTTCGATGCCCTGATGGAAGAAAGGTCCGTGACCCGTGCTGGCGAGCGGCTGGGGCTCAGCCAGTCGGCGGTCAGCCATGCGCTGGCCAAGCTGCGCCTACTTCTGTCGGACGAGCTGTTCGTGCGCGGACCCGACGGGATGCATCCGACACCGCGGGCGATGGAGCTGGCCGATCCGCTGCGGTCGGCCCTGGCCCAGATTTCGACTGCTCTGTCTGCGCCGCGCTTTGACCCGGCCACATCGGACATGACCTTCGTCGTCGCCACCTCGGATTATTACATCGGCGCGTTGTTTCCCAAGGTCATGGCCCGCATCCGGCGCGAGGCGCCGCGCATCCGGCTGTGGCTCAGGATGTTCAACGACATCAACCTGGTCGAGGAACTGGATCGCGGCACGCTGCACCTGGTCGTGGGGGCTTTCGGCCGCATCCCCGGGCGCTTCCGCCGCGAGACGCTGGCCCCGGTCGAGATGGTCTGGATCATGCGCCGCGACCACCCCGCCGCCGGATCACCCCTGACGCTGGAAACACTCGGCCACTGGCCACATGTCGATATTCTGCTGTCGGGACGCGCGACACCCGAGGCGCCGGGGATGCAGGATCAGGAGGGGCTGGAGCGGTCCTTCGTGACCAGCAACCCCACGCATCTCGAGGCGCTGCTGCGCGAGGCCGGGTTGACCCGGCAGGTCGGCGCCACGGTGCCGCTGATCCTCGCCGTGCCGCCGCTGGTCGCTGCCAGTGACATGGTCGCCATGGTCCCGCGCGAGGTGGCCGAGACCCATCGCGACAGCTATGGACTTGCGATCTTCGACAGCCCCTATGCGCGCCCGCCGACGCAGATCGACATGCTGTCCCATAACAGCCATGGCGCGCATCCGGCCGTTCTCTGGCTGCGCCGGATCCTCGACGAGGTCGGGCGCGCCTGACGCCCAACCACGACCCGCCCCCCCGCGCCGGTCCGGCTCAGGCCTGCAGGCTGCGAACCCCGACCTCGCCCTCGCCGCGCGACTTGATCGCGGCCACGGCGGCGATGCTGCCTGCCGCCGTCGTGTAATAGGGGATCTTGTCATAAAGCGCGACGGCCCGGATCTCGCGCGAGTCCTGGATCGCCTGCGCGCCCTCGGTGGTGTTCAGTACCATCGCGATCTCGCCGTTCTTCAGCCGGTCGACGATGTTGGGACGGCCCTCATAGACCTTGTTCACGCGCTGGCTTTCCACCCCGTTGGCGGCAAGGAAATCGGCCGTGCCGCTGGTGGCGACAATGGTGAAGCCCATGGCGATCAGGTCGCGCGCGGCGGCGGCCAGTTCGGCGCTCTTGTCGGCATCCTTGATCGAGATGAAGACCAGACCCTCCTGCGGCAGGGTGGTGCCGGCGCCCAGCTGCGCCTTCAGGAAGGCGCGGGGGAAGTTGCGGTCCCAGCCCATGACCTCGCCGGTCGAGCGCATTTCCGGCCCCAGCAGCGTGTCGACACCGGGGAAGCGCGCGAAGGGCATCACCGCCTCCTTGACCGAGAACCACGGGGTTTTCGGATCGGCAAGGGTCAGCGGATCGGCGAAGGGCAGGTCATCTTCGGGACCGACCCCCTCGGGATAGGGCGGACGCGCGGGGAAGTTCGACATCGGCTCACCCGCCATCAGCCGGGCGGCGATGCTGGCAATGGCGCTGTCGGTGGCCTTGGCGACGAAGGGCACGGTGCGCGAGGCGCGCGGGTTCACCTCGAGCACGAAGATCTGCCCGTCCTTCAGCGCGAATTGCACGTTCATCAGCCCGACGACGCGCAGCGCGCGCGCCATGGCAACCGTCTGGCGCTTCAACTCCTCGACGGTCGCGGCATCCAGCGTATGCGGCGGCAGCGAGCAGGCCGAGTCGCCCGAATGGACGCCGGCTTCCTCGATATGCTCCATGATCCCGGCGACATGGACGGTTTCGCCATCGCTCAGCGCATCGACATCGACCTCGATCGCGCCCGAGAGATAGCTGTCGAGCAGCACCGGGTTCTTGCCCGAGACCTTCACCGCCTCGGTGATATAGCGGTTCAGATGGTCCATATCGCGCACGATCTCCATCGCGCGGCCGCCCAGCACATAGGAGGGGCGGATGACCAGCGGGAAGCCGATCCGCTCGGCGATCTCGATCGCCTCGGCCGGGCTGTGGGCGATGCCGTTGATCGGCTGTTTCAGGTTCAGGTCGTTCAGGAGCTTCTGGAACCGCTCGCGATCCTCGGCCAGATCGATGGCATCGGGGGTGGTGCCGAGGATCGGAATGCCCTCGGCCTCCAGCGCGTCGGCCAGTTTCAGCGGCGTCTGGCCGCCGAACTGCACGATCACGCCGTGTAGCGTGCCGTTCTCCTGTTCGACCCGCAGGATCTCCAGCACATGTTCCAGCGTCAGCGGCTCGAAATAGAGCCGGTCCGAGGTGTCATAATCGGTGCTGACCGTTTCCGGGTTGCAGTTGATCATGATCGTCTCATAGCCGGCTTTGGTCAGCGCAAAGCAGGCATGGCAGCAGCAATAGTCGAACTCGATCCCCTGGCCGATCCGGTTCGGGCCACCCCCAAGGATGACCACCTTTTTGGCATTGCTGGGCCGCGCCTCGTTTTCCACATCGCCCATCGCCGGGGCTTCATAGGTGGAATACATGTAGGGGGTCTGGGCCTCGAACTCGGCGGCGCAGGTGTCGATGCGCTTGAAGACCGGGCGGATCTCCAGCGCGGCGCGGGCACGGCGGATCTCGGCCTCGTCACGCCCGGTCAGGGTGGCCAGACGCGCATCGGTGAAGCCCATCATCTTCAGCGCGCGCAGCCCCTTGGCATCCGTCGGCAGACCATCCGCGCGGACGGTGTTCTCGGCATCGACGATCTCGCGGATGCGGCTGAGGAACCACGGATCGAAGCTGGTGACGCGCTGGATCTCGTCATCCGTCAGACCAAAGCGCATGGCCTCGGCGATGACCCGCAGCCGGTCGGGCGTCTGTTTCGACAGCGCGGCGATGACGGCAGGCTTGCCCTGGTCGGACGCGCCCTCGATGGCGATCTCGTCGAGCCCGGTCAGCCCGTTCTCCATCGAGGTCAGCGCCTTTTGCAGAGATTCGTGGAAGCTGCGGCCGATGGCCATGACCTCGCCCACCGATTTCATCGCCGTGGTCAGCTCGGGCTTCGAGCCGGGGAATTTCTCGAAGGCAAAGCGCGGGATCTTGGTCACGACATAATCGATCGACGGCTCGAACGAGGCCGGCGTGACCTTGGTGATGTCATTGTCCAGCTCGTCCAGCGTATAGCCGACGGCCAGTTTCGCGGCGATCTTGGCGATCGGGAAGCCCGTGGCCTTCGAGGCCAGTGCCGAGGAGCGGCTGACCCGCGGGTTCATCTCGATCACCACCATGCGGCCGTCCGCCGGGTTGATCGCCCATTGCACGTTCGAGCCACCGGTCTCGACCCCGATCTCGCGCAGCACCGCGATCGAGCCGTTGCGCATGATCTGGTATTCGCGGTCAGTCAGCGTCAGGGCCGGGGCGACGGTGATCGAATCGCCGGTATGCACGCCCATCGGATCGACGTTCTCGATGGCGCAGACGATGATGGCATTGTCGTTGCGATCCCGCACGACCTCCATCTCGAATTCCTTCCAGCCGAGCAGGCTTTCATCAACCAGCACCTGTGCGACCGGCGAGGCATCGAGGCCCGAACGCACGATGCGTTCGTAATCGTCGCGGTTATAGGCAACGCCGCCGCCGGTCCCGCCGAGGGTGAAGGCCGGACGGATGATCGCCGGCAGGCCGATCTCTTCCAGCGCCTCCATCGCCTGCGCAACACCGGCCGAGATGTCGTATTTGCCATTGGCGTGTTTCGGGGCCGAAACGATGGTGGCGCGCGGGTTTTCCAGACCGATCCGGTCCATCGCCTCGCGGAACAGCTTGCGGTCCTCGGCCATCTCGATGGCCGAGCGCTGCGCCCCGATCAGTTCGACGCCATAGCGGTTCAGCACCCCGGCATCGGCCAGCGCCAGGGCCGTGTTCAGCCCGGTCTGTCCGCCCATGGTCGGCAGCAGCGCGTCGGGGCGTTCCTTGGCGATGATCTTTTCGACGATCTCGGGCGTGATCGGCTCGATATAGGTGGCGTCGGCCATTTCCGGATCGGTCATGATCGTCGCCGGGTTCGAGTTCACCAGCACGACCCGATAACCTTCCTCGCGCAGGGCCTTGCAGGCCTGGGCGCCGGAATAGTCGAATTCACAGGCCTGACCGATAACGATGGGCCCGGCACCGATGATCAGAATGGATTTGATATCGGTTCTCTTCGGCATGGTGACCCCGGCTTGTCATGGATTGGCGCAAATCGTCCGGGGTTATAGCCATGCAGGGCCGGGGCGCAAGGCGCGTTGGTGGGTGCCGGGTGCGAATCTCTGCGGCACCGGTGCGCCGCCAGACCGGGGCGCCGCGCGGGGATGCTGGCAGAGTGGTCGTGCTGCACCGGGACCCCAGCAAGGCTCAGCCCCCTCTGCGCAGCAAGGTCAGGGCGGTGGCAAAGGGCGATGTCGCCGCGCTGTCGGATATTTGCGCGCGCAGAAGAAAGCGCTGAACCAGCTTCTCGATCCCGGCTTCTGACGCGATCACCTTGAAAGAGGAACTGCCAAAGAGCGATGTCGCGCCGGCGGTGAATTCCGCCAGCTGCCGGTCGATCGGCAGTCTCCCGTAGGCCTGGCCAAAGCCGAAGGCCTGTTCGAACACCTTGCGTAGCTGCGTGTTGCCCAGAACCTCGTACCAGAGGGTCGCCTCGGTTGACGCGCGGTCGGTCATCTGGCGAAGTTCGCGCTGGGCATTGAGCGCGAGACGCAGGTTCGGGTCGCCTTCACCCACGCGGCGCTCGAATTCCCTCTCGAGGTAGAGCGCCGAGATCTGCTCGCCAAACCCGGAGGAGGAGACCATCTGGTTGCCCTGGTCATAACCGAAGGCGGCGGCGAGCTTCTGATAGCGCTTGTCCACCATCCGGTTGGCCAGCGACCTGTCATCGCCGCGCGGCTCGTCCAGGACCTTGCGAATGAAGGCCTTGCTGGCGATCTGGCTCTCCAACCCGTAGGCGCCAAGGGCGACGGTCATCAGCCGATGGTCCGAAACGAGATCATCGGCCCCCGCCGTGCGCCCGATCGTCTCGCGGAAATAGCGGGTCGTGCGTGCCACGACCGGATCGGCCGCCAGCATTTCCTTTTGCCGGGACGCGGTGCGCTGCAGGAGCTTCCACCCCGCGAGGCCACCCGTGCCCAAGTGAATCGCCGCCGTCATTGTGGTCGTGCCGACAGCATGCGCGCCTCACGCGGGAGCAGATCGCGCAACCGCCGCAGCGCCTGATAGGCATTGCCGGACAGCGCGCTTTGGCTGGCCGCGGCCAGCAGCCGGCGGCTGTCGGGATCGTCGAAGACCTGCGACAGCTGTTCGATCCCGCGCAACAGCTGTCTGCCGCCCTCGTCAGGCTCGGTGTCCCCGGAGAGGATCAACTGGGCGACGTAGCAGACCCGGGCGACAGGGCTGCGGACTGCCTCGGGGTGGATGGCGTCCTTCAGGCGCAGCACATTGGCATTGGGGGTCTTGATGGCGATCTTCGAGCGCTTGTCGCCATTCTCGATGACGGCACCATTGATCAGGATCCGTTCCTTCGGTGCCAGCTTGATGACCAGCCCGCTCATTCCGGCACCGTGCCGCGCAGGCCTTTCATGATGGCAACGTTCACGTCGATCAGCGGATCGATGTCGCCGGTACCGTTCAGAACCGCATGGCCCTGACGAATTGCGAAGCCGGCCAGCGAGATCAGCCCCGCCCGGGTTTCCACCGGCAGCTGGTTCCCGGGCTGCGCCAGATCCGTGGCGAGCGTGGTCCAGAGCTCGTTATTCCTGTGGATGGCCATGACCTGGACGGGTTCGAGCGGACCTTGGCTTGCGGCCCGCATCATCCGGGTGATCTGCGAGAACGCCTCGTATTCAATGTCGCGTTCGGTGCGAATCCCGTGGGATCGATAGGGGCCATAGTCGTTCATAGGCGTAACCGCGTTCAACGTGTTCATTCCCGGTTGCTAGGAGGAGGGGACGCTGGCGGCGGGGTGTCGAGTTGGCACCCCGCCTCCGATATCACGAAGACTTCGTCAGCCGCGAAACAGTGCCAGGATCGACTGCGGCGCCTGGTTGGCGATCGACAGCGACTGGATGCCCAACTGCTGCTGGGTCTGCAGCGCCTGCAGGCGGGCCGAGGCTTCCTCCATGTTGGCGTCGACCAGCGAACCGATGCCGAGTTTCAGCGAATCGGCCAGCAGCCCCATGAAGTCCGACTGGTTGGCAATGCGCTTGCCGAAGGAACCGAGTTCTGCCGCGGCATCGACCACGGTATTCAGATACCCTTCGATCTCGCCAAGCGCGGTCGCCGCCGTGGCCGCGTCGGTGATCGCCGTGACCCCGGCGGTAAGGGCGGCCTCGAGATCCTGTCCGGTCACGTCGATGGACACCATGGTCGTGGTGCCGCCGGCGCCCGAGCGATTCAGCGACGAGATGACCGAGAAATCCGTGCCGCCATTGCCGTCGACGTCGGTTGCCAGCAGGTTGATGCCGTTCATCTGCGTGGCCGAAATGATGTCGTTGATTTCCGTCATCTTCGCCTGGATATCGGTATCGATCTTGGCGAAATCAGCGGTGTCGCTGGAGCCGCCGACGGCCAGGTTCTTCATTTCCTTCAGCAGCCCGCTGATACGCTCGGCTCCCGCGCGCGAGGTTGCCACCGTCGCGTCGGCGACGTTCAGCTGGGACTGGATGCTCTGGAAGGACGAAACGTCGGTGTCCATGATCTGGGCGATGGCCCAGATGGCCGCATTGTCCTTGGCGTTGGCGATGGACTTGCCGGTCGAGATTTCACTCTGGGCCTTGGCGAGGCCGGCATTGGTCCCTTTCAGGGTCTGCAGCGCGACGATGGCGCTGCTGTTGGTCAGAATGCTGGACATGGTGTCCTCCTGTTCATCGAACGATTTGCGTTCGGGGGTTGTGAGAGACCGGCCATTCTGAACCGTCGGGTCCTGCGACCCCGCATCTTCGCTGCGATCCCCCTTTTATCGGGGGATGATTGATGATCGGTGAAATCGCGCTGCGCTTCAAAGCTTAAGCCCCGCGCATTTGAGTCAATATCGCCGGATTTGCGGGGCGGCCGTATCGGTGACTCTGCGCGCGCCCTGATTGTCATAGGTTTCGAGCGACTGCGCGGCGTGAAGAATCTCCCGTATCTGTTCGGCGGCACCTTTTGCGCCCTGAAGCGCGGCCTCGGCCAGAAGGCGCAATTCGGCCAGCTTGGCCTCGATCAGGTCGCGATCTTCCGCTACCGGCGGGTCGTTCCGGATCAGATCCGTAAGATGCTCGACATCTTCCTGGGCGTCCCATGCCCGGCCTGCCATGATCAGCGTCCTGATGCGCTTGATCTGCCGCAGAATCACCTGTCGGCTCATTCGGTGCCCGCCCCCTCGACGCGCAGGCCGAAATCCAGGTCCTGCGACAGGATTACTGCATATTCGCGGGTCAAGAAGCTCGAGAACTGGTCTTCTCCTGCGCCGCCGCCAAACCCGTCATACGAGGGCTTCGGGCCAGCGTATTTCAGCATTTCTTCAAGGAAGGCCTTTTCAAGCTGGTCACTCGCCCGGGTCGAGGATGACGGATCAGGCCGGGTCGCGGGGGTAATCGGGGTGCTGAGCATTTTTACCTTTCCCATGGGAGATCGGGCCATCTTCGCTTCGGGCGGTAAATATTCCGTAACCCGATGCCGCTATCCTGACCCGGTCAGACGAAGGGCAGGGGATATGGAGAACGTGATGAATCCTGCGACGACTTTCCTGCCACAGGGCGGCGCGCGGCCAGAGGGGACAGGTTTGCCGATCGAAGCCGGGGCAGGGACCGGTGCCGGTTTCGAGGCCCTGATGGCTGGGGATCAGGTGCGATTGCCGGGTCAGCCCGTCCTGCTGCCCGAGGGCAGCGACGGTTCTAATGCGGCTGTCCCGGACCTGCGCAACGCGGAACCCGAACCGGTTCTGCTGTCTGTGGACGAATCGGCTTCGGCGGATGACGAGCTGATGACAGGCGCAGGAACGGACGAGGCCCTGCTGGTCGAAGAGGCGGATGAAGGGTACGCCGTCCTGCAAGGTGACGCGCCCGTGGAAGATCCGGTACGGGATGCAAGGGACGAATGCGGTGTTGACGCGCCCGGCCTGCCTTTGGCGGTGAACGTTCATTCTCCGCAGGCCCCGCAGCCGCAGGAGGCAGCGGCGGCGCAACGGCCGGGACCGGCGCTGGTCGCGCGTCCGGTGCAGGCCGGGACGGAGGGCCCGACGGCCTACACCGCCGGCACCTTGGGCGAGGCGAAGACAGACGCGCCAGATCCATCGCCGGCAGCGATCGAGCCTCGGGCCGTCGCCTCCGGGGCGGATCAGCCTGTCCGCCGCGAAACTGTCCCCGTCGCGATCCCGCTACCCGATGCCGGAAGCCCAGGAGCGCGCGAGATAGAGCCGAGCATCACGCCGAGCGTCAGCTCCGGTCTGGCACGCCCGGTCCTCGCGGAAGGCCGGTTGTTGGCCTTTCCGCCGACGCTGCAGCCGCTTTTTCCGGGTCAGGTCCCGACTGGGGGCGACACGAGCGGCGCATTTGACCTGCTGGAAAGAATGGGTGCTTTGCCGCCCTTTGTGCTGACGGCCGCCGCCGAAGCATCCCACCCCGTCGCGCATGGGATCGGCCCCATCCCGGTTTCGGCCGAGACGCTGTGCCGCCAGGTGGGTGAAGCGGCGCTGAGGATGCAGGATGACCGGATCGAGATCGCGCTCAGCCCCGAAGAACTTGGCTCGGTACGGCTGGTCCTGTCGCGCGGCGAGGCCGGCGCGGCCCTGACGGTCTGGGTCGAGCGGCCCGAGGTGCTGGAGATGCTGCGCCGACATGCCGATCTGCTGATGGGCGATCTGCGCAACAGCGGTCTGGGCGAGGCGAGCCTGTCCTTTCGGGATGGGACCGGTGGTCAGTCCGGAAGTGGCGCCTATTCGGCACCCGGGGGACCTTGGGCAGCGAACATGCGCAATGCCGACGCGGTGGGTATCAATGCTGGCGACAGGCTGTCGTCGCGCGGCCAGCGCAGCCTTGCCGATGGCGGCAGGCTGGATATTCGCGTTTAGAACGGAAGGAGATGATCATGGTCGATCCGGTATCGGGCGGCATGGCGGCGCGAGGCGCTGCGCGCCAGACGAGCGCGGCGCAGGACGGGGCAGGTGGTCAGCAGATGTTTGCAAAGGGGGATTTCCAGACCTTCCTGCGCATGCTGACGGCGCAGCTGAAGAACCAGGATCCGATGAACCCGATGCAGGGCTCTGATTTCGCGGTCCAGTTGGCGACCTTCTCGGGGGTGGAGCAGCAGGCGCAGACGAACAAGCTGCTGACGCAACTCACCCAGCAGATGGGCGGTGGGCTGGGCCAGCTGTCGGACTGGCTGGGTCGCGAAGTGCGGGTGGCCGGACCGGTCTGGTTCGGCGAGAAACCCCTGACGCTGGATGTCGCGCCGGACCCGCGGGCCGACAGCGTGCAGCTGGTGGTCCTGACCGCCAACGGGCGCGAGCTGTCACGCGAGGAGATCGGCGCGGGCAGGGGGCAGGTTGACTGGTTCGGGCGCGACGCGCTGGAGGCGAAACTGCCCGACGGGCTCTACCAGTTCCGGGTGGAAAGTCGGCAGGATGGCACGCTGATCGGGCAGGATGAGGTTGGCGCCTATTCCCGGGTGGTCGAGGCCGAACTGGTGCCGGGCGGGGTGCAGCTGGTGCTGGAAGGCGGGGTCACCGCCGGAAGCGACCAGATCGAAGCGGTGCGCGAGGGTGTCATGAAGTGACCGCTGCCGCCTGGCTCTGGTGCCTTCAGCCATCACAGATGACCGAGCGAGGGCCTGACCGTTCTGGTCGTTTCCGCAGCGAGATGGTCTGACGGGGCAAACGGAGCGACAGACATGCGGCACCCTTCGGACGCCAGTGCCTTAGGGCCGCATCGGGGTCAAGCCCGGCTCAGGAGAGCAGCGGCTTGCGGTTCTGCAGGTGACGGTTGGCCAGCTTGCGTGCCTGCCGACCCGAGGCCAGCATCCGGGCCGCGATAACGTCACTGGGGTCGATGTCGCGCAGATGCGGGAAGAGCGTATAGATTTCCCTCCGCGCGGCACGACCGACCGAGCGCAGAGCCTCGGGACCGGGATAGAGCGATTCGCTGAGCGCACCGTTGGAGCGGATCACCTCGTGCTGGTCGAAGACCAGGTGGTAGTACCGGAACTCATCGAGGTCAGAGGCAATGTCGATGCCCTCGAGCTGCAGAAGCTGCTTGGCGGCAACCAGCACCTCGTCGGTGCCGAACATTCGCTGCGCGATCTTCGAGCGGATCAGGATGCGATGCTGGGGTGACACCAAGAGGTCGCGGTCGGGCAGGTCAGCGCCGAGGGCTCCGACCGAAATGCGGATCGGGCGCAGCTCGGGCTGGCGCGCAAGCTGGGCCGGGGTGACTTCGGAATAGAGCGACAGGCGCAAGGGAATGGCGCCGCGATCGGCCGAGTTGATCAGGTCTCCGGCCGCAAGGGTTTCAACCGCACGCGGCCCTGCAACGGTCTCGATCATGGTGCCGCTGACGAAACAGATCGGGTTCGGGCCAAGCGTTCCGGGGAAATAGGGGCTGAAATTGCCGACGCCACCCTTGTACCCGGGGATGGCGAGGATCTCGAATGACGGATCGCTTGGGACCAGCGGGACAGGCTCGTGGAGAGAGATGAGGACGGCCGAAGTGCTCGACTCGATGCCCTGGCCAGAGGTTGAATAGCCCGCCGTGTCTTCGAGGCCATGGTCGTCGTAGTCGGTCTGGGAGGTGCCCAGGTAACCCTGGTTGTTCGAGGGGGCGAAGGCGGAAGTTAGCGTGCCATCGCTGATCGCCTGGTTCAGCGCAGTGCGAAGCTCCTGCGCACCGACCTTGTCATCGGTCGGGTTGTTATCGATGATCTTGAGATCATAGATGCTCGGGTCAAGAAGAGCGTTGAATTCAGCCTGAGTGCCGAAAAAAACCAGAACCTCAACTGTCTGCGAACTATCGACGGTCCATATCTCGGTGTTTCCGGCGGTCCGTGTCATTGGTGTCAGATACCAGGTAACAGTGCCCATCGTAAAAACTCCCATATCACGCGCGGTGAAGCAGCGGCGGTAGAGTAAAGACTACGATCGAACGGCTAGCCTCCTAAGAAAAAAATCTTGAAAGGCCGCGAAATCTGTCCAATTGGACAGATGTTTCGCGGTAGCGTTTGCGTCAGTCAACTGAAACTTCACGGAAATCCGGGCATGGAATCGCAGGTGCCCGGCCATGCCGCGACAGATTGCCGCTCAGTTCAGAAGCAGCCCCACGGCCATACCCACGGCCAGGCAGGTCGCGGCAATCCACCCAAGCGGTGCGCGGAGCGGCGGGGGTGCGGCCTCGATCTCGGCCCGGTGGATGCGGTTCCACAGCGCCTGATCGACCACCTGCGGCAAGAGCGGCGCATAGCGGCTGATGGTCTGGGCGATGCGCCGGGCATCCTGCGCCATGGCGCGGGGGCCAAGATTGTCGCGGATGTAATCGGTCACCACCGGCCGCGCCGATTCCCACATGTTCAATTGCGGATCAAGCGAGCGGGCGACGCCCTCGACCACCACCATGGTACGCTGCAACAGGATCAGCTCGGTCCGCGTCTGCATCCCGAACCGCTCGGTCACCTCGAAGAGATAGGAGAGCAGCCCGGCCATCGAGATCTGGCTGGCATCGGCGCCGAAGATCGGCTCGCCCACCACCCGCAAGGCGCGGGCGAATTCGGCCTCGTCGCGGTCGCGGGGGACATAGCCGGCCTCGAAATGCACCCGGGCGACGCGGCGGTAATCGCGCTGGATGAAGCCCATCAGGATCTCGGCATAGACCCGGCGGGTATATTCGTCGATCTCGCCCATGATGCCGAAATCATAGACGATCAGGTCGCCATTGGCGGCGACCTTCAGGTTGCCGTGATGCATGTCGGCATGGAAGAAGCCGTCGCGCAGCGCGTGCTGCAGGAACAACTGGATCACCCGGCGGCCCAGGTCGACGGTGTCGTGACCGGCCTCCATGATCGCCCGGCGGTCGCCAAGCGGAATGCCCTCGGCCCAATCGGCGGTCAGCACCCGGCGCGAACTCAGGTGCCAGTCGGGCAAGGGCAGCGCGAGGCCGGCATCTTCCTTGGTGTTCTCGTAGAATTCCGAGGCAGATGCCGCCTCGAGCCGCAGGTCCAGCTCGCCCGAGACCACCGATTCGAAATGGCTGACCACGTCGCGCGGTCGCAACCGGCGAGTGGCGGGCAGCAACCGCTCGATCAGGTTGGCGCCGAAATGGAAGGCGTCGATGTCGCGGCGAAAGGCGGCCTCGATGCCGGGACGCAGCACCTTGACCGCCACGTCCTTGCCGTTGCCGCGCAGCGTGGCGCGGTGGACCTGCGCGATCGAGGCGGCGGCGACCGGCTCGGAGAACTCGCTGAAGATGAGATCGACGGGTTGGTGCAGCTCGACCTCGACGATCTGCCGCGCCGCCTCGGTCGGGAAGGGCGGCAGCTTGTCCTGCAACATGCGCAGCTGGTCGGCCAGTTCGGTGCCGACCACATCGGCGCGGGTCGAGAGGATCTGGCCGAACTTGATATAGGCCGGCCCCAGCGCGGTAATGGCGCGGGTGACCGGCGGCAGGTTCGGATCGCCCTTGTAGCCCAGCCAGCGGAAGGGCCAGCCCAGCATCCGCGCCGCCATGCGCAGCCGCGGCGGCGCGTCCACCGCATCCAGCGCGACGCCCATCGCGCCCGTGCGTTCGAAGGTGGCGCCGGTCCGGATCAGGCGCCAGATATTGTGCGGGCCGCGCATGGTTACAGCTTCCAGCCCGAATGCAGGGCGGCAATGCCCATGGAGATGTTGCGGAATTTCACCCGCTCGAACCCGGCCTGCCGGATCATCGTGGCGAAAGCCTCCTGATCGGGGAAGCGACGGATCGATTCGACCAGATACTGATAGCTGTCGCGGTCGCCGGTCACCGCCTTGCCCATGGCCGGGATGACGTTGAAGGAATAGCGGTCATAGGCCCATTGCAGCGCCGGGCTGGGCAGCTGCGAGAATTCCAGCACCATCAGCCGGCCACCCGGGCGCAGCACGCGGAAGGCCTCGGCCAGCGCGTCGGGGATGCGGGTCACGTTGCGGATGCCGAAGCTGATCGTGTAGCGGTCAAAGCTGTTGTCAGCGAAGGGCAGGGCCATGGCGTCGCCGGTGACCCAGCCAAGCCGGTCGGCCAAACGCGCGGCCTCGGCCCGCTTGCGGCCCTCGATCAGCATCGACTCGGTCATATCGCAGACCACGACCTCGGCTTCTGGTGCGCGTTCGAGGAAGCGGAAGGCGACATCGCCGGTGCCGCCGGCCACATCCAGCAGGCGTTGACCATTACGCGGCGCCAGCCAGTCCATCATCGCCGCTTTCCAGACCCGGTGAATGCCCACGCTCATCAGGTCGTTCATCACGTCATAGCGCGAGGCGACGCTGGTGAAGACCTCGTGGACCTTGCCGGCCTTCTGGTCCTCGTCCACCGTCTGAAAGCCGAAATGCGTGGTTTTCTTGTCACTCATGCGCTTGCCGTTCTGTGTCTGCACCGCCAGATAAAGGCCGCGCGCCGCCGGCACAATGCGTCGAAAGGTAATCAATTGCCAGAACTGCCCGAAGTCGAGACCGTCCGCCGTGGCCTGATCCCGCATCTCGAGGGCCGGGTGATCGCCCGGGCCGAGGCGCGCCGACCGGATCTGCGCTGGCCGCTGCCGGTCGATCTGGTACAGGTTCTGACCGGCGCGCGGGTGACGGCGCTGCGTCGCCGTTCGAAATACCTGCTTCTGGATCTGGACCGGGGCGGGGTGCTGTTGATGCATCTGGGCATGTCGGGCCGGCTGCTGGTCGAAGGCGCGGGGCTGGCCGGGTTTCACCGCGATCCTTCGATCCTGTCGCGGCACGATCATGTCGTGCTGACCACCGACGAAGGCACCAGCATCACCTTCAACGATGCCCGCCGCTTCGGCATGGTCGATCTGATCCGCGAGGGCGAGGCGCATCCGCTCTTGGGCCATCTCGGCCCCGAGCCGCTGGAACCCGATTTCAGCGCCGCCTATCTGCAGGCGTCCTTCGGCGGCAAGAAGGCCCCCGTGAAACAGGCGCTTCTTGATCAGCGCATCGTGGCGGGGCTTGGCAATATCTATGTCAGCGAGGCGCTGTATCGCGCCGGGATCGATCCGCGCCGGCAGGCCGGGCGGATCGGTGCTGCCCGCATCGAGGCACTGGTCGGCCATGTCCGCGAGGTGCTGGCCGAGGCGATCGCGGCGGGCGGCAGCAGCCTGCGCGATCACCGGCAGGCGACCGGGGAACTGGGCTATTTCCAGCACAGTTTTCGCGTCTATGACCGCGAGGGCGCGCCCTGTCCGACATCGGGCTGCAGCGGCACCATTCGGCGGGTGGTGCAATCGGGGCGATCCAGCTTCTATTGCCCGACCTGCCAGCACTGAGGGCAGACAGCCAGAATTGAACAGATGCGTCTGTTACTGGTCACCGCGGGCCGAGCCTGTTAGGACTCGCCCGAAATCGCACTATCACAGGGGTTGAGCCCATGGCTTATGACTGCATCATCGTCGAGATCGAAGACGAGGTCGCGCTGATCCGCCTGAACCGTCCCGAGGCGCTGAACGCGCTGAACAAGCAATTGCTGGAAGAGCTGGCTCAGGCACTGACCGAGGCCGACCAGAACGACAAGGTGCGCTGCATCGTGCTGACCGGCAGCGAAAAGGCCTTCGCCGCCGGCGCTGACATCAAGGAAATGGCCGAGAAGAGCTTTGTCGATGTCTTCGTGGGCGATCTCTTCACCGCTCCGACCGAGGCGATCCTGCGCGTGCGCAAGCCGATCATCGCGGCGGTCAGCGGCTATGCGCTGGGGGGCGGCTGCGAGCTGGCGATGACCTGCGATTTCATCATCGCCGCAGAAAATGCCAAGTTCGGCCAGCCCGAGATCAACCTGGGCGTCATCGCCGGCATCGGCGGCACGCAGCGCCTGACCCG
Source organism: Paracoccus zhejiangensis (assembly GCF_002847445.1). NCBI lineage: Bacteria > Pseudomonadati > Pseudomonadota > Alphaproteobacteria > Rhodobacterales > Paracoccaceae > Paracoccus > Paracoccus zhejiangensis. The sequence continues at coordinate 2,443,700 of NZ_CP025430.1, read as the reverse complement.
CTTTGTCGGCAAGTCCAAGGCCATGGACATGAACCTGACCGGTCGTTTCATGGATGCGGCCGAGGCCGAGCGTTCGGGGCTGGTCAGCCGTGTAGTGCCCACCGCCAAGCTGATCCCCGAGGCCATGGCCATCGCCGGCAAGATCGCCGAGAAGTCGCAGGTCGCCGTCCGTGCCGCCAAGGAGGCGGTGAACCGCTCTTACGAGACCACCCTGCGTGAGGGGCTGCTGTATGAGCGCCGGCTGTTCCACTCGCTGTTTGCGACCGAGGACCAGACCGAGGGCATGGCCGCCTTCCTCGAGAAGCGCGAGCCGCAATTCCGCGACAAATAGGGGTTTTCTTCAGCACCGGCTTGCCTTATAGGCCGGTGCCACATGCGCGTGGGCCCGCTTAGGCAAGAATCATGTCCGTTTCCTTTCGGGGAATGGCGGCCTTGGGTCCTTTGCGCAACCGAGATGCAGATAGACCGATAGGACCGAAGACATGGCCAATACCCTCCAATCCAAGAAGCGCGCCCGCCAGACCGAGCGCGTCACCGCCATCAACAAGGCGCGCCGTTCGCGCATCCGCACCTTCCTGCGCAAGGTCGAGGAAGCGATCGCCGGCGGCAATGCCGAGGCGGCTGCCGAGGCCCTGAAAGTGGCCCAGCCCGAACTGATGCGCGGCGTCACCAAGGGCGTCTACCACAAGAACACCGCCTCGCGGAAAATCTCGCGCTTGGCCTCGCGCGTGAAGGCGCTGTCCAAGGCCTGAGTCGGCCTCCGCGTCCTTCTGACGCGGCGTTATTTGCGCAGCCTGCAGAGGTTTCGCGGAGAGAGATCAGAACAGGGGCGCGGGCGTGAAGCTCGCGCCCCTGTTTCGTTCTCGGATTCATATCTGGCTGATAAGAAACACTTAATTGGGTCGTTTGGATTTTATCCTTGCCCGTCAGGGGGCTGCGCAGATTCGTCCGGTGGCGGATGCTGTCAAGCGCATTGATCTGTTGCGCGCCTGCAAGCGGGGTTGCTAACTTCCCTTCAGCGATTCACCTCGCGCCTGGGGGATTGTCGCGAAAAGTGACCTTGGCTGCCGCTTCGGGTCATCATCGAGACAAGGCAAACGGGATGGCAACATCCCTGCATGAGTTCCCGTTGGCGGGCTGCCACCTGCCGTTGGGAAGACTTGTGATCTGGTACGGCCTGACGGCTTCGGCTGCGACATATTCTGTCGCCGGCCTTTCCTGTCTGCTGCCAGAGGCTGAGACCATGGCGCGTCGGCAAGGATCGCGGCTGTCACCCCGAACGGGGGGCAGAACCGGGGCAGAAGAAACGACAAGGCGTTGGCTAATGGACAGTATCTGGGGGCAGGCATGCGGAAATTTGAAGAATTCCGTCGGCGCAAATAACTATAATCACTGGATCAAGCCGCTGCGTCTGGTCAGCCTTGACGACGGCATCGCCGAATTCGCGGCGCCGACCCGATTCATGTCGGACTGGGTCAACCGCCATTTCGCCACCGCGATCCTGGGCGAATTGCAGCGCAGCGGCCACCGGGCCGAGCGTCTGCGCTTCACCATCTCGGCCAATCGCCCGACCAGCCCGGCTGCGGCCGCGCCGGCCGCCGCGCCCGCGCGTGCAGGGCGGATGACCGCCTCGGCGGTCGAGCCGGCCAGCGCCGAGGCCGCCGCCAGCGCCGCCACCCGCACCGTCGATCTGGGCGCGCCGCTGGATGCGCGCTTCACCTTCGAGAATTTCGTCGTCGGCAAGCCGAACGAGCTGGCCCATGCCGCCGCGCGCCGGGTGGCCGAGGGAGGGCCGGTCAGCTTCAACCCGCTGTTCCTCTATGGCGGCGTCGGTCTGGGCAAGACCCACCTGATGCACGCCATCGCCAGCGAATACATTGCCCGTCATCCCGATGCGAAAGTGATGTATCTCTCGGCCGAACAGTTCATGTACCGCTTTGTCCAGGCGCTGAAGGACAAGAGCATCCTCGATTTCAAGGAGATGTTCCGTTCGGTCAATCTCCTGATGGTCGATGATGTGCATTTCATCGCCGGCAAGGAATCGACACAGGAGGAATTCTTCCACACCTTCAACGCGCTGGTCGATCAGGGCAAGCAGATCGTCATCTCGGCCGATCGCGCGCCGGGCGAGATCAAGGGGCTGGAGGAGCGCATCAAGTCGCGCCTCAGCTGCGGGCTTCTGGCCGATGTCCACCCGACCACCTACGAGCTGCGCCTTGGCATCCTGCAGTCCAAGACCGAGGCGTTCCGCCAGCAATATCCCGGCCTCGAGATGGCGCCCGGCGTGCTGGAATTTCTCGCCCACCGCATCACCTCGAACGTCCGGGTGCTGGAAGGCGCGCTGCAGCGTCTCTTCGCCTTCGCCAGCCTGATCGGGCGCGAGATCACGCTCGACATGACGCAGGAATGCCTGACCGACATCCTGCGCGCCTCGGATCGCCGGGTCTCGATCGAAGAGATCCAGCGCAAGGTGGCCGAGCATTACAACATCCGTCTGGCCGACCTGATCGGGCCCAAGCGCGTGCGCAATGTCGCCCGGCCGCGCCAGATCGCCATGTACCTGTCCAAGCAGCTGACCAACCGCTCGCTGCCCGAGATCGGCCGCCGCTTTGGCGGGCGGGATCACACCACCATCATGCATGGGGTGAAGAAGATCGAGGAACTGGCTGCCAGCGACGAGGCGCTGTCCGAGGATCTGGACCTGTTGAAGCGCCTGCTCGAGGCTTGACCGCCCCCGCTTTTGAATTGAAATTCTTGTGACCGCCCGCAAGGGCGGCTACAAAGCGGGTCCGGGCAAGGGGTCCGGCAAGGTGAGGGACGGACATGAAATTCTCGATCGAGCGCGCGGTTCTGGTCAAGGCCGTCTCACAGGCCCAATCCGTCGTCGAACGCCGCAACACCATCCCGATCCTCGCCAATGTGCTGATCGAGGCGACGGCCGAGGGCGTCAGCTTCCGCGCCACCGATCTGGATACCGAGGTGGTCGATCGCGCCCCCGCGCAGGTCGAACGTCCCGGTGCCACCACGGTCAGCGCCGCCATGCTGAACGAGATTGCCCGCAAGCTGCCCGATGGGTCGCTGGTCAACATCGCCTCGGATGACGCGGCGGGCCGGCTGACGGTGCAGGCGGGCAAGTCGAATTTCAGCCTCGCGACCCTGCCGCGCGAGGATTTCCCGGTCATGGCCTCGACCGAATATGCCGCCAATTTCAGCGCCCCGGCGGGTGTGCTGCGGCGACTGTTCGACAAGTCGAAATTCGCCATCTCGACCGAGGAGACGCGCTATTATCTGAACGGCGTCTACATGCATGTGGCACAGTCCGAGGAGGGTCCGGTGCTTCGCTGCGTGGCGACCGATGGCCACCGTCTGGCCCGGATCGATGCGCCCCTGCCCGAGGGCGCGGCGAACATGCCCGGCGTCATCGTACCGCGGAAGACCGTGGCCGAGCTGCGCAAGCTGCTGGATGAAGACGATGCCGCCATCGCGGTCTCGGTCAGCGAGACCAAGGTGCGTTTCGCCACCGCCACCATTACCCTGACCTCCAAGGTCATCGACGGCACCTTCCCCGATTACAGCCGCGTCATTCCCTCGGGCAATACCCGCAAGCTCGAGGTCGATGCCGGCGATTTCGCCAAGGCCGTGGACCGCGTGGCCACCGTCAGCAGCGAACGCTCGCGCGCGGTCAAGCTGGCGCTGGACGAGGACCGGCTGATCCTGTCGGTCAACGCCCCCGATGCCGGTGCTGCGGATGAGGAGCTGGCCGTGGCCTATGCCGATGACCCGCTGGAAATCGGCTTCAACGCCAAGTACCTGCAGGAGATCGCCAGCCAGGTGGACCGCGAGAATGCCGTCTTCCTGTTCAACGGCTCGGGCGATGCCGCGCTGATCCGCGAGGGCGGCGATACCAGCGCCGTCTATGTCGTCATGCCGATGCGGGTGTGACGCTCAGCCACCTGTCCCTGGCGCAGTTCCGGTCATGGCCGCGCCTCGCCCTCGACCTGGATCACCGCCCCGTTGCGATCTATGGCGCGAACGGATCGGGCAAGACCAATATTCTTGAAGCCCTGTCGATGCTGGCCCCGGGCCGTGGTCTGCGCAATGCTGCGCCGGGCGATCAGGCGCGGCAGGGAGTGGACGCCGGCTGGCGCATTCGCGCCGGGATCGGGGACCAGCAGGTCGGGACCGAGGCGCTCCCGGGGCAAAGCCGTTCCGTCCTAATCGACGACAAGCCCGCGCCGCAGGTGGCGCTTGGCCGGCTGATCCGGGTGATCTGGCTGGTGCCGGCGATGGACCGGCTGTGGTCGGACGCGCCCGAGACGCGGCGGCGCTTTCTTGACAGGGTGACGCTGAGCCTGATCCCCGACCATGCCGAGATCGCCCTGGCCTATGACAAGGCGATGCGCGAGCGGAACCGACTGCTCCGTGACCAGATCGGCGATCCGGGCTGGTATCGGGCGCTCGAGGCGCAGATGGCAGAATCGGGCGCGGCGCTGACCCGCAACCGCCTGTCGGCCATCGCCGCGATCAGCGCCGCGCAGGGCGAGGGGGCGACACAGTTTCCCGCCGCCACCCTGACGCTGCTGTCGGGCGAGGGCTTTGCCGATGATGCCGATCCGTCCAGCATCGCCGCGCGCATGGCCACGATGCGCCCCCGCGATCTGGCCGCCGGGCGCAGCCTGACCGGCCCGCACCGCGCCGATCTGGGTGCGCATTGGGGGCCGCAGGACATGCCGGCCGCCCTGTCCTCGACCGGAGAGCAGAAGGCGCTGCTGCTGTCGCTGATCCTCGCCAATGCGCGCGCGCTGACGGATCAGCCGGTCGTGCTGCTGCTCGACGAGGTTGCGGCGCATCTTGACGCCGACCGCCGCGCCGCGCTTTACGCCGAGATTGCCGCGCTGCCGGCACAATCCCTGCTGACCGGAACCGGGGCCGAGTTGTTCGAGGCCTTCGGTCCCGAGGCGAGGCGGCTCAATGTGACGAAGACGGGCGGTGCCTCTGCCGCCGAGGAGACCGAATGACTCTCTCTGCCGAATCGATCTGGCTCTATGCCGGGGCCATGGTGGCGATCTGGCTGACCCCCGGCCCGGTCTGGGTGGCGATCATGGCGCGGGCGCTGTCCTCGGGCTTTGCCGGGGTCTGGCCGCTGGCGATCGGCGTGGCGATTGGGGACATGATCTGGCCGCTTGTGGCGATCTTCGGTCTGTCGGTGATCGTGGCGCAAAGCGCCTTTCTGCTCGAGGCGCTGCGCTGGGTCGCCGCCGCCGTCTTCATCGGCATGGGCATCCTGCTGATCCGCAGCGCCAGCCAGCCCGTGGGCAGCGACAGCAGGCTGACCAAGCGCGGGCGTTGGGCGGGATTTACAGCGGGCCTGCTGGCCATTGCGGGAAATCCCAAGGCGGCGCTGTTCTATATCGGCGTGCTGCCGGGTTTCTTCGGCCTGGCGCAGATCACGGCGGGTGACGTTGTGCTGATCGTCGCCATGTCGGCGGCAATTCCGTTTGTCCTGAACATGGGCATGGGGGCCGCCGTGGCGGCAGCGCGGCAGAGGCTGGCGACACCCTCGGGGATGCGGATGATGAACATGGTTTCGGGCGGTCTGTTGATCGCCGTCGGCAGCGTCATCGGGCTGAGCCAGTTGCTCGCCGGCTGAGGCGCGCTACAGCAGCCACTCGATCGGCAGCACGTTCAGCACATAGACCGCCACCCGATCTAGGAAATCCAGATCGGGTTCGTGCTCAAGGGTGATCACGCTGCCATCGGGCTGCGGATCGCGCCAGACCATCTTGTTCCCGTCCAGCTCCGGCTGGAAGCTGCGCTTGGACAGCCCGTCGGTCAGGGCGGTGCTGCCGGCCTTCGCGATGGCGGGGCTGTCGATCAGAAAGCCCATCTCGCAATTCAGCGCGGCCGAGCGGGGATCGAAATTGAACGAGCCGATGAAGACCCGCGCATCATCGGCCGAAAATGTCTTGGCGTGCAGGCTCGAGCCCGAGAAGCCGCTGGGGCGCAACTCGGCTCGACCCTGCGCGATGCCCTCGATCGGCTTCAATTCATAAAGGGTAACGCCCGATTCCAGCAGTTCGCGCCGGTATTTCACATAGCCCGCATGGACCATCGGCACATCGGTCGCCTGCCAGGAATTGGTCATGATGCGGACATCCACGCCCGATTCCGCCAGTTTCGCAAAGAAGCCGCTGCCCGCCTTGCCCGGCACGAAATAGGCCGAGATCAGGTCAAGCCGCGCGGTCACGCTGCCAAGGATCGCGCCGAGCCGCGACATCATCAGATCCTCGCGCGAATGCGTGCCCATCCCCTTGATCGGGTCATCTGCGACCACCTGCACTTCGGTCCATTCCATCGGCGGCGCGTTGCGGCGGACCATCCGCTCGCCGGCGCTGGCCTCGGCCTTGATCACCGTCTGCGCCTCGGGCGTCGCCTCGGCCTCGGCCACAGCCTTGTCAAAGGCCGCCATGTCGCCCGGACCCGCGATCACCTGCTCCAGCGCCAGAACAGGTTGGCTGTTCCAGTACTGGTCGAAGATCGCGGCGGTGTCGGTGACCACGTCGCCCACGCCCAGCACATCCAGGTCCAGGTAGGCCGGCACATCGCCGATGGCGAAATACTCGTCGCCGATATTCCTGCCGCCGACGATCGCCACCGCGCCATCCACGAGAAACGCCTTGTTGTGCATCCGCCGGTTCATCCTGAGCGGATAGAGCACATAGCCCAGACCCTTCGGATTGCGCACCGTCGAGGGGTTGAACAGCCGCACCGAGAAATTCGGCAGGGCATCCAGTGCCGCCAGCATCTGATCCATCCCGGCAATGCCGTTGTCGTCCAGAAGCAGCCGCACCCGCACGCCCCGTTCGGCGGCATCGCGCAGCGCGTCCAGCAGCAGCAGTCCCGAGGTGTCGTCGTGCCAGATGTAATACATCGCATCGATCGAGCGTTCCGCCCCCTCGGCCAGCTTCATCCGGCTCATCAGCGCGCCTTGGCCGTCGGGCAGCGGCACCACGCCGCTTTTCCCGGCATGGGCCGACATCGCCTCGACCGCCTGCGGACCAAGCGTGGTGGTCGGGTCAAAGGGAATGGCCCTTTCGACCGCGCGCCCTTCAGTCGAGGGCACGGCAAAGATCATCCGTCCCGCGACCCAGACCAGCAGCAGGGCCAGAAGGATGACCAGTAAAATCCGAATCCAGCGCATCATTGGCACCCGTTCCCGTCCCCTGTCCGGCCCTTTTAGACGCCGATCCGCAGGCTTGCGCAAGAATTCGCGTTTAAGCCGCCAAATACCCCGAAATACAGTGCCTTTCCCGTGACTTTACCCCGGCGAATGACTATATCGGGCGCAGATGAACAGGAATTTTCTCGCATGACCGACACCGCCCCCCAGCCCGTTGAATACGGCGCCGATTCGATCAAGGTTCTCAAGGGGTTGGAAGCCGTCCGCAAACGCCCCGGCATGTATATCGGCGATACGGATGACGGCTCGGGCCTGCATCACATGGTCTACGAGGTCGTGGATAACGGCATCGACGAGGCGCTGGCGGGACATGCCGACTTCGTCAAGGTCAAGATCCATGCCGATAACAGCGTCTCGGTGCGCGACAATGGCCGCGGCATCCCGGTGGACCTGCACCCGACCGAGGGCGTTTCGGCGGCCGAGGTCATCATGACCCAGCTGCACGCCGGGGGGAAATTCGACCAGAACAGCTACAAGGTCTCGGGCGGGTTGCACGGGGTCGGCGTCTCGGTGGTGAACGCGCTCAGCGACTGGCTGGAACTGCGCGTCTGGCGCAATGGCCGCGAACATTACGCTCGCTTCGAGAAGGGCGAGACGGTCGAGCATCTGCGCGTGGTGGGCGATGCCCAACCGGGCGAGAAGGGGACCGAGGTGCGCTTTCTCGCCTCGAACCGCCAGACCGATCCGAACGGCACCTTCAGCAATCTCGATTACGTCTTCAAGACGCTGGAAAACCGGTTGCGCGAACTGGCCTTCCTGAACAGCGGTGTGAAGATCATCCTCGAGGATGACCGCCCGGCCGAGCCGCTGCACACCGAACTGTTCTACGAGGGCGGCGTGCGCGAATTCGTGCGCTATCTCGACCGCTCGAAAACCTCGGTCATGCCCGACCCGATCTTCATGACCGGCGAGAAGAACGGCATCGGCGTCGAAGTGGCGATGTGGTGGAACGACAGCTACCACGAAACCGTGCTGCCCTTTACCAACAACATCCCGCAGCGCGACGGTGGCACCCATCTGGCGGGTTTCCGTGGCGCGCTGACCCGGGTGATCACCAAATACGCGCAGGACAGCGGCATCGCCAAGCGCGAGAAGATCGACTTCACCGGCGATGACGCCCGCGAGGGCCTGACCTGCGTCTTGTCGGTCAAGGTGCCCGATCCGAAATTCTCCAGCCAGACCAAGGACAAGCTGGTGTCCTCGGAAGTCCGTCCGGCGGTCGAGGGTCTGGTGGGCGAGAAGCTGTCGGAATGGTTCGAGGAGAACCCGGCCGAGGCGCGCCAGATCATCGGCAAGATCGTCGAAGCGGCGCTGGCCCGCGAGGCGGCGCGCAAGGCCCGCGAACTGACCCGGCGCAAGACCGCGATGGACGTGGCCAGCCTGCCGGGCAAGCTGGCCGACTGCCAGGAAAAGGACCCGGCGCTTTCGGAACTGTTCATCGTCGAGGGTGACTCGGCCGGCGGCTCGGCCAAGCAGGGTCGCTCGCGCAAGAACCAGGCGGTCCTGCCCCTGCGCGGCAAGATCCTGAACGTCGAGCGCGCGCGCTTCGACCGGATGCTCTCAAGCGAACAGATCGGCACGCTGATCACCGCGCTAGGCACCGGCATTGGCCGCGACGAGTTCAACCTGGACAAGCTGCGCTACCACAAGATCGTCATCATGACCGATGCCGACGTGGACGGCGCACATATCCGGACGCTGCTTCTGACCTTCTTCTTCCGGCAGATGCCCGAGCTGATCGAGGCCGGCCATCTCTACATCGCGCAGCCGCCGCTCTATAAGGTCGGTCGCGGCCGCTCCGAGGTCTATCTGAAGAACGAGGCGGCGCTGGAAGATTACCTGATCGAGCAGGGTCTCGATGGCGCGTCGCTGGTTCTGGCCGGGGGCGAGCAGCTGACCGGCAACGACCTGCGCCGCGTGGTCGAAGAGGCGCGGCTGGTGCGGCGCATCCTGCGCACCTACCCGACCCATTACCCGCCCCATATCACCGAACAGGCGGCCATCGCCGGCGCGCTGCTGCCGGGCCGGGTCGATGCCGATGCGCAGGGCGTGGCCAATGCCGTCGCCGCGCGGCTCGATCTGATCGGGGCGGAATACGAGCGCGGCTGGTCGGGCCGTCCAACGCAGGATGGCGGCATCCGCTTGTCGCGGATGCTGCGCGGGGTCGAGGAAAACCGCACGCTGGACGGGCCGATGCTGCGCAGCGGGGAAAGCCGCCGTCTGGGTGAGATGACCAAGGCGCTGCAGGATGTCTATGGTGCGACCGCGCATCTGGTGCGCAAGGACCGCGACCTGCCGATCCACGGCCCGCTTGGGCTGTTGCAGGCGATCTTCCTCGAAGGCGAGAAGGGCCTGTCGCTGCAGCGCTACAAGGGTCTGGGCGAGATGAACCCGGAACAGCTGTGGGAAACCACGCTGGACCCCGATGCCCGCACCATGCTGCAGGTGAAGATCGAGGATCTGGCCGAGGCCGAGGATCTCTTCACCAAGCTGATGGGTGACGTGGTCGAACCGCGGCGCGAGTTCATCCAGCAGAATGCGCTGAGCGTTGAGAACCTGGATATCTAGATCTACCGGGGCGCGAAAATCCGCGCATTTCCTGTGTCGAATATGCCGCGATCTGCCGTAAAATCCGGCGGATCGCAAAAGGTGCTGGCCGCGAGCCGGCGCAAAGGTGCATCCTAACGGCAGCTTTCCCGCCGCAGGGCGCCGCCTATTTCGCATGCGCCGGCCAGACCTGAAGGAGCAGTTTCATGTTCACGATTTCCAAAACCCCCTTTGCCGCCGCCGCCGCTCTCGCGCTGCTGGCACCCGTTGCCCATGCCGGCGGTTATACCGCCCCGGTCGAGCCCGCGCCGGTCATCGCCCCGGTGACCGCTGCGCCCGCACCCTGGGCCGGTGCCTATGCCGGGCTGGGTCTGGGCTATGCCTTCGGCGCCGATGACGTGGTTGGGGTCAGCGACGCCACCGATACCCTGCTGGGCAGCCCCGGCTCGGTCGATCTCAAGGGCATGACCTACGGCCTGCATCTGGGTTACCGCTGGCAGCGGGATGTCGGCGGTCGCCAGGTCGTCTTCGGTCCCGAACTGGCCTATGAGGCCAGCAATGCCGACGCCTCCTTCGATACCGGCACCGCCAACGCGATGGCCGAGATGGACAATTTCGTCGCCCTGCGGATGAAGACTGGCGTGCTGAACGCTGCCGGCGACACGCTGTTCTACGGCATCGCCGGTATCGGCCGTGGCGATTTCAACTATGCCGTCGAAGGCCTCGGCATGGATTACGACGGCAGCTACAAGGACAATGCCTGGATCCTCGGCCTCGGTGCCGAGCGCCGTCTGTCCGAGCGGATGTCGATCTTCGGCGAATGGGAATTCCGCGGTTTCGGCAAGACCACGCTGACCGATGCCAATGGCTTCATGACCGAAGCCACGCCCGAGCATCATCACGTCAAGCTGGGCGTGAACTTCAGCTTCTGATCGATCACGACACGTCATCGGTGAAGGCCGGCCGCCATCAGGCGCGCCGGCCTTTCTCATGTGCGGTTCCTACGCCCGATGGCGTTGCCCGATCGGCATTGCCAGCGCCCGCGCACCGCAGGCCACGGCCAGCCCCTCGGGCACCAGCGCCGCCAGTGCCGGATGATCGGCGATCAGCCCGCCAGTATAGGCACCGAAGGCCGGCAGGATCAGGTGGTCCTGCCCGATCAGGAAACAGCGCCGCCTTTGCCCGGCCAGCCTGATGCAGGGGTGGAAATGCCCGGACATGTCCGGCCCCGCGCCCGCCTCGTGGCGCAGGGTGATACCGGCGTCCAGCTCGGGCAGGGTCCGGCCCGGCATTCGCTTCGGCACCGCTCCGGGATCGTGGTTGCCGGTGATCCAGACCCAGTCGCGTCCCTCGGCCAGCCGGTGCAGCCGGTCGCACAGCCCATCGGGCAACTCCCGCCCCGCCGCATCATCATCGAACCCGTCGCCTAGGCTGATGACCGCCGCCGGTTCCAGCGCAGCGATTTCGGCCTCGAGCCGGTCCAGCGTCGCCGCGACCTCGTAGGGGGGCAGCAAGGCACCGCCCCGCCGGGCCATGCGTTCGGATTTCCCGAGATGCAGGTCAGCCACGACCAGCCAGCGGCGGTCCGGCCACCACAGCGCGCCCGAGGCCCGGGCCTCCAGCCGCTGCCCGGCAAAGTTGAATCCATATCCCGTCACGCCAGTCCCGCCTCTGCCATCAGCGCCGCAGCCTCGGCCTCGGCCAGCCGCTCGCGCCCCTGACCGGCGATCGGCACGCGGCCCACCTCCAGCAGCAAGGGTGCAGCCAGTGGCGAGACCCGATCCAGCATCCGGTGATCCAGCCGGGGCGAGCGGTCCAGCATCTCCTCGATCCGGTCGAAATCCACAAGGCCCCGCCGCGCCTCGTCGGTGGTGATGCGCAGCATCAGGTGATCCGGGTCGTATTTCCTCAACGTGTCGTAGAGGATATCGCTGGAAAAGGTCGCCTGCCGCCCGGTCTTGCGCAGTCCCGGCAGGTTGCGCTGGATCAGCCCGGCAATGGTGGCGACGGTCCGAAAGGTCCGCTTCATTACCGCATTGCTGCCGAGCCAATCACCCAGACCCGCCCGCAGCCCCGCGCGGTCCAGCAGCGGCGCGGGATCGGTCACAGGGTCCAAGGACCAGATCAGCAGCGCGTAATCGGTGGACAGGAACCCCAGCGGCCCCAGCCCGGCCTCTTCCATCATCCGGGTCATCAAGAGGCCAAGCGTCTGCAGCGCGTTGCGCCCGGCAAAGCCGTAAAGCGCAAAATGCCACATGCCGTCATGGCGAAAGCTCTCGCTTTGCAGCACGCCGGGACGGGGCAGGGCGCTGACCTCGGCCTGCAGCGCCAGCCAGTCGCGGGTGTTGCCGGGCAGGGCGTGGTGGCGCGATGGATCGCCGATCAGTGCCTGAACCCGATGCGACAACTGCGTCGAGGTCGCCAGCTTCACCCCCGAAAAGACGGCAATCTTTGGCTTGCGAGTCGGCTGCTTCGTCACCTCGACCACCATCTCGCGCAGGCCCTCATAGCGCACGGTCTGGCCGCCGATCAGGAAGGTGTCGCCGGGTTCGAGACTGGCGGCAAAGGCCTCCTCGACCTCGCCCAGTGGCGCGCCGCCGCGCCCGCGAAAGCGCACCTTCAGCATCTCGGCCTCGACGATGGTGCCGATGTTCATGCGCAGATCGCGCGCCGCGCGCGGATCGCGCAACCGCCACAGCCCGTCGCGCAGCATCAGCCGCTGCCAGCGGTCATAGGCCCGAAGCGCATAGCCCCCGGTCGCGGCGAAATCGAGGCAGGCATCGAAATCGGCGCGGCTCAGGGCGCGATAGGGGCCGGCGGTGATCACCTCGGCGTAAAGCACATCGGCCTCGAACGGCCCGGCGCAGGCGGTCAGCAGGATGTGCTGGCAGAGCACGTCCAACGGCCCCGGCCCGCGCGGGTCGCCGTCGAGATCGCGTTCGGCGACCGCCTCCAGCGCCGCGACGCATTCGATCACCTCGAAGCGGTTCGCCGGCACGATCCGGGCGCGCGAGGGGGCGTTGTAGCGGTGGTTCGCCCGCCCGATCCGCTGCACCAGCCGCTTCACGTTCTTCGGCGCGCCGACCTGGATCACCAGGTCGACCGCGCCCCAGTCGATGCCCAGATCCAGGCTGCCCGTCGCCACCACCGCCCTCAACTGCCCCGCCGCCATCGCCGCCTCGACCCGCTGCCTTGCCTCGCGCGCCAAGCTGCCGTGATGCAACCCGATGGGCAGGTTTTCGTCATTGGCGGCCCAGAGTGCCTGGAAGAACAGCTCGGCCTGTGCGCGGGTATTGATGAAGATGATGGTGGTGTTGGCCTGCCGCACCTGCTCCAGCACCTCGGGAATGGCGTGATGCCCGCCACCCCCTGCCCATGGCGCGGGGCTGGCGGTGGGAAGCATGGCAATGTCGGGAGCGGGGCCAGGATCGGCCTCGAGCACCCGCGCGCCGCCCATGAACCCGGCCAGCGCCTGCGGGTCCTCGACCGTTGCCGAAAGGCCGGTGACCTGCAGGCCGGGCGCAAGGCTGCGCAGCCGCGCCAGGCCCAGCATCAGCTGATCGCCGCGCTTGTTCTCGGTCAGTGCGTGGAGTTCGTCCAGCACGACACGGCGAAGCCCGCCAAAGATTGCCGGTGCCTCGGGATAGGACAGCATCAGCGCCAGCGATTCCGGCGTGGTCAGCAGGATATCGGGCGGATCGACCCGCTGCCGCGCCCGTTGCGCCGGGCGGGTGTCGCCGGTGCGATCCTCGATGCGGATCGCCAGCCCCAGGTCGGCGACAGGCCGGGCGAGGTTGCGCGCGATATCCGCCGTCAGCGCCTTCAGCGGCGAGACGTAAAGCGTGTGCATCCCCCGATGCGCCCCACCGGCCAGATCGACAAGGCTGGGCAGGAACCCCGCCAGCGTCTTGCCGCCCCCGGTCGGCGCGATCAGCAGCGTGTCACCTTGCGCCTCGAGCAGCGCCAGCTGATGCGGATGCGGCTGCCAGCCCTGCCGGGCGAACCAGTCCTGAAAGCGCGGCGGCAGCGTCATCTTGACCTACCCCCTGCATGCGCCCCTGTCGCGGTTCTCGCCTCCATGCTAATCTGGTGGTGAACGACCACAGGTCTGATTTGACGGAGTTTTCTGCGGCGATGACGTGGCGTCTGCTGCTGTGCCTGCTGGCCCTGACCGCCTGCATGTCCGCCCCGCCCGGCGCCGGCACGGGCCCGGCGCGCATCCTCGTGATCGGCGATTCGCTGATGGCCTGGAACCGCCTGCGCGGCGCCTCGGTCGCCGAGGCGCTGGCGGCAGAGCTGGGCGAGCCGGTCAAGGACAATTCGGTCTCGGGTGCGGTCCATGATCTCGGTGGCAAGCCCGCGGCGCAGGGCAGTCACGCCACCATCGCGCGGCAATACCGGCGCGGAAACTGGGACTGGGTGGTGATGGATGGCGGCGGCAACAACCTGCTGTTCGGCTGTGGTTGCAGGGGTTGCGGGCCGCAGCTTGACGCGCTGATCTCGGCCGATGCGACGCAGGGTGCAATCCCCATGCTGGTGGCGCAGATCAGGGCAGATGGCGCGCAGGTCATCCATACCGGCTACCTGCGCAGCCCCGGCTTTACCTCGCCGATCGAGCATTGCGGCCCGATCGGGGACGAGCTTGATCGCCGCCTTGCGCGGCTGGATGCCCGCGATCCGGGCATGGTCTTCCTCAGGCTGTTGGACCTGGTGCCGACGCCCGGCGACACCTCCTACCACGCGCTCGACCGCATCCACCCCTCGGCCAAGGGCAGCGCGGCGATTGCCGCGCGCATCGCCGCGATCATCCGGCCCTGACGGGAAAAGGCGCCGGCTCATCCGATCATCGCCTTCAGGGTCTCCAGCCGGTCGGCCTCGGCGGCCGGCTTGTCCAACCGGATGCGGCTGATCCGGGGAAAGCGCATGGCGACGCCGGATTTGTGGCGGGTCGAGGCGTTCACGCCCTCGAAGGCTACCTCCAGCACCAGTTTCGGTTCAAGCGCTCGCACCGGGCCGAAGCGGTCGATGGTGTGATTGCGCACGAAGCGGTCAAGTTCGCGCAGCTCCTCGTCGGTAAAGCCGAAATAGGCCTTGCCGACCGGCAGCAACTGATCGCCCGACCACAGGCCAAAGGTGAAATCGCTGTAAAAGCCCGAGCGTTTGCCATGCCCGCGTTGCGCGTAAAGCAGCACCGCATCGACCACCATCGGATCGCGCTTCCACTTGAACCACGGCCCGCGCGGACGCCCGCCGACATAGGCAGAATCGCGGCGCTTGATCATCACCCCCTCGATCACCGCATCTGGCGGCGCGGCCCGCAGCGCCGCCAGATCGTCCCATGTGGCAAAGTCCAGCCGGGGCGAGATGTCGATGCAGTCGCTGCCGAAATCCGCGCCTTCCAGCACCGCCCTGCGCCCGGATAGCGGCAGGTCGCGCAGGTCGCGTCCCTGCCAGATCATCAGGTCATAGAGGCGCAACCCCGCCGGGTGGCTGGCCAGCATCGCCTTGCTGACCGCCTTGCGGCCAAGGCGCTTCTGCAGGTCGCCGAAGGGCGCGACCTCGGCCCCGCGCCGCACCAAGAGCTCGCCATCCGCCGCGCCATCGAAATTCAGCGCCGCGATCACATCGGGAAAGCTGGCCGAGATCTCTTCGCCGGTGCGCGAGAACAGCCGCCGCACGCCGCCGTCATTGATCGCCTGCACCCGGATGCCGTCCCATTTCCATTCGGCCAGATAGTCGCCGGGATCGAGCGCGCGAAGCTGATCCAGATCAATGGGTGTCGACAGCATCACCGGGCGGAACGGCGCCAACGCCGCCTGTTCCGGGCGCACCCCGCCGCCGATCCAGTCGAAAAGCGGCTGATAGGGCGGGGTCAACCCGTGCCAGATCTCCTCGATCTCGGCCACCTCCGGCCCGCCCATCTGCGCCAGCGCCATCCGCGCCATCCGCGCCGACAGGCCGACGCGCATATTGCCGGTGGCAAGTTTCAGGAAGGCCAGACGCTGCGACGGCCCGAGCTGGTCGAGCATGGCGGCGATGGCGGCGGGCAGGGCGGCTTTCCCGGTGCCCTGCAACAGGTCCACGGCCGCGTGCAGCGGCACATCCTCGTCGCGGTCGCTGTCCCATAGCAGGGCGATCGTCTCGGCCAGATCGCCGACGAAATCGTAACTCAAGGCGAAAAGCTGGGCGTCCACCCGTTCCGCCACCAAACCGCGCAACAGGCTGGGCGTCACCGCGCGCAGGCTCAGATCGCCGGTCAGCGCCGCCAGCGCATAGCCGCGATCCGGGTCGGGCGTGACCTCGAG
Source organism: Paracoccus zhejiangensis (assembly GCF_002847445.1). NCBI lineage: Bacteria > Pseudomonadati > Pseudomonadota > Alphaproteobacteria > Rhodobacterales > Paracoccaceae > Paracoccus > Paracoccus zhejiangensis. Next base: position 2,427,608 of record NZ_CP025430.1, on the reverse strand, counting down.
GTAATGCCGCAGCAGCCGCAGCTTGGCATTCCGCGCCGGGGTAAAGGCCAGCCGTTCCAGCAGGGCCGCGAAAGCCCTCATTCCGGCTCGTCCTCATAGCCCACCAGCCGCAGCGGGCGGGCGGCAAAGCCCTCGAGCTCGCACCAGCGCATCAGCCCGTCCTCGGTGCCGTGGGTGATCCAGACCTCTTCGGGGGCAAGCTCGCGGATGGTTGCCGTCACCTGCGGCCAGTCGACATGATCGCTGATGACCAGCGGCAGTTCGACGCCCCGCTGCCGCGCACGGGCGCGCACCGCCATCCAGCCCGAGGCGAAGCCGATGACCGGGTCGGCGAAACGCTGAACCCAGGAGCTGGCGAAGGCCGAGGGCGGGGCGATGACCAGTTGCGCATCCACCTGATCCGCCGTCGCCGGGACCAGCGGGCCAAGTTCGATCCCCTGTTCCACATGATAATCACAGAGACGCTGCATCGCACCGTGGATGGCAATCGACCCGTCGATCCCCGCCGCCCGCGCCAGCGCGATGACCCGCTGCGCCTTGCCAAGTGCATAGGCGCCGATCAGATGCGGGCGCTCGGGAAACTCCGCCATGCTGGCCCGCAGCCGGGCCATCTCGTCCATCGGATCGGGATGGCGAAAGACCGGCAGGCCAAAGGTCGCCTCGGTCACGAAGATGTCGCAGGCCACCGGCTCGAAGGGGGCGCAGGTTGGGTTCGGGGTGCGGCAGTAATCGCCCGAAACCACGATCTTCGGCCCCTTGTCGGGCATGACGGCGATCTGGGCCGAGCCGAGGATATGGCCGGCCGGGTGAAAGCTGACGGTCACATCGCCGATGCGGATCGCGCCCTCGGCCGCCTGCCGCTGCCCGGCGAAATCATCGCCATAGCGGATCGCCATGATGTCCAGCGTCTGCCGCGTCGCCAGCACCGACCCATGCCCGGCCCGCGCATGGTCGCCATGTCCATGCGTGATCAGCGCGCGCGGCACCGGCCGCAGCGGATCGATGTAGAAATCCCCTTGCGGGCAATAGAGGCCCGCCGGCGTGGGGCGCAGGATCTGGTCGGCGCGCATAGGGGAAATATGCGGAACATTTCGTGAAAATCAACGCGGGATGCGCAGGGGCCGGGCGTCGAAGATGGTTTCCATCGAGAAAACCCCGGTCACGCGCTCCAGATCCATGTCCGCGATCAGCGCCTTATAGCAACGGTCATAGCCTGCCATCGAGGTCGTCACCAGTTTCGCCATGTAGTCCCATTCGCCGCCGATGCGGTGAAACTCGGTGATCTCGGGGATCGATTCGACCCGTGCGCGGAACTTGCGCGCCCAGGCATCGTCATGGTGACGGGTGCGGATCATCACGAAGACGGTCAGGTGCAGGCCGACGCGGCCCGCATCGATCACCGCGCGGCTGCCTTGCAGAACCCCGGCCTCGGTCAGCCGCTGCAACCGCCGCCAGCAGGCGTTTTGCGACAGTCCGATGCGCTCGGCCAGCGCACGTTGCGACAGAGTGGCATCCTGTTGCAGCGCGGCAAGGATGCGGTGGTCAATATCGTCTAGTGAAGTAGAATTGTCGTTCATTTGATCGATAATATGACAAATCATCCGAAAGAAAGGAACATCTGATCGCCGCGCCACGGGTCATGATGCGGAAAATCAGCGAGGACGGCATGACATTCTTTGATCGGTTTCGGGCGGGGCTGGGCGGCATCGAGATGCTGCACCACGGTATCATCGGCCGCGATGCGGTGATCGAGGGACCGTTCGGGCCGAAACGGATGATCTATGCTGATTACGTCGCCTCGGGCCGGGCGCTGCGGCAGGTCGAAACCACGATCATGGAAGAGGTGCTGCCCTGGTATGCCAACAGCCATACCGAGGCCAGCCATTGCGGCGGGATGATGACCCGTCTGCGCCGCGCCGCGCGGGCCGAGATCCTGCGCTGCGTGGGCGGCGGTGCGGATCATGCGGTGGTTTTCACCGGCTCGGGCGCGACGGCAGGGCTGAACCGGCTGGTGCATCTTTTCGGGGTCGGGCCGGGCTGGACCGTGCTGATCGGGCCCTATGAGCATCATTCGAACATCCTGCCCTGGCGCGAAAGCGGGGCAAGGGTGATCGAGATCCCCGAGGCGGCGACGGGTGGGCCGGACATGGGCGCGCTGCAAGCGGCGCTGGCGGCGGCTGACGGGCCGGTGCTCGGCTCGTTCTCTGCGGCCTCGAACGTCACCGGGACGCTGACCGATGTTGCCGCGGTGACGCGCATTCTGAAACAGGCCGGGGCGCTGTCGGTCTGGGACTATGCCGGCGGCGCGCCCTATCTGCCGATCGACATGGGGCTGGGCATGGATGCCGTCGTCGCCTCTCCGCACAAGTTCATCGGCGGACCGGGCGCCTCGGGCGTGATGATCCTGCGCCGTGCATCGGTGGTGGCCGATCGGCCCACGCTGCCCGGTGGCGGCACGGTGCGCTTCGTCAATGACAGCGGCCATGACTATGCGCTCAATGTCGAGGCGCGCGAGGAGGCCGGGACGCCGAACGTGGTCGGCGATATCCGCGCCTCGCTGGTCTTTGCGCTGAAGGATGCAATCGGTCAGGCGGCCATCGACGCCCGCCATGCCGACTGGCTGGCCCGGGCCGAACGGCTGCGCGCCGTGCCGAACCTGCATCTCCTGGGCAATCCTGAGGCCGCGCATCTGCCGATCCTCGCCTTCCGCATTGGCGACGGGCAGGGCGGATTCATTCATCAGCAGTTGGCGACGCGGATGCTGTCGGACCTCTACGGCGTGCAGGCACGCGGCGGCTGCGCCTGCGCCGGCCCCTATGTCCATCGCCTGCTGGGCATCGGTGAGGGTGAATCGCAGCGGTTGCGCAGCGCGATCTTGGCTGGCGAGGAAATCGAGAAACCCGGATTCGTCCGCCTGAACCTCTGCTGGGCCGCCCCGGCGACCGAGATCGAGGCGATCCTTGATGCCATCACCGATCTGGCCGCCCATGCCGGCCGGCATCTGGACCGCTATCGCGTCGATCCGGCAACGGCGATCTTTACCCCTGTGGCGGCGTGAGATGCGATTCCTCGCGGCGGGCCTGGCGATAGTCACGCAGTAAGGCCACCCGCCGCGGCCGGAAGCTTTCGCCCGATTGCCGCAGCGCGGTGATCCGGTTGATATGGAACATGCGGAAATCCATCCGCAGTCGACAATGCGCCAGAACCAGCAGCGAGCGTTCGGAATAGCTGAGCCCCAGCGGCCAGATCACCCGCGTGCTGGTCGCGCCGTTGAGGTCGGTATAGTCGATCTCGATCGCCTGTTCCTGCCAGCAGGCCTCGCGGATCGCCGCAAGATCGACCTGCGGCGGCGCGCGGTCGGGCTGGGGGGCGAAACTGTGCATGATCGCGTGCAGCGCCTGCTGTGACTGGCGCTCGGGCAGGGTGGCGATGATCCGCGCCAGCGCCGCAGCGCCGGCATCGGTCAGATCGTCATCGCCGATCCGGCCAAGTGCCATCATCGCCAGATGCAGCGCTTCAATCTCGAGCCGCGAGAAACTTTGCGGCGGCAAGGCCGGGTCTTCGGTCAGGCGATAACCCAGCCCTGCCTCGCCATCGATCAGCGCGCCGCCCGCGCGCAGCGTGGCGATGTCGCGGTAAAGCTGGCGCGGCGAGACGCCGGTTTCCTCGGCCAGCCGCGCGGCGGTCACCGGGGCGGGCAGGCGGCGCATGGTGTCCATCAGCCGCATCAGCCGGTCGGTCCGGGCCATCCTGTCACCTTCTGTCAGCAGAACCGGGCTAGACCATGCGCATCAAAGGCGAAGGAGACAAGCCATGCTGACATTTTATCACGCCCCGAACAGCCGCTCGACCAGCATCCGGCAGCTGATCCACGAGCTGGGCGCGGGCGATGAGATCAAGACGGTCGAGGTCACGATCCCGCGTCAGGACGGCTCGGGCGGGCGCGATCCGGCGAACCCGCATCCGGAAGGCAAGGTGCCCTATCTGGTGGAGGACGAGGATTTCGTGCGCGAACGGGCGGCGATCGTCCTCTACTTGACCGACCGCTTTCCCGCTGCCGGTCTCGGCCGCCCGGTCGGCGATCCCAAGCGCGGGCGCTATCTCTCGTGGCTGACCTGGTATCAGGGCGTGTTCGAGCCGGTGGCGATCCTCAGTTGGGCAGAGGTGGATCATCCGGCAATCAAGGCGAGCCTGCGCGACTATGACACCGCCATCCAGCGGCTGGACGAGGTGCTGTCGCAGCAGCCGTATCTGTTGGGCGACGACTACAGCGCCGCCGACCTGCTTTGCGCCGGACCTTTCGCGTGGTTCGGCGACCAGCTGCCCTCGACACCGGCGATCAGGGACTGGGTGGCGCGCTGCCTCGACCGCGACTCGGTGCGAGCCACCGGCGAACGCTAAGGTCTATACTCGGTCCAGCACAATGTCCGCGCCCCGCCAGCCCATCAGGATGGCCGGGGCGTTGGTATTGCCGCCGGGCAGGCTGGGGAAGGCCGAGGCATCGCAGACGCGAAGCCCCTCGACCCCGCGCACCCGCAATTGCGCATCCAGCACCGACAAGACCGGATCGCCGCCCATCCGCGCAGTGCAACTGGGGTGATAGACGGTCCCCGAGCGCGAGCGCAGGTCGTCGATCAGCGCGTCGTCGTCCTGCTTTTCTGGACCGGGCCGCAATTCCTCGGCGATCAGCGCACGCATGGCGGGTTGCGCGGCGATGACCCGCAGGAACTTCACCGCCGCCAGCATCTCGGCCACGTCCTCGGCATGGGAATAGGCATTGGCGGTGATGCGGGGCGCGGCCAAGGGATCAGGCGAGGCGAGCGTGATCGCACCCCGCGAACGGGGGCGGCAGTTCGACAGACCGATGGAAAAGCCCGAGAACGGGTCCGGCGACAGGATCGGCCGCTCGCCCGCGCGCGGCAACAGCGTCGAGAAGGCCTGGAAATACAGCTGCATATTCGGCCGCGCCTGACCCGGATCGGTGCGAAAGAACCCGCCCGCATGGTTGATCGAGCGCGCCAGCACCCCCCGCCGCAGCGCCAGCCATTCGGCCCCCACCCGCAGCTTGCCCCACCACGGGCGCAACAAGTCGTTCAGGCTGGGGATCGTCGCGCGCCAGGTATAGTTGATGCCCTGATGATCGCTCAGATGCGCGCCGACATTGGCATTCTCCACGCGCACCGGCAGGCCCATCGCCCGCAGCGCCGCCCCCGGCCCGATGCCCGAGAGCATCAGCAGTTGCGGCGTGTTGATCGCCCCGCCCGACAGGATCACCTCGCCGCCGCGTGCCTGATGCAGCGCGCCGCCCTGCCGGTATTCCACCCCGACCGCCCGCGACCCCTCGAAGACCACCCGCGTGACCTGCGCGCCGGTCGTCACCTTCAGCCCCCGGTGTTTCAGCGCCGGGCGCAGAAAGGCGCGGGCCGCGCTGTTCCGGCGCCCGCCCTTGACCGTCTGCTGATAGGGGCCGACCCCTTCCATCGCGCGACCATTGAAATCGGGGTTCTGCGGCAGCCCGGCCTGACCGGCCGCCGCCAGAAAGGCCCGGGTCAGCGGGTGCATCCCGTCACGGCAGGCGGCGATGTGCAAGGGGCCGCCGGTGCCGCGCCAGTCATCCGCGCCAGCCTCGTTATCCTCCAGCGCGCGGAAGGCCGGAAGGACATCCGACCAGCCCCAGCCGGTCGCCCCCGCCGCCGCCCAATCGTCGTAATCGCCGGGATGGCCGCGGATCCAGACCATGGCGTTGATCGAGGATGACCCGCCCAGCACCTTCCCGCGCGGCCAGTGGTCGCGGATACCGTTCAGCCCCGGATCGGGCTCGGCGGCGTAATTCCAGTTGACGCCGGGGTCCATGAACAGCTTGCCATAGCCAAGCGGCATCTCAACGAACAGCCGCCGGTCGCTGCCCCCGGCCTCGATCAGCAGCACCCGCCGCCCGGCCTCGGCCAGACGCGCGGCCAGCACCGAGCCGGACGAGCCGGCGCCGACGATGATGTGATCCCAGTCGCCTTGCACGCTGGCTCAGAAATCCGTGGGCGCGCCGCCCTCGGCCTTCCGCCTGGCGACGAAATCCGACAGTTCCTCGCGGATCCCCTCATCCATCGGAGGCGGGGTGAAATTCTCGATGATCTCGCGGGAAATGCGATGGCCGCGGGCAATGCTGTCCTCGGCCCCGGCCAGTTCCCAGGCCTCGTAATTGCGCCAGTCCGAGGCGATGGGCGAATAGAAGGCCTTGGTATAGCGTTCCTGTGTATGGGCGCAGCCGAAGTAATGGCCGTTCGGCCCGACCTCGGCGATGGCATCCAGCGCGATATCCTCGGGCGCGGTCTGCCACAGCGGCGGCTCCATATAGCGCTGGATCATCTGCAGCACCTCGCAATCCAGCACGAATTTCTCGGGGCTGGCGATCAGCCCGCCCTCGAGCCAGCCGGCCGCGTGATAGACGAGGTTCGAGCCAGATTGCACCGCCGCCCAAAGCGAATTCGAGGTTTCCCACATCGCCTGTGCATCGGGGATATTGGAGGTGCAGGTGCCCGAGGAGCGCAGGGGCAGGCCATAGAAGCGCGCCATCTGGCCGCTGATCTGGGTGGCGCGCATGTATTCCGGCGTGCCAAAGGCCGGCGCGCCGGATTTCATGTCGACATTCGAGGTGAAGGTGCCGAAACCCACCGGACAGCCGGGCGCCGCATATTGCAGAAGCGCGATCGCCGACAGCCCCTCGGCCAAGGACAGGGCCACCGCACCCGCCAGCGTCACCGGCGCCATGGCACCCGCCAGCGTGAAGGGGGTGACGATCACCGCCTGCCCGGCACGGGCGCAGCGCAGCGCGCCGTCGATCATCGGGAAGTCATGCTTCAGCGGGCTGACCGAGTTGATGTTCGTATACATGCGCGGGGTGTCGCGAAAAGCCTCGTCGGACAGGCCACCGGCGATGCGCACCATCTCCATCACATCCTCGACCCGCTCGCGCCCCAGCGAATAGGCATGGACCACCTTGTCGGTCAGCGTCAGCTTTTCGTAGAGGCAATCGAGATGGCGGACCGAGGGGTGGATGTCGATCGGTTCCACCGGATAGCCGCCGGCGACATGGATGCAGTTGAAATACTGCGTCAGCTTCATGAAGTCGCGGAAGGTGTCGAAATCGCCCGAGCGCTTGCCCCGGATCATGTCCCAGCTGTTCGGCGGCGAGCTGACATTGACGAAAACGATATGCTTGCCGCCGATGATGATCTGGCGGTCGGGATTGCGCGGGGTGATGGGGAAGGGTCCGGGCGCCCGGTCCAGCATCTCCATCACGAAATCCTCGTCCATGCGGACGTTCTGGCCCTCGACCTTGCAGCCGGCCTGCCGGAACAGGGCCAGCGCCTCGTCGTTCAGGAATTCGATGCCGATATCGCGCAGGATCGCCATCACCCCGCGATGGATCGCCTCTACTCCGTCGGGTCCGATGGGTTCGGTCGGCGCGTCGGTGTTCAGCGGAATGCGCCAGGGCATCTGCTCGAGTGCACCGGCCTGACGCGGAGCGCGGCGGCCACGGCGGGCATGGGAGGTCTCGTTCATCGGCGGCCGTCCTGATCTGATGGCGCGATGATCGGCCTGTGCCGGCTTTCGCGCAATCGGGTAAGTTGGAACACCATTGTTGACCAAAGTCACAGTTTGCGCAGAAAGTCCCCGACCTCATGCGCCTGAACCGTGGCGGCGCGCACCTGCCCGTCAAAGCCGTGGACCAGGTCGCGGATGGTCTGGCGGGCGCGGATCATCAGGTAGATGTCACCGGCAAAGATCGCCGCGCGCTGGTAGCCGAACAGCAGCTGCGGCAGCAGGAAGCCCCGAAGCCCGTCATAGAGATAGAGCCGAAAGCTGGGATAGAGCTCGTCGAGGATATCGGCCATATGCGTCAGCTGAGCCCGTCGCTGGTCGCGGCTGAGCCCGCGCCAAAGGCCCGCGCCCACGGCGAATTCCTGCATCCGCTGGACCGAAAGGCACATCTCCAGATCGGATTCCGCCTGCCGGACATGGCCCAGTTGTAGGGCGGTCAGCGCCTCGGCCCTTTCACGGGCGTCGGGCGCGCCGGCGGTCTCGAAGGCGATGACATCGGCAGTGCGCAGCATGGCGGGCAGGCGCGAGGGGACCGAGCGCACCTTTTGGCCGAGCGTTTCCTGGTGCCATTGCTGGATCAGCGCCGGATCGGCATGGCCGTCGCTGGGTTGGACCTCCATCCGGTCGGTGGTTTCGGTTGCGATGGCCGGATCGGCGGCAAGGCCCAGCAGCCAGTCGGTCGAGACATTGAAGCCTGCCGACAGTGCCACCAGCGTCTCGGCACGCGGCAACCGCACCTCGCGGCCTGACAGAAGCTGTGACAGGGCCGAACGGTCGATGCCGATGCGGGTGGCGAAAGCCGATTGCGACAGCCCGTCCTGCGCCTGCAGTTGCAGGAGACGCTGGCGGAAGATTTCCGAAGTGTCGCGCTTGTCCATGCTGCCCCGCTGGTGAATTGGTTCATCATACTGTGACTTCAGGAAACAAATCACGTCTTTTGTTACGATAATCTTCTTGCGGCACAGGGCTGCACTTCGCACACTCATCTGATCCTTCAGGGAGTCGCGATGAAAGTCGAATGGCCGACGGTCGCCCTGACCGTCGTCACTTATGGGCTGTGGATTGCCGCCGGCGCGATGCTGTGGCCGGCCTCTCCGGTCCTTGCGCTGGTGCTGATGACACTGACCACGGCGCTGCATTCCTCGCTGGTCCATGAGAACCTGCACGGCCATCCGACCCGGAAGCGTTGGCTGAACGAGGTGCTGGTGGCGGTCAATCCCGGTCTCGTCTATCCCTATCGCCGCTACCGCGAGACGCATCTGCGCCACCATCACGACGCAAGGCTGACCGATCCCTTCGAGGACCCCGAAAGCTATTACAAGGCGGCGTGGCGTTACCGGCAGATGCCGGGCTGGCTGCGCGCGGTGCTGCAGGCGAACAACACGCTGGTCGGGCGGATGGTGCTGGGGCCGGTGCTGGGGGGCGCGGGCTTTCTGGCGGGCGAGGTCCGGGGGATCTGGCGGAATGCGCCGGGCATCCGGCTTGCTTGGCTGCTGAACCTGCTGGGCTGCCTGCCGGTGATCGCCGCGCTGGTCTGGTGGGGCATCCCGGTCTGGCTTTATCTCGTGGCCGTGGTCTGGGGCAGCCTCGCGCTGATCTCGATCCGCACCTTTGCCGAACATCGCTGGCACGAAACGCCCGAGGGCCGCACCATCATCGTCGAACGCTCGCCGCTGTCGCTGCTGTTCCTGAACAACAACCTGCACATCGTCCATCACAAGCTGCCCGGTGCGCCCTGGTACCGGCTTCCGCATCTCTATCACGAGCAGCGGCTGGAATGGCTGGCGATCAATCAGGGCTATGTCTATCCCAATTACTGGGCGCTGTTCCGCGCCCATGCCCTGCACCGGAAAGAGCCCGTCGAGCATCCCGTTCTTTATCGTGAGAGACTGCCATGACCGGACGCGCCGCCCTGCCCATGTATGACTGGCCCGAGGTCCGTGACCGCACAAACGCCTTCTGGCAGGGGCTCCGCGACCGCGTCGCCGGCTTGCCCGAACTGTCGCACCCGGTCGAGATGGAGGATCTGCTGGCGATCTGGCGCGATCCGGCGACAGTGATGACCGAATGCTGCTGGGGCACGGTCGATCTGGGCATGTGCACGGTTCAGCAGATCCTGGCGCAGCGGAATTACGACGGCGTCCTTGGCGGCGAGGGGATCAATTATCGCTCGGCACTGGTGATGCGTCAGGGCGAGGTGGCGCAGCCGGCGGCGGGGGCGGTGCTGCCCCAAGGGATCGAGGGGCTGAAATGGGCGGCGAACCAGCCCGACAGCCGCTCGGGCTGGCTGGGCATCGCTGAGGATGCGGCGCTGTCGGCGGAGGAGGTGCTGTGGACCGGCGCGCATCGGGAATCGATCCGCATGGTGGCCACGGGGCAGGCCGACATCGCCGCAATCGACTGCCTTAGCTGGGAACTGGCGCAGGCCTACGAGCCGGCGGCGCGCGATCTTGTGGTGGTCGGCTGGACCGCACCGCGCCCCGGCATCTTCTTCACCACCGGCATAGACACCCCGCCGGAGCTTGCGCGGGCGCTGCGCGCGGCGCTGCTGGCGATGAACCAATATCCTGCGCAGGAGCCGGCGCATGTCTGAGCGGTATGACGCCATCATCATCGGTGCCGGGGTCATCGGCAATGCCATCGCCTTCGAACTCGCCAAGCTGGGCTGGCGCACGCTGTCCTTGGACAAGGGGCCGGATGCGGGGTCGGGTTCGACCTCCTCCTCGAGCGCCATCATCCGCACCTATTACTCGGTCGAGGCCTCCTGCGCGCTGGCCTATGAGGGCTGGCATTACTGGCGGGACTGGGCCGCGCATGTGAACCTGCCCGAGGGCGTACCGTTGATCCGTTACAACGAGACCGGCTGCCTGGTGGTGAAAGGGCCGGCCAACAAGGATCTGGTCCATGTCATGCGGATGATGGACCATATCGGCTGCCCCTATCAGGAGGTGCCGACCGAACGCATCGCCGATTACCTGCCCGGCGTCGATCTGCGCGCCTATTACCCGCCGAAACGCCCCGAGGAGGATGGCTTCTGCGAGCCGACCGGGGGCGAGATCGCGGGGGCGGTGTTCTTTCCGCAGGGCGGCTTCGTCAACGATCCGAAACTGGCGGCCGAGAACCTGAAGCAGGCGGCCGAGGCGCAAGGCGCGCGCTTCCTGTTCCGCGCCGCCGTGGCCGAGATCCGGCAGGAGGGCGGCCGGGTGGCCGGCGTCACGCTGGCGGACGGGCGGCAGATCGATGCGCCGGTGGTGATCAATGCCGGTGGGCCGTGGTCATCCAAGCTGAACGAACTCGCAGGGGTGACGCGGGGCATGAACATATCGACCCGGGCGAACCGGCAGGAGGTGGCCTATATCCCCGGGCCGCGGAATTTCGACTTCGGCACGAATGGCTATATCTATTCCGATGGCGATACCGAGACCTACGCCCGCCCGGACAGTCCCGGCATCATCTGCATCGGCTCGGGTGATCCGCAATGCGATCCGCGCGAATGGGTGGATGATCCCGACAGTCTGACGCAGGATTTCACCGATCAGTGGACGGTGAATGTGATGCGTACGGCGCAGCGCTTTCCCGAATTGCCGATCCCCGGACATGCCAAGGGCATTGTCGCCCTGTATGACGTGAGCGACGACTGGTTGCCGATCTATGACCGTTCGGACCTGCCGGGCTTCTACATGGCCTGCGGCACCAGCGGGAACCAGTTCAAGAATGCCCCGGTGGCGGGCAAGATCATGGCCCATATCGTGACCTCCTGCGAGGCGGGCCATGACCATGATGCAGACCCGCTGCAATTCCATCTCGCGCGGATCGATCGGGTGATCGATCTTGGCACCTATTCGCGCAAGCGCGAGGTCAACCCCAATTCCAGCTTCTCGGTGATCGGATGAGTGACAGGAACGTTCGTGTGGTGGTGATCGGCGGCGGAGTCGTCGGCTGTTCGGTGCTGTTCCATCTGGCCAAGGCGGGCTGGACCGACAGCCTGCTGATCGAGCGCTCGGAACTGACCTCGGGGTCAAGCTGGCACGCGGCAGGCGGGTTTCATACGCTGAACGGCGATCCGAACGTGGCGAAGCTGCAAGCCTATACGGTCGGGCTTTATGACGAGCTGGAAAAACTTTCCGGTCAGGCCTGCGGGCTGCATTTGACCGGCGGCGTGATGATGGCCGACAGCGAGGAACGCATGGACTGGCTGCGCATGACCCATGCGCGCGGCCGGGTGCTGGGGATGGAGACCGAGCTGATCACCCCCAGCGAGGCCAAGGCGATGTTCCCGCTGATGGACGAGACGCAATTCGTGGGCGCCTTGTGGGATCCGGTCGAGGGGCATCTGGACCCCTCGGGCACCACCCATGCCTATGCCAAGGCGGCCCGCGCGCTTGGCGCGCAGATCGAGTTGAGGAACCCGGTCAAGGAGCTGACGCAGGACGCCGACGGGACCTGGAATGTCATCACCCAGAACGGCACCATCCGGGCCGAGCATGTGGTGAATGCCGGCGGTCTCTGGGCGCGCGAGATCGGGCGCATGGTCGGGCTGGAACTGCCGGTGCTGGCGATGGAGCATATGTATCTCCTGACCGAGGACATGCCCGAGGTCATGGAATTCAACGCTAGGACCGGGCGCGAGTTGGTCGGTGTCATCGACTTCAAGGGCGAGATCTACACCCGGCAAGAGCGCAACGGTATCCTGCTGGGCACCTATGAGAAGGCGGCGAAGCCCTGGTCGCCGGTGACGACGCCCTGGGATTTCGGTCATGAACTGCTGGAACCCGATCTGGACCGCATCGCCCCTTCGCTGGAAGTGGGCTTCCGGCATTTCCCGCCCTATGAGCGCGCCGGGATCAAGACGGTCATCAACGGCCCCTTCACCTTCGCGCCCGACGGCAACCCGCTGGTCGGGCCGGTGCCGGGGCTGACGAATTTCTGGTCGGCCTGCGCGGTGATGGCGGGCTTCAGCCAAGGCGGCGGCGTCGGGCTGGTGCTGGCGAACTGGATGACCACGGGCGATCCGGGGCATGATGTCTTTGCCATGGACGTGGCGCGTTACGGCGAATGGGCGACGCTGCGCCATACCAATGCCAAGGTGCGCGAGAATTATTCGCGCCGCTTCTCGATCCGTTTCCCGAACGAGGAGCTGCCCGCCGCCCGGCCGCAGGAAACCACGCCGATCTATGACATCCTGACCCGCGACAAGCATGCGGTCATGGGCGACAACTGGGGGCTGGAGGCGCCCCTGTGGTTCGCGCCCTCGGCGGATGAGGCGCATGACGTGCCGATGTTCCACCGCTCGAACGATTTCGCCCATGTCGGTGCCGAGGTCAGGGCGGTGCGCGAGGGGGTGGGCGTCACCGAGATCTCGAACTTCGCCAAGTACGAGGTGACGGGGCCGGGGGCCGAGGCCTTCCTTGACCGGTTGATGACCAATCACATGCCGAAGCAGGGGCGGCTGGTGCTGACGCCGATGCTGAACCCCGAGGGCAAGCTGATCGGCGATTTCACCATTGCCCGCGCCGCGCCCGAGCGCTTCCTGATCTGGGGCAGCATCGCCGCCAGCAAGTATCACATGCGCTGGTTCGAGAGCCATTTGCCGGGCGACGGCTCGGTGCGACTGCACCGCTTTGGCACCGATCTCGTGGGGCTTTCCATCGCCGGCCCGAAATCGCGCGAACTGGTGCAACGCCTGACCGATGCCGATGTCAGCAATGCCGGTTTCCGCTTCATGGATTTCCGCGAGATGGACATTGCCGGCTCGCCCTGCCTGGTGAACCGCATCACCTATACCGGCGATCTGGGCTACGAGATCTGGATGCGCCCGGCCTTCCAGCGCCGGGTCTACCTGGCAATCCACGAGGCCGGGGCGGATCTGGGGCTGGTCGATTTCGGCATGCGGGCGCTGTTGTCCATGCGGCTCGAGAAGAACTTTCCGACATGGTTCGCGGAACTGCGCCCGATCTATGGCCCCTACGAGGCCGGGATGGAGCGGTTTGTCAGGCTGGACAAGGATTTCATTGGTCGAGACGCGGCGGCGCGGGAAAAGGCCGAGGGGCCGAAGCTCAAACGGGTGTCGCTGATCGTCGAGGCCGAGACCGCCGATGTGCTGGGCGACGAGCCGATCTGGGCGCGCATCCCGGCGCCCTCGGGCGCGATCACCCCGCCGCATGATTTCGGGGCGCCGCGCTTTGACGCCGAGGGGCGCGAGACCGCGCGGGTGCAGATCCAGACCGATGGCGACTGGTCGGTGGCGGGCTGGGTGACCTCGGGTGGTTATGCCCATGGGGTCGGGGCCTCGATGGCGCAGGGCTATCTGCCCGCGGCGCTGGCCGAGGCCGGGCAGGAGCCTGAATTCGAGGTCGAGATTCTGGGTCGGCGCTATTCCGCCCGCATCGCCCACGAGCCGCCCTTCGATCCGGCAGGTGACCGGATGCGGGCGTAAATCGCCAATGTTGCGCCGGTTTTTTGCCTCGCATCCAGAAAACTTGCTGCTACGCTAGGGCTAACAACAGCGCGGCCGCGAAGCCGCCAGCATATCAACCGGAGGACAAGACGACATGCCCAAAGACATCAAGTTCCCGTCCCTGCATCCCAAGGCGTGGATGTACGCGGCAGAGGCGAAGGCCGGCCAGCTGAGCCGGCGCGAGTTCCTGACGCGCGCCACCGCGCTTGGCGTCACCGCCACCGCCGCCTACGGGATGATCGGCCTGACCGCGCCCGCCAAGGCGCAGCCGGCCGGCGATCCGGTCACCGGCGGCAGCATCAAGATGCAGATGTATATCAAGGCGCAGAAGGACCCCCGCACCTGGGACTGGTCTGAACACGCCAATGTCTGCCGCGGCTGGCTTGAATACCTTGCCAGCTATGAAAACGACGGTTCGGTCCTGCCGGTGCTGCTGGAAAGCTGGGACGTGAACGAGGATGCCACCGAATACACGCTGCATGTTCGCCCGGGCGTGACCTGGAACAACGGCGATGCCTTCGTCGCCGATCACATTCGGCACAATATCGAGCGTTGGTGCGACGGCACGGTCGAGGGCAACTCGATGGCCTCGCGCTTCTCGACCATGGTTGACCCGGCGACCAACAAGATGCGCGCCGATGCGGTCGAAGTCGTCGATGACATGACGCTGAAGCTGAAGCTGTCGGCGCCCGATATCACCATCATCGTCGGCTGTGCCGACTACCCGGCGGCGGTCACCCACCCGTCCTTCACCGGCAGCGACCCGGTGGCCGAGCCGATCGGCACCGGCCCCTATCGCCCGGTCAGCCACGAGGCGGGCGTCGGCGCGGTGATCGAACGGAACCCGGACCACAAATGGTGGAACGAGGGCAAGGGCGCCTATCTGGACCAGATCGAATTCGTCGATCTGGGCACCGATCCGGCGGCCTGGCTGGCCGCAGCCGAGGGCGGCGAGATCGATCTGGACTATAACACCATCGGCGATTTCGTCGATCTGTTCGACGGCATCGGCTGGGTCAAGTCCGAGGCGCTGACGGCGAACACGCTGGCCGTGCGCTTCAACCAGGAGCAGGAACCCTTCACCAATCCCGAGGTCCGCAAGGCCGTGCAGATGGCGGTGGACAATAACAAGGTGCTGGAACTGGGCTATGACGGTCAGGGCACGGCGGGCGCGAACCACCATGTCTGCCCGATCCATCCCGAATATGCCGATATCGGCCCGGCGCCCCTTGATCCGGCGGCGGCCAAGGCGGCCTATGACGCCGCAGGCGCCCCGGCGATCGAACTGGTGTCGCTGGACGAGGATTATCAGGCGGCAACCTGCGACGCCATCGCCGCGCAGCTGCGCGAGGCGGGCTTTACCATCGAGCGCAAGATCCTGCCCGGCGCGACCTATTGGAACGACTGGCTGAAATTCCCCTTCAGCGCGACCGAGTGGAACATGCGTCCGCTTGGCGTGCAGGTGATGAAGCTGGCCTATCACAGCGGCGCCGCCTGGAACGAATCCGCCTATCGCAAGCCGGAATTCGACGCGCTTCTGGATCAGGCCATGGCGACGCCCGATGTCGAGGCGCGCAAGGCGATCATGGGTCAGGCCGAGCAGATGATGCGCGATGATGGCGTGGTGATCCTGCCCTTCTGGCGCAACACCTATCGCCACGCCAAGCCCAATATCGGCGGCGCGGCGATCCACCCGACCTTCGAGGTGCGTTACCAGTATTACTGGGTCGCCCCCGAGTAAGCCCTGTATCGGCGGCCCTGCAAGGGGCCGCCGCTTTCCTGTTCGGAGGGATATGCCGTGCTGCGCTTCGTGATCCGCCGACTGCTGACCATCATAGCCTCGGCGCTGGTATTGACCTTCGTGGTCTTCGCCCTGACCAACCTGCAACCCAACCTGGAAAAGCTGGCCAAGGGGCAGGGTTCCGCCCGGATGTCGGATGCCGAGGTGACCAGTTGGCTGGCCGGCAATGGCTATGACCGGCCGATGCTGACCCGCTATGGCGAATGGCTGGGCGTGGTGCCCGGCTGGACCGGCGAGGACAGCAACGGCAATCCGCGCGGCCGCTGTGTCGACCAGGCCGAGGACAAGGCCAATGCCCCAAGCTATTGCGGCATCCTGCAGGGCGAATGGGGCTGGTCCACGCGCTTCAAGGCGCCCGTTTCGGAAATCATCGCGGACCGGCTGGCGGCGACCGGCAAGCTGATGTTCTGGGTCATGGTGGTCATGGTGCCCTCGGCCCTTCTGCTGGGTGTCGTCGCCGGGATGCGCGAGGGCTCGCGCACCGACCGGACGCTGTCGACCTTCGCCATCGCCTCGACATCTACCCCGGAATACGTGCTGGGGGTGCTGCTGGTTGCGGCGCTGGCCAGTTCGCAGGTGGGACTGTCGCCCCTGCTGAAGGACTGGGGGCTGATCTCGACCCCGGTGCTGTTCCAAGGGAATGCCCGGTCTGCCGTGGATGACGCGAATTTCTGGAACTTCACCCTGCCGGTGATGACCGTGGCGCTTTATGGCATGGGCTATATCGCCCGGATGACCCGCGCCTCGATGACCGAGGTGATGACCCAGCAATATATTCGCACTGCGCGGCTGAAGGGTGTGCCCTTCCGGCAGGTGGTGATGAAACATGCGCTGCGGAACGCGCTGATCGCGCCCTTCACCGTCATCATGCTGCAATTCCCCTGGCTCCTGAACGGCGTGGTCATCGTCGAGGTGCTGTTCAGCTATCCCGGCTTTGGCTGGACGCTGGTCGAGGCGGCGGGAAACAATGACATCGAACTCTTGCTGGCCTGCTCGGTCGTTGCCGTGGTGCTGGTGCTGATCACCCAGCTGATCAGCGATCTCGGCTATGCCTGGCTGAACCCCCGCATAAGGATCTCGTGATGGAGGAAATCGGCTGGTTCTCGATCATCGGGCGGATGGCGGCTGTGCTGTGGCCCGTCTGGCTGGGTATGGCACTGGTCTTTGCCCTGTCGATCACCTTCAAGCGGCGGCTGGGGCTTTACGGCAAGCTGTTTGATTCCAATATCGGCATGGTCGGCTTCGCGCTGGTGCTGTTCTGGCTGCTGGTCGCCGTCTTCGCGCCGCAGATCGCCACGCATGATCCCTTGACGCAGTTGTCGGGGATGAAGAACGCCGTGCCGGGCACGCCGACGGGGCAGGAGGGGGGCTATCCCTATTACCTGCTCGGCGGCGATTCACTGGCGCGCGACGTCTTCTCGCGGATGATCATGGGCGCGCGGGATGTGCTGAAGATCGCCCCGGCAGCCGCGCTGATCGCCTATGCGGTGGGCATCTGCCTCGGCCTGCCGGCGGGCTATATCGGCGGCTGGTGGGATGACCTTCTGTCTTTCCTCGCCAACCTGGTGCTGGCCTTCCCGGTGATCCTGCTGTTCTTCCTGCTGGTCACGCCCGAGATCCGCGCCACCGGCATTCCGAACATCATGGCCGCCGTGCTGTTCGCCATTCCACTGGTTCTGATCGGGCTGATGATCCAGACCCGCTTCGTCACCCAGCCCGGCAAGAAATGGGGCTGGCTGGCGGTGCTGGGCGTGCTGGGGATCTGGGCCTATCTGGGGCTCGCGTTCAATGCCGATCCGCTTGGCGTCTGGCGGATGCCGCCGAACCTTCTGAACGTGTTCATCGCGGTCGTCTTCGTCAATGCGCCCACGGTCTTCCGCATCGTGCGCGGGATTACCATGGATATCCGCAACCGCGACTATGTCGCCGCCGCCCAGACCCGGGGGGAAAGCAGCGCCTATATCATGCTGTGGGAGATCCTGCCCAATGCCCGCGGCCCGCTGATCGTCGATTTCTGCCTGCGCATCGGCTATACGACGATCCTTCTGGGGACGCTTGGCTTCTTCGGCCTCGGCGTCTCGCCCGAGAGCCCGGACTGGGGCTCGACCATAAACGAGGGGCGACGGCTTCTGACCGCCTATCCCCATGCCGCGCTGGCGCCGGCCATCGCGCTGATGTCGCTGGTATTGGGCCTGAACCTGCTGGCCGACGGGCTGCGCGAGGAAAGTCTGAGGGATTGAGACCATGACCGAGACAGCCACCCAACAGGGCAGCGATCAACCGATCCTCGAGATCGACAAGCTCTCCATCAGCTTCTTCACCCGCCTCAGGGAAATTCCGGCGGTGATGGATTTTTCCTGCACGGTCATGCCCGGCGAGGCGGTGGGGCTGGTGGGGGAATCCGGTTGCGGCAAGTCCACCGTGGCGCTGGGGGTGATGCAGGATCTGGGCGTCAATGGCCGGATCGTCGGCGGATCGATCAAGTTCCGAGGCCGCGACATGACCCAGATGACGCAGGAGGAATTGCGCCAGATCCGCGGCAGCCAGATCGCCATGATCTACCAGGAGCCGATGGCCAGCCTGAACCCGGCCATGCGCATCGGTGACCAGCTGGCCGAAGTGCCGATGCTGCATGAAAAGACCAGCAAGGCCGAGGCGATGAAGCTGGCGCGGCAGCTGGTCGCCGATGTGCGCCTGCCCGACCCCGACCGCATCCTGCGCAGCTATCCGCACCAGCTGTCGGGCGGGCAGCAGCAGCGCATCGTCATCGCCATGGCGCTGATGTCGAAGCCGGCGCTGTTGATCCTTGACGAGCCGACCACCGCGCTTGACGTGACGGTCGAGGCCGGGATCGTCGAGTTGGTGAAGGACCTGGGCCGGAAATACGGCACCTCGATGCTGTTCATCAGCCATAACCTTGGCCTGATCCTCGAAACCTGCGACCGTATCTGCGTGATGTATTCGGGCGAAGCGGTCGAGACTGGCAGCGTCGAACAGGTGTTCGACCATATGCGTCACCCCTATACGCAGGCGCTGTTCCGCTCGATCCCGCTGCCCGGCGCGAACAAGAACAGCCGGCCTCTGGTGGCGATTCCGGGCAACTTCCCCTTGCCGCATGAACGCCCGCAGGGCTGCAATTTCGGCCCGCGCTGCGACTACTTCGTCGAGGGCGTCTGCAATGTCGCGGATATCCACATGCAGCCGGTGCCGGGCGAGGCGCGGCATGACACCCGCTGCCTGCGCTTTGAGCAGATCGATTGGGACGCGCCGGTGAAGGCGGCGGTGGCGGTCGAGAAGACCCAGATCGGCGAGGTCGTCCTGAAGATGGACGATGTGCGCAAATACTATCAGACCAGCGCCGGCATGTTCGGCGGCGGCGATGCGCAGGTGGTCAAGGCCAATGAATCGCTGTCCTTCGACGCGCGCGAGGGCGAGACGCTGGCCATCGTGGGCGAATCCGGCTGTGGCAAGTCGACCTTTGCCAAGGTGCTGATGGGGCTTGAGACCGCGACGGCGGGAGAGATCCTGCTCTACGACCAGTCGATCGAGAATACCCCGATCCAGAAGCGCGCTACCGATACGGTCTCCTCGGTGCAGATGGTGTTCCAGAACCCCTTCGACACGCTGAACCCCTCGATGACCGTGGGCCGGCAGATCATCCGCGCGCTGGAGATCTTTGGCGAGGGCAGGACCGATGCCGAGCGGCGCGACCGGATGCTGCAGCTTCTGGATCTGGTGAAGCTGCCCCGCGCCTTCGCCGAGCGGATGCCGCGGCAATTGTCGGGTGGGCAGAAGCAGCGGGTGGGCATTGCCCGCGCCTTTGCCGGTGGCGCCAAGATCGTGGTGGCGGACGAGCCGGTTTCGGCGCTGGATGTCTCGGTTCAGGCGGCGGTGACGCAGCTTCTGATGGATATCCAGCGCGAGAACGGCACGACGCTGCTGTTCATCAGCCATGACCTCAGCATCGTCCGCTATCTCTCGGACCGGGTGATGGTGATGTATCTGGGCCATGTGGTCGAACTCGGCACGACCGACCAGGTCTTTGCCCCGCCCTACCACCCCTATACCGAGGCGCTGCTGTCGGCGGTGCCGATCGCCGATACCCATGTGAAGAAGCGCAAGATCGTGCTGGAAGGCGACATTCCCTCAGCGGTGAACCCGCCGCCGGGCTGCCCGTTCCAGACCCGCTGCCGCTGGAAGTCGCAGGTGCCGGGCGGGCTTTGCGAGACCGAGATGCCGCCCCTGAAGGAGTTCCCGGGCGGGCATCGGATCAAGTGTCATCTGAGCGATGCGCAGATGGCGGCGATGGAGCCGGTTTTCAGCGTCGAGCCGACGGCGGCAGAGTAGGGTCGGGCGCGGCCCGTGCTGGTCGCACGGGCCAAAGGCAGTTCAGGCCCGCATTTCGGCCATGATCGATTCTGCCAGTTCCGCCGCGGCTTCCGGTCCGGGCAGGGTGTCGTTCAAGAGGAAATACCAGATCATCGAGATGATCCGCTGCTCGGCCCGCCTTGCGGTGACGGCGGGATTGAGCTGTCCCCGCTCCTCTGCGCGGCGAATGATGTTTTCCAGCAGCAGCCAGCGTTCGCGGCGTTCGCGGTGCAGCGCCTCGCGGATGGTGGGGTCGCTTTGCGCCTCGGCGATCAGCAGGCGCAGCATCGGGGCCAGAGGCTCCTGCCCCTCGCTGCCCTGCATCTGGCGCAGCATCTGGGCGATGAAGGCGGTCACGTCGCTGGTCAGATCGCCGGTATCGATCTCGCCAAGCGAGGATTTCGCCCGCGAGTACAGCGCCAGCAGCAGGTGCCCCCGGCTTGGCCACCAGCGATAGAGCGTGGCCTTGCCGGCACGGGCGCGACGGGCCACGGCCTCCATCGTCAGCTTCTGATAGCCTTCCTCGGCAATGATCTCGGCGGCGGCGTCCATCACCGCCTGTTCGGTGTCGGGATTGCGGCGGGCACCGACCGAGGTGCGGGGAGGTTCGACAGCCATTTTTCTCACATTGCCCATTGCGATACGATACGTTCCGTTCTATATCATCGATACGAAACGTTCATATTGGTATTTGCCATGTCCGCACAAGCTTCTCAACCCTCCCGCATCCGCTTTGCGATGCTTGTTTTTGCCTTTGTCTATCCGCTGGTCACGCTGGGGCTGATGGTCCTGATGCCACTGACCCAGGGCTGGCCGGTGCCGGCCCGCACCCTGATCCTGGTGCCGATCATCGTCGGTGCTATGATCTGGGGGATCATCCCGCTGATCCACACGCGGCTGCGCCACCTGCTGTAAGCCCGGCGCGAGACAATGAAGAACGGCGGGACCGCAAGGCCCCGCCGTTTGTCGTTCCGGCGCTGTAGTGCCTAGAGCAGCAACAGGAGCCCGCCGATGACCACGCCGGTGATCAGCAGATGCACCACGCAGAAGCCCATGATGTCACGCGGCTTCAGCCCGGCAATGCCCAACATCGGCAGCGCCCAGAAGGGCTGCAACAGGTTGGTCCAGGCATCGCCCCAGGCCACGCCCATCACCACGCGCGGCATGTCGGCGCCAAGGGCCGCCGCAGCCGGCAGCATGACCGGCGCCTGCACCGCCCATTGACCGCCGCCCGAAGGCACGAAGATATTGACGATGCCCGCCGAGATGAAGCTCCAGAAGGGCAGGGTGGTGGCGGTCGAGATCGAGACGAACCATTCCGACAGGCTGGCCGCCAGCCCGCTTTGGGTCATGATCGCCATGATCCCGGCATAGAAGGGGAACTGGATCACGATCCCGGCCCCGCCGCGCACGCCCTCGTCCAGTGCCGCCAGCAGGCTGCGGGCCGTGCCGTGGCAGAGGATGCCGACGAAGAGGAAGAGGAAGTTCACCACGTTGAGGTTGATTGCCCCGCCGCCGATGAAATGCAGCGCCAGCCAGATCACCCCCGGAATGCCGATGGCCCACATCAAGAGCCGGCTGTTCTCCAGCCGCTCAGCCGGGGTGGCATTGGCGGGCAGGGGCGCGGGGGCGGCGTCATTGCCAAGCTTGGCAGGATCGACCAGCACCTGCTCCGATTCGGGCGGCAGCATCCCGCGATTGACCAGCGGCACGATGATGAACAGCGCCGCGACGATGGCGAGGTTCCAGACCGAGAAGATCGTGTCCGAGGTCGAGATCACCCCGATCTGGTCTTCGGTGAAATGCCCCGGCGTGGCGATGGTCAGCGGGATCGAGCCCGACATGCCGCCATGCCAGATGACGAAGCCGGAATAGGCGGCGGCGACCAGGAGCCGGTAATCGACCTTGATCTGCCGCGCCAGTTCCTTGGCGAAGATCGCGCCCACCACCAGACCGAAGCCCCAGTTGATCCAGCTTGCCGCCAGCGAGACGATGCTGACGAGGATGATCGCCGAGCCGCGCGAGGTGGCCAGACCGGCCAGCCGCTGCAGGATCTTCCGCACCGGCGGCGACGAGGCGAGGATGAAACCGGTGACCAGCACCAGCAGCATCTGCATCGAGAAGGCCAGAAGCTCCCAGAAGCCGTTGCCCCACATGCGGATCAGCTCGACCGGGTTGGTGCCCTCGCTGACGATGGCCGCCAGCGCGGCCACCAGCGTCAGGACGATGACGAAGATGAAGGCATCGGGCAGCCACCGTTCCATCAGGCGGGTGGCTGGCCGGGATAGGGCTCTAAGCATAGGTTACTCCTCACATTTCCCTTGCGACGTTGGGCGAAGGAACCTGTGAAGGCAAGGCGCAGAGGCGATGTTAGCGCATCAGCTTTCGCGGAAGGCGCGGTTGAAGTAATCGGCCAGCGGTTTCACCAGGTAATCCATCGGGCTGCGTTCGCCGGTCTGGATATAGACCTCGACAGGCATGCCCGGGATCAGTTCCAGCCCCTTCAGCTTGTCCATCTCGTGGGGCAGGATGGTGACCTCGGCGCGGTAATAGGGGGTGCGCGTCGCCTCGTCCATCAGCGCATCGGCCGAGACCCGCAGCAACTGCCCGTCGATCTCGGGCGTGGTGCGCGAGGAGAAGGAGGAGAAGCGCAGCATCACCTCTTGCCCCGGCCGAACCTCGTCGACGTTGATCGTGGCCAGACGCGCACCGATGATCAGCGGGCGGTCCTGCGGGATGATGTACATCACCGGATCGGCCGGCCGGATGACCGAGCGGGGCGTGGTGAACAGCAGCTGGTGGATGATGCCCGAAACAGGCGCGCGGATCTCGAGCCGGCTGACCTGTTCGGTGAGGCTTCGGCGGCGCTCGGCCAGTTCCAGTTCGCGATAGCCGAGATCGCGCAATTCGGTCTCGGCGGTCTCGCGGCGCTCGGCATTCAGCCGCAGCTTCTCGATGCCGATCTCGGTCTGCCGGGTCTCGGCCTGGGCACGCATGGCCTGCATCTCGCCCAATTGACCGTCCAGCCGCGCCGCTTCGCGTTCCAGGGCCAGCACGCGCGAGGCCTGTGCCAGTCCCTTGTCCAGCAGCGAGCGCTGGTCGGTCAGCTCTTGCGCGATCAGGTCGCGCTGCGCGCCGAGGGCGACGAACTGCGCGTCGATGCCTTCGATTTGCTGCGTCAGCTGTTCCTCCTGCTTGGACAACTGTTCCAGCGATTGCTGGATGGTGTCGCGGCGGGCGTCGAACAGGCTCTGCTGCCCCTCCATCAGCTCGACCAATTGCGGGTCGGTCTTGGCGGAGTCCATCAGATCGGCCGGAAACTCGATCGTCGCGGCATCTGCCCGCTCGGCTTCCAGCCGGCCACGGCGGGCGAGGATCTCGAAATACTGGCCCTCGACGATGGTCAGCTCGGTTTGCAGCAGGTTTCCATCCAGACGGATCAGCGGTTGACCGGCCTCGACCGTCTCGCCCTCGGTGACGAGAATCTCGGAGATCACCCCGCCATCGGGGTGCTGCACGACCTGGCGTTGTTGCTCGACCTCGACCTGGCCGGGGGCGACCACCGCGCCGGCGATGCGGGTGAGCATCGCCCAGGCCCCGAACCCGCCGAACAGCAGGAAGATGCCCAGAAGCCCGACAAAGACCGCGCCGCGCACCGGCCAGCGCTTGGCCGCCTCGGCCTTGCTGACGCCGACCTTGATCGCGGGCGGGGGAGGCGGCGGCGGGCCGGGATCGACCAGTTCGGCGTCCGGAATGGCCTGCTGCTGCTTGATCGGCTGAATCCGGGCCATCGGCTGGCCCTTGGGCTGGTCCTGTCCGCTCATGTGATGCCCCCGCTCTGGCCCGCGCCCTGCGACTGGCGGATCTGTTCGGCGTTCTTGACCATGGATTTCAGCACCTCGTCACGCGGACCGAAGGCGCGGCGCTGACCCTGGTCCAGCATCAGCAGCAATTCGCATTCGGCGATGGCGGCGGGCCGGTGGGCCATGATGATCACCGCGCCACCGCGCGCCTTGATCGAGCGGATGGCAAGGTTCAGCGCCTCGGAGCCCTGATTGTCGAGATTCGAGTTCGGCTCGTCCAGCACGAACAGCACCGGCTGCGGATAGAGCGCGCGGGCAAGGCCGATGCGCTGGATCTGGCCGCCCGACAACCGGCCGCCGGACTGGCTGATCACCGTGTCATAGCCCTGCGGCAGGTCGAGGATCATCTGGTGCGCGGCGGCGGCCTGGGCCGCGGCGACGACGCGCTGGGGATCGGGGTTCGGGCTCATCCGGGCGATGTTCTCGGCGATGGTGCCATCGAACAACGTCACCTGCTGCGGCAGATAGCCGATCAGGCTGCCCAGCACGTCGGGATCATACTGGTCCAGCGTCGCGCCGCCGAGGCGGATCGAGCCGGCGGCAATCGGCCAGCCGCCGATGATGGCACGGGCCATCGTGGTCTTGCCGGCACCCGAGGGGCCGATAACGCCGACCGCCTGACCGGGGGCGAGCGAAAAGCTGACGCCGCGCAGCGTCGGTTGACCCTGGCCCGGCGGGACCACGGAAAGCTGCCGCACGTCCAGTTGCGCCTTGGGTCGGGGCAGGGGCGTGCGCTCGGGCTGCGGCGGGCGGCGCGACAACAGCTCGCTGATCCGCGCCCAGCCATCCTGTGCGCGCTGGACCACGGACCAGCCGCCCACCACCTGGTCGATCGGCGCCAACGCCCGACCCATCAGGATCGAACTGGCGATCATCGCGCCCGGGGTCAGTTCCTGCCGCAGAACCAGCCATGCGCCGGCGGCCAGCATGGCACTTTGCAGGAACAGCCGGAAGGTCCGCGAAAACACCGTGAAGGTCGAGGTTCGGTCGGTGCCCAGCATCTGCTGCTCGGTCGCCTCGCTGCGGGCCTTGCGCCAGCGTTCGAAGGCGGCGCCGCGCATCCCCAGCGAGCCGATCAGCTCGCCCTCGTCGCGGTAAAGATCCGACATCCGCTCGGCCCGCTGCTGGGCGACCGCCGAATGTTGCAGGGGCGCGCGGCTGAGCCATTGATTCATCAGTGTGGCGATGACCACGATCCCGCCGCCGACCACGGCAACCACGCCCAGAAGCGGGTGGAAGATGAAGACGGCGGCGAGAAAGACTGGTGCCCAGGGCAGGTCGAACAGTGCCAGCAGGACCGGAGAGGCGAAGAAGCGATGAACCGCCTCGAGATCGCGCATGCCGCCACGCACGGCCACATCGTTGCCCGAGCCGGCGCCTTCTGCCAGCGCGGCGGTAAAGACCCGCGGCTCCATCCGGTTCAGGAAGCGGGCGGCGACGCGCGCCATCACCCGGTTGCGCGCGATGTCGAGCACGCCCATCAGCAGGAACAGGAACACCACCAGCGCAAACAGGGCCGTCAGCGTCTCGACCGAACGCGAGGCCAGCACCCGGTCATAGACCTGCAGCATGAACAGCGGGCCGGTCAGCATCAGGATGTTCACCGCGGCCGAGAACAGCCCCACGATGATGAACAACTGCCATCCCTCGCCCCGCGCCGCGCGAAGTTCGGCCCTGCCGCGTTGACTGTCAGGCGCTCTTGCCATGCTGCCATCCGTCTTGTCTGTTGCGCTCTTGCGGGTCATCCCGGCTGGCGGCCTGCGCCATCGGCAGACCTCCACCGGCCAGGTTTGCCCGCGCTTGCCCTGCCGTCCGATCAGTTCTATGCGAGTTCAAACGATTATAACAGGCCGTTTCGCCAGCGGGGCGCGCCTCGGACAAGGTGGTAAATTCGTCCGCCAGAGAGGACCGACTTGCACGCATGCCGCGCCCTGCCACGCGCCGCCACCCTGCTGGCCGCCACCCTGCTGATCGCGGGTTGCGCGGCGCAGGCCCCCGCCGATCCCGAGGCGGTGAACGATCCGTTCGAGGCGGCCAACCGTCGGGTCCATGCCTTCAACAAGGGCGTCGACACGACCCTGATCCGGCCACTGACCGGCGGCAAGAAGGATGAGGCGGTTGCGGGCGAGCTTGCGGGCGAAGCGGACGGCAGCGCGATGGATGTTCTGGGCAATGTCGGCGCCAACCTGTCGCTGCCCGGCAAGGTGCTGAACCAGATCCTGCAGGGCCGGCCCGGTCCGGCGCTGAAGAACACCGCCCGCTTTGCCGTCAACAGCACGCTGGGGTTGGGCGGGTTGCACGATCCGGCGGGCCGCGAGTTCGCGCTGACCGAGGTGGATACCGATTTCGGCGAGACGCTGCATGTCTGGGGCGTGCCGGAAGGCGCCTATCTTGAACTGCCGGTGCTCGGGCCCTCGACCATGCGGGACGCGACCGGCAAGGTCGTCGATCTGGCCATCGATCCCTGGGATTTCTGGCTCGATGAGGATGAATACTGGGGCACCTTCGCGATCCGGGCCGCCTCAAAAGCCGGTGAGCGGGCGCGTTTCGGGGATACGGTGGATAGCGTTCTTTACGAAAGTGCGGATAGTTACAGCCAATTGCGGCTGATCTATCTCATGCATCGGCGCCACGAATTGTCACAAGGGGGGGCATCGGAAGATCCCTATGTCATTGATCCGTATGAAACCGAACCTGCCGCCGCTGCCGCAACCGATGCCTTCGCCATCGACCCCTATGAAGACTAGGCGGGGCTTTCTTGCCCTGTCGGGTGCCGCTGCCGTCCTGCTGGCGCTGCGGCCCGTGGGTGCGCTGGCGCTGAACACCGACCAGTCCCGCGCGCTGATCGAGACGGCGCTTGGCGAAGTCTATTCGGTGATCAATTCCGGCCAGGCCCCGGCGCAGATGTATCGCCAGTTCGAGACCATCTTCGCCCGATATGCCGATGTCGGGATCATCGCCCGCTCGGCCCTCGGCCCGGCGGCGCGCCAGGTCGGCGGGGCTGAGTTCGCCGCCTACCAGCAAGCCTTCCAGGGCTATGTCGGCCGCAAATACGGCAAGCGCTTCCGCGAGTTCATCGGCTCGAAGATCGAGGTGACCGGTGCGCGACCGCTGAAAAGCTTCTTCGCCGTCACCTCGGTCGCCTACCTGAACGGCCGCTCGCCGATGCAGGTGGAATGGCATGTCTCGGACAAGTCGGGGCAAAGCAAGTTCTTCAACATCATCATCGAGGGTGTGAACATGCTGGCGACGGAACGCAGCGAGATCGGCGCCATGCTGGCCCGGCGCAATGGCGACATTGCCGCACTGACCGCCGATCTGCAGCAGGCGGGCTGATCCCGCCGCGCCCCCCGTCCCGGCGGGCTTCACCGCAAATTAAGCTCTCTGCCTTATGACCGTCGCCATGCCTTGCAGGAAGGGTGGATGGCGTGAAGGGTATGGTCTTCAGCGAGCTGATCGAGATGGCCGACGAGCTTCTGGGCGAAGCGGCAGTCGATGAGGTCCTCTCCAGCGGTGATTT